>JBBKWO010000070.1:0-98214 GCA_037969015.1 Opitutaceae bacterium
ACGCTACAGAGAACCTCCACAGCTGTCACGAATCGTGCTGCGCACGCTTCGCGCCATCTGCTCCGGTCTCTGACCTGAAACGTTGGGCAATAAAATGAGCACCCTGCCATCAAACTACATTAAGGCATCCGCAGGCCGCAGGTTTTGCGCATCGTTCATCAATTTTATATCGATAGGAATGCTCGTCATTCTGGCCGGAAAAATCGGGTCATTACTTGGTAATAGCGATACGCCTAGCACACTTACTCGTATTATACTGATAGGTTTTCTGATTATTTTTTGGCTAATCACAGCATGCACCAAAAGCCCTGGATCTGCCTTCCTTATGCTTGAGCGTAAAACGATAGATTTCACGCCATTAAGCCTGAAAAGAAGACTATTACGAACCATTCATTTTCTCGGACTCGGTATTGTTGTTTATTTCCCAGTCCAGATACTACCGCCTCAGATAAGAGAGCCACATGCTATCTTTATTTTTGTTTATGGCGTAGTGGTTGTGATCGATGGAATCTCGTTGATGATGAGGGATTCATCTTTTCTGGACCAGTATTTCAAAACAAGCACGATTCAGTTAGCACTACCCCGCCAGTTAATGCCCACGATTTTCGGACGTCGTTTGATGTAAAATGAAAACCACGGAGCCCAACCAATCGCTACAGAGAACCTCCACAGCTGTCACGAATCGTGCTGCGCACGCTTCGCGCCAGCTGCTCCGGTCTCTGACCTGAAACGTTAGCCAAATCTGAATTATGCCAATCGACCCCATTTCCGCGATCACCACACTTAGAGCACTTACGGCTTCGCTCGTCGATAGCATCACGGATCGGAAGCAGGCATCCGAACTGCGAGAGATTCAGTCGATTATATCTTCGCTCGATGCGGAATATTTCCGAATGCGTAAGGAGGGACTGAAGTTGGAGACGGATTACGCGGAGCTGAAGCAGCGTGTAATCCCGCTTGAGACGCGCATGGCGAAGGCGGAGGCGGAAAGAGACGAAGCGACAGCTGAGCTTGCTTCCCTGAGATCGAAGCTCGCGGAGTTTTCCGCAGAAGAAGAACGGAAGAAGACGAATCGACTTCCTGCCGAGTCCGAAAAGATGCTTCTTGAGCTCTCTGGAATCGGTCCTCGCGTTGAAATTACTAAAGACAGATTGATTTCTCATTGTGGATTTCCGCAGGCTCGCGGTGACTATTATTTCGATTTGCTTTGTAGTGCTAAGTTCGTGCGCATGACACACGGGCGTATGAATGTTGGTTCATTCTGGGCGGTTACTTCCGGCGGCCGCCAATATCTCGTAGAGAATAAGCTAATATGAAAGAGGCTAACCATACGCTACAGAGAACCTCCACAGCTGTCACGAATCGTGCTGCGCACGCTTCGCGCCAGCTGCTCCGGTCTCTGACCTGAAACGTTCGGCAAAAATAACACCAAAATGCCAGTAGGCGAAATCATTGCTGAAATTGGACTCCGAGTGGTAGTCGAAATCCTATTTTACGGAATCGGCTATTGGGTCGGATTCTGTGTTTTGAATATCTGCACGCTGGGAATGATTACGCTCGCTCCATTTTCGACTATCGAAGAGAAAAACAAGGGACGAAAAGTTGATTGGTCGTTTTCCCTATATCGGAACGGAAGAAAGATGCTGAAAGCAGAAGTCACGGCACTTGTCGGCATGCTATTTATTATTGGAATCGGATGCCTAATCTACTTTTTACAGAAATGAAAACGGAGCCGAACCATACGCTACAGAGAACCTCCACAGCTGTCACGAATCGTGCTGCGCACGCTTCGCGCCAGCTGCTCCGGTCTCTGACCTAAAACGTTCGGCAGAATCATGAAACGTGCCGCCATCATTAGCTTACTTATAGCGTTAGCTCTTGCCGCGGCGCTTTATGGCTGGCGCGAATCCAGTGCCGAGGGGAATGCCGAAAGGGTCAGGGCGTTGTTTATTGATTTTTACGCCTACACGCTCGTTTCAGCAGATCACAATAGGGTGGCTTACGCATCTCTAGCCAAGCGATCAGCTGCCGCTTCTTTGGCCTGATGAAGAGCGATTCTGGTTTTGGGCTGAAGCATCTACACTGGTCGTAAAATGCAAAACCACGGGGCATACGGCAACCACCGGCCCTCTCCAATGCTTCACAAATCTAATTGTATGTAGACCGTTGTATTGGCGTGACGGCTTTTCTTCATTCGTCCTTACCTCCTCCATCCCATGGCGTCCCCCACCCCAGCAGTCTCTCCGCTCGTCCCTGGTCGTCAGCTTTTCGTTGACGATTTCCTGATCGAATCCACCACGCTCGTCCGTGAGTTTCATCAACCGGTCAAACACACGGACAACCCGATTCTGACTCCGGAAACCGAGCTCGAAAACCTCGGAGGCCTGCCGCTCGCCGGACCTAAGAGCGGTGGCGTCTGGTGGGATCCGCAGGATCAGGTTTTCAAGATGTGGTATGAAGCCGGCTGGCTGGGCACATCCGCCTACGCCACCAGCACCGATGGCATCCACTGGGAACGCCCCGCGCTCGACATCGTGCCCGGCACCAATCGCATCCTGCCCGAGCTACGACCCGACTCGTCCACTGTCGTGCTTGATCACGCGGCGACCGACCCGTCGGAGCGTTTTAAGCTGTTTCTACGGCCGCCCGATGGCCCCGAGGGCACAAAGACCACCGGCTTTGTGGCCACTTCGCCCGACGGCATTCATTGGTCGGTGCCCATCCCCACCGGTTACTCCGGCGACCGCAGCACGATCTACTACGATCCTTTCCGCAACGAATGGGTCTTCAGTCTGCGCTTCCTCGACAACGGACGCATCCGGCGCCGGCACGCCCACTCCGACTTCCGGCAAGCCGCACAATGGCAGGACGGCGAACCGGTGTTCTGGACCGCCGCCGACAACCTCGACGCAATCGGCCCCGCCGCCGATCAACCGCCCCAACTCTACAACCTCGACGCCGTCGCCTACGAAAGCCTGCTGCTCGGTCTGTTTCAAATCCACCGGGGGCCGACCAACGAGGAGTGCATGTCGACCGGCACGCCAAAGAACACCGATCTCACCCTCGCCTACAGCCGAGACGGCCTCAACTGGCACCGCCCCGACCGCCGCCCCTTCATCGCCGGCACGCGTGAACCCGGTTCGTGGGAACGCGGTTACATTCAGTCGGTCGGTGGCATCTGCGCGATCGTCGGCGACGAGCTCTGGTTCTACTACATCGGCTTTCGCGGCGACCAGACCAACTTCAATCCCGACTGGAAACTCAACGGCATGTATGCCCACGGCTCCACCGGTATCGCCCGCCTGCGCCGCGATGGATTTGCGTCAATGAACACGACTGACGACATCTCCGGCGCGCTCACGACCAAGCCGTTCACTTTTGACGGTCGCCACCTCTTCGTGAACGTCGATTGCCCTGACGGTGAGCTGCGTGCGGAGATTCTCGACGAAGCGGGCAACGTGATCCCCTCGTTAGCTGCCGCCACATGCGCTCCGATTTGCGTCAACTCGACATGCGTCCGGATCGCGTGGAGCAACGGCTCCGATTTATCCGCTCTGAAGGGTCGCGCAGTGCGTGTTCGATTCCAACTCACACGAGGGAATTTTTACGCCTTCTGGGTGTCGCTTGACGCTTCAGGAGCCAGCCACGGTTACGTCGCGGCCGGCGGTCCCGGATTCACCGGTGCAACCGATACCATCGGCAACCGGGTCTAGGAGCAACAATCTGTTCCATTCTGTATGGATCGTGTTTCACCGGCCGTAACTGTGAGCTCCTAACCTTGTCTATGTCGCCCTCCTCCACCGACCGCCTCGAACTGATCAACGGCAACCAGCGTTGCGTTTTTATCCGCACCACCGACACCGGTTGGAAACCCGACTGGTTCTACCTTGGTGAAGACCGCCACCTGCGCTTCAAGGACCACGAATGGATGTCTGTCGGCAACGAGCGCGCACTGACCCTCGCCCTCACCGAAGACACACCCAGCCGGAAAACCTTTGGCGGCTCGGTCGATTACTACGGCACGGTTATTCCCTGCGAGGTCAGTGTCTCACTACCTGAGTCCGGTCCCGGTTTTGTGGTGCACGCAACGCTCACGCCGCCCGCCGATGTCGAGCTGCAGGAAGCCCTGAGCAGTTTCGAGACGCCCTACGTGCACGATGGCAATGAAAGCGTGCTCAGCGCGATCGGCATGCAGCCGATCTTGGTGGTCAACAAAGGCAAAAAGCTCGCCGGTATCGAGTGGCAAAGCCCGCTCTGGTTCTACAATCGTCCCGGCGTCACCCGCATGACCGCGGAGACCTTTGCGCCCTATCTCGCCCACCAGATCAATGACAACGGCCAGCAGCGTCGCATCACCCTGTTGCTCGACGCCGCTCAAAGCACATTTGGCGATCTCTACGCCACGCCCACCCGCCGTGTGGTTGGCGAAGGTGACGAAACCTATGACCCGACCGCCGAGTTTGCCGAAGGCGAAGGTCACAGCGGTTACAAATTTATCGTCGGTGCCTTCAACTGGTCCTCGACCATCAAGAAAGATCCCAACCTCCTCGTCGCCCGCGATCAGACGATCAGCCAGCGCGTGGTGGTCGACTTCACCGACTCCAGCGACACCCGCGCACCCGACGCGTGGCTGCAAGACACCTGGGGCCGTCTGCTCGCCCTTTCGATTCCGACCGACGGCATCGTGCCCGCCGAGAAAGTCGCCCACTCACTCGGCGTGACTTGGGAGACTGCCGCCGAAGCCATGCTCGACACTCTACGTCAGGAAGAAGTTCCCGGCATGTGGAGCACCCAACGCGGCATCGCCGTTTACATCGACGGCACCCGGCCCAAGGCCGGCGGTTTCGACCAAGGCTTTGCCCTGCTCTGGCTCGCGCCCGCCGCCTACCTCGCCCACTGGCGCGGCGACGAGAAGCTCAATCAACGCACCAACCTGCTCGGCGAACGCTTCGCCGATTACGTCGCCAAGGCCGATCCCGCACAGGCCTTCACGCTAGGTATCTGTTTTTTCGTAGCCGTTCCCGCCATGCGTCTACTGGCGCTAAATCCCGCCGCGTCACCTGCGCTCGCACAAGCCGCCCGCAGTTACCTCGACGGCATGCTCATTGCCCATCGCGACGGAGCCAAACCCGAGGGCCTCGGCGACTACGGTGTGCGCTCGATCGCCGCTCATGTGCTGTTCCTCGGCGGACGCGCCCTCGGCGACAAACGTTTTTCCGATCACGCGATCGCCATGCTGGACTTCATCAACGCCCAGCTCGACGAACGCTTCTGGTTCTTCGGTGGCGGCTTTGGTGAAAAATGCCCCGCCGGCCACCAAGCCCGCACCCTCGGCTACGCTCACGCGATCTACTCCAACCTCGAAGCGTATCGCTACACCGGCAACAAAGCCTACCTCGCCGCCGCCCGCCGCTTCGCCAACTTCCTGTCGTCGCTCTTTTACTCGACGATCAACAACAGTCCGGTGCCCGACTTCGACACCCGCGGCTGGGCCCACGGCGCGCAAAGCGGACGCGATCAACTCGCCGAGTTTCCTCCCTTCGAATCTTGTGACGGCGTGCGGGCCATCGCCGCCCTCGCCGCCTACATGGAGTTGCCCGACTCGATGTATGACCTCATCTGGCTGACCTCGCGCACCACGCTCGCGATGCTGCCGGCCGCCCGGACGCACAAACGCATTCACGACACCGAAGGCCGCGTTGTTTATCTGCCGACCAAGGACTTCGCCAACGAGCGCGCGCTCTACGCCCGTTTCCCCTTCGTCGCCTACGAAAACCCGTGGGACCAAACCCTGCAGGCCACCTACCAAGGTGCCGAACCGTTGCCCAACCGCATGACCTTCGGCGGCGAAATCGGACAGGCCGCGGACGACCGCCTGCTGGTCTTTTCGCCGCACGCCGCCGCGTGGAACGTCGACCACGACGGCGCGTTCCCCGTGCTTTGCTGGAATCCGCTTAACGAGACCATCCGCACCACCGTTCGTCTCCGTGCTCGTCCCGGTGTTGACGCGGTGACCATCCCAGTCGAGGTGGCAGCACGTTCACTCGTGCGCGTTACGGGTTAGGGGCTGCGCCAAGAAGGGTAACCACCTTCATTCTTATACCCACTGCATCGGAATCCGCCGGTGCGGTGTGCTACTAGGCCCGATGGTTGGAGTAGCTAGAGCATTAAAAATAGAGTTATAGCCACTCCGTCTTTTGCAAGCAGGCTGCTACAAACAGGCCCTCTGGTTACCCGTTCCGAGCGTCCAGCGAGGCCAGTCCGGCTCGAAGTCTGCGCAGCTGTATAAACTGTGTTTTTATTTTAAAGGTGGATCGACGCGGGCAAGTCCGTGAATACCTGACTACAAAGGAGCGCCTCCCTCGCTTCTGCCCACCCGTCGCACGCACAAACCCGGTTGTCCGTGCCTATTCCACCCCCTTCATGAAACGTCCCCTCCTCCTGTCCCTCGCCCTGACTCTTGGCTGTCTGCCTGCAGTCACCGCATCCGCCCAGATGATGGGTCGCCAAAGCCACAACACCGGCATCCGCGCCGTCCCTGCGCCTGCAACTGTCACCATCGACGGTGACCTTGCGGAGTGGGACTTCTCCGGTCGCATCTGGAGCTTTGCCGACCTCGCGATCCGCGACCGCTACTCCGCTGAAACCGCGGTAATGTGGGACAAGGACTACGTTTATCTCGCACTGAAAGTCCGTGATCCCAACCCGCTGAACAACACCGTCAATCCCGCCTTTAATCCCGAGAAGGGCTGGCAGGGTGACTCGCTTCAACTTCGCCTGCTCACCGACTGGCCGCAGTGGATCACGTTCTGGAATTATACCAACGAGTCGCTGCCCGTCATGCACCAGGCCGTCTGGCCAACCCCAACCAACAGTCGTGAGACGGATATGACCGTTACCTTGCGCACGGGAAAACCGGGCTCCAGCGATCTCGGCGATGGTGTTCAACTGGCCTACAAGGCGGACGCCGATGGTCGGGGATACGTCCAGGAAACACGCATCCCGTGGGGCTTGATTTACAAGAAAGCTCCTGTCGTTGCGCCGGGCCTAACGTTCCGCATCGGCCTCGAATTTTTCTGGGGCACCGCCGGCGAAACCCTTTGGCCCGCCCATCGCTACGCCGACAACCTTCAGATCGGCGAAACCAGCCGTGAGTTTTTCTGGAAGGGCACGAAACTCTGGGGCGACGTCACCCTCCTCGACCATGGCAATGTCGAGCCACTCGTTTACTCCCCACCCACTCAAAAGATCCAAGGCACCATTCCCGTCCGTGCGATCATCCCCGCCGATGCCCGCGAATTCACCATCGTGATTGAAACTCCCGACGGCGAGCGCGTGCGCAACCTCGGCGCCCAGCTCGACGGCGAACAATACTCTGTTTCCATCACTGGTGACGAGCGCACGGTGGAGGTTCTCTGGGATGGCCTGGACGACGCCGGCAAACTCGCCTCTGGCGGCACCTACCATGTCCGCGGCCTGACCCAATCAGGCTTGGGCGCGGACTACGTCATGTCGTTCTTCAACCCCGGTAACCCGCCGTGGGAAGCCGGCCCGGGAAGCTCCTGGGGCGCCGACCACACGTGTCCCAAATTCACCGCCGCCGCCGGCGACTGGACCATCCTTGGCTGGCCCGGTGTCGAAGGCGGCCATGGCGTCATTGGCATCGGCCCCGACGGCAATAAAATCTGGGGAGAAAAACGTGGCACCCAGGCACTCACCGCGGATACCGCCAGCGTCTATTTCGTCGCCGACACTGCTCCCGTCCTCTGTCGACTCGTCCGCGACACCGGCGCCTATCAACCGTTCATCGCGGACGGCAAGGAGCTGCCTTTTGAATACCCGCTCGTCGATCTCTTCGGCGGCAAGGAATCCATTCCCGGCAAACCCACCGGTATCGCATCCTCCGGCAAAACCCTCGCCCTCGCCTTTAGCGGCGGGAAAATCGTCCTGCTCGATTCGCAGTCCGCACAGCTGCTAAAAACCCTCGATGTTCCTGCGCCCACCGCCATCGCCTACGGAGCGGCCGGCGAGCTCTACGCCGTTTCCGCCCAAAAGCTCGTGCAGATCAATCCCGAGACCGGCGCGCGTCGCGTGATCCCGACTCCCGGTGTCACACCCGACCGCAC
Organism: Opitutaceae bacterium; assembly: GCA_037969015.1. GTDB lineage: Bacteria > Verrucomicrobiota > Verrucomicrobiia > Opitutales > Opitutaceae > JAUWBF01. The sequence continues at coordinate 8,127 of JBBKWO010000070.1, forward strand.
GCTTGCCATCGATCCTCAAGGCAACCTCGGCCTCTACGACAACGGCCCTGATCAGCAGGTGAAATTCTTCAGCCCGTCAGGAAAACCTGAATACACCGCCGGCCTCAAGGGCGGACGACCGATTCGCGGCGACTTTGTCCCTGCGGCCATGCGCCACGTCAGCTCCGTTTCCGTCGACACTCAAGGCCAGGTCTGGGCCGTGGAAAACTGGGAATACCCGCGCCGCGTCTCCGTGTGGGGTCGCGATGGTAAACTCATCCGCGACTACATCGGCAATACCACCTACGCCGGCAGCGGTGCCTATCTTCACGACAACGATCCGACTCTCGCCTACTACGGTCCGGTCGAAATGAAACTCGATCTCGCAAAAAAAACCTGGACGGTCACCCGCATCCTCTGGGTCCCCGGCGAAGGAGAGCAGTTCGAACTCCGCACCCAGCACGATCACAACTACACGCACCCGCATCGCTTCACCAGCGAGGCCGGCGGCAAGCGTCGTGAGTTCCTCTTCCAACCCGCCGGCCGCCCCTACGAGTCCTACGTCCTCTACATGGAAGACGACAAGGGTTGGCGTCCCGTTTCCGCAATCGGCCTGCTGGGGCAGCTTTCGGGCAAACTCGATCGCACCGGGAAAGTCGTCGCCCAACCCGACGGCGAGTATGCCGGGCACAACGCCTGTGATGGTTACTTCTGGAACGATCTTAACACCGACGGACGTGTTCAGTTCAACGAGGTCGTAATCGTTCCGATTTCCAAGCCTGTCGCCATCGGAAAATCCGCCAACCGCGACCACTATCCCATTCCTTGGGGCAGCGGCTGGGGCACGCGCATGTCGCCCGCAGACCTGTCTTTTGCCGTCAACGGCCCCGCCCGTTACATTCCTCTCCGCTACACCGCCGAGGGCGCTCCGGTGTTTGGCCCGGACAGCATCAAGAAACTGTCCCAATCCAATGATCGCGGTGACTTCGTTCCCGTCTCCGACGAAAAGTCCGTGCTGGTCTTGTCTGACCGCATCGCGGCGATCGATCAGGAAACCGGACGCACCCTTTGGTCCTACCCAAATCCCTATCCATCCGTCCACGGTTCCCACCGCGCGCCCATGCCGCGCCCGGGTCTGGTGATCGGCCCGCTTAAATTCCTCGGCGTGGCCGATCTGCCCGACAACGGTGGTCATGTCTTTGGTCTCCGTGGGAATCTCGGACAGGATTTTTTCTTCACCACCGACGGCCTCTTGATCGGCTCCCTCTTCCAGGACGGACGCCTGCCGACCATCGCCCTGCCCGCCAAGGAGTCCGATCTTAACGGTGTTCCCATGGAAACCTTCAGTGGTGGCGGCGAACCGTTCTCCGGCTGGTTTGGCAGTCATAGCGACGGCAAAACCCGTCTGACTAGCGGTCTGCCGCGTCAGGCTGCGATGATTCTGGAGGTCTCCGGCTTTGATCGCGTCAAGCGTTTCACCGCCGCTCCATTCCAAGTCACCGACGCCACGCTGTCCCAAGCCGCCATCGCCAACGATGAACGTCTCGCCGCCGCCGCCCTCAAGTCGGAAAAGAAAGAGACCATCGTGCGCCTCGCCCAAGCCCCCGCCATCGACGGTAAAGGCACCGGCTGGAAACCCGTCCCCACGTTCGTCATTGAAAGCTCCTCGTCCAACGTGAAGGCCAAGGCCGCGCTCGCCTACGATGCCACGCACCTCTACCTCGCCATGGACGTCGAAGACTCCAGCCCCTGGGTTAACGAAGGCGTTGATTTCACCCGCCTCTTCAAGACTGGTGACGCCGTCGATATCCAGCTCGGCCTCGACCCCAAAGCCTCCGCCAAACGCACCCAGCCGGTCGCCGGCGATCTGCGCATCGTCTTCGCCTCGCTCGCAGGAAAACCCGCCGCCGTGCTGATGCGTCCGGTCAATCCCGCCGCGCCGAAGAGCAGCCGCAAAGTCTACCAGTCGCCCGTCGGCCCCAAGGCCTTCGACGAGGTCCGCCAACTCGCCGACTCCAAAGTCGTCGTCGTCAAGACCTCCCGTGGTTACCGCCTCGAAGCCGCCGTGCCGCTCATCTCCCTCGGACTCGCCCCGCAGGCCGGTTCAGAGATCAGTGGTGATATCGGCTTCATCTCCTCCGACTCCGCCGGCCGTATCAATACCGCCCGCACCTACTGGGCCAACCAAGCCACCAACCTGGTCAACGACGAGCCGCAGGAATCGTGGCTGTTCCCAGCTTCATGGGGCGTGTTTGTCTGGGGAGAATAAACCGTAATCCGCTGATCATCGGATCGTCGGACTCCCAATCGTGAAGGGTGGCCAACGGACCGTGGCCCCCTTCACCGATTTTATTAGAGAAATTTAAGTTGAAGTGTATCCGTTTCACTTAGGGTGGAACGCGTTGTCCCCTGTATGGACTGGAGACATGGGTAACACTGTTCGGAGACATGGGTAACACTTGGTGGATGCCTTGGATGACCCAAACCACCATGTCACAGAGATACGAGTTCGTCAGTCTGGCTGCGCAGGCCGGGATAAACTTCCGGCAGTTATGCCGACGCTTTGGGGTAAGCCCGAAGACCGGCTACAAGTGGCGTCGTCGCTACCAAGCCGGAGGCTTTGATGCGCTGGCTAATCAATCGCGGCGCCCCTGTGGCCAGCCGGCTACTTGCCTACCATCAGTAGTGCAGGATGTGCTGACACTCAGGCAAGAGCACCCGACTTGGGGCGGCCGCAAGTTGCGTCGGCGTCTGCAGGATCTGGGCAAGGTTGGGGTCCCGGCGGCCAGCACCTGCACGGCCATCTTGCGACGCAACGGCCTGCTTACGGCCCCGGGCCCCAGCCATACGGCATTCACCCGCTTTGAGCGCACCTGGCCCAACGAACTTTGGCAGATGGATTTCAAGGGACATTTTCCGACCCTGGCTGGACCCCGTTGCCACCCGCTCACCGTGCTCGATGACCACAGCCGCTTTAACCTGGTTTTGGAGGCATGCGCCAATCAGCAAGCGGTCACCGTGCGTGCCTGCCTGACCACCGCCTTTGAACGCTATGGTCTGCCAATGGCCATGTTATGCGATAACGGCGCACCATGGGGGCGCGCCGACACCACCAGCCCGCACACTGCCTTGACCGTCTGGCTGCTTCGTCTGGGCGTGCGCGTGTTGCATGGACGCCCTTATCACCCGCAGACCCAAGGTAAAGAGGAGCGTTTTCACCGCACACTCAATCAGGAGCTGATCGCTGGCCGCACTTGGCGTGATCTGGCTGATTGCGGCCAAGCGTTCCCCCGCTTCAGCCACGTGTATAACTGCGAGCGTCCCCACGATGCACTAGCAGGAGCAACTCCACTGTCTCGCTATCAGCCCAGCATACGCCCCATGCCTTCCTGCCTGTCCGCCCCTGAGTATCCAGCTTCCGACACCGTGCGCATCGTCCGTTCCGCAGGCATGCTCACCTTCGGTTCCCAGACTTGGATGATTGGCCGCGCTTTTGCTGGACTGACCGTCGGCCTGCGCCCGAGCGCGCAGACCGACGGTCAGTGGGAGGTCTTCTTCTGCCACCACAAACTGGGGCTCATAGACCTAACCTCTACACGGCAGCCCAAACACCAACTACGCTCCATCTACTCCACACACCTTTAACACTTAAATCCCACATTACAGGTGTTACCTATGTGTCCGAACACCTGTTACCCTTGTCTCCGGTCCAAACAGTCCCCAACGCGTTTTGGCATGAAAGTAACTCCAATCCAGCGTCTTGAGGACAAGCCGCTCCACCTTGGCATACTCGAATATCAGCTACCGTTATATTATAGATGCTCCAATGTTCAGACGCAGGTGCCACGAACCGCAGCCTAATCGCACCCTGATTCGGTCAGCAGGCGATTCACGCCAAGGCTCGCTGAGCGCCTCGCCGTTTACTTGTAGATCACCCAGTGCGCTCGATTCGGAATGAGGCATCAGAACCATGGCTTCCGTGTTAAAAGGAACGACAAGATACAAATTCACATCGTTCACTGTCCGTTGACTGCGCAGCTCGATTTTGCCGCGAGGCGTTGCCAAGGTCACAGTTGATTCAAATGAATCGCCCGGAAGCTCCGGAGCTATGATGAAACTGGCAAACGCCGGCTTCGATTCGTCCATGCGCAGACCGCCGAGCCAGCGAAACAACCAAGCACTGACACTCGCGAACGCAGGGTGGTTATGGGAATTCATATCCCAAGAGCCTCGGTAGTTCCAACGCTCGCAAACTGTCGTCGCGCCGTTATCGATGTGCTCCATCCAACCCGGGTAACCGGTTGCGGTAACGATTTGATAAGCCACGTCGAAACGTCCGGAACGGGACAGTGCTTCGAGCAAAAACCGCGTTCCGATGATTCCTGTATCCAAATGCCCGTCACGCAGCACTTGAATATCGTGCACCAGCTGACCGAGCAACGCAGGTGCTTCCGCCGACGGCAACAGTTCGAGATAGAGCGCCAGCGCATCCAGCGTTTGCGACCCGAATGAATGCGCGACCGGATCGTAGAATCGTTTCACCAATTCCGTCAGAACCTCCTCCTGCCAGGCCTGCAACTCGTTCAAAGGAATCCGAGTCGTCTTATCGCCAGGAAGGATACTGTAGGCTTTTTCCAGCACGCTTAGTTCCCACGCAAACAACGCGGTGGCCATAAACAGCGTTTCATGTGCGGGCGTGGGGCGCGTTGTGGTCGGACGCAGCCAATCGCCATAGTCGTTGAACCCGACCATGGGGAAAGCAGCGGTCGTGCGGATAAACCGCGCATAGTTCTCCAACGCAGGGATCATTTTCCGCAAGAAGTGATCATCCCCTGAATGCTGGTAGCTCAACCACGGGATCCACGTGGCGGCCGATGTCCAAACCGCATCGACCTGCTTACCTGAACTGCTGCAGTTGCCTTCGTTGGGTTGATGGCGGGCAGGAAACCAAGGTGGCGCGGTGCTGGACCAACGTTGCCCGTCCACTCCTTGCGTTAGCAATATGTCTTCGAACCATTTTCGGTAAAACGGTGCGGCGTCGAAATGATGCCACGTTGCCTCGGCTGACACCCAGCCATCTCCCATCCAGCCTTGACGTTCATTACGCTGAGGGCAGTCGGTGAAAATGCTGCTTACATTGGACCGCAGCGTCCATTCGCAGTTTTGATACAGCTTGGTCAGCCCGGGATGAGAACAGGAAAATTGCCCCCGCTGGTCCATCGGCGTTTGCATGACCTGCGCACCGATCACCAGGTCGGCGGGCAACGGTGCAGTGGATTCCAATTCAGCATATCTAAATCCGTGGAGCGTGAATCGCGGTTCCCAATCGATCAGGCCACTTGAGCCCACCACGTAACTGTCGGTCGAATGAGAGCCGCGCAGTGTCCGCTGATCCATCGTCGATCCGTCTTCGCCTAAAAGCTCCGCATGACGGAGTCGCAATTTCGTCCCGGCCGTAAACGTCCCCTGCACCCGGCATCGGCCGGCCAGGTTTTGCCCAAAATCGAAAAGGCAAACATTCGGACGCACCTCGGTTACCTTCACCGGCTCGAGCACCTCGGTCGTTTGAACGGGCAGGCACTCCAAGCCCACTAGTTGAGGATTGAGCTGCGGGGTATTTTGCCACGCTTCCCGCCATTCAGGAGCGGCCTGACTGGTGTCGTCGTCTTCACCAGAATAGATGTCCGTGTAGCGAATGGATGACGCGGCGGTTTCCCATGCGCTACCGTGGCTGATTTGGACATTGAGCGTTTCATTACTAACGATGCGCTGGATGGCTCCATCGGAAAATTCGATCTCAAGTTGGGCAATCAACTGACGGTTTCCGTAGCCCTGTTTTTCCAGCCAGCCACCCGCGAGCCAGAACAAGAGCTCGTTTTCATCCTGCTTTATTGCGCTTGCCGGATCGTAGGTCTGATAGACGGCGCGTTGGCAGTAATCTGTGTATTCGGTCGTCAGCGTGCGACCACCCAAACGGGCCCCGTTGAAAAAAACCTGATAGTAACCCAACCCACACGCGTAAAGACGCGCCCGCCGGATGTTTTCGATCGGTTGATCCGGCGTGAATTTCCGGCGAATCAACGAGACCGCCGGCCCCGGAGTGGAAATCCATTTTGCCGTCCAGTCCTCTGACGAGAGCAATCCGATTTCGAACCGGGCAGGTTCACTCCATTCGCTCATGTCGGTCCCACTCGCCCCTTCGCGAACCCGCCACGTCACTCGATCTCGGCTTGTCAATTTCGTCAGAGGAAGTCGCAACCATGGCGACTCACTCGTGACTAAACCGGAGTCCCAAAGGAGCGTTTTACCTGTCGTGAGCGGATCGCCATCCAATGCCGCAATGACCTGAACGACGGAAGCACTCGATGCCGGCCGCCAGGAGAGCAAGGGCTGCACATCCGTAATGCCCATGGGATCGGACAAGGCATTCGTGCGCAGGGATTGTGGCGTAAGTCGGGGCATAATAAAGAAGTAGTCGGGGCCGGCGCAGAATAGTCTAAGCTCAGACAGTGTAAGGCGTGGCGGTGAAATGGAACCGATCATCCGGCACCAAGGGGAACGACGGATGCGACAGAAAAAGCCGCATATTCTGGATGTCTTCCTCCACCAAAATCGTGTTCACCCCGCCGCCGAAACCAATGCGGCCCGAGATTTCCAGTTCACGTTCACGGGCGTCGATCTCCTCCTCCACCAACGTTCTCAGTTCGTCCCACGCGGCACGACCAAAGGCGTCATGCGCCGCCACCGTGCGGCCAACACTGGCGATGAGTTCACCGGCCAGCGCGATGTTGGCCGACTCCCGGTCGACGAGATTCGCCGCGTTACTGTGCCCGCATTCCCGCAAGCGGACGGCAAGTTTTGAAAAGATATCCGCCACGCCGAGAAAACGGATTCGATCTTCGAGCTGAAGACGGAGAAATTCACCAGCAGGCATGTCGCCGTTACGCAGCACCAAGCTCAAGCCCCACTGCTTGTGAAGGGAACGAAGGTAGGCGGGCACAAGAGCTTGGTAGAACCGGCCCCGTGCCGCGTCCCGTCCTATCGCGAAGCTGAAGCGTTGGCTCCATCCCACGAGTGCCCAGGCATCGACCACGGTTTCGATGTGATGCCACGCCTCCAAGGCAGCCGACAACACGGGCTCGTCCACTGGGAGTTCATAGTGACTCGCGGCCGCCCGGGCTAGCAGCACGTCTCGTTGCTCGCCGGGTGCCTCTAGAAAAGCGGCCATGGCGGCATGATTGGCATGGGGTAGAAACGGAGAACGATGACCCCAGAAATCGTGCAGCGCATTGATGGCCGGAATGGCGGTCGCGGTGCGTAAAAAATCAAGCGTTCGCCCAGGCAGCGGGAAGTTGTGACAAACCGGATCCCAGACTTCCGATTGGGAGATTTCGCCTAGCACCATGACTGGTCGGGTTTGTCGCTCGCATTCGCCGGCGACCCATTGAAACAAATCGCCCGCCTCTCCCATGATCGACCACGGTTGATTAAACCGAACCGGTCCGGAACGGCGCTGCTGCACGACATGGTCGCTCAAGCTCATGCAGACACCGATCCCCGGAGCCAATTGATCAAGAAAGCCGCGAATGTTTTCCTTTCCTCGCGGATGGTCCTGATTCCACACGGCAAAGTAAAACGGGAGTCCCGGACGAACTGCTTGGGCGGCAGCGTAGAGCCGGTTGACATGCTCCACGCAAAGGCTCCAGGCAGTGCGCCCCGATGTTGCGCAGCGAGGACAGGAATCATCGCACAACTCCGGATCAGCATCTCCCGGAAAAAAGAAGATCCCCCCAAGCGTGTCGTAAGTTTTCAGGAGCCGGGTGATCAGCTCGTCATAAAACTTCTGCACATCAACGTGGCTAACGCAGAGCGGATGACTGCCGCGCCAGCTCAACGCATTGAGATGCCGGGAACCAAACAGCTCCGGATGACGCTCCCGACATGCACCCATTTCAAGCTTGGTTCGCCGGTCGAAAAAACGATTGGATTCCGCGTCCCCGCCCACCGAGTGATCAGGGCCCGGGATCCCCCAAATATTCAGCCAAGGCACCAGACCGGCTGCGGCGAGTTCTCTCGCCTGCTTTTCCATCAAGGCTTGGTTGCTCCGGGCTGTGAGCGGCATCAGGTCGGGCAGCGACTCAGTCGTGACCATCGACTCCGGAGAGACCATATCCGGACCGATTCCCGAGCCGCCATTCACGAAGACCCCGGTGAAGCCTGCGGCCTTAATGGCCTGCAAACCCGCCGGCTGGAAATCCCGCCGGTCGCGGAATCCCCAACGCTCCAAAGAAGTAATCCGATGATGAGGTAGCATATAAAATCAAAACGTTAAATGTGAGATAATCAGTCGGTCGTCTTGCTCGACAATCGGACAAAACAGAGGGCGTTCCTCCAATAACTTATTGGGCCCATGAATAGCCAGGCGTAGCTCGCCGCCAAACGTGCGAAAGAGCATGCCGTGTCCTCCGTCCTGCTCGTAAATCGGCACGGAATCCTGAATCCACGGCCCCACGATCAGGCCCGAGGTGGAGCGGGCGCAGGCGACGGCATAGCCGTTTACACCCACTGAAGACCAGAGCATGAGCAACGTGCCGGCCGAAGTCCGATGCAACCAAGGACCGTCGGTCACGCGATCTTGCGAATTGGGATTGGCGACGGTCCACGCCGCTTCGGACGCGCGAAACAATAACACCGGCTCACCCGTTGCGCGACGCAGGTCGGCGCTTAATGGAATCGCGCAAATCTCTCCGTCGTGCACTTGCGCCCATTCATGACAAAAAACCATCCAAGGTGATCCGGCTTCGTCGATAAACAATGTCCCATCGAGGCTTTCCCAATCCAAGGGCGTAACCGGCCCGTCGCTGTGCGGCACATAGGGACCGAGTAATTTGTCCGCCACCAGAATTTGAGTGCCACGACAGCCCTTCGAAGCCTTGAAGCTGGCCAACATAAACCAACGTCCCTGATAGGAGTGCACCTCCGGCGACCAATAATTTTGGTCCGCCCAAAACCCGCAGGGCGTTGAGAAGACCCGGAACGGACCTTCCCAATTTTCAAGATCCTGACTGCGGAATGCGTCGAAGCCTTCCACTGAAGGGTCAAACCCCTCGGCCCGATCTTTCCAAAACGTTACCCCAGTCGTGCCGAACAAGTAATACTCGCCGTTGGATGGCACCACAAAGGGATCGCGGATCTGGATATCGGACCGTTTTAGCATGAGCGCCTTTATCAGGCTGGGCTCGGAAAGGACCGCAGTTCCAGACGAGCGGAAAGCCGCGAAGGAGGCACACCTTCTTCGAACAGCGTAAGCGTATTGTGGGCTTTCAACCAAGAGGCAGGGAGGCGGTAGTAACGTTGAGTAGGCTCACCTTGAGCGGTCAAGGACATGCCATTTTCCTTGGCCTCGTGCCAGCCCTCATCGCCGCCATAACCGCGACCTTCAACCAGCCAGTAACGACCCAGCAGGCGACCGTTGAGCCAGAACATACCTTTGTCCCAACCGGCGAGATCCAAGCGCAAGTCGTGGTGATCCGTCAGCAAACCAGGGTCGAGATCGAAGGACGTCTGCCACCACCCCAGGTGCTTGTCGGTGCGCTCGGTCGCGATTGGCGGATTGGTGAAAATATCGATACTTTCTCCAAGCAGGCACGGTTGCATGTCCCAACCACTCAACTTCACGTCATCCAAGTAAACCTCATCCCAGATACCCTTCCGCTCGGTGGACATGGGCCCGGAAACCATCCAATCGCCTTTGATCAAGCCCAGCGCACAGCAGAGAATATCGATGCGGTTGAGCCCGACGGCCAGCGAGAGGTCGCACGTAAATCCATAATGCGCCTCCCCTGTTTCGAGGACATTTACGTCGGCCTCGTCGGCCGTTTCTACGGCTGATCGCGGCAGCGTCGCTCCCCGACATTCCCTGATCGGCAGAGGGGTGCTGGCGACCGCTTTCCCATTCACATAAACGCGCAGGAAGTCGCCGCAGCGCGGCACATGCAGCCGGTGCATCCCGGCTGCATCGTGGGTAAGCGTGTGCGAATACCAGCAATAATCTGAAGCATCTTTGGTCAGCAAAAGCTGTTCAACCGGCGATGCTGCGTGGACGGCTTCTTCACAGCGTGCAGCCGGCATAGGCTCGGGTTGCCACGTCCAAGATTCGAGCGACGAATGATCGGTCCACGGCGGCAACTGAAACTCTGACGACCCGGTTGCGATGGAGTCCGATTGAAAAAGCACCTGACCAGTTTCGTCCGACAGGACGGCGTGATGCGTCTCTGGATTCCAGTCGAGCACCAGCATTTTACCGTCTTTTTTCCAGAGGGTTTGTCGCGGGTTGATTTGAATCTCACCTTCGAGAATCAATGCTTTACGTGCGACCAGCAACGCATGGAGCTGAGTGAGCAGATGGCCTTTGGACGTCAGACGGCCGGCTTCATCGAGAGGACCGTCGAAACTATACGAGGTCGTTTGTAGATACATGCTCGTGCGACCGAGGTGGGTTCCCCCGTGCCACATGTAGTAATTCCACGCCGTGCCTCCCGCCGCGATGAAGCGCAGCAGATGATAACAAAGGTTGGCGGTGTCGCGGACGTGACGTTCGTAGCCCCAGGTGTCATACCACCCCGTCCAAAGCTCGGTCCAGATGAGCGGCTGATCCGGACGACGCTGCAAAAAATCGTCAATGCGTTGGTCGCTGATCGAGAAACCATTCAATGCCTCGATGGAACCGGGAGCACCGCCCTCGCACATCACGATCGGCACGTCGATACCGTGGCTGATGCCAAGTTCGAGCATCCACGCGAGATAACGGTCGCCGTCCGCCTTGTAACGTTTGGCGATGTTGGCGTATTCATTTTCCAACTGCACCAGAATGAGCGGCCCGCCGCGGGTGGCGAGATACGGGGTGATCTCGGCAAAGAGACGCGCCATGTAAATCTCAGTTCGATCAAGAAAGGGCTGATTAAATGTGCGAAACACGATGCCGGGCTCGTCACGCAGCCATGCGGGAAATCCACCATAGTTCCACTCCGCGCAACAGTAAGGACCGGCACGCAATAGCACGTAGAGTCCTCGTTCTTGGCAAAGTGCAAGGAAGCGAGCGATGTCGTGCTGGCCGGAGAAATCAAAGCTGCCACGACGGGGCTCGTGCCAGTCCCAGAAGACATAACTCGCGATGCAGTTCACCCCGGAGGCTTTGGTCACGTCGAGGATGCGCGCCCATTCGTTTTCCGGAATGCGTGCGTAGTGAACCTCACCGCAAATGAGCAGTTCGCGCCGCCCATTGATCAGAATCGCACGGCGGTCGCAAGCGACTGCGTCAGGAGCGATGTGGGCAGAGGACGAGCACGAGGTGCTAAGGCAAAGCGCTGTTGGATTCGATAACATCATAGTTCGGTGTCGGTGATCGCGACTCGGGCAATCGTTTCTTGGTCGGCCAGCTTGAAAAGCACTCACCCCGGCTACCGGTTTCCCTGCTTCACGGATAGTTCCGAGAGCGTAGAGTAGCTGATGGCTGGGGCGCTTGAATGCGATACAACCGAAAGCTCAGCAAGTCGCCAATGGTCTATCGGCAATGCTGCTGGAATCAGATTTTGTTCCGGCGGCGGGAACCCAAAGTAGCCAGCACGACCGCGAGGGATGCGATCACTGCATAGGAAGATGGCTCGGGAATGGAGGAGTAAAGGGTAACGTCGATGTAGCCAAAACCAGTCCCGCCGGAAAGAACGCCGCTCCACTCGGCAGACCCCGTGTTAACGGTGATATCGCCGAGGGAGCCGACGATCGAGGCCGAGGTAACGTCGAACAAACGGTAAGTTATGCCATTGGTCCAATTACCGCCGGTGAGATCGCTAAGATTTAACGTCAGCCCGGTGCCGAAGCTAAGAGCGGAGGAACCAGCCAAGGTGATGCGACCGCTGCTGTTGGTGTCAACTCCGAGTGCGAAACTAACATCGGAGTCATTGGCGAAAATCAGGTTGTCGTTGAACGTCAGCACGCCCGCGCCCGCGCCGTCGGCGAGTGTATCGGCCGCGATCAGTGTGGCGGCGCTGCCGATCGTCGTGGCTCCGGTGACTGTGCCGACGCCGCCGAGACTGCCGCTGTTGATCAGAACGGAGCCCGCAGTGAGCACGCCGCCCCGTTCGAGTAGTGTGCGAAGTCCGGTGCCGGACTGGGTGTAGCTTTGGCCGCCGCTGACGGTGAAGGACGCGCCCTCGTTGACTGAATTACCGCGGATGTGGACCGTGCCCTCGTTGGTAATCGCAATAGCTGAGGTGAACGCGCTGCTACGCACTCCCACTGCGGTGGTATCATGAAATACCTCGACCGTGCCCGTATTGGTGAAGGTGGAGCCGGCGGCAACGGAGAAGGACGCAATCTGCTGGGGTGCCACGGCGCCGTTCGCACGCGTGGAAGTGTTTTGAATACGAAGAGTGCCGTTGTTGATGAAAGAGGCCGTATTGCCGACTGTGTTGGAAACGCCTACGGAGAAAACCGAGTCCAGTCGGGTTTCACTGCCAGAGGTGCCGGTATTGGCGGCCAGAACATGCACAAGGCCCGTGGACGCGTTTGTGAAAACGGTGCCGCCGATGAGCCGGGTGCCGGTTTCCCGGCTGTTGCTTAGGCCTGCTCCGGTCTGAAACTGGCGATTCAAAAAGGTGCCCTGATTGTCTACGAGCACGTTGCTGAGCTGAAGGCGCGTATCCACATCCCCGGAAACGAGGATCGTCGAGCTGACGCCTGACTGAATCTGCCCCCCGATCAGACCGGCCAAGTAGCCATTGGCCGTGCGAAGGGAGAGCGTCGCGCCGTTAGAAGAACGGAGGATGCCCCCTGTATTGGTAAAGTTGACCGTGGTCGCCTGAATATTCAGGGTGCCGCCATTGCCGGTCGCCTCAATGGTGCCACTGTTTGTAAGGGTCGAACCGCTTGCTCCAAACAACTCCAGTCCAAACGTGCCGGAGGTTTGGGAGGCGCGGATCACACCTTCATTTTGAAATGACCCGACCGCACGCAGGTTAGCGGTGCCATTCGCCGTGCGAAGAAGAGAGTTGTTCAAACCCACGCTAATATCCTTGAACCGCAAATCCACGCCCGGGGTGTAGGTGGTGCTGGCGGGGGTCAGCTCCACGCCATTGGAGAGCACGATGGAATCGGCCTGATTATATACAGGGACCACATTTGAGGTCCAGTTGGCGGGGGTATCCCAGTTGCCGGTGGTGGCGTTCCAAGTATAGGTGGTCTGCGCGACAAGCGGGACCGACGAAGTGCAGCAGACGGCCAAGAGGATGCGTGGGATAAACGACATGGGGTTCTTCGATTGAGGTTGCTCAAACAGATGGTTTGATGGATCCGAAGATACCCCATCGCGCAGACCGCCCAATGCGAATTCATAGAATGAAACAGACAAGTTTAACACGGAATGCACCGACGGATGGCCTGTTGGCGGATTACCGCAAAACGTTGCAGCGGGCGATCCAGTCACTGGAAAAAGGCACCCTCACCCTCCATGTGCCTGCTGCACACGCACTGCGGCGAACGCGCCCGGGATTACATTTCCATGCGACCCCGGAAATATTCATGCAGACGGAGGGCTCGACTGAGTTTCTCATGGCCGGCGAGCAATTGATCCTGCGGACCGGCGAAATTTGCCTGATGCCACGCGGCGTGCCTCACAACGAACGGGCTCTAAAATGTCCGGCCAGTTTATATTGCACCAGCGTGGATCTAACCGGTCCGGGTTCATATATTCTACATCACAACCAAACCCAGGATTCGTGTTACGGCTCATGGACAATGGTTGATCAAGTAAAAGCGGGGGATTTAACCCGCTTTGCCAGCGTGCTGGACGAGATCGCGCAAGTCGCGGTCGGCTGCGGACCCAATCCCACTTTGGATACTTACGTGCGCGCCCTGTTGTTGACCGCACTGGCGTGGACTCAACGACTGCTGGCCGCGTCTGCGCCGACGCTCGCAAAACCTCCCCATCCGCTGGTGACTCGATGCCTGGAGTTGATCGATGAAAATCTGGCCGATTCGGAGTTGGCCGTAAACAGTCTGGCCGCACGGTTAAAGTGTGCCCCCAACTACCTCGGTCGATTGATCATAAAAGAAACGGGACGCACGGTGGTCGATCACATCCATGGCCGGCGCATTACCCAGGCCAAGGACATGCTGGTTTATGACGTGCGCACGATAGGCGAGACTGCCTGGGCGTGCGGATTCGGCACGCAGTCCTATTTCAACCGCGTGTTTCTTGCGCTGACTGGCGAAACCCCCAAGGCGTTTCGCCAGTCACGATGCGCAAAGACCGCCGGTGGAAATGAAACCGACGGCACCACTCCCATTTCCACGAGAGCCTAAATCAAGAAACGGCTCCGGTCTTTTTCGAACTCAGCTCAGTTCATAATAAAGAATCCCGTCGCCGGAATCTTCCACGAAAAACAGTGCGCGTCTCGTTTCCACATGCAGCGTCGCCGGAATTCGCGTGCCATCACGATTGACCCGCACGGCTTTCGATATTGTCAGGTTTTTCTCCAGAGGCACGGCAACCGCCATCGCGGTATTAGCCGTCACGCGGATGGACTTTTCGCCGTAAGCGATAAACACGCGCTTTTCCAATGAGAGTGCGCGCAGGGCACCGTTGGCAGAACGACGCTCAAAGCGTCCGGCCGCCGCATCCACGATGATCTGCTCATCGCCATGCACCGGAGCGTGCGCGTAGGTAGCCCACACGGAAGCCATGCGGTTAATTTCAGTCGGACCGAAGTCGACGTCACCGACCTCGGTGCCATCGAGGTAGTAGGTCACCGGCGCACCGTAAACCGAGGCGACGAATGGATACTCGCGCAGCTTGCAGGGCGCGGCCGGCCAGCCATCGACGTCGATGGCCACGCCCGGCATGATGCGCGTAACCAGTTCGGCGCGTTCATACCATTTGGTCGCGTCAGTAAAGTTGAAGAGATCGTTAAGTCGCACCGCGCTCGCGAAGGGCTGCAGGTAGCTCTCGACGCCGTTCACCGTGAGAAACACGTCGGGCTTGATCGCCGTGGCCTCGGTATGGATGAACTCCACAACCCGCTTACAGAACTGGTTTCCGGCAGCCCACGTCGGATCGTGCGGAACGATGTCCTTGGTCGGCGGACACGCGTAGGTCATATCGATCTTGAAACCGTCGGCATCGAGCTCCGTGAGGAAATGATGGATGAGTCCACGCTTGTATTCACGCAGTTCCGGATGGGTCCAATCGTAGTGATGCTTCCCCTTCCAGTCGCCAGTCTCGTCGAGTAATGTGCCGTCCGGCCGATGCAGAATCCACTCGGGATGTTCGGTCACTGCCGCGGCTTTTTTATCCACCCAAAATGGGGCATACCACAGGATCACGCGAAAGTTGCGGCCCTTGAGTTCGGTGATGAGCGCACGGAAATCATCGACCGAGGGATACAGATCAGGACGCACCCGGAAGTCTCCCCAGCTATGAAAATAACCGTCGTCGATGATCAGGTTCACCTCCCCGTCGTAGAACGTGCGGATCTTGTCCGCCCAGCCAAGAATGCGCTCACGGGTGAGGCTCATGTTTTGCGGCGTGCCATGTTGCGCGAGGCGGCATTGATCGCCCCAGGTGCAATACAGAGGGTTGTGCCACCAATCCGCCTGGGGCTTGTCGGCAACCACCAAGCCGAGTTCGCGCGCATGTGCGAGATGACGGCCGAGCATGGTCGCCCGCGAATCCACGCCAAGGTCGATGTAGACCCGCGGCAGGCGGCCGGCATCGCAGGTGGCGACATGGTGCAGAAAGTTGATCTGCATCGTGCGTTTTTGCATCACGACCTGCACGGCGTCTGACGGCAGACACTCGGGAATCGAGAACGAGAAACCAGCGCCTTCATGTGTGCCGTAGCCGATCACATGCGGCGGGGGTGCGAGCATCCAGATTTCTTCCTTGATGCCGAGTCGCTGCCGCATGGCGGCCTGATTGGTCAACGTAAACGTGCGATCCTGCACCATGGGAAAGGTGCCCAGGTGCACGTCCGGAATGAAAGCATGCGCATGTGACGCGGCGATCTTCGAACCGCAAAAATAACTCACGTCGCCGGTCTGCGGCGGAACCCCGCATAATTCGACACAGAGGTGTTGCTGCGACGCGGTGATTTTCACGGTGACCGCAGGATCGGCGGTCTGACCGGACCAGCCGGATGACGTTTTCTCCAGCGTCGTGATGCGGTAGTGATTGTCACCGACGATAAAGGTAAGCGCGAGTTCGGCCAGCGAACGCCCATGGGCATCGGTGATGGAAAGCGCGTCTGAGGTGAGCGAAAAAACAGAATTGGACATAAAAAATCAGATCAAAGGATCCATGCTCGCCGTGGCGGGCGGAACACCGGGTGAATTAAAAGTGAATGCGACGCCGGCTCCGGGTTTGCCGAAAGTCGCCCGGAGAAAATCCTGCGCATCCCCGGGATTCCCCTGGAGGGTCTCGAAATTTTCCAGCAGCAAATGCCGGTAGGCCTTGAAGCGGCTGATCGCGGATTTAAAGCGTTCAAAATCCGGTCGCGGCATTTCCCAAACACGACCGCTAAAGCCGAAGCCGCCGAGGCCGTGCGACAGAAAATCGTAGTCAGTGAAATCGTGCCGTTTCTGACAAAGATTGGTGTTCGGATAGTTGCCCGGTAAAATCCGGTTCAAAGCGACCTGGAAGGACCTCACCAAATCCGTGTTGGTGGTGTGGTCGTTCATCCAAAACGTATGTCCGCGGCGGGCCAGACCGACATCCACACGATTGCCACCTGAGGCGCATTGCTCGATCAACAGGTCCGGACACGCCTTCATGATTTCGTCCAGCGTGGTATACAGACCGGTGATGTGCTCGATTTGTCGCCAGCCGATTTTCCCGGTCGGCACGCCCTCCTCCCAGTTTAATCTCGGCACCTGGTTAAAATCCCAACGAACCCAACGCATGCCCCACTCCTCATATGCGCGCACGAACCGGTTGACCCACCACTCCCGCACTTCAGACAGACCAAAATTCATCAAATGCGTGTGGGGCGCGGTGAACCATGAGCTCAGCCCCTCCGCCCATGACGGACGAGTCTCGGCGGAAGGCGAACGCCAGAACCACTCGGGGTGGGCTCGGTAAATTTCGCTATCTTCGTGCGCGTATTCAGGTTCGAACCACGTGCCGTATTTCATGCCGCTCGCCCGCACCAGATCCGAGAAAGGTTTTATGCCCTTGGGGAAACGGGCGACATCCCCCTCCGACCAATTGCCGATCCCGAGGCGAAAACCACCGGTAAACCAACCGCCGTCCACGCAAAAATATTCAAGCCCGGCCTCGGCGCAAAACGGAACCGCCTTGGACAACGACTCTTCGTTAAAGTCGTTGTCGAACGCGAACCAATGGTTGAACGAGGTCGGCGGCAACGGCTCCCCACCTGCCAGCTTGGGTGTGATGTGACGCCGGATGTGCCGCCGCAACCCGGAGCAACCCGCGTCAAGTCCGCCCGGGGAGACCGCGAGCACCACCCTTGGCATGGGCAGTTTTTCTCCCGGCATAAGATCCAACTTCAGGCCGGCCATTCCTGCGCTCCACTCCACCTGATAGCCGTCCGGCTTGACGCCATAATCGACCGCCGACTGACGAAAGCTCATTTCCCACATGCCCGACCATTCGATGGCGCAGGCCACCGCGCGGTGCTTTTGACCATCGCAAAGCACGGCAAATGGCATGGCTCCGTTTGACGAACGACCGTCGGGAAACGGTTTGAGCGTATATGCGTTATAGACCTGGGCCGTCTCCACCATGCGCCGGTCTTGATAGGCAAAATCGTGCGCGGGGAACGCCGTGGCGATAAACTCGGCTCCATTGAACTTGCGAATCCATGGCAGGCCTTCCGCCGCTGAAAATTGCATCGGCACACTCCAAGCCGAAAGACCAGTCACTCCACACAGGGGTTGATCGCCCCGGTGCACCACCTCGCCCCAGCACTCGATCGACGCGGTTTCAGGAAAATAAACCAAATGCCAGTCGGCTTCCAATCCCTGGACGCTGCGTGAGCTTACCGTCCAGTTGTTCGCGGCGTTTTGCGTCAGCCTGACCGGGCCCCATTCATCCCTGGTAACCGTGGACACCGCGAAGGGAATACGAACGTCGCGCAACCAAGGGCATTCGAGCAAACGCGCCAATACCGCACCGACATCGTTTGTTTTAAATTCCATAAAAACCAACTGATCAGTTGCGCGTCAGCGGCACCAGGCGCCAACCGGAGGATTCGGTAAACTCACGGACGGTAAAGACCCACACCACGGCTTTTTTTCCCGCCAAGTAGGTGTCGTCTCCACGCACGCGGCGCATGAAGTTGATGCGGGCCGGCGTCGCACCGGAACCGCGCACACCGATCAAGTCCACCGGAATGCCGAGCTCGTTGGCCAACTGATCGGCGAGGCCCGCGCCGACCGCGTGCATGTCCGCTCCAGCGTTGAAGACCAGCGTGTGACTGTCGCCCAAAAGCACCAGCGGACTGGCGCGATCAGACTGCACCGCAGTCATACCGTTGGAACCGGCTGTGCCGACAAAGTGCAGCGCGACGGATTCCTTTTTGGTGCCGCCGGCCATGCCCTGCAAATCGCCGGTGATTTCCACCGAACGGTCCACTGTCGAGGTTGGCGTCTTCTCAGCAGCAACCAGCCACGGGCGGTCCTTGAGCAATGCAGTGATTTTATCCGCGGCGATGCCGATGCCAACGCCGGACCAGTGGGTATCCGTCTTGCAATACACCGGTTCGCTGGAGGCAGCTTTGGCCGCGAGCAGGTCAGGGAGCAGGTCGATGACCGTAACGCCTTCCTTGCGCAGCAGTTCGTAGAATTGTTGGTGGACGGTATCCAGGCGGCCCTCAGCTGGCTTGCCTGTCAGCGGCTCGGGATAGACAAAAGCCTTGGCGGGCACGGGCACGAGGATCAGCTCCACGCCGGCCGCGTCGAGCTGGGCTTTAAAATCGAGTATGGCGGGCAACGGGTCGGCGTATTCCGGCTTGCTGGCTTTGCTCACGGCGACGGCCTCGGGGCCCCAGAATTTCCCAGCGGCAATGTGACTGAGTTCGGCAGGCAGATAAAGCCAGCCGTCTGAACCGTGCACGACCGGAGTCTCGGCGGCTTTGGCTGCCATGGCTTCACGGAAATCATCGGCCGGCGCGGCCATGGCGGTGATGGCGGAAAGGGCGAGAAGGGTAATCAGGTGTTTCATCATTATTGAGTGGGTTCACCCCAGCAGGGCGGTTCGAGTTGCAGGTCTTCGTCGTCGAGTTCGCTGCGATTGAAGCGCTCGTAACGCCCGGCGACATCGTTCCAGGAAACCAGCTTAAGGGTAATACGATCGCCCACCCGAAAGCGAGCGGCGGGAGTTAAAACTCCATCAGTCATACTGCGCAGATAGGCGACCGCCTGCGAACCGGCAGGCACGCCTTCGCCGGTGAGCTCCGAAAGCTGCAGCGAATAGATGTGATCCTTGTAGGGCACACTGCCGGGACGCGGGATGGGCGATACGGCCTCGACCAATCCGGTGACTTGCACGGGAGCGGCGCCGTCTTCCGGAGCATAGAAGGTCGCGGGGCGGGACTCGCCGAGTTTGAGGTCCATGACTTTCCAATCGCCAACGGAGAGTTCGCGCGCGGCGAATTCCCAAATAACGACCTTCTTGCCGGCGAGACGGTCGTTACCGCGGGCAAGTTCACGCATCAGCATTTCGCGACTGGCAAAGGCCCCGGCGTCGTTGCGCAGAAAGGTGTCCAGCGGCTGCTTGAGCTCCAGCGAGAGTTGCTCGGCAAAGCCGGCTGACTCGCCCCAGTTCATCGCGCCGAGTGAATAAATATTGGAAAAGCTGTCACCGAGCAGCAGCACCCCGGCAGTGCGTGAAGGACGCCAGAGTTCACCTCCGGAAGTGAGAACAACGCGCAGCGAAGCGCTCTCAGGAGGGAATACGGTTTGGTCGGCGGGCAGTTTGAGCATGACCGCGATGTCACCATGATTTTCGATCGGTGCCTCGACGGTGCGGAATTCAGTATCGCCGGACGAAAGCCCGGTTTCCCTGCGCAGAAATTTCGCCAGTTCATCCGCCACCATCTGCATGGCCTCGGGACGCCAGTGAGTATCGGTTTTAAGAAACGCATCCCCGCCCTGCTCCTTACGCCAATCAGCCAGCAGCACCGTGGGATCAAAAACCTGCACGCCGGCGGCCCTCAGCTCGTCGATAAAGGCGGCGTAGGACGGATTCTTCACCGGCTCGGAATCAGAGGAATACGATGCAGATAAACGGTCGGGCTCGATGACGGCCTTAACCGGCATGGGCATCAGCACGAGTGTAATCCCACGGGCATCCAGTTGACGTTTAAAATCAAGGATCGCCAGACGCGGATCGGGCTGCGGCGGCGCCTGATCCTCGGAACCGCTGAGCGACCGGACGCGCAGGCGCTGTGGATCCAGAAAACCCGGTCCGGTGAGGTAATCGATACCCGGACGGTAAAACAGCCAACCGTCGCGGCCGACGTAGGCCTGCTCGTTACCCAGTCCGAGAAAGCGCGAGGTGACTGCCTGAACCCGGGGGATCGCCGCCTGCGCCACAAACGAGTCGTCCTCCAAATCGGTCTCGTATCCCTTGATGCGGCCAAGCAGCACGGCGTTGGCGGCAAAAACCCGATCCCACAGCGAATCCTGCGGATTGGCTTTAAATTCCGTCCAAGCCTCGGGCAACGCCGAGCCGATGGCGGTGACTCCGGGTTCGCCAGAACGATGATCGAGCACGCCCTGCACGATAGGAATGGTCACCATCACCAGCAGGAAAAACAATACGAGCCAGCCCGCGGTGCGGCGGCTGATAGTGGTTTCACCAATCTCGATTTTGGCGATGTCTTCACGACTGAGTGGAACTGTTTTCGGGTCAGCCATGGTCAGAAGATAAAATAGATGAAGGGATTAAAGGCCTGCGTGGTCATGACCAGCAGCGCGAAGGCAAACACCGCGGCCACCGCCACCGCGCGACGCGGCGAGATCGTGCGCGTCCAATCCCAAGTCTGCGGACAGACCCAAGTGACAAACGCCGCCAGCGCCAGACTGATCAGGTAATACGGTTGATGGGTGATACCGGCGATCAGTCCCGCGCCATCCTGCGCGGTGCCGAGACCAAGCATGCTGCCGCAGTAATCGAGGGCAGCCGGCAAATCGCGGGCGCGGAAGAAGACCCAGGCGAACATCACGATGATAAACGTCAGCGTGACCTGGAAGGCGTGCGGCAAGCGGGTGAAGAACCCGCGCTTACCCTGCGCACGCTCAAAGGCGAGCATACCGCCGTGGATGCCGCCCCAAATGACAAAGTTCCACGAAGCACCGTGCCAGAGTCCCCCGAGCAACATGACCAGCGTGAGGTTGATGTAGGTGCGCGTCTCGCCGAGCCGGTTGCCACCGAGCGGAATGTAAAGGTAGTCGCGCAACCACGATGACAGCGAGATGTGCCAACGCCGCCAAAATTCGGTGATCGAGGCGGACTTGTAAGGTGAGTCGAAGTTCTTCGCGAAAACGAAGCCGAGCATCAGTCCGAGACCAATGGCCATGTCGGAGTAGGCGCTAAAGTCGAAGTAGATTTGAAACGAGTAGGCCAGCGCGCCCAACCAGGCGTCGACCGCGTGCACCGAGCCACCGTCGAACGACAAGTCGGCGACCTTGCCGCTGGGGTTGGCCAACAGGATTTTTTTGGCCAGACCGATCGCCAGAAACGAAAAGCCGCGGGCGAACTTGGTGAGCGTGTGCGTGCGTTGCTCAAGTTGGTCGGCTACCTCGGAAAAACGAATGATCGGACCGGCGACGAGCTGCGGAAACATCGAAACGTAGCAGGCGAAATCGTTGAAACTACGCATCGGTTTCGCGTCGCCGCGATAAACGTCGATGGAGTAGCTCATCGACTGGAACGTGTAGAAGCTGATGCCGAGCGGCAGCGTCACTCGCAGCACGTTATCGATGCCCATGCCGTCGAGCCCCACGACCGCGAGCAACGCATTGTAGTTCTCGATGGCGAAGTTGAAGTATTTAAAAAACCCGAGCAGCGAGAGGTTCGAGATAATCGACACGATCAACGCGATACGCTGCGTGCGGGTCCGGGCCGCCGTCTTGTCGAGCGTGGCGACCGGCCCGCCCCAGCCCCGGAATCCATCGTAGGCCTGCACGAGTCCGGCGATGTAGTCGATGACCGTGGACGCCAGCATCAGCACCACAAAGAGCGGATTGGCCCAGCCGTAGAACAGGTAGCTGAACAGAGTCAGCAGCAGGTGCTTCGCCGGCCGCGGCGCCAGCCAATAGACGGCCAACGCCAGCGGCAGGAAGTAGAAGATGAAGAGGTGGGAACTAAAGACCACGGGTGGGAATATTTAACTTAGAAAGAGAACTAACTCGGCTCTGAGTAGGCAGCCTGTTTACGGGCGCGAGACCCGTTCCAAGCTTTGGCGTCCAACGCGTCTGCAAGCAGTCTGCCTACGACTGAATACCATGCTTTGTTTTGAAAACAGAATTGAGTCACACGTCCGATTTTTTCGTTACGGTTCTCAGGGGAACACGACTTCGATACCGTCAGCGAGATAGTTGACCGTGTAGGGCACGGGTGACTTTCCGTTGAACTGCAGGTTCGCGAAAGTGCCCTTGACCGACGTGGCCGTGACAATACGAAACCTGCCCCGCGGACTGGTCGCGCCAGTGGCGACAATGTTCAGCGTGTTGGCCGCACCATCTACCAGCGTGAAGCGACCGGAGTCGTCCTTGCCCGATAGCGTGATCACACTGTAATTGGTGGAACCGCCAACCAGGATGCGCAACAGGCCGGCTCCTGCGAGTGACGCGGTGGATTGCTTTTTTTCGTCCTCGGACGGAGGCACCGCACCGAACTCGATGTTGGTGTCGACGAAGTTCAGTTTCCCCGGTTGATCGCTGCCGGGGGAAATGCCGCCCAGATTAATCAAACGCAGATAACGGGCGCCGTCATTGCCGGTGCTATTGACGTAGGTGAAAGTGCCGTCGCCCTGGATGGAGCCGCCTGTGAGATTAAGGATACGGGCAGGTGTCTCCTCGGCACCGTAAAATGATCCCGGACCGGCACTGTTCGGCTGACGGTCAATACCCGCGCCAGTGCCACGAATGAAGAGGCGACCGGTGTTTTCCATACCCATAAAACCGGCGTGATTGCCCTGCACGAGCAGGAACCCGGCAAGGAGTAAGTCGCCATTGTTGGTCAGCTTGGCATCGCGGCTGATGAAGAGGTGCTGAGAGCCGTTGTCGTTGGTCGTCAATGACAGCACCGAACCGGAGTTGATCAGTGTGGTCGCTCCAGAATGGTTAATGAAATACGAATTACCGCCAGCGATGCGGAAGACGGGTTTGTCATTGCCGTCACCCAAAGTGAACCGGGCCTTAGCGCCTATGGTCGGGTCGCCATTGTTGATGGTGCGCGTTCCATTACGCTCAGGATCAATCTGGCCGAATACCACCGGCACGTTTTCACCGGTGCCCGAGACCTGCACTTCACCCGTGTTATTCAGGGCCATCTCGCCGCCTGCGTAGTTGACCTGTCCCAGAACTGCACCGGCCCCGAGTTGTAATGTGCCGGTATTAACCAGCTTTTGCATGCCAAGGCGCGATCCAGAGAGCAGACGCAGCGTGCCGGAGTTGGTCAGATTGGTCCCCCAGTAAGGACGGCCGCTGGAGGACATGTATTGAACAAGCGCACCGTTGCGCATGATCCACTGTCCCGAGTTTTCGAATCCACGCACGCCGGTATTGTTGCCGTCGGCCGCCCAGTCGAAAAGCAGTGCCGCGCCGTCTTGATCAATGGTGCCGGTATTACGAACGAATCCGCTGCCTTGCGAGTCCGTGTAACGCAGAACCGTCAGCTGCAAGACCGCGCAAGCTTCGGCACCGTTGCCACCACCGCCCTTGATTTCAATTTGCGGTGCGGCTGTGTAGCCCTTGCCGCCCTTGACCACATAAATATCAGACAACGAAAGCGTCGCCTGGACAGCCGCGTCTTTGCCGCCACCACCGATCAGTTTGACCGCGGGGGAACGTAAATAACCACTACCTCCGTCGGTGACAATCAGACGGGCAAGTGCGCCGCTGTCCTTGTCGAGATAGGCCACGGCGACCGCTTGACGTCCGCCATAAATATCCGGTGTGGCAATCTCCACTTTGGGAACCTCTGTGTAACCGGAGCCGAGCTGGACCAGATCCAATCCTGTGACACTCATGCTAACAAAAATCTGGGCCCCCTGCCCTTCGCCACCGACGATTTGAAGCGCGGGAGCCGAGAGGTAACCCAGCCCGCCATCGAGAACGCGGCCACCCTTGATCGAACCATCCCCGCCGAGACGAAGCGCACCAGACACCAGGATTTCCGGCAGGCTGCCCGCTTCCAGAGTCACCGCGTTGCCAGCGGTATCACGTTTGCCATCTGCACCAGCGGCAAAAAGCGTGGGTTTCCCCTCGCCCACAATGGCCACTGGACCGTCAAGCCGTTGCACATTGGCCTGACCTGACACCGTGTTCCAAACGGCATCTCGCGCGATGGTCGCGGACGTGTTTATTGCCTGCGTGACAATCGCCGGTTCGGGGCGCATTTCATAGTAGAGTTCACCCTCTTCTTCAAAGTCACCGTTGATCATGCGCTCCGACTCCTGTTCGGGGTGATCGGACCAGCTTTCCAGCACCAGGCGGTAAGACTGGCCTTTCTTAAATTGCAGGTAAGCGGGCACCACCTTGGCATCGAGCACCGACCATTGGGCGACGCTGATGATCTTGTCGGCCACTTCGCCTTCGATAACCTCGGTAATCTGATACTGCTGCACGGAGAGGCAGCGTTTGTAGGGCGCGATGCCGCGCGGGTCGGCCGGCGGGCAGGTGCCGATCAGTTTGGCCTGCACCACGGCACGGGCGGTTTGCTTCGGACGCGAGGCAACGCGTTCAGTATAGGCGTCGAAGCGTTGGCGAGCCTCAGCCTGGGCGATCACGCGCCCAAACAGCCCGATACCTTCCATGCGTCCCGCCCAATCATGCCCACCACTAGCGGCGTCGCCCAACAGCAGCGGCTGCGGCGTCCAGGTGGAAACCGGAACCACGGGAGCGTCGGGTCTGACAACGAGCTGGCCATTAACATAAACCGCGAGGTTCCCGGGAACATAGCTGACGATGACGTGGCTGGGCTGGCCAGCCGACAGACGCACGAGTTGCAGCGGGGCTCCTTCGCGACCACGGAGGCGCAGGGTGAGCCAGCCGTCTTGCTGGGCAAGCACCAGATTGCCCTGATTAAGGTCGGCGGAAAAGGCCAGTAACACACCCTCGTTGGGGGTGTCGGCGGCCGGAGTCAGCACGGCCTCGAAGGCGAAGGCTCCGCCGGTCTTGACCGCCTGTAGCCACGGTCCAGCGGTGTCATCGGGGACAAAGGAACCGCCGCTCAGATCGAGGACATTGTAGCGCGCAAAGCGAGCATCGCCATGCAACTGCCCACCGCACTGACGGATCGCGCCGGTCTTGGCGTCGATGAGTTGGTTGCTGTCCGCACCAGTGTTCCAGAGAAAGACCTGCGCGGTGTGGTCCGGCTCGGCAGCAGTGTTGGTGCCGGCTGCCAGGCTCGGCTCCGAATCCATCCACGCGGGTGCTCCGGGCGCGGGCTTGACCCAGGCGTCGGGCCAGTAGTCTCCGCGATGATTGTCGGTGACCTTCACCCAGCGCTCGATGCCATGCATGTCGTTGGTAAACTTGCCGAGATAGATTTCCACCTTCTCCGCGACGTCGTTGGGGATCTTGGCGGCGGCGCTGTAACTCCAGTTGTAGAGCGGTGCCGTGGCCGTGATAAAACGGATATCGTTGGACCAGCGGGGATGGTAGAGCTCCTCTTGGCCGGTCACGGTAAGACCCGGCGATTTATTAAATTCAACGCCATAGGAGTAGCCCTTGCCACTGCGGTCAGTCGTAACGCCAAAGTGGATACTGCGGTGACTCCCGGTAAAGACCCAGGAGCGCAGGCTGTTGTCCGGCGACATGGACGGCCAGCAACCACCTGCCCGCGCGGCAAAGCCGCCATTAGGAATCAGGAAAATCCCCTGTGGAGTATTGCCGCCGTCGCTTACGCCACCGGACGCAGCGCGGCCATCACCATTGACCATGAAGTTAAAGACCGGAGTTTTGTCCCAGATGAGCTCGCTGACCGAAGAATCGTCGAGCCGATAGCGACGGATAACCCCGGCAGTCTTGTCACCGCGTTGCTCCTCTACCTTGGCGTAGATCCAATCGATACCGGTGCGCGGATCCGTCCAGACATCTTGAAACTCGGCGTGGGTGAGGACCGTGCGCAGGCCGGTGCCGTCCCAGTTGACGACATTGACGGTTTGCTTGTCGAGGTCGCCGAAGGCCACGCGGGTGCCGTCGTCTG
This sequence comes from Opitutaceae bacterium, assembly GCA_037969015.1. Classification (GTDB taxonomy): domain Bacteria; phylum Verrucomicrobiota; class Verrucomicrobiia; order Opitutales; family Opitutaceae; genus JAUWBF01. The sequence continues at coordinate 34,558 of JBBKWO010000070.1, forward strand.
TGATGATCGGCTTCGAGTAGCGGGCGATGTCCGGAAGAATGGCGCGCTCGCCTTTATTGTCCTCAGTATCCAGCCCCATGAGACGCAGCGTAGGCCGCTCGGAATAGACAGCAGCGGTGTCGCCAGCGTCCTGCACCCAGACGACACGCGTCGGTGCACCGGTGAGGGCGCGCAAGTCCTCGGCGGGCGTAGCCAAAAGAGCCGGCAGGGATAGCGTTAAGAGCAAGGGGCAAAGACGAAGGAGTGACATGTAATGGGATCTTTGAGAATGGAGGGCTAATAAAAAGGCCCGGCGGGTAAGGCCGGGCCATGGGGATGGCCACTGTCGTGCAGACTAAAATCAGACGCGTTGACGGCGACGCAGACCAGCGAAGGCAATGACACCGAGACCAGCGAGCATCACAACACTAGACGGCTCGGGAATCGGCGCGGAATTGCCAAGACCGGCAGCCAAGGTAACCAGCAACCCGCTGCTAGTATACGCGACCGTATATTGGTCGGTGACCGCAACGCCCTCAAAGAGCAGAGAGCTGAAGGTGCCGGTAAAGCTGTTATTGCCGCCATTCGTAGAATCGACTAGCAAATACGACTGCGAGGAGGGTGTAACAAAACCGTTATTCGCCATCCGGATGTCCAGCACGGCGCTCGAACCGATACTGAACGTGGAGTCCGTCAAGATATAGTCGAAGAGAAACGGATCCCCAAATTCGACGGCATCATTGCCCAGACCACCAATGTCGAAAGACAGCTTGGTGGCACCAGCCAGAGCGATGTTGAGGTTGGAGAACTCCAATTGACCGATGCTAGAAACACCTGAGCCACTCGTGCCGTTGCCGGGAGTGATCTCACCATCGGTGATGGTCAGGGTGGTCTTATTGTATGGTGAATAGCCAGTGCTGTTGACGTAGGTTAATTTATCATGGGCCGAAGCACCTGTGATCAGACCGCTGCTGGTGAAGGTGAGGGCGAATACAGTGCTGGCGCTGCCCGTGCCTGCGAGGGCCTGAATGGAGGCTCCGGTTCCGGTGATCCTGTAGGTGCTGGTAGCACTGTTGGTGAAGCTGCGAGTGCCAAAGAAGTTACTCTGGAACTGAATATTTCCTGCGTGATTGATGATGCCCGAATTCACCAGTGTGGTGCTGCCGTTCGAGCTATCCGTATTACGGCTCTGGATCAGTAACTTGGCATTGGAGTTTAGATTAATCGTATTACCCGCGGCATTGGTCACGGCAGCGCTTACGTTGCCCACAGCCAAGGTCATCGCGGTGGAGCCATTGCCAATGTTGATCGTATTACCTATCGATGCAGACACGCTTGTGGCTGTATCGAGACCGTTGCGAGCCGTTCCATTGTCCAGATAGGAGGTGCCAGCTGCTGTGGGCCGACCAATGAGGGTATTACCGAGGATATTCAGCGTGGACTGACCAGTGGTGTAACCGTTGTTGACAACAGTCGTGTTGAAGGTGTTGGCAGGCGAGCCGAAGACGACCTGAGAATCGCTGACTCCCAAAGTCGAACTGCCCAAATTTAGCGTGCCGGTATTGAGAAACGAATCAAAAGCGAAGGTAGACCCACTCTCAAGCGAGAAGGTGCCGGTGTTCGAGAGGTTACGAAGATTTCCAAATCCGTTACCAATAGTGACTACTCCCGTGCTGCTTATCAGTGAAAAGGAAGCGTTATTCTTGAGAATCCAATTTCCGGTATTCGTCAACCCACGCACGCCGTTATTAAAACCAGGAGCCGCGTAATCGAAGATTAACGCCGCACCGTCCATAGTGAGCGCACCGTTGTTTACAAAAGAGCTATTTCCCTGCGCTGAGACATACTTGAGCGTCACCTGCGAGCCCGAACCAACCGAAGACGTGCCATTAAGGTTAATCGCCACTGAGGAATCGACGAGCGTGTAGTTGGAATTAGCTCCTATCACGAGGCCTCCGCTGAAGTTATTGGTGGAGGTGCCACCGCCCACCACATTACCAATGTTCAACGTGGAGGAGTTACCCAAAGTCACACGATTGGTAAAGGTCGTCGCCGACTTGATCACATTGATAGTCAGTGTCGCGCCATCTCCTACGTTGACCGCATTACCCGCACCATCATTCCCCGAATAGGTGCTAACCATATCGTTAACGACGTCAGTAGAGGTTAGTCTCGTTATTTCCAACGACGAGCCACTACCACTCACCGTTACGGCTCCACCGAAGAGAGCGCCGGTGCCACCGACACTACCGCCTGGCTGAAATACAAGTCGAGCGCCGGCTCCCGTGGCATTAATCGCGCCATTTAAGGTCGGGCTGGTTAAATTAGAACTTCCTCCAGTGGCCTGCAGCTTAAATACCGAACCAGCCACCAAATTCAACTCGCCGCCAAAGCTTACGGTCATTGAGCCGGCATGCGTCGCCAGCAGCGTTTTGCCTGCGGCAATGTTAGTCACAATGCTATCTTGTCCTGCGGTTGCAGTAACGGCGAACGGGTTGGCGCTACCACTGATGGTCAGATTATCGTTCACATTGAGCACATTAACCGCACCGGCAGTCGTCTGCGTAATAGTGAGCTGATTGATTATCTGCGGTAAACCGTTGCTGATCGTCACTTCGCGAGTGCCGCTGGTGACATCGAGCAGGCGGGCATTGTCGGACGCTGTGGGCTTGGCGTCGCCAGTCCAGTTGGCACCGGTCTCCCATGTGCCGGACGCATTTGCGGAACCAGCGCCGTCCCAATCCACATTGGCAGCATGGGCACATAGAGGGAGCAGAAACGAAGCGGTCATTAAACGACCACACCGGGACACAGGCATAGGGAATATTCTCATGGAAAGAAGGATTTGGGAGGAGGACTAACAGCTAGGGGAAAGCGGACGGATATACCGATGGCAGAGTATCCCACCGCCTCAATCTCGCCCTCATGTTACACGTAGCGCATTCAGGGTATAACCTTACTGAAATCCTGTTAAATTAACTTCAAAGTGAATGCTACCCGCAGCAAGCAGCTGGGCATCTCGGAAATGGGCTGCGCTCCGATGACAAAGGAAGGCCGCAATACAACCTACCCAAGGTGTCGGGGTATTCATGCCGTCCCGAATAAATAAAAAAGCCCGGCTGATAAGGCCGGGCCATATAGGTAAGGCGGCTATCGTTGAGTTGGAATCAAACGCGCTGACGCCGACGCAATCCGGCAAAGGCAATGACACCGAGACCAGCAAGCATCACAACACTGGACGGCTCGGGAATCGGTGCGGAATTGCCAAGACCGGCAGCCAAGGTAACCAGCAACCCGCTGCTAGTATACGCGACCGTATATTGGTCGGTGACGGCAACTCCCTCGAAAAGCAGAGTGCTGAAGGTGCCGGTAAAGCTGCTAGGGCCGCCATTCGTAGAATCGACTAGCAAATAAGACTGCTCGGAGGGTGTAACAAATCCGTTATTCGCCATCCGGATATCCAGCACGGCGTCCGAACCGATGCTGAACGTGGAGTTCGTCAAGATATAGTCGAAGGTGAGGACCGGATTAAATTCAACATCCAAAGGAGCGTCGTCATTACCCAGACCACCGATGTCGAACGACAGCTTGGTCGCCCCCGAAAGCGTGATGTTGGTGTTGACGAACTCCAATGTGCCGATGCTGGATACTCCACTACCGTTAGTGCCATTACCTGGAGTGATCTCGCCGCCCGACATGGTCAGCTCGAGAGTGTCCTTACCTGGATTGTTCGTGCTATTGGTATAGGTCAATTTGTCATAGGAGGTCGCGCCGGTCAGCAGACCAGCCACCGAAAAACCGACTGAGGCCACATTCGTGGTCTGAGTCCCTGCGGCGGCCTCTAGTGACTCAATAACCGCAGAGCTACCGCTGATGCGATAGGTTCCGGTCGACGAGGTTGTAAGATTACGAGTGCCATTGAACGTGCCCTGCATGAGCACCGTGCCGGCGTGGGTGAACGTGCCATCGTTAATCAATGCCACGTTGCCCGTAGTGCTATAGATCGCAGTGCTACGAAGTAAAAGGGTGGCGTTGGCCTTAAGATCGATCGTATTCCCTGCGAAATTATTGATCGCCACGTTTTGGTTGGAAACGGTGAAGGTGACCGGGACCGTGCCATCACCGATCATAATAGCGGACCCGACGGATGTCGCCGTTCCGTTATTCAGGGTAACCGTGCCATTGGCATCGGTTGTCCGGCCGAGCCACGTATCGCCAAGAATGTTGATAGTGCCCGCACCGTCGACAGAGGTAGGCGTCGGGGCCGTCTGGCCGTTGTTCAGCGAGATGAATTGGAAGGTATTGGACGGAGAACCCAAGTAAACCGTGGCATCACTCACCCCGGCGGTAGAGCTACCTAGATTTAGGACACCGGTGCTGAAGAGACCGTCGAAGGCGAGCGTGGAGCCAGACTTTAGATTAATCGTTCCGGTATTCTCATTATTTTGACCAATACCGAATCCAGAGACTGCTTTGCCCGTGCTGCTGATAAAATCGAGGTTGGAGTTGTTCTCCAATGTCATCGTCCCCGAATTGGCGAACCGTCGACCGATGTTATTATTGCCGGGATTGTTGAAGCCGGAACCAGCGTTATCGAAAATCAGATCGCCATTATCACTGTTCAAAATACCAGCGTTGGTAAACAGGTTGGTTCCTTGGGCATCTTTATACTGGAGAACCAACGCGCCATTGGGATTAAGCGTGATCGTATTTCCCGCGAAGTTGGTTGTCTCCTGGGAGTTGTTTGAAACGGTGAATGTCGTCGGGGTGGTGGTATCACCGACCTCGATGAGCGACCCAGTAGAGGTGGCCGAGCCGTTGTTCAGTGTCGTCTTGCCGCTGCCGGCGATACGTCCGAGATAAGCATTACCCAGAACATGGATCGTGCCCGCAGCGTCAGATGAAGTAGGTAGCGGAGCGGTGAGTCCGTTAGTCAAAGTAACATCGCCAAAGGTGTCATCGGGAGAGCCCAAGTTAACGGTGGCGTCACTGACGTTAGCCGTGGAACTGCCCAGATTCAACGTTCCCGTATTGAACAAATTCAGGAATCCCAGCTGGGAACCACTCTCCACATTCAATGTGCCTGAATTTTCATTATTCGACCCGATCCCAAAGCCTGAAGTGTTTTTACCCGTGCTGCTGATAAAAGCCACCGTGGACGCATTCTGCATGGTCCAGGTGCCCGTATTCTTAAAATTCCGTCCAGTGCTACTGTTGTTGGTGCCTGATGCCGACGTATGTGCATTATCAAGCTTCACTGCGGAATCATCCATGGTCAGTATCCCGTTATTGGTGAGAGAAAATCCTCCTGCTCGCTCGTTGGCCCCTATAACCAAAGTGGATCCAGACGCCATCGTAGTCGTCGCCTCAAGCACTACTGCGGGGCCATTGCCACTTTGCAGTATGTTCAAGAGAGAGCCGGCGCCAAGGGTCAGGTTGTCCTGAAAAGTTTGCGTGCGCGCCCCAGTCCCTACCCCAACCCCGAGGTTAAAAATCGCTCCGCTATTTACGCCATCGGTTCCCGCCAGCACCACCGCCTTCGTAAAAGAATTACTCCCATCTGCAGAAATGCTAAACTGTGTTCCAACACCCAGGTTGATTGCATTACCAGAACCATCATTACCATTGAAGGAATTAGACCCACCAATGCCAGTTACTGCATCAGCCGAGGTTAACGCTCTGGTATTAAAAGTAGTGCCCACGCCGGATAACACTATGGCTCCATTAAAAGTGACGTTTACGGTTCCATAGGAACCGGCCTTAAACACCAATTCGGCTCCCGCACCAGACACATTGATCGGCCCGTCAAATTTTGGCGTGTTTATGAAAGAATCGCCTTCAAGACGGAAAATCGATCCCGCATTCAGATTAAGGGTTCCACCAAAGTTTGTAATATTTTGAACGCCACCGGTCCAAGTGGCCAACAACGTTTTGCCTGCTGCGATGTTCGTAACAATACTGCCTTGACCTGCGCTCGCAGTGATAGCGAAAGGCGTGGTATTGCCGCTGATCGTGAGATCATCGTCGAGATTGAGCACATTGACCGCGCCGACCGTCGTCTGCGTGATCGTCAGCTTATTAATCGTCTGCGGCGAACCATCGCTGATCGTCACCTCGCGTGTGCCGCTGGTGACGTCGAGCAGGCGGGCATTGTCCGACGCCGTGGGCTTGCCGTCGCCTGTCCAGTTGGCATCGGTTTCCCAAGTGCCGGAGGCGTTGGCGTCTCCATTGCCATCCCAATCGACGTTGACGGCATGAGCACACAGGGGGAGAAGGAACGACGCGGTCATTAATCGGCCACATCGAGACACAGGAGTAGGCAAAATTCTCATGGGAAGAAAGACTTGGGGTTAACTAACTGGACTGGGGTAAAGCAGGCTTAAACAGGTAAAGCAGATTACGTCATTGCCTCAACACATTCGTTGCGTTACACGTAACACATGCCGAATGTAACCATGCGTCAAATCGCGTCAAAGGCTGGAGTTTCCGTCATGACTGTCAGTCGTGCCTTGAAGAACAACCCACGTATTTCGACCGCCACGCGGAAACGCATTCAAAAGATAGCCGCTGATCTTGGTTACAAAATCCACCCCTACATCTCGGCATTGATGAGCGATCTTTCCCGCACACAGAACGTGTCCGCAAAAGTGAATCTGGCAGTGCTGCACTTTCAGAGCACCGAGGGGACCAAGCGTCACGAGTATTACCAAGGTGTGGTGCAGCGCGCACGGGAGATCGGTTACGACGTCGCGCTCTTCCACTACGACCCAACCCAAGTGCCTCCCGCCCGCCTGCGGAGCATACTGCTGTCACGAGGCATCCGCGGGATCATCATCATGCCCGCACCGGAAGGCTTTGCGGCGATTGATTTTGATTTCAGTGGTTTTGCGGCAGTGACACTAGGCCATAGTATTGTGTCCCCCCCCCTCCCCAGAGTCGCGAGCGATATTTATGGTAGCGGCTTTCAAGCTCTGGACGAATTGGTCTCACGGGGTTACCGACGCATCGGCATGGTTATCACTGACTACGTCAACCGACTGGGACGCTTTCTCTATTCGGCCTCACTCCAAGCTTACAGTTCACACGTGATGCCGGAACTTCACTTGGTAGAGTATACGGTACAGGAACCTTCTACTTCTCCGGTCTCGCTTCAAAAGATGAAGCGCTGGATTATCGCCGAGAAGCTAGATGTCGTCATTTCTCCGGACTTCCAGCTCCCGCTCTATGATATTCTGGTCCAACAGGGCTTTCGCATCCCCAAAGATCTAAGCTACCTACACATGATCAATTATCCCAATCCGCAGATCAGCATGCTTTCCCAGCAAGGATTACTTATGGGGGCCAAGGCCGTCGATGTCGTGGTTGCCACCATCAACCGCAATGAATTCGACCCTCCGAAGTCCCCGCAAACATTGACTATTATGACGCAGTGGCAAGATGGCGAAACGACTCCGACTCGAACGGTCCTGCACCGAACCGTCCCCTGATGATCGGACAGGTCGTTCAGCACATCGCCTGCTTCCGGCGACGGCGAACCAGCAGTGACGCACCCGCCAGCCCCCCCATGATCAGCGCAACGCTGGCCGGTTCGGGCACGGCCGCGGAGGTAATGTTGTAAATGGCAATGTCGTTGCCACCAGTCAGGAAGCTCGCCCCCTGCGTGCCGTTCCAATCGGCGACGTAAGTGATTTGACCGACGAAACCGCCTGAGATGCTGACGACGCCCGCCTCGGTGGTGCCCGCGAATAATTGCGAGAAAGCATTCGAATCAGCGTCGGCGCGTGTGAGAATATAGAATACGTCGGAGCTACCCGGAGTAAAACCACCCGTGGCCGCAAGACTCAGGTTGACGTTGTTCTCCAGTGAAACAACACCGGTGGCAAACGTCATGTTAACCTGTCCGTAAGCGCCCGCGATATCACCAGGCGAAGTCCCGCCCAGATTAATCTCAAGCGTTGAACCGCTCTGAAATACGAGGTCGCCGGAGATATCCAAGGTTGCCGGACCGGCTCCCCCACCCAGCGTGCCAGCCACCGACAGGGCACCGCCGGGGGCAAAAGTGATGCTACCAGTGCCGCCCAAGCGGGCTCCCGATGACACGAGATAATTACCCGCACCGGAATGGGCGCCGTTCACCAAGAGGGTGCCTTCCTTAACGAAGGTCTGGCCGGTGTAGGTATTCGCTCCAGAGAGAGTGACCGTTCCGGAGGTCGTCTTATTGGCGGCCACTTGTGATCCTCCCGCGAGAATGGCGCTCACTGCGCCGCCTTTAAATTCAAAGCCCCGTGTGCTGGTAAGGGCAGATGTGCCCGTGCCGGTGATGCTGCCGCCGTTGGCCACCGTGATCACACCGACGCTGTCGGTCTGGTTCGCACCCAAGTCGAGCACCGAAGAGGAGCCTGTCACTGTCACATCACCGGTGTAGATGATGTTGCTCGCACCGTAGGCGAGCGTGCCACCGCTTACCGTTGTCGTGCCGGTGAAGTTGGATTGCTGAGCACCGGACAAGCTCAGAGTGCCAGACCCTGTTTTGGTCAAACCACCGAACTGATCCGTGCCATAGATAAGCCCCGCGTAGGCGCTGTTGAATCCATTGGTGTCGATCGTGCCGCCGTTTTCGGCAATCAGGATACCGCGATTGGTGGCGAGATTTAAGCTGCCTGCGAGTTGCAGCGTGCCGCCGTTGAAGATGAGTTTATTTTGGACACTGACCGGCGCGGTGCCGAGGCTGGTATCCGCTGCAATATTGAGCACGCCTGCGTTCAAAAAGGTGGTGCCCGTGTATGCATTCACAGTGTTGGCCAGAACGACGGTGCCAGTGCCTGATTTTGTGAGAGCAAATGATCCGCCGGCTCCGATCGCAGAGTTGATGACCAACGAGGCTGCCGAATTATTGATAAGGACAAGCTCGGTGGTAGGGCTGTCGAGAATGCCGTCTCCCACGTTGGCTCCGATTGTCAGGCCCGCCGCAGTGGGAGTGACTAGGATGCCGGAGAGCTTCAACGTTTTGCCGGCAGTATCGACGACCGCAGCGGACGTCGAATTTTGAGTGAGGGTGTAGATTGTGGTAGTGGCGGCGGCCAGCGCCACGTTGCCACCCGCTCCGGCCGAGTTCAGGAGGAAGTTGGCCGAACTGGTGTTCGTGATAGTGCTGCCCGTCGCGGCGATCGTTTCACCGCCGGTGTGGGTATAAGCAACGATGTTGTTGCCGCTTTTACCCGCCCAGGCTGCGCCATTGTTTACCGTCGCGTAAGCGGTGGGTTGATAAGCTGAGTTCAACAATCCGTTCGTCGTGCCTTGGGTCGTAGTGATACCGTTGGTCGCAGACTGCGTGCCCGTGGGCAGAACAAAATCGATGGTCCCCGATGAACGGAAGATGCCTGCATTCGCACCCGCAATCATATCCAAAACCGTGCCGGAACCGCCATTGGCATCCACGGTAATCGAGCTCGCACCACTCCGGCCGCTGTTCATTTGCATTCCGTTAAAGAGCTGGCTGCTCAATCCGGAGGACGCTCCCTTCAGAACGAAATTACCTCCGTCGACGGCGAAACTGTATCCCGCGTTCCCTACATTGGAAATAGAGCCTCCCTGTGACATGTCTACAATCAGAGTTCCCGCAGAAATGCGGGTGGACCCATTTCCCGTGTAAGTATTGGCACCGGTCAGCGTCCAGGTGCCGCTTCCCACTTTTTTGATGGCATTGGTCGAGATAACTCCAACCGTATTTCCGGTCGATGTTCCGCCAAGTAAGATAGTTTGATTCCCGGTAATAGAACCGATGGCTAGATTGCCGGTGGTGGGATTCAAAGTAGGACTTGCCCCTGACACTGCCAACGTGGTCACCGCTAGCGTGTAACCATTCCCGCTGGTCACGTTGACCTGGCCGCCGCCATTGGTGCTCAGATTGGACAGCGTCAAAATCTTTGAAGAGCCGGCGGTCAACGGATCCACATTGATCGTCATCACGGTATTGGCCCCATTATTAAGCAGATTAGTGCCGGTGGTGGCGAAAGTCGTATCGGCGTCCGACAGCAGGTTGAGCACAGGAACGCCGCTGCTCTGACCATCAACCTGCAGGTGCGAGTTTTGGAGAGCGGCGACATTGCTCACCGTAAGCGTTCCATTCTGCAGCCTCGTAAGCCCTGAATAAGTATTGGCCGCAGTGAGTTCCAGCGTGCCACTGCCATTGTAGGTGATGTTGCTGGCCGCTGCACCTCCGGTGCCACTGTCGGCAATCACACTGGTGATGCGGGTGACACCCGATCCGGAAAATACCGCGCTCTTAGACGTGGTATCCGGCGAAATGTTCACGCCGCCACTCAACGTGAGGGATTTGCCGCCGGATAGATTGTTGGTGAGATTAAACGCGTTGAGCGTGGTCAAGCCACCCAAGTTGATACCGCTAAAACCCGAAATCGTGCTGTTCGCCCCCAGCGCCATATTAAAATTCATCGTCTGCACCTCGCTGCTACGATTGACGATCGTCGGCGAGGCGTTGCCAAGGGTGATGGCATTGCCCGTCAGAACGTAGGCACCCGCACCCGGATTAAAGATAATGTCATCAAAATTGGTTGTCCCGATGTTGTTATTCAATTCCAGACCGCCCACCCCGATCACACTCGTGAAGGCCAACGAATCACCTGAGATCGGAGTGCTTCCACCCCAATTTGCCGCATCGGCCCAATCGGATGAAAAGGAACCATTCCAGATACGGCCGGCCGCCTGACCGACGACTGGCAACATAATCAAAGCGACCAAAACCGGACCGCGTGTAAGGGCATGGAAAGAAGGCGTCTTCATGGGTATAACTTGCTGTTGAGGTGGGGATATCGGGGCTTAACTACCTAGCGCCCCATACAACTGGCAGAAAGCAGGTTGCCTCAACCCCACCGGACTGTTACGCGTAACAAATGAGTAGCGTCACCATGCAACAGATCGCCGATGCTGCCGGTGTTTCCAAGATGACCGTCAGCCGGGCGCTGAAAAACCATCCCCACGTTTCCGCAGCCGTCCGTGACCGAATCACCCAACTCGCCAGCAAGCTCGGTTATCGCACCCATCCCTACGTGTCTGCGCTCATGAGCGGGCTCACCCAAACCCGTAAGGCGGAAAGCGCCGTCAATCTCGCCGTCTTTCATTTCGACGAACTCGCATTAACCCTCGGCCATTCCTACTATATAGGCGTCAGCGAACGGGCCCGTGAGCTCGGTTACCGCGCCGATCCCTTTGCTTACGATCCTTCACAAGCAAACCCGGCCCGTTTACGCAGCATTCTCACCGCCCGCGGTATTCGAGGAATTATCATCATGCCTGCCCCGGCAGGCCTCACTTCGTTGGATTTTGATTTCTCCGGCTTCGCCACCGCAACTATAGGCCACACCATCGTGGACCCGCCACTGCCCCGGGTTGCCAGCGATATTTATAGCGGAACCATCGACGCCCTGAATGAACTGGTCCGGCGAGGTTACACCCGAATCGGCATGATCAGCACGGACTACGTCGATCGCCTGGCCAACTTCCTCTATTCGGCGGCAATGGCCACCTGCCGGGACCATATTCATCTCGGAACCTATATCGTGGAATACACCATCCGCGATCCCATCGGTTCACCGGCTTCGCTTGAGCACATGAAGCAATGGATCTTGGCAGAAAAACTGGAAGTCGTCGTATGCCCAAATTTCGACCTGCCTTTGTATGATATTTTAAAAGATCTTGGCTTCGATATTCCCGGCCAACTTTCCTATCTACACTTAATCGACTACTCGGACCACAACGTGAGTCGCCACGTAAACCAGCTCGAGCACTTAGGTGAATTTATAGGCGCCAAGGCCGTCGATGTCGTCACCGCCATGATCAATCGCAACGAGTTCAACGCTCCCGTGCATCCTCCAGTCGTGGGGATTCGGACCCAATGGCGCGAAGGCCAGACCGCGCCTTTCCTTAAAAAAGCAGTGGTGCCTCCGAAGCATTGACCACGAGCGTCGGGGAGAGGCGTATTCAAAATGTTCCCTTTGTGATCACCCTCTTTGCACTGATCGCATAACCATTTCCCACTTTTCCATGCTTACCCACACTTGGTCCTTCCCTCTCCCTCGCCCACACACCGGTCCCCTCCTTGGCAACGCCCGACTCGGCGCCATGATCTGGGGCTCCGGCGACACCGTCTGCATCACGCTCGGCCGCGCCGATTGGTGGGACCACCGCAACGGCAAGCCTTGGACCGAGGCCATGTCCTACGCCTCCATCCGCCGCTTGCTTGAAGCCGGTGACGAAACAGGTATTCGCGCCCTCTTTAATCGCGGCCAAACCGCCCCTGGCCTCCCCCACCACCCCAGCGTGCTACCCGTCGGCCGCCTCGAACTCACCTTCCCTGGTTTCACCCTGACCTCGGCCGAGCTCAACATGGGCACCGCCGAAATCACGCTCACCGCCCGCGACGCCACCGGCTCCGTCCGCACCCTCGGCAAGCTCGACATCTCGCCGGACGCTCCCGTGCTTCGCTTGCGTCCCGCTACCGGCGCGCCAGCACCGACCATCACTTCCGTGCCTGCCTGGAAAGACGTCGGCGAACACCTGCGCTCCATCTCGTTCAGCGAACCCGAACTTTGCGCAGACGGCTGGGTGCAAACCACGCCCGCCGACGCCACGCTCACCGTTCGCCACCACACCACCGCCTACGGCGAATGGCGCGCCACCGTCGTTATCGGCGACGAATCCCCCGACGACGCCCTCGGAGCCTCCTTCGACTCCCGCGCCGCTTGGTGGCAGACCTATTGGCAACGTGTGCCGCGCATCGACGTGCCCAACCCGCGTTGGCAATTCCTGTATTACTACGGCCTCTACAAGTTCGCCGGCCTCACCGCTCCGCAGGGTGTCCCAGCCACGCTGCAAGGTCCATGGATCGAGGACTACCAGATGCCGCCGTGGTCCTGCGACTACCACTTCAATATCAACGTGCAGATGTGTTACTGGCCCGCCTACCAAGCCGGCCTCTGCGACCACCTAAAACCACTCTTTAATCTGATCGAAAGCTGGCTGCCCATCCTCCGCGAAAACGCCCGCAAGTTCGTCGGCATCGACGACGGCTACCTGCTGCCCCACGCGGTCGACGACCGCTGCTCCGTCATCGGTTCCTTCTGGACCGGCACCATCGATCACGCCTGCACCGCTTGGGTCGGCAAGATGATGTATGACTATTACGACTACACCGGCGACGAGGCATTCCTGCGCCGCCTCGCTTTCCCCTATCTCAAGGGCGCCATCCGCGTCTACGAAGAGATGTTGGAACGCCAGCCCGACGGCACACTCAGCCTCCCCGTCAGCGTGTCGCCCGAATACCGCGGTGCCCAGATGAATGCCTGGGGCCGCGACGCCAGCTTCCAGCTCGCCGCCTGCCACTGGCTGGCCGCCACGCTGGAGACCGCCGCCGGCATTCTCGGCGAACCGGTCGATCCCGCCTGGCAAGACATTCGCAAAAATCTGCCTCTAGCCTCGCTCCATGGTGATGCCGGCAAAGAAGAAATTGCCCTGTGGCAGGGGCTCGTTCTTGAGGAAAGCCACCGCCACCATTCCCACCTCGGCGGGTTTCACCCGTTTGATACGTTACCGATGGACGACGAACGTTGGACCGGAATCGCCAGCCGCAGCGTCAGCCGCTGGATTCGCGAGGGCATGGGCCTCTGGTCCGGATGGTCGATGCCCTGGGCCGCCATGCTCCACGCCCGCTTTGGCAATGCCGACATGACCGAGCTCACCTTGGAAATCTGGGAACGCATCTTCACCAACGAAGGCCACGGCACCTTGCACGACGCCGGCATGGCCGGCCTCTCGCTGATGGGCACGTCATCGATGCGGGCCTCCCCGATTAAAAAAGAGATCATGCAAATGGATGCCGGCATGGCCGCCACCGCCGCCATCATGGATTCCCTGGTGCACACCCATCGTGACATCGTGCGCCTTTTCCCAGGAGCGTCGTCCCGTTGGAAGGACTGCTCGTTCGAACGCATCCGCATCGAAGGCGGCTTCATCGTCAGCGCGCGCCGTGTCGCCGGACTGGTTGAGCAAATTACCATCGAGGCAACGCGCGCCGGCAGCCTTCTTATCCAGAATCCCTGGCCCGACACCGACAGCCCACAGCTTGCCCTAAACTTCAAAGCCGGCGAAATCCGCGAACTAAAGGCCTCATGATCTCCCCCATCGCTCCGGGAGTCTGGAAACTTATTTTCGGCCAACCCGAAAAACTCACTCCGTCCTCCCTGCTGGAGACCCACGACACAACCAGCAGGGTCAGTGTTCTTTCCCCCGTCGCGGACTGCCCGCTTTCCATCCCGGCCATCGTCACACAAAACACATCGCGCGGCTTTCAAGTTCGTCTGCCGTTGGACGGGGCAGAACAACTCTACGGCCTCGGGCTCCAGTTACTTTCCTTTAACCAGACAGGCCTCAAAAAAACCCTCCGCGTCAACAGCGACCCAATCGCCGACCTCGGCGACTCGCACGCACCCGTTCCGTTTTATGTGAGCACCGCGGGCTACGCCGTGCTCATCGACACCGCACGCTACGCCACATTTTATTGCGGTTCGGCCAATCCCGTCGCGACTGCCGGCGGACACGATCCACTCGAGGCGCAACCCGCCGAAGCCCAGACCCTCGCGCTCGAAACCGACGTGCTCTACGCCGCCCGCAAAGCCACCGCTCTGCGTGAGGTCGTCGTCGAAATCCCCGGCGCGCAAGGCGTCTCCATCTTCATTTTTGCGGGCCCCTCACTTCGTGAAGCCGTGCAACGCTACAACCTTTTCTCCGGCGGCGGCGTGGTCCCGCCACGCTGGGCCCTCGGCGTTTGGTATCGTTGCCGCAGCGACTTCACCCAGCAACAAACCGACGATCTCACCGCTCAGCTCCGCGAAGACTCAATGCCCTGCGATGTCTTCGGACTCGAACCGGGCTGGCAGTCGCATGCGTATTCCTGCTCTCACGTCTGGAGTGATATGTTCCCCGATCCCGCCGCCCTCGTGCGCATCCTCGCAGAACGTCATTTCCGGATCAATCTCTGGACGCACGCCTTCACCAACCCCGCGTCCCCGATCTTCGAAGACCTGAAACCGCACTCCGGGCCACACACCACGTTCGGCGGACTGGTCCCCGATTTTCTACAATCCGAAGCGGTTCGAATCTTTGGTGATCACTACAAAAAAACCCTGCTCGATCTCGGCGTCTCCGGCTTCAAGTTGGACGAATGCGACGGCTCCGATTTTATCAAGAGCCCGTGGTCATTCCCCGAGTTCGGCGTGTTCCCGTCCGGTGCCGATGGCGAACAAATGCACAGTCTGTTCGGCACGCTGCAGCAGCGCATGATGGAACAGCTCTACGCGCGTGACGGCAAACGCACGTTCGGCCTCGTGCGCAACGCCCACGCTTTTGCCGCGCCGCTGCCCTTTGTTCTCTACAGCGATCTTTACGATCACCGGCAATTTGTGCGCGGCGTCTGCACCGCCGGCTTCTCCGGCTTGCTGTGGACTCCCGAGATTCGTCACGCCAAATCCGGCCTCGAACTCGTCCGCCGTCTGCAAAGCGCCGTCGCCTCGCCCATGCTGTTGGTCAACGCTTGGTATATCAAAAATCCGCCGTGGAAACAGTGGGACCGCGATGCCAACAACGCCGACCGCCTTCTGGCCGACTGCGAAGAGTTGCAGACCAAATGCCGCACCGTCTTTGAGCTGCGCATGCAGCTCGTCCCCTACCTGCACGCCGCCTTCTATCGCTACGCCACCGAGGGCATCCCGCCTTTCCGCGCGCTCGTTATGGATTACCCGGAGTGCACCGAGGCCCACCGGCTCGACGATCAGATTATGCTCGGCGACCGCTTGATGGCCGCGCCGATTATCGGCACCGAGCTTACCCGGTCACTCTGGCTTCCACCCGGCAAGTGGGTGGATTTCTGGACCGGCGAAAAACACGAGGGCAACCAAGTTCTGCAACTCCCGGCCATCCACGAAAACCTTCCGCTTTTCGTCAAAGACGACAGCTTGCTCCCGTTGGCCCGAGTTTCGTTGCACACCGAAGCATCCGAATCCTTCGAGCTCGATGTCCGCGTTTACGGCAACGGAGCCTTGGGTATCACGCTGCCCGAAGAGGTCGACCCCGAGGGCCCCCACGCAGCCACCACCGCCAATCAACTGACGCTTACATGGCATGTCACTCGACAAGAGTTGACCCTTGATCGTCGGCATTCTGCTGCGAACCCAAGTTACATTGTAAAACAAATCACCCAGTCGTAATCGCGAACATGTGAGCCCCGCGGGTGAGCCCCGACACGCCCACTGCGCCACGCCAGGAATCAATCGGCCATAGCATATCTAATAAAACCATAACCGATCGATCTACTGTAGCGCAGGCTTCTCGCCCGCATTTTTAATCGGAGCAGGCGGGAAACCTACACTATTTCTCCGCCTACAGATTTAGTTAAAACGCGGCTAAGAAATGCCGCACCTTTCGTATGTGAGTCTGAACCGGCTGGGCGCCGTTTATGCCCGCGATTTGCGACGACGCACCGCGCATAACAGCGCGACCGCGCCACCGATCATGGCATAGCTGGAAGGCTCTGGCACGGACGCAACCGCATGGAGCGTCACATCCAGAAAGTCGGTGCCGGTGGCTCCGGTGCTCAGCACGGCCTCCCAGCCGGAAGATGTGAAGTTCACCACAAAACTCGTGCTACTGATGCTGCCAGCCCCCAGATCGAAAAGCCGATACGTTGTTCCGTCCACCCAGTTGCCAGCGGTCAAATCGCTCAGCGTCAGAGTTACGTTGCTACCCACGGTCAGGTTCGAAGCCCCGACGAGGACAATTTGGCTGCTGGCAGCGGTATTCAATCCAAGGCCAAATTTCACCTCGGAGTCATTGGCCAGATCCAAGGTGTCATTAAAGGTCAGCACGCCGGCGCCAATTGTGCCGGCATAAGTGTCTCCGGCCACCAGAGTCGACGCGCTACCGATGGTGGTCGCGCCCGTAACCGTGCCGACGCCGCCGAAGGTGCCACTGTTGATGGCAAACGTATTGGCAGAAATGAGTCCGCCCTGCTCCAGCACGGTGCGCTGAGTGCCGCCACCAGACTGAGTGTAGCTGTTGCCACCAGTGATACTGAACGAGGCCCCGGCGTTCACGCTGTTTCCTTTGACCTGAACAACGCCACCATTGGTAAACGCCTTGGCTGAGGTAAACGTCGCCGCGGCAGCCGTGGCGGTTGAATTATTGATGACTGAAATCGTGCCGCTGGAAGTGAAGGCCGTTGCCCCTGAAACCACCGTAAACACGCTGGTATTACCGGTGGTCGATCCGGTGCGGGTCGCGTCATTTTGGATCAGCAGGGTCCCAGAGTTGGTAAAGGTGGCGCCGGAGTTTACGTTAAAAAGAGAGCCCCTGACACCACCACTGGTCGTATCGCCGCTTCCTGTATTCATCACCTTGGTTGTTCCGGCATTGGTGAAAATGGTCCCGGAACCCAGATTCAGTTGGAGTGTGGTGCTACCCGCTCCCGCGCTGGTGGTCGCTTGGTCACTGATGAATGTGCCCTGGTTGTCCACGGCGACTCCAGTGAGCGTCACATTCTGACCAGGGTTAGGTCCCCCTTGAGAAATAAATCCACCCGATTCGCTTTTCAGGATTCCATTTTCAATCGTAGCACTACCCAGAAAAATGAGCGTGCCTCCAGTCGTTGCTTGAATCGTGCCGCTGCTGTTTTCGATCGAGCCGAAATCCCATAAACTAAGTGATCCACCAGAGAGTGCCTGAATCGTGCCGTCATTGATTCTGGTTCCGCTACCTCCGCGAAGTAGACCGCTGGTGGATGACGACTGGATAATACCGTGATTCGTCAACGCTGAGCCCGCCCCTATATTGAACAACGTCGCTCCGGAGCTGAGTGTCAGCTTATTATCGGCATTGATCGTGATACTACTACCGGCACCCAAAAACCAACCGGAGCTAAAGGTGGCTTCCGCTGGAGTTCCTGATGTGCCGTTCGTGAGGTTGATAATGTCACCAGCCGTATTGGTTGCAGGCGCATTGCCCGGATCGCCAACGGACAACCAGCCCCCCCCCGTGGTCCACGTTCCGGACGTTACATTCCAATCATAGGTCGCGGCCTCGGAGCCCATCGGCAGAAGCAGCAATCCAAGCATCACCGCGAGTGCCGACGTTCGCCGAAATCCGACGGTATCTACATGTTTCTGGGTGCGAGGGAGCCGCGGAGAAATTCCGGAAGTGGGTATCTTCATTAGGGTAAAACAGGGGGTAAAAACGCTGTTAGTAGGGGGAGTTTACGAACGAGGGGCAATGCATTCATTTTCTATTCAATCCGGCCTGTATTCACCCCACTACTACCATCAGCCCGACTACGCCAACGCCTTGGCCGGCATAACGACCTGCTGCGCCTCACTGGAGACACCCCCTTTGCCGCAGCGCGGTCGTGCCGGCTTATACCCGACGACGGCGACCCATTGTCCACAACATCACGATTCCGGCCCCCAGTAGCGCAGAGCTCGAAGGTTCGGGAACCGGCGTCACGGCGGTTAGCGTAACGTCGAGGTAATCGGTGCCACCGGCGCCGCTGCTTAACACCGCCTCCCAACCGGAGGGAATCAAGTTAACCACAAAGCTAGTGCTACCAATCGTTCCGGTATCCAGATCAAAGATACGGTAGGTGGTTCCCGAAACCCAGTTGCCGCCGGTCAGGTCGCTCAGGGTGAGGGTGACATTCGTGCCAACCGTAACGTTGGCCGTTCCGACGAGGGCGATCTGGCCGCTGGCGGCAGTGTTTGCACCAAGTCCAAATTTCACCGAGGCGTTGTCACCGAGGTTGAGGGTGTTGTTAAAAGCCAGCACGCCCGCGCCAAGTGTGCCGGCATAGGTGTCGCCCGCGATCAGCGTGGCGCCGCTGCCAATCGTCGTCGCACCCGTAACCGTGCCCACACCACCGAAGGTGCCGCCGTTGATGAGCACCTGGTCCGCGACGGTCAGCGCGCCGCCCTGTTCCAACACCGTGCGCCGCCCGCTGCCGGCGGACTGCGTGTAGTCGTTGCCCGCGCCGGTCACCGAGAAGGTCGCGAACTGGCTGGCCGCATTGCCCTTGATGTGGACGATACCGTCGTTGGTGATCGACTTCGCCGAGGTGAAGGTCGACGTCGCCCCGACAGCCGTGGTATTCGCGATCACCTGGATCGTTCCCGTGTTGGTGAATGCCGTCGCTCCCGAGGCCACCGTGAAGGTTACGGACTGGCTTGTGGTGGTGCCGGTGCGAGCGGCATCGTTTTGAATCAGCAAAGTCCCCTCATTATTGAAGGTCGCCCCGGTATTGACGGTGAACACGGAGTTCCGGGTGGTGTTGCCCGTTGTAATAAAATCCCCCGCGTTTTTCACCTCGGTCAAGGCTCCCGCCGAATTGGTAAACCCGGTGCCAGATGCCAAATTCGTGGTGATGGTCCCGGCGACCAAGGCTCCATTGGTGGTTTGGCTGTTGGTGAAAGTGCCCGCGTTGGTTACTGCGACTCCGGTCAACGTAAGGGTCTGGTTGGAGTTGCCGCTGGCGTCGTTAAGCAGAAAACCACCCGACTCGGTTTTCAACATGCCGCCGGTGATCCCGCCATTACCCCAAAATCTGATCGTGCCACCGGTCTTTGACTGAATCGTGCCATTGTTCGTGAGATTCGAAGTATCCCAAACAGTCAGCAGACTGGTATCGATCGCTTGAATAACACCGTTGTTCGTAGCCGTATTCGCTCCGAAGCGGATTGACCCGGCAATCGAAGTCGCCTGCACGGTGCCATTGTTTTCAAAAGTGGGACCGGCACCATTGGCCTGTAACACGGCCTGCAAACTCAGCGTATTATTGGCACCAATGGTTACTCCTCCGCTGCTCTTCGCCAGCCAGTTGACCGTGAGCGTAGTCTCCGCGGGCGTTAGCTCGGTGCCGTTCGTGAGATTGACGATGACACCATCGGTATTGGATGGCGGGAACGAACCAGCGTCCCAGTTGGCATTCGTCGATGCGCTCTGATTCCACGTTCCGGACGTCACGTTCCAATTCCACGTTCCCGCCGCCATGGCACCCATCGGCAGCAAAACCGCCGTAAGCACATAAGCCGTTCGTCTCGGCAACCCTCCGACAACTGAGTTCAGGACACGGTTAAAGACGGAATCTGGGCAAGCTGACAAGTGGGATAGTTTCATGGGGTAGAGTTACTCCCCGACTAACTGGGCCAAGACTCGGCAGCATGCAACTCGTTCAGTATGCGATCATACCACAAGGTCTTCGTCTGTTTGGATCAATTTACAACTACCGCCATAGCCGCCCATTGTCCCACAGCACGCACTGAGTCCGAATCGGCGAGGCCGCGAAGTTCCCGCTACACCAGTCATTTGATGGTTGAGTGATGGAGGAGTGCAGTTGGACCTTAAACTCATCGCGCGAAGGCTGGTCTATCGGCACAAAGATACGATCAAGCCGCAATTCCCTCCAGCGCGACAAACGGAACGCGGATGCTTCCATTCCCGAGCAGAATACGAAGCCTGCGCACCAACTGATCAAAGGCCAGAGGATCGTAGAACATGAATTCGGCGCTGGAATGCTCGTCGAGCAGTGAGATGCCGATACGCCGCCCGTATCCGGGTGCGCGTCACGATCTCGGTTCCCGGCCATCTCCGCTTTGCTTCCCCTCACGCGCCGCAGCAGTCCCTCCACCTCCAATTGCTTCACCACAAGCGAGGCGGTGTTTTGGCTGATCCCGAAAAAAGCGCCAATTCCCGCGTGGAATAAAACGTAAGGTTTGTCGTGCTGCGATGTGCCAAAATCACCGGGCCCAGCAGGTCCGCCACCCGAAGAAGCTTGGACGCACGCTGATCCAATCTGGGGAATTCCGGCAGGCGTCATCCAACGGAGGAAGTGAGGATTTCCGTGGAGTAGTAAGACATTATGAACGAATACTGAACGGCGTGTCGGCACATGGCAATTTCTTGCATGTTGAGATCCTGAACGACTACCTCTGACTCCTCGGATACCTCGACTTGGACCTCTCCAAATGCCAGCTGCCTGCTTAACGCGCACATCCCAAGTCCGCCCTATAGAAAAGTCATGCAACAAAATCCACGCGGCGACCATTGTGAGGATAATCCGAAACACTAATCGTTTAATTTATGACGCTTACCCTCCGCCCCAGATTGTCCGGACGCACCAGCCTTTTCATGCTGTTCTGTATCTGCACGCCGGCCATTTTTGCCGACGTTCCAAGCATCGCCGCCGACACTGCGGCCCCAGCGACCTTCTGCCGCTATGTGCCGGAGCGCTCGGACGACTTCGCCTGGGAAAACGATCTTGTCGCCTTCCGTGTCTATGGTCCCGCACTACGCAAGGGAGCTGAAAACAGCGGTATCGATTGCTGGGCCAAACGCGTGCCCTACCCGATCATCAACAAGTGGTATCGCCTCGATCTCGAAGAGAAACAAAGTTACCACTCCGACCACGGCGAGGGTGCCGATTTTTACCATGTTGGCAAAACCCGCGGCTGCGGTGGCACGGCCATCTGGCGGGACGGAAAAATGGTCCTCTCCAACGTCTACAAGGAATGGAAAATCCTCGAAAACGGACCGGCCAAATCAGTCTTCCAACTCACCTACGATTACGACTTCGAGGGACGCCAGGTCCACGAGCTCAAGACCATCACCATCGAGCTCGGCCGGCGTCTCTTTAAATCCGAGTCCGTCTTCACCGAAAACGGCAAACCCGCCGATCTGGAGATTGCCGTGGGCATTGCCACCCACGACCAAACTGGCGTCGCCACCATGTCTCCGAAAACCGGCTGGATGTCCGTGTGGCGCGACTTCAGTAAATACAAATTAGGCACTGGTGTCATCATGGACCCGGCCCGCATCACCGGCATGCAGGAGATCAAGTCCGACAAGCGCGATGAGAGCCATGTCATCCTCACCTGCCACACCGACGCCGAAGGCCGCACGGTCCACTACGCGGGCTTCGCGTGGACCCAGGCGGGCGACATCACCACCCCTGAACAGTGGGTCGCTTACCTCAATACTTTCGCCGTTTCGCTCAAGCAGCCCTGATCCGAACCATGCAAATCATCCCAGCTATCGGCTTTAACGAATACCGCCGTCAAACCACGAAGGAATTACGCGACACCTTCCTGCTCGAAAACCTCTTTGCCTCCGGCGAGGTGCGCACCGCGTATTGGGAAACAGACCGCACCGTGGTCGGCGCCGCCATACCCGCCGCGTCTCCCCTGAAGCTCGAGACCTCCCCCGAACTGGCCTCCGAACATTTCTGCGAACGTCGCGAAATGGGCATCCTCAACCTCGGCGGCTCCGGCGCGATCTCGGTGGATGGCACCTTGTATTCGCTGGCTCCCCTCGACGCGCTGTATGTCGGTCGCGGCAGCAGGGACATCGTTTTGGCCAGCGACAATCCGGAAACCCCGGCAAACTTTTATCTGATCAGTTACCCGGCCCACGCCGTGCACCCCACCGTGCTGGTGCGACATGCCGAGGCCAAAAAAATCCTGTTGGGCGCGCCGGAAACAGCCAACCAACGGACCATCTTTCAATACATCCACGAGGATGCCGCCCGGAGCTGTCAGTTAGTGATGGGCTTCACCCGGCTGGACTCCGGCAGCGTCTGGAACACCATGCCCGCGCACACCCACCTGCGGCGCTCGGAAGTGTATCTTTATTTTAATCTGCCCGAGGACGCCGCGGTTTTCCATTTCATGGGCCCGGCCGAAGAAACCCGCCACTTGCTGATGCATGACCGGCAAGTGGCGTTGTCACCATCGTGGTCCATTCACTCCGGCAGTGGCACCAAGGCCTATTCGTTTGTCTGGGCCATGGGTGGAGAAAACCAGCGCTTTGCAGACATGGACAGTGTCGCGATCCGCGATCTGCGTTAAGTATCCGACGATGTCCGTTCTCGATCAATTCAGACTCGACGGAAAGGTGGCGCTGGTGAGCGGTTGCAAACGCGGCATCGGCCGGGCGCTGGCCGAGGCACTCGCCGAAGCCGGCGCAGACATCATCGGCGTGAGCACCTCCCTGGAATCTTCCGGCAGCGAAGTGGAACACGCCGTGCAGTCGCGAGGCCGCAAGTTTTACGCGTATCAGTGCGACTTTTCCGACCGCACCTCCCTGTATGCCTTTATCAAACGGCTCGGCAGTGAGCACCCGCGCATCGACATCCTCGTCAACAACGCCGGCACGATCCTGCGCAGTCCTGCCGTGGAACATCCGGATGCGGATTGGGACAAGGTGATGGAGGTAAATCTGAACGCGCAGTTCATCCTGAGTCGCGAAATCGGCCGCGGCATGCTTGCCCGCGGTCATGGAAAAATCATCTTTACCGCGTCCCTGCTTTCCTTTCAGGGCGGCATCAATGTTCCGGGCTACGCCGCCAGCAAGGGTGGCATCGCCCAGCTCACCATGGCCCTTTCCAACGAGTGGGCCGGGCGCGGAGTTTGCGTGAATGCAATAGCTCCGGGCTATATCGCCACCGACAACACCGGGGCTCTGCGGGCGGACCCCGTCAGGTCACAGTCGATTTTATCGCGCATCCCGGCGGGTCGCTGGGGCGCGGCGTCCGACCTCCAGGGCGCGGTCGTTTTTCTGGCATCACCGGCCTCCGATTACGTTACCGGCACCATCCTCACCATCGATGGCGGATGGATGGGACGTTGATCAGCTCCACCCAACCCTACCCCTTATGAAAACAGCCATGATCCTCACGGGCACCCTGCTTGCCCTTGCACTGTCCCTTCCCGCCCGGGCCCAAAACTTGGGCGCCGTAATGACGCGTGATCAAATCGTTGCCGAAGGCGAAAAAATGGCCCTCGCCCAATTCGATGCCATGGGCCGGAACTACTGGGGTCGCTTCTGGGTGGATGGCGTTTTCTGGGCGGGCGTGGCCGATCTTTCGAAGGTTTCTCAAAATCCGGAACTCCGTGAAGCGATCAAGAAAATGGGTGCCCGGAAATCCAATAACGCAGGCCCATGGTGCCTGTTTTATGTAGAGCCTGAAAAGGAACCGAATCACGCCGACGACATGTGCATCGCACAGGTATTTTTGGACTATTACGAAGAGACCAAGGAGCCGGCTGTGCTCGTCGACACCCAGCGCCGGATCGATCTGGCCACCGAATCAATCCTGAGCCGTGAAATGGCGGACAACGCGTCGAAGGTTCATGACCTCCATTGGCAGCAGGGGCTGACTTGGTATTGGTGCGACGCACTTTTCATGGCCGCTCCCGTGCACGCCCGGCTCAGCGCGATCACCGGCGATCCTAAATACCTGCAGGCGATGCACGTCGAATGGGCGCGCACCAGCGACCTCGTCTACGACCGGGACGAACACCTTTTTTTCCGCGATAAAAAGTATATCGAGCGGAAAACCAAGAGCGGGCAGAAGCTCTTTTGGTCACGCGGCAACGGTTGGGTGATGGGTGCCCTCGCCCGGATTCTTCCGTATATCCCCGAGAACGATCCGCTGCGCTCAAGGTATGTTGACCAACTCAGGGACATGTCCGCCAAGCTCGCCTCGATCCAGCGGCCCGACGGCACTTGGAGTCCGAGCCTGTTGGATTACGATCAATTCCCGTATTCAGAAACCAGTGGCACCGCCTTGAACACCTTTGCCATGGCATGGGGCATCAACAACGGAGTGCTTGATGAAAAGACCTACCGCCCCGTGGTGGAAAAAGCCTGGGCCGCATTGCTGGCAGCCCGCACCGGAAAAGGTTTCCTCGGCTACGTGCAAGGCGTCGGCTCCGAACCTGACAAGGTTCACGCGGATCAATTCACTTGGTATGGCAACGGGGCCTTCCTGATGGCCGCCGCCCAGGTTGCTCAAATGGCTCCGATCAAACTGCCACCCGCACCGCAATTATCCGCCGCTCCGCCCAAAGCCAAAAACTGACCTCCCGTAAACACCGGCAAGGATTGCACCTGAGACACTCCTGCTGGCGTCATTGACTTTGCCAAACCGATCATCATCTGGCGATTTACCGTCACCTGACCAACCCGGTTTTAGCCCTGAAATGCCCCGGTCCGTTTCCTATTCACAACGCAGTGGTTTTGCCCTGCTCATCACCGTAACGCCGGTTGCGTTCCTAGTGCTGGTGCTGGTGGCGCTGGCAACGTTCACCCGGGTCGAGACTCAGGTTGCCAGCAACAGTCAACAGCTCACCCAGGCCCGTCAAAACGCCGTGATGGGACTCAACATCGCCCTCGGCCAATTGCAGAAATACGCCGGGCCCGACCAACGGGTGACCGCCCCCGCCTCGCTCAACGCCACCAACCAAAACCTCGGCCGCAAATTCCAGGTCGTGTCCTTTCGCTGGTTATCGCCAGACGAAATCTGAAGCCCCCGCCTGACGTTTCACCCGCTCACTTTGATTAAAATCATGACCCTCCTGCGCACCGTCCTCTTTTTTTTCGCCAGCCTCGCCCTGCCACTCATGCTCGCCGCCCAGGCCTCGCCAGACACCCCGGGCACCTTCCGACTACTGGCCGTCCACAGCGGCGGCGACGGCATCGTAAACTCTGCGGGACTTAAATATAAAATAGACCGCCAGCATCCCGCCGTGCCCATTTCCATGGGAGGCAATCTCTCCCGTCCCTACCAACGTCCGGCAACGTCGCAGATCGTATTTTTCGAAGAAGTCATCCCTCCCTCCCCTCCGGGCACCACGACCAAAATGCCGGTGGTCGAAGAGCCCAGAATGTCGGTCACCCTCCCCCCCGACGGCTTGCCTTATGTGATTCTGGTCACGGTTGCCCCGCCCGGTTCGCCTCTGCCTTTGATCGGCCGGGCGTTTTGCAGCAGCGCGGAGGAACACCCCGCCTCCAGTCTGCGCGTGATCAACCTCTCCCCCAACAACGCGGCCGCCTCCGTTGATTCAAAGCCGTATGAAGTAAGACCCTACACCAGTCAGGTCATCCCGCTCAACGCCCCCGAATCAGGAAATACCAAATTCCTGCGCTTCAAATTCGGTTGGCAAGAAAACGGAGACTGGTCGCTGATACACGACGAATCCTTCCGCTACCGTCCGGACTATCGCATGTATGCCATCATTGTGAATATTCGGGCCAAAGACGAAGAGCGGGTGCGTATTTTTACGGAACGCCCGCCCCATCCGGCCGGGCGCACCTGACCGCGAAATCGTCACCGTCAACCCGGCAAATTCCCCGGCAAAGTCTTCGCCGAGTCATCTCGTATTGATGCTGCTTCACAAATACCGCCAGAGCCTGCCGTTGTCCCAGAAAACGGCCTGCACCCGTAGCGGCGGAGCTGTATAGTCGCCGGCACACCAGACGGACAACGTTTGGGTGATAGCCTCGCACAACTGAATCTGCACTCCCTCTAGCGGCTCTTGGCGGATCGGCACAAAAATACGATCCACCCGCAATTCTCCGGGCGTGATAAACGGCACGTGGATACTGCCATTTCCCAATAGAATGCGGTGCCGGCGCACCAACTGGTCGAACGCATGCGGTTGGTAAAAGGTGAATTCGGCCGTGGAGTGTTCATCAAGCAGCGCAATGCCAATGCTGTGCTTTTCGTTCGCCAACAACTCCTCAGGCAAGGTGTAGGTGTTGGGCACAATTTCGCAGTCGAAGCCCATTTGCTTGGCGAGCTCACAGAACGTGTTGATGCGACCACGGGGAGAAAACTCGCGGGGACTGATAACCACGACCCGTTCAATACCATACTGCTTCCGCCAATGATTGAGCACCTTGCGGTAGGCAGGGATGATCTCTACGATGATCGTCGGCTCCATAGGCATTACATCTGCATCCATGCCGATCACGAGATTCCTAGTTCCCCGGTCCTGCAACCGCAGCATGTGCTCACGATGGTGCGCGAAGGGAAACGGCCAGATGGCAAAATCGATCGCATGCCGCTTCAACATCGCGCTCATATCCGGTCGAGTATCGCCGATATCCAAGTGGGGAATGATCTCGAGCGCGATATGATGGGGCCATAAATTCTCACCCAACCTGAGTGCGAGCGAGGTATGTGTTTCGGAAAACCGCTGGGCAAAACTCCACTGCATCAAACCCGCCACTGCCCGGATTTGGGAACGCGTCACAATTTCGGCACCAAGCATGATGGTATGACTGCCGCGCGTCCGCCTCAACAAACCGTCCGTTTCCAATTTCTTCACCACCAACGAGGCTGTGTTCTGGCTGGTGCCGAAAAAACGCGCGATGACCCGCGTAGAGTAAAACGTCAGATTACGCGTGGCACGGTGAGCCCGAATCACTTGTTCCAACAACTCCGTCGTTTGCTGTAGCTTGGATACACCCGGGACAAAACCGGTAAACTCCGGCAGGAGGTCTTCAAGCGGCGGAAGTGATGCTTTCGTGGGGTAACGTGACATGGGGCGGGGTTGTGACTGCGTGGCGAGTGTCCGGTCGGCGCGGCCGACGAGACGACGATGAAAACACATCAATCGAACGATTACTGACCGGTCTATCGCCTGCTGACAATCTTAGGTATTTTTGATCCTATTTTTACTTCAGACCCCGACCGGGCTGACATCAATTGTCGCACTCCACCCCCGGCGAACTGACTCCAAACCGATGCCCTTCCCCTTTTGAACGATTACTGAACGGGTTGCTGTTTTTGGAAGAACTTATACCCAAAAAGCAGTTGCTTTCTACCCCATGAAAAAACGCTTCGATTCCCCCTACCCACTTCGCGGAGCAACTTTAGCTGCGCGTAACACTGCTCCCACAGCGGTAAAATTATGTCTGGCTTTGCTGGCGAGCCTGCCGGCCAGCTCCATCGCCGCGACCAAGACCTGGAACAATATCGACAGCAACACGGACTGGAACACCGGGACAAACTGGACGAGCTCGGGGGTTCCCGGATCAGGTGATACCGCCTTGTTCAGTGGTGCAGCCGTTGCCAATGCAGATATCAGCACTTCGACGGCGGTGAATGCCCTCGCCTCCGATGCAACCGGGTCGGGCTACACACTCTCTGCGACTTCCGGACAGGCACTGACGCTGATGAGTGCAGGCAGTGGAGGTGGCAGCGTGATCAACTTTCAGAATACCAGTGGAACCAATATCATCAGCACTAACCTGATTTTGGGTCAGGCGGCGGCCGCTACGGCGACCTTTAACCAAACCACCGGCGGGACCTTGGTGCTCTCCGGGGATATCTCCAGCACGAACGCCATTGCCGGCTTAGCCCTTGTGGCTCAAGGCAACACCACGCTATCGGGAAATAACACCTACTCAGGCTTCACCACACTCATCGGTGCCCTGAATATCAACAGTGCCACTGCGATCAGCTCGGGCAGCCTGACCGCTCTGGCCAACGTCGTTCTGGCCAACACCAGCGGTGCAGCGATCACGCTGACCAATAACAACAGTATCATTCTCAACAACACGCTCGCGTTTACCTCGGCCGCTACCACGGGCGACCTCAGTTTCGGCAGCGGTGTCGTCACCGTTAACGGCGGTGGCCGCACGATCCTCGTCACCAACGCCGGCAGCACCCTCAGCATCGGCTCTCTCGACGCCGACACCACGGCACGCACCCTAACGATCGGCAGCACTAGCTCCGCCCTCGCCGCCACTTTCGGAAAGCTGTCCATCGCCAATGCCGCCGGCGCCAATCTGCAGGGACAAATTAGTTTTGCGGGCGGCGTTTTGGAGATCGGCAATAAAAGCGCCTTGGGAACCGGAACCATTCTGTGGACACTGGACCATTCCAGCTTCGGTGTTAAAACCTTTCAGGCATCCACTGACCTGACTGGAGCCAACGCGGTGGCCAACGCCATGCAGTTGGGAAATGGCACCAACAACCTCGGTCCCGCAATCATCGGCGGCACGCACGCGATTGAATTCAGCGGCACGCTTTCGCCCAACGGTAACGCCCGAACCCTGACGATCAATAACACCGCTCTCACGACTTTCTCGGGAGACGTCAAACTGACTACGATCGGGGTCTTTACTTTTACCATCAATGGCACCGGCAACACGCTCATCAGCGGGGCGATTTCGCCCATCACGGGATCAAGCTCATCAAACTTTGCCTACGCAGGCACCGGCAAACTCACGCTCTCCGGCACCAACACCAATACCGGGACCACCACCGTATCATCCGGCACCCTGCAACTCGCCAAGCAGGCTTCGCTCTACAACAACGACACGGCGAGCTGGCTGAAGACAAAAATCATCGTCAACGACGGCGGCACGCTGGCCTTCAACGTCGGCGGCACCGGTGAGTTCACCACGTCCGACCTCGATACGATCCAGACCAACCTGAAGACCTCCATCAACAACAACGGCTTCCAGTCCGGATCCACGATGGCTCTGGATACCACCAACGCCTCCGGCGGCAATTTCACCTACAACACGGCCATCACCAACTCGACCGGCACGGGCTCGGGCGCGGTCGGCCTGACCAAACTCGGCTCCAATACACTCACTCTGGGCGGCACCAACTCCTACACCGGAGCAACGACAGTCAAGGCTGGCACCATGGCGATCACCGGAACCGGAGCGATCAACGCCAGTAGCGCGGTTGCCGTCAGCGGTTCCTCCGCTAAAATTCGTTATGACAGCAGCGTCGGCCTGACCCGCGATGTAACGCTCACCAACGGCGGCACCTTCGCCTATAATTCTGTTTCCGATTACTCAGGCACCCTCACCTTCACCGAAGGCAAGCTGGCCGGCACCAACTGGAACGGCTCCAGCCTCGGTGGATTGACCATTGGAGCCAACCAGAGCATCTCACCTGGAAACAGTCCCGGCACTGCCAACACCACCTCTCAAACTTGGGCCGGCGGCGGCTCCTACAACTGGGAAATCAACAATGTAGCCGGCACCGCCGGAGCCGATCCGGGCTGGGACCTGATCAACTTCAGCAGCGGTCTCGACATCACCGCCACCTCCGGAAACACGTTCACGATCAATGCAATCAGCCTCACCCTGACCAACGAAGCCGGCGCCGCCGCGGGGTTTGATTCAGAGGTCAACTACAAGTGGCTGATCGCCGATTCAGCCACCGCCATCACCAACTTCTCCTCGAGCTACTTCGTGATAAACACCGCGAACTTCTTTAATGGTGAAACCGGCAGCTTTATGCTCGCGCTCGGTGATGCCGACGGCATCGGCGGCGACAACACCCAGCTCTACCTGACCTACAACGCCACACTCATCCCGGAACCCTCCAGCGCCGCACTGCTCTGCGGCTGTCTGACCTTGCTGGGGGCTTGCAGCAGGCGTCGGCGCAGCTGATCCGTTTTGCGCTCATGCGAAACCCGCGCCTGGCGGAACAAAACATAGCAAAGCGCGAACACTGAAATTCCGGCCCTGCGGTCGAGGCTGTTGTCGACGCTGGAGTAGGCCGCGAACCCATGCTGACCGACTCACCAGTTAACGAAGATACATGGCCCCCTATACTCTCAGCATACACTGCGGCTCTCCATCGTCTCGAATCGACTAAGCCGGTTAGTGCACGCAGTTTTGGCTACGCTTATCCGGACTCCCTCTCCCCACGGCTACCCGACCGCATTAAGCCAATACCTCACCGCGGTGATCACCGTGCTTAATCCTTACTCCAAATGACGTCCCCCAACCGCCTTCGTCTCTACGTTTCTGCCGGCCTCGGCTTTCTGCTCGCGGCTCCACTATCCGCCGCTCCTGCCCACGCCAATGGAAACGGCGAGACCATGTCGCGGGAGCAAGTCATCGTCGTTGGCGAGCAGATGATGGATGCGCAACTGGCCGTCTTTAAAAAGCACAACAAGTTTCCCCACGCCGACTGGGAGGCCGGTGTGCTTTGGGCCGGCATCGCTGACTTTTCAAAGGTGTCCGCTCGCACCGAATACACAGCCGCATTGATGAAGAGCGGCGAAGAAGACAAGTGGACGCCCATCGTATCCTACCCGGAAGTCGGCCAGCGGTTGACCCGCTACCTGCACAACGCGGATGACCTGTGCATTGGACAGGCCTGGCTCAGCGCCTACGACCAAACCAAAAAAACCGAAATCCTCGGCCCGATCAGCCAACGCATCGACGCAGCCTCGGAGTTTATCGAAGCGAATAATGAAGCCGTAAAAGAAGCCGACCATTTGGAAGGCAACCTGCGGATATGGAACTGGTGCGACGCCTTGTTCATGGCCCCTGCCGTCCACGCCCACCTCAGCGCCATCACTGGCGACCCCAAATACAGGAATGCCATGCACACCGAGTGGTGGCGCGCCTCCGCGGTGATGTATGATGAAAGCGAACACCTCTACTTTCGCGATCCCTTGAAAATATTTCCCAAGAAAAAAACCGCGAGCGGCCAAAAGGTTTTCTGGGCTCGTGGCAACGGTTGGGTGCTTGGTGGTCTGGCCCGCGTGCTTGAACATGTCCCGCAGGACGATCCGTTCCGCCCGCGCTACGAAAACCAACTCAGAGAAATGTCCACCCGCCTCGCCAGCCTCCAGCGCCCCGACGGCACGTGGCCGGCCAGCCTGTTGGACTTTGAAGAATTTCCTTATTCCGAGAGCAGCGGCACCGCGCTCAATTGCTTTGCGATGGCGTGGGGTATCAACCACGGTTTGCTCGACGAAAAAACCTTCCGTCCGGTGGTTGAAAAAGCCTGGGCCGCGTTGCTCGCCGCACGTCGTCCCGATGGCCTGCTCGGTTATGTGCAAGGCGTCGCACACGGCCCCGCACCCGTTTACGAAAACGGCAGCCGAACCTACGGCACCGGCGCATTCCTCATGGCCGCCGCACAGCTCGCACAACTCGCGCCGCTCAACCTCCCGCCTGCTCCCGTCCTCACCGCCCTGCCTTCGCCCGACAAAAAGTAACAGGCTTCCCTACGTTCATGCCCGTGTCACGCTTCGCCCTACACGTCCACGTTTCACGTCTGCGCGCTGAGCGCCGTTGATACTCGCCAAAGTCACCTAACCGCGCTCCTCCCATACCTCCCCCTCGTTGAAGCTATACCCCGGCCATCATCGGAAAACGCGACACGGCTTCGCGCTGCTCATCACCATCACACTGGTCGCGTTCCTGGTGCTGGTGTTGGTGGCGCTGGCAACACTCACCCGGGTAGAGACCCAGATCGCGAGCAACAGCCAACAGCATAACCAAGCCCGGCAGAATGCACTCATGGCGCTCAATATCGCCCTCGGTGAACTGCAAAGATACGCCGGGCCCGACCAACGCGTCACCACCACCGCCGATCTGATCGCCGACAAGGACAAGTCCGGCAACCCTCCACAGGAGCGCCATGCCAATGTCAGCATCACGGCCCCGCAGGATATTCTGCCGATCTCCGCCACGGCCAGCGGCACGGGTTATGTGCCTCACGTCACGGTGCGATCCGGAGCGCGCTACTGGACCGGCGTCTGGGGCAACTCTCGCACCGCCAGTTACGCACTGCGCCCCGACTCCGTCGAGTTCAGCCCGGTAAACCGCGGTGGCCTCTTGCCTGAATTGCTCGGCTGGTTGGTCAGCGGCAATGAACAACATACATTTCCCGTTGATAGCGACGGTTCGATCAACATCGACTCGCCACTCACATCGCCCCGCTTCGCCCCGACTCTGACCGTTGGCGGTCTATCAACTTCCAGCCAGCCCACGGATACAAATCTCTCCTTCCCTCTGGCCGACCCGGCCATCACCGGCAGTTCCACCACGCGCGGGGTTCTTTTGGTCGGCCCGGGCTCCGTCCGCGGCAACAGCACTCCCTCGGCAACAGAGCTCGAAGACCTTGTCGTCGCGCCCACCGTCGCCATCACGATCCCCGGCAATACGGTCCCGGGCCTCGGCGCCACCGCCACTCCAGTCGAAGTCGGGCGCTACGCCTGGTGGATCGGCGACGAAGGAGTGAAGGCGCGCATCAATCTCCAAAACGGCTACCAGCAACTCCCCTCAACCGACCAACCCGCCGCGCAAATCAACAGCTTCATCTCCTCCCAACGCTCCGCCATCGAGTTCATGGATGGCACGGATGGGGCACTCATCAAGGACGCCTATAACTTCAAAAGCACCGGAGTCCCCAACATCATGTCGCTCAGCCAGCTCGGGAACCTGGATGCCACCTTGAACGACCCCACGCGTCTGGCTCCGGTCGCCAAAGCTCGTTTTCACGACATCACCACACACAGCTTGGGTGTGCTCGCTGACACCTATGCCGGCGGACTAAAAAAAGATATCACTGCTGACATCGCCGACACTTCAGTTGGCGGCTCCGGCGGACGCCCGGCCGACACCGACCCGATCTTCCAGCCATTGGCCGCCGATCCCGGAACTAAGATTCCGACCTGGGAGGATTTGCGTGCTTGGCCCAGGCTTCATCCCTCTACACTCGGCAGTGGAATCGACGCCACCAGCGAGGCTGCGGTCGCTGCCGGCGTCTTCCCGGCCATTGCCCATCTTCAAATGAAGATGACGCGCTTCTTAAAGCTCACCTTTGCGGCGCCTCCCGCCAGCCCGTCCGAGATCACTGGAGTCCAACCGTGTCTCGGTTTTTACCCGGTCCTCTTTCTTCACAACCCCTACTCGGTCCCCATCAACGCCGCTTCCTTCGACGTCGGCATCCACTTCGGCATCTCCGGAAAGATGATCCTCGAAGCCGACAACGGCGGAGATAAAAATTTTGTTCATCTGGCCGACATCAATCTGAACACACGCTCGATCGTCGTGGCAGGAAGCGCACCCGGTTCGGAAAAGTTTCTTCGTTTCCGTCTGGAGATCGAAACTCCCCTGCAACCCGGAGAACGCCGCGCTTTCAATCTCTCGCAGGACTCACTGCGCTCGGAATACAATCACGCTTCGCCGCCCGTGCTCGGCCGCAGTCCTGCCGACTCCGCCTACTATTTTGTCATCTCCGGTCCCACGCTCACCCACCCCAATTTACTTAATCCCGACAGCAACGTCCGTTTGCGCGCCTTGAGTATCAGCACCGCCGATACCGACGCGGCCACCAGCCTGCTGTTTGCGAGCACCAGCATCGTGCTCGCGGAGGAAGGCGGTTTAGCCGGCACTGCATGGGACACATCCCTGAACGCTCAAAAGAAGTGGCGGCAGGCCATGCTCGACATCGTTCCCCAGGTCGAATGCATGGCACCCGGTGGCACGTTCTTTACCGACCAAGGCCGCAATAACGGCGCGGCCGCTACCTCGCTCAATGCCGGCGAGATTGACGCCAACAAAATCAGTCTCGGTGACCCCGTGAAAGACATCGAAGAATCGTCGGTTACGCCCGTCGACACCGGCCTGGTCATTCACTCGCTCTATGAACGATCCAACTCCGGCAACTCCTTGCTCGCCGGCGTCCTCATGGGTGGCGGTGAACTCCGTTTCCTCGCACTGAGCAGCCTGCGCGCGCCGCTTATCCAAGCGACCGCCGCTGAGAACTGGTTGCCCAAACCAAATGGCACCGCGCGCGCGATCACGGAAAAAATCGGCACTCTCAACACAGGCGCATCGATCCCCGGCGACATACCGGACCAGACGGGCAAAAGATCCAGCATCCCCACCAAATTCGGTTCCTCGGCTTTTGGCCCGCAAGACCTCTCCGCAGGCGCGGGGAATGATCCCTACTATAAACAAACCGCCATTCTGTGGGATGTTCTGGCTTCGCCGAATCACTTCCTCTCGCTCGGCCAACTCCAACACGCCGGCTTCTCGTCCTACGGTTTTCTTCCCAGCTACGCCTTCGGCAATTCCTACGCCGATATGCACACCCTTCGCAACGCCACCTATCGCGACGCAATGGTCGCCCGGCCCGAAGATCCAGCAGTCGATCCCGCGGGCAAAACTCGCGCCCCCCTCTACGATCTTTCCTGGCATCTCAA
The DNA here is from genome assembly GCA_037969015.1 of Opitutaceae bacterium. Classification (GTDB taxonomy): domain Bacteria; phylum Verrucomicrobiota; class Verrucomicrobiia; order Opitutales; family Opitutaceae; genus JAUWBF01. The sequence goes on from JBBKWO010000070.1 coordinate 69,411, forward strand.
CCGCGCGCTTTGGGACCGTTATTTTGTTTCCGGAGTTCCTTCCGGCACGGATGCCGACGGCAACAACATCGATTGGACCCAGGCCGACATCACCGCAGGCAAACCTTTGCCCAACGCCCGCATGACCTATTACCACCGGGACGGTCAGGCACCTGACATCGCCGACCTCCGTTATGACGGAAGCGGCACTAACAACGCCTACAACCGGGCCGCCGCTAATCTGTTGGTCGCCGGCTCGTTCAACATCAACTCGACCTCCGAGCAAGCCTGGCGAGCTGTCCTCGCCGGCACCTCCGGCCTGCCCCAAAACGACGATTACGCCGCCGGTCCCACGGGCTCCGGAGACATGGTTGATACCGCCATTCCCTACCCGCGTTTTTCCCGCAACCTCGCCACCGCCGCCATTGGATCATACGAAGCGCGCCCCGTCACCATGCGGCCAGAAATCGCCACATCCATTGAGTTACGCCGCACTCTGTTTCATGGCAACCGAGGCCTGTGGCTCAACCGTTCCGACATCCCCGAAAACGCCGATCCCGATGCAGTCGTCGCTGAACTCGCCCGCTCCATCGTGAAAGAAATTCGCCGCCGCGGCCCGTTCCTATCCCTTGCCGATTTCATCAACCGTCCGCTGACCCCATCGCCAACTAACGCCACCCAATTGACCGACGCGCGTTACCTCGCAGGTATCAAGGGCGCTTTGCAGGCCGGCCTCGACAACATGGATCCCACCAAGGCTCAGGTGAACCCGTGGTTTTACGCCGAAAAACTCGGCGGCTCCCTGAGCTATCCGAACGGCTCCTACTCCGAATGGACACAACCGACCAACGCTCAACACCAGCACGCCGTCGGCGGCCATTCGACCACCTATGCCGGAGTCGGCCAACCCACGGCGAATCCTGCTTATGCGTGGATGCGATTCTACACCTATCAATCTCGGCATGCCATGTCGCCCAAGTTCCTGACCCAGGCCGACCTGCTTTCGACCCTCGGACCGGCGCTGAGTGCCCGCTCGGACACGTTCACCATCCGCACCTACGGCGAGAGCAAAAACCCCGTGACCGGCACCACCGACAGCCGCGCTTGGTGTGAAGCTGTCGTCCAGCGTCTGCCCGACTATGTCGGCGGCGAAGCCCCCGAAACCGCACCAGCCGCCCTTACCACGGGCTCACCAAGCATCACCTTCGGTCGCACCTTCCGCATCATCTCCTTCCGCTGGCTTTCGCCCTCGGAGATCTGACCCGTCTCCACGATCCGATACCGCCAATGAAACTCTTCCTTTGCCTGGCTGCCTTCGTCGCGGCTTTTACAACCCAGTCCGACGCCGCCACGTTTCGCTTGATCGCAGTCAATTGCAGTCTAAGCGACGTTTTCTACGAGCCCTCCTCCGGCGGCAAGGCCGTCCCACTGACGATCAGAAAATCCCCCACCAAGGATTATCCGAACCCGACCACTCCCTCACTGGAAATCTTTCGTCTAATTCCTCCTCCGCCCAACTCCCCTCCGGGCACCAAACCGACCAAGGAAATCGTCGCCTCCGCAAAGCTCGGCGAAAACGAATCATCTCTGGTCATACTCACGCAATCCGGCGGCGACTCCTTCGCCTCGTTCGTTGTCCCGGATGACGCGCAGACCCATCCGATCGGAACCCTCCGCGTGGTCAATCTGAGCAAACACCGCATCGCCGTGGCACTCGACGAGGACATCGTCGATCTGGGTGGACGCACGTCCAAACTCATGCCGATCGGCACCGGGAAAAAAGTCTTTAAGCTCCGCCTGGCCCACAACGGGGCCGGCGATTGGGACGTATTTAAAAACCAAAGCATACTCTTCTACCCCGAGGTTCGCAGTTTTGCATTCATCTACGATGCCCCCGGCAGCCCGAACCCGGAAATGAAGTTTCGCTCCGAACGCCCGCCGGGCTTCTGGACCAAACCAAACCCGAACCTCTGACTCAATCCACCGCCTTGCGGAGACACGACTTGCGATACGCCGTCGGCGTCATCCAGGTGTGCGCCCGAAACACCTGCACAAAATACGCAGGGTATTGAAACCCAGTCGCCCAGGCTGTTTCGGTCATGTTCAAGTCTGAATGTTCCAGCAATTCCTTTGCGTGTTTGATCCGCCGATCCTGAATATACGCCGTCAACCGCGTGCCGGTCGTCTGCCGAAAAACCCGCGACAAATGATCGGGCGAACACTCCAGCGCCTCCGCCAGCCAGAGCACATTCAACTCCGGCCGGGAGAGTTCACTCTCCACTAAATTGCGGCAGCGCGTCACCACGGTGGGTGACAACGGGGCGACCAACGGTGTTCCCGGTGTCTTCATGCAACGCAGGGCCAACGCGAAGTAGGCCATGAGCAATCCGCGCACCATGGCCTTCTCGCCCCGCCCGGACAACATCGCGGCCTCCACGCATTCATCAAGGTAGCGCAGCATCGTCAGACTATCCGTGGTGGTCACCGGATCGACCGTGCCGGATACGACTGTCCTCCTGGCCGAACAGCCCGCCAGATGAAATGAGAAACCGTCCTGACGAAACATGCCGACCATCGTCCTGAATGGCGTGGGCCCCTCCAGAGCCACTTCACCATGGGGCATGCCCCGCGGCATCACACACACTTCGCCGGCCTTCAGCGTGAAGTTTTCCTCCGGCATGCTGAACCGGGTGCTGCCCTCTTGTTGAAAGAATACCTCAGGCGTCACATGGAAACTCTTCCCGCGTTCACGACGACGCAAACCACGCAACTTGGGGATACGCACCACCAGCTCACCGTGCTCCGCCGCGGCCAACGCACGCTCCAGTGCCGACCGGTAAAACCCAACCCGCTCATCAAACGGAGGCTCGGCAAATGCATGCCGGTTTTCCGGTATTTTTTTCGGTTTATTGATAACACTAGGCATGGAGTTGGAGCGTTTTACCCCTAGAAATTAGATATCCCCTTAAAACTCTGTAACAGTAATATATAAATTTCCATGTCCAAACGTCATCGCGTTCTCCTTGTCGGCTGCGGCAGTATCACCAACTCTTGGCTTTCCGGATGCCGCGATCATTATGCGGATCGCATCGAGCTGGTCGGCTTTGTCGACATCAACGCCGAGGCCGCCCGCAAGCGCGCCGATGAATACGCTCCCGGCGCCTTCACCGGCACTTCCCTCGACGAGGCACTCGCCACGCTCAAGCCCGACATCGTTTTCAATTGCACGATTCCCGACGCCCACCTGGCCACCACCACGGCCGCCCTCGAGGCCGGTGCCGACGTGCTCACCGAGAAACCTCTCGCCGCCAACCTGGAGGCCGCGCTCAGCCTGCGCGACACCGCTGCCAAGACCGGCCGCACGCTCGCGGTCATCCAGAACTACCGCTGCCGTCGTGAAGCCCGCACCGTTCAGCAAGCCCTGGCCTCCGGCGTCATCGGCCGCCTGCACACCATCAACGCCGACTTCTACCTCGCACCGCGCTTCGGCGGATTCCGCGACGAGATGAAGCACGTGCTGCTGCTCGACATGGCGATCCACACTTTCGACGCCTCTCGCTTTTTTAGTGGCGCCAACCCGCGCTCCGTCTACTGCCACGAGTTTAACCCTCCCGGCTCCTGGTATGCCCACATGGCTTCCGCCCACGCTATCTTCGAGATGACCGGCGACATCGTCGTCAACTATCGCGGCAGCTGGTGCGCCCAAGGCCTGCCCACCACCTGGAACTCATCCTGGCGCTTCATCGGCGACCGCGGCACGCTCATCTGGGACGGCAAGGACACCATCAAGGCCGAGCGCGTCGTGGAGTGGGACGGCAAGGGCTTCATGCAACCGGTCGAGTCCATCGATATTCCGATGCTCCCGGACGATCCTTCCATTCATAACCACGCCGGTATGATCCGGGAATTCCTCGACAAACTGGACGCGGGACAAGCCCCCTCCACCGTTGTCACCGACAACCTCCAAAGCTTCGCCATGGTCGAACACGCCATCCTCAGCGCCGAATCCGGCCAGCGCGTCGACATCAAACTCTAACCCACACACACCACCATGTCCTCCTCCACCCTAGACCGCATGATCCGCATCGGCACCCTCGCCGGCAAAGGCGAAAACACCGCCGAATACGTCCGCCAGATTCTCCCGCTCGGTTTTGAATCCGTGCAGCTCAACTTCTGGCAACAGCTCGGCTCCGTTTCGCTGCCCAAGCTCGCCAAGGAGCTGAAGCCCACGCTCCAACAACACGATGCCGTTGTCTCCTCGCTCGGCGTTTTCGGCAATCCGCTCGGCGATGAGGAAATCGACGCCAAGACCCGCGACGCCTGGAAACTCGCCGTCGATAACGCTGCCGCATTCGGCACCAATCTCGTCTGCGGTTTCACCGGTCGCGTGCGCAACCAATCGGTGCCCGATTCGATCAAGGCCTACAAAAAGTTCTTCGGCCCCCTCGCCAAACGTGCGGCTGACAAGGGCGTGCGCATCGCCTTCGAAAACTGCCCCATGGATGGAAATTGGAAAACCGGTGACTGGAACATCGCCTTTAACCCCGCCGCATGGGAACTGATGTTCGACGCCTTGCCCGAGCACAGCAACGTCGGCCTCGAGTGGGAACCCTGCCATCAGCTCACCCAGTTGATCGACCCGATCCCGCAGCTGCGCCAATGGATCGACAAGGTCTTCCATGTTCATGGCAAGGACGCCTCCGTCTACCGCGACGTCATCGCCCGCGAAGGCACCTGCGGCCCCAACTCGATCTGCCACCACCGCCACCCGGGCTTTGGCGACACCAACTGGACCGATATCATTTCCATTCTCCGCGCCGCCAACTACACCAGCACCATCGACATCGAGGGCTGGCATGATCCGGTTTACAAAGGCGACCTGGAGATGACCGGCCAAGTCCACGCGCTAAACTATCTGAAGACCTGCCGCGGCGGCACCTACGTGCCCAACCCGACGGTTTAAAAACATCATCTTTCCGAAGGCCGGGCTCCAACAGAGTCCGGCCTTTTTCGTGTAGACCAAGTATGCCTGAGCCGACGGGGCTCACTCACCGGCACATGCTAAACGGACCGGCAGGGCAAAGTAGATGCCCGGGCCTTACGACGGCGCACCGCGTATAGGAGCGCGACCGCGCCACCGAACAGGGCATAGCTGGAAGGCTCTGGCACGGACGCCATCGCATGGATCGTCACATCGAGAAAGTCGGTGCCGGCGGCGCCGGTGTTCAGCACGGCATCCCAACCGGAAGACGTGAAGTTCACCACGAAGCTCGTGCTGCTAATACTGCCCGCCCCCAGATCAAAAAGCCGATATGTGGTTCCGTCCACCCAGCTGCCACCGGTCAAATCGCTCAGTGTCAGAGTTACGTTGCTACCCACAGTCAGGTTCGAAGCCCCGACGAGGACAATTTGACCGCTGGTCGCCGTATTCAGTCCGAGGCCAAACTTCACTTCAGAATCATTGGCCAACGCCAGTGTGTTATTAAACGTCAGCACGCCGGCCGCAGGAGTTCCGGCGACGGCAAAGGTCTCCGCGACAATCAAGGTCGCATCGCCGCCGATCGTCGTCGCACCGGTCACCGTGCCCACGCCTCCAAAGGTGCCGCCATTAATCGCCACTTGATCGACCACGTTCAGCTCACCGCCTTGTTCAAGCACGGTGCGGCGTCCGCTGCCAGCGGATTGGGTGTAGTCATTGCCTGTTCCCGTCACCGAGAAGGTCGCATATTCATTGTTCGTGTTTCCCTTGATTAGAACAACGCCGTCGTTGGTGATCGACTTGGCCGACGTGAAGGTCGCCGTCGCACCGATTGCCGTCGTATTCGCGATCACCTTGATCGTGCCGGTGCTGGTGAATGCGGTCGCCGCGGAATTCACAGTGAAGGTGATTATTTGCCCGGTGAGCGTTCCGGTGCGCGTCGCATCGTTCTGGATGAGCAGGGTCCCGGCGTTGTTGAAAGTGCTGCCGGAATTCACATTGAATAACGACGTTCTGTTGGTGGCACTCGTTGTTGTGCCGCTTCCCGTGTTGAGCACTTGAGTGATGGCGCCGGCCTCATTGGTAAACACCGTGCCGGTGCCCAGAGTCGTTTGGATGCTGGTGGACCCATTACCTGCGGCTACGGTGCTTTGATCGTTCGTATATGTGCCCGCGTTGCTCACAGTGACTCCGGTCAAAGTAATGGTCTGCGCAGAGTTGCCACTGGCGTCATTCAGTAGGGTGCCGCCAACCTCGGATTTCAGCGCTCCGCCGTTGATGGTGGCGCTTGACCAAGAACGGATCGTCCCGCCGGTTTTGGCCTGTATCGTGCCACCGGCGTTATTGATCGTGCCGAAATCCCAGAAGGTAAGATATCCGCCGGACAGGGCCTGAATCGTGCCGTCATTGGTTTTTGTCCCCGCGGTCCCACGGAACCTTCCACTGGTCGATGAGGACTGAATGATGCCGTGATTGGTCCAACTGGCCGTAGCTGAATTTACCTGGAACGACTTATCCAGAGAGAGCGTCAACGTATTGTGGGCATTGATGGTGACACTGGTGTTGCTGCCCAACAGCCAGTCCGCGGTGAGTGTGGCCTCCGCCGGTGTCCCAAGGGTGCCGTTGGTCAAATTTACGGTAACACCATCGGTGTTGGACGTTGGGAAAGTTCCCGAATTAGTGGCGGAGGACCAGCTCGCAGAAGCATTCCAATTTCCCGAGAGGACGTTCCAATCCCATGTTCCGGCCGACAAGGGGCCGGCCGGCAGTAAGCCGGCTATGAGCACTAGCGGCATCAGTCTCGAGTGCCTGCCGCCAAAAGGGTTCATGTCACGAATAGACTGCGCTAGGGTATAGGGTGTTTTCATCGGGTAAGATAACTGTCTCCAATAGGGGGGCCTAGCCCATGGCACACGCAAACAGTTCAGTATTCGCTCAGTTGCTTCCTGGCACAGTCGATCAGTCGGACCACTAGGTGGAACCGCATGCGTTAGCGTTTTCTGCCAGACGGATGCAGGCCTCCGAGACCATGGGAGAGAACCCGATCAACTGCCAGCGTCAGTCGTCCAGCAGCGTATAAATCGGAGCAGTCCAAGGAACCTATCCGCAAAAAAGCGCCCTCCCCCATTCATCCCGCCCGGACCGCATCGGCGGCTTTGGGCGGGACGAGGAAACGGGCGCTCGTTCAGACTGCCTTGTTGTTTTATTTAAGCTCCAAGGTTCCCCACAGCTTCGGGGTCAACTCGGCTTCACCGGGAATGTCGTTCACCAGATTGGTGTTTTCATTGCTCCAATAATGACGGGCAACGGTCTGCGTCCCGGAGGAATCACCAAACAGGACACCGACATCGGCTTTGAGTTTGAGTCCGCTCTTGGGCTCGATGCCCAACAGTTTCCACGGGATCGACGCCTCGACCAGGAAGCCGCCTCCCTGGGCCTTGGCCGTGGCTACTTGCACGGACGGTGTTTGCACGACCCGGTCAAAAACCATCGAACGCCAAGGGGAGGCAAACTCGAAGCTCTCGCTCTTGGGCGCGCCCTTCGCCGTTTGTTGGTTCAACACCGCCACGGGTTTTCCGTCCATGACTGAAAACACCATACGCAGGTTGCCTTGGCCGTCCGCGGTCTGTTTTTCAGGCCCCAGCATCAGGTCAACCACATCACCCGTCTTGAACAGCAAACGGTAATCCTGGCCGGCGTTTCGCATCATCGGGCCGGACTTCATCACCAACCAGGCCACATAGAGGTTGTCCGCATCATAGGTCATCTGCACGCGACCATAACGCGTGCTGGCATCCTCTTGGATTTCCAGAACCGAAGATTTCTTATCCAACAACTCAGGCCACTCATCCGCCTTGCCATCGATCACGGCCGGAGCCGCGGCCTTCGCCACGAGGTAATCCCTCGCTTGCACTGACTCGGCTGCTTTCTCCAAGGCGAGTTTTTGCGCCTCAACATACTCTTTCTTCGTGTAGTTGAAGGTGCCGTTCATGCGCCGGATCGAGTCCAGACCGGTCACTTCCATGACCATCGCATCGGTGCCGCCCAACGTGACATAACACTTACCATCTTTCGTGCGCACAAAGTTGCCACCAAAGCTTTCGCCGCCCGCGGTGATGTTGTCCATGGGCATGCCCTTGACCGCTTTTGACGGGATTTCAAATGCGCCGCCGCGCGTATCCTTGAATAGCGTCTGGATATAAAGCGTGTCTTGGGTGAACAGGTAGTTCTCACCGAGGTTTGCCCCGATATAAAAGACATCGCCGATCTCCTTGCCCATGTCGGCAACTCCCAGAATCGAAGAGGGGCCGATGATGTAACCCGGCTTGGCCGAGCGTGCGTGATGCGAACCATGCACACCGATGTTTTTGCTCGGATAACCGCCCTGCACTTTGCCGTCCTTATCAATCGCCACGATCGGATCCTGGTTGAGGTAGGTCCGGCCATCGCTGCCGCCGACCGTCATGCCTTGACCGTTGCCACCGCCGATGATCGGGCGATCAACCTGGATCACGTCCGGTTTGGTAACGTCATAAACCGGCGCGCCTGCGGCCGTGACGGATGCGATCGACAGACGCCAGAGCACGTCCGCCTTATTCTGGATCATGAAGGTCATCGCGCCGTCATTATCGGGCAGACGTCCCCACAGATAGGTCCGGATGCTTACCGGCTTTCCGTCGATTTCGGTTTTGGCAAACTTCATCTCGTCGGCCTGCACCAGTCCGTCCTTGTTGGCATCCGCCCACGAATACCACTCGTTGCTATGTCCTTCAAAAACGGGATGCAGGTATGCCTTGAGGTTCCCGCCCAGCTTTCCCTTGGTCAGATTCGGAACCGTTCCGACATTGGCCACCGAACGCCAATTCTTGCCATCCCACAGAATGCAAGTAACCGAATCCCGGCCGATGCCGTCGGGACTAAACACATAGGTTTTACCCTTATAGATCACGGTCTTGCTCGTGGTCGCGGGATGCACCCTGGGAGGGAAAACCTGGTCGGGATTTCCGCTGCCACCCAACGAATAGGTCGGGGTGTAGCCGCCATTTTCCAGATCGATCTTGTAAACCGTATCGCCGGAAAAGGCCATGGTCGGATCGAACGGATTGATGCTACCGGCGACTGCATATCCGGTCGTGCCGGCAAAGTCGCGGATCAGCTCGCCCGTTTTTGTATCCCAAAGGCTGCTGCGCTTGGGGTTCTCAGTCGATTCCGCCACCCAAAGGTGACCTTGGGAGTCCACCGCGATCTGCGCGGGATCGCGCATGCCGCTGGCCAGATATTTGCCTACGTGCGGGCGTCCACCCTTCACGCCGATCTGGCGCACGGGTTTTCCCTCCGGCGAAAACACCTGGACGTTCTGCTGCGTGCCCCGAACGGAAAGGTAAACATTCGCGTCCGCATCCACGGCGAGTCCGTAACCATCGGCATAGACGCCGTCGGTAAACGGAACGGTTTTTCCATCCGCGCCCAGCCACAGTAATTTACCTTCGGACAAGACGAGCCAGCCCTTGGCCGCGTGGGTAATGGCGGCGGGCGATGCCAGTTCAAACTCAGCCTCCACCTTGCCGGTATCGCCATTCAGGATTTTCACCCGATTCTCGCGCCTGAGACAGACGGCCAGCTTTCCTTGATACTGCGCGATCGCCGACAGGTTTGCGCCCAACTCGCGGTGACCGATGAGGCCGGGAGCTTCGGTTACCTTCAGGTCGAGCACTTGGTTCTCCACTCCTGAAGCATCTTTCACCGTCGCATTCCAGGGTGCGTATTTTCCGGTCGCCACTTGCACGCGGTAGATCGTCGTAGCGCGACCCTCGTTGGCCACCCAGAGAATTTTGCCATCGGTCGTCAGGCTGATCTGTCCTCCGTCAAACGCGCTGCGGTTGGGCAGATCCCACAGCTTTTGGCCGTCCAGATTCAACCCGATCAAATGCGGTCCGGCTTCGCCCATGGGTGTGGCCAAGGCTGCATAATTGCCTCCGGCCGCCGCGGCCATGGGAGCAGTATGGTCGCCGTAAAAACCGCCCTTGCCATCAGGGGTCTTCCAAGAGGGATTCCCGGGGTTCGCAAAGGACGTCGCATAGTTGGCGTGAATGCCGTCGTGATAGATGATCTTGAAGCGGTATTGTCCCGGCTCCACCGGATTGCCCGCATCGTCGAGTCCATCCCAGCGTTCGGTGTTTTTCCCCGCTTTACGTGCGGCGGCGGGAAGCAGGTTGCGCAAACGGCGACCGTCCATGTCATCAATCGCCAAGGTCACGCGAGAGTCCTTGGGCAGCGTGTAGTTGATTTCCACCGGCCCTTCCAGAGTCTCACCTTCCATGGCCCGGCGATAGGCGGCCATGTAAACCGGCTCCGGCAACTTCAGTCCACCCTTGGGCTCCAGGATGACCTTCCCCCAACTATTGTGGGCGGTGAAAAAGAATTCCCGGCTGTTGGCTCCTTCCGCCATGTTATCGGCATAACGATGCGTCGGCCAATCGGCTTCGCCCCAGAGCAATTCCACGCCCATGCGGAAATCGTCCCCGACTGCGTATTGTTTATCCTGCACGATCAAGGCCCAGGGGAGCTTGATCTCCTGCACATAGCCCTTGCCGTCTTCGTCTTCTAAGAAAGCCATCTCAACCCCTTCCTGGAGCTTGGCCCCCTCGGTATGGAAAAGCTGTTTGCTGCTTCCGCCAAAGGGCTGGGTCACCCCGACGCCATATGCGATGGTTAACGCCGGCTCTTTATTCGGCGCATAATACCAGGCGGTGATGTGGGCGATGCGATCAGTCTTGATGCGCAACTGAAGACTGTCTCCCGCCCATGCCTTTCCGGACGCAAACTTGGGGTCGTGGGAATTTCCCAGCGGTGTGGCGTCCTTCCACTGCACCGCGAGATACACATTGTCCCGGTCATACATCACCGAGACCGTGCCGGAATATTTTTCCCGCAACGTCTCGAGGTCATAACACATCAAAATGCCGCCCGAGAGATCCCAGTCGCCCAGCTTGCCATCGATCTCGACTTTGCTGGGAACGGGCACGGCATGAATGCCGAAATTATCAGTCTGCGTGGCCCCGAGCGGACTCAAGGCGGCCAGCGCGACGAACGCACCCGCCAAGCAGAGGCGGGCGGGCTTCGGGATAAAAGACTCAAGTGGGGGAAAGCGAAGTAACGACATACCCCGAGAGCGTCAGACGATTGAATACGCCTTACAAATCATTCAGTATACGTTCAGTCGCCAGCTTCGCCGCCACTCAAAATCGCGTTATAAATACCGCCACAGTTTACCGTTATCCCAAAACTGAGCCGGCACATGAATAGCCGGTGCTGAAAAATCCCCCGCGCACCATTGAACCAGCTTTTGGGTGATTGCAGTGCAAAGGGAGCATCCCCTTTCGTCGGGGACTTTGTCGTCGCGAACAAAGATACGATCCACCCGCAATTCACCGTTCGGCACGAAAGGCACGTTGACGCTACCATTGCCAAAAAGAACACGATGCTGACGCGCCACTTTGATAAATGACGGCGGATCATAGAAGATGAACTCGGCGGTGGAATGCTCGTCGAGCAGGGCGATGCCGATACGTTCTTTTTCAGTGGTCAATACTTCGGCCGGTAAGGTGTAGTCACTCGAGACGACTTGGCAGTCAAAGCCCATCTTCAGAGCTAACTGATGGAAAACGTTGATTCGGTTTCGGGGAGTGAACTCGCGCGGCTTCACGACCAGCACGCGCTGAATGCCATGTTTATCTTTCCAGTAGTCGAGCAGCTCTCCATAGGCTGTCGGGAAATCCACGATAATATTCCGGGTAAACGGCAAGGGGCTCGTATCGAGTCCGATCACGAGGTTGCGCGTGCCGCGATCCTGGAGCCGCAGCATGACGTCGTGATGGTGCCGGAAAGGAAAGGGCCAGATCATAAAATCGAGCGCATGTCGCCTCAGCAGCACATTCATGTCCAGATGCTGGTCACCGAGATCGAAATGGGGGATGACTTCGAGAGCGATATGATGCGGTCGGAGTTCATCACCAAGTTGCCGGACCAGCGTCATGTGCGTTTCCGAAAAGCGCTGGGTAAAGTCCCACAGCATCAATCCAGCCACCGCCTGAATACGCGATCGGGTGACAACTTGGGTGCCCAACACCAAGGTCTGACTGCCCCTCACCCGCCGCACGAATCCTTCGCCTTCGAGGTGCTTCACCACAAGCGCGGCGGTGTTTTGGCTCGTGCCAAAAAAACGCGCCAGTTCGCGCGTGGAATAAAAGGTCAGGTTCTTCGTGGTCCGGTGAGCCAGAATAAGCGTCACCAAGAGCTCGGCGATTTGGCAAAGCTTGGACGAACCTCGTTTCAACCCGGCAAATTCAGGCAGAAGCTCCTCCAGGGGAGGAAATGCGGATTTCGTGGGATAGCGCGGCATATGAGAACGAATACTGAACGATTTGTAAAACGGTGGCAATCTCTTGCACATTAGCACGCGGTCCATGCACGTATACGGCACCTTTACCCAAACCCTTTCCCTCCCCCCGCCCTGTATGCACGCCCGTGTCCGCCTCAGCGCATGACTGCACAACAAATCCCAAACCGCGGCCGTTGAGAAAAAGTCAGCTCACTGATTATTGATATGATACCTCCTCGCTTTCTCAGATCGTCCACGCGTGCCGTTTTGCCTATTCTGATCGGCGTATGCCTTCCGGCAATGTATGCCGCAGATCCCATCGTTAGCGCCGACACGGTGGCGCCCTCGACTCATGTCCGCGATGTCCCGCAACGCGCCGGGACCATGACCCGAGATCAAGTCATCGACGCCGGCGAAAAAATGGCCGAGGCCCAATTTGATGCCATGGGGCGAAACTATTGGGCCCGTTTCTGGATAGACGGCGTTTTTTGGGCAGGCGTGGTCGATCTCTCCACGGTTTCGAAGAAACCTGTATTCGGGACGCGATCCACAATATGGGATCGAGGTCGTCACCAAATGGAGGGCCTTGGACACTGTTTTACGTGGACCAGAAAAACGAGCCGAACCACGCCGACGACATGTGCAGCGCCCAGGCGTTTCTAGATTATTATGCCGAGACCAAAGACCCCGTCGCGCTTGTGGATACCGAACGCCGGACCGCCCTAACCACGGAAAGGATTCTGAGTCAGGAAATGACGGACAAGGCGACCCGCGCGGCGGAGCTACCCCAGAAGGAGGGGCTGACTTGGTATTGGTGCGACGCCTTGTTCATGGCTGCTCCGGTTCATGCCCGCCTCAGCGCGACCACCGGTGATCCGAAATACCTGCAAGCGATGCACGTCGAATGGACGCGCATCAGCGACCTGCTCTACGACCAGGACGAGCATTTATTTTTTCGCGACAAGTCGTTTATGGAGAAAAAAACCAAGGCCGGTAAAAAGGTCTTTTGGGCCCGCGGCAACGGGTGGGTCATGGGAGCGTTGGCCCGGATTCTTCCGTATATTCCCGAGAGCGATCAGCTCCGGTCCCGGTATGTCGAACAGCTCAAAGAAATATCGGCCAAGCTGGCTTCCATTCAGCGGCCCGACGGCACCTGGAGCCCCAGCCTACTGGATTATGAGCAATTCCCCTATTCGGAGAGCAGTGGCACCGCGTTGAACACCTTTGCCATGGCGTGGGGCATCAACAACGGCGTCCTCGATGAAAAAACTTACCGCCCGGTGGTGGAAAAAGCCTGGGCCGCCCTGTTGGCCGCCCGCACCGAAAAGGGCCTGCTCGGCTATGTGCAGGGTGTCGGTGCCCAACCGGCGAAGGTCCACGCCGATCTTACCGTAGGATATGCCAGCGGCGCCTTCCTAATGGCCGCCGCCCAGATGGCGCAGCTGGCCCCGCTCAACCTGCCTGCCTCACCCAGTTTGAATGCGCTGCCCGCTCCAGAGAAAAACTAATGTCTCTTTTTTCTCCATGAAACACCCCGCCCTATCTGTTCCCACCGTCTAACGATAAGTTCACCTACACCAAGGTCCAGTATGGGGACGCTCAAAAACTAACGAGGACCGCGCCGCCGAGGTGAACTAGCCCGGGGTTTACCGCATCGCGAAGACCGGCGACACCGCCGGCACCCAGGCCAACGTCGCCATTACTGAGCAACCAGAGCACCAACCCTGTTAACGACGTGCCCGGCGAAGCCGACGTCACTCCCGGCTTGTGGGGAACCAATGAACTGGAATAGCTCTAAGCTCCGCCCACGGTGCGATCGTGCGTAACCGTCGACCGCACGGCGGCTACACCCGAGCCGAGGACAAAGTCCTCACCTTATCCCCGCGCGTTGGCGCGATTTGCAGACTCCCCTAATAAAAAAACCTCCTATGACCACCTTCTCGTTTGGCGGAATTGACTGCACAGTGACCGACGAAAGTGGCGGGCTCGTCGCCCTTGCCCTCGCCTCGGGCGATGACGCAAATCCGCTCTTGGAATTAAAATTGTCCGTTCGGCACGCGGAAAAAATCACTCCGCAAAAACTGACGGTTAGCTTCTCCCTGCCGTGCATCGGCATGTTTTCCACCTGGACTCCGATGCTGGGTTATAAAAAAGGCGTGATGCCGGATTGGTCCATGATTTCGGCCAACTCCCGCGCCGCCAGCTCCATGCCGGTGATGACGGTATTGGACGCGAGCGGAAACAACCGCATCACTCTGGCGGTGTCGGATTACAAAACGCCGATCACCATCCAGGCCGGCGTAAACGAGGAAAGTTGCCGGCTGGTATTCAAAATCGAGTTCTTCACGCAGTTGGTAAACAAGATCGAGGCTTACGAAGCCATCATCCGGATCGACCAAAGAAGGCTGCCCTATTACCAGTGCATCGGCGACGTGCAAAAAGGGTGGGATACTGCGACGGGCCCACGCAAAGTGGCCGTGCCTGAGACCGCGCGCCTGCCGGTTTATTCCACGTGGTATAGTTTCCATCAGGCTCTGGATGTGGATGCGATCATCGACGAATGCAGACTGGCGAAGGAGCTGGGCATCGACTCCATCATCGTGGATGACGGCTGGCAAACGGTGAACAACGAGCGAGGCTACGCCTACTGCGGCGACTGGGAGCACGCGCCGGAAAAAGTCGGGGATATGCGTAGGTTCGTCGATCGCGTGCATGAGACCGGCCTAAAGTTCATTCTCTGGTTTTCGGTGCCCTTTGTTGGCATCCATTCCAAGGCAGTCGCCCGATTCGACGGAAAGTTTCTGCGGAACGATGACTCCGACATAAAGAAGCTGGACCCGCGCTTCCCGGAAGTCCGTGAATTCCTGGTCGATTTATACAAAAGCCGCGTTGTTGCCTACGACCTGGATGGATTGAAGCTGGATTTTATCGACGCCTTCGGACTCAGCCCCGATTCCAACCAACCAAATCCGGCGCGCGATTACGACTCGTTGGAAGACGCCATCGAACGACTGCTGGAGGAAACGACGTCGGCCCTACTCTCCATCAAGCCCGACCTGTGCATTGAGTTTCGGCAGGGCTACGTGGGGCCGCTCATGCGTAAATTTGGCAACATGTTGCGCGTCACCGATTGTCCGGTCGACGCCCTGCGCAATCGCGTCGGCGTAATCGACCTACGGCTCACCTCCGGCAACACCCCGGTGCATTCCGACATGCTGATGTGGCATGCCGGGGAAAGCATCGAGGACGCCGCGCGGCAGATCACCGCCACCCTGTTCGGCGTGCCGCAAATCTCGGTGCTGCTCGGCAAGCTCCCCGAGGCGCACCTGAAAATGATCCGGTTTTACCTAAGATTCTGGCTGGCCAACCGTGACGTGTTGCTCGACGGCGAACTCATTCCGCTCGCACCGGAGCAGAACTACCCGGTGGTGTCCGCAAGGCGCGACGGGAAAACCATCGCGGTCATTTACGGCCACGGCGTCCACAAGCACGACCCGGCCGGTGACACACTCTTGGTCGTAAACAGCGGAGATACGGAGGACGTGTATGTCGATTTCGGACCGGTAGAGCGGAACGCAACCGGCGAGACGGTTGATTGCATGGGGAATGCCGCGGACCGCCTTGGCCCGGCGAAGCTCGGCGGCGTCAAACGGTTCCGCGTGCCGGTCAGCGGCGTGTTGACGGTGACGTTCCATTAAGAACGAGAGCAAATTAGGGTTCCCGCCAAAGCCCGTCCCTCCGCCCTGCCCTTAGGACTCTTGAAGGCCTTGGGCGTGAGCGGCGACATCGGCACGCTCATCGTGGATTTCAAGGCCGGCACCGCCGCCGGCTCTCCCGGTCAGGAAGTGACGGGCTTCAAGCAGGGAGTCCTCGAAGTCGAGTCCACCCGCTATCCATTCTGCTTCTCCGGATCGGAAACCGATGCCAGCGCCCGAGCCATGAGCGCGTTTGTTCCTTTCAACGAAGAACTGAACCGTTACCGTTTGGTCGTTAAAAACGCCCCCGCCCGCGCCGTGGTGACATGGGGCACCGCCAGCAAAGAATTCACCGCCGCTCAACTGGATTCCGGCATCAATTTCGCCGCGGCGTTTCCCGAAAATCCGTTCAGCAAGCCTTTCGAGGAAGCCGGTTAAATAATGTCGAAGCAACAGGGCTCCGAAGTCGTGCAGGTCAGGGCCACCATCAACATGATCGGCCAGTTGCGGAAGTATCTGCCGGAGGGAGCGTCCCACTACGACGAACTCAGCCGACTACTTGTCACCAAAACCGAGGCCGGCCACGCCGCCGCCCGCGCCGCCGTCAAGCCGGTGACCCACCGGATTTCCATTTCCCCGGCCTCCTGGGCAGAGAGAATTAACTGCGTATTACACGGATAGAAAGAAATCCAGGTGGCAGCCGGGAAAATCCTTCAGGCCTCTTCTCCTGGCTCATCCGTGTATATCCGTGAAATCCGTGGTGAAACCTCCGCGTGCTACTGAACGAATACTGTTCGAATTGCACTCTGCTTGGTTCGGTATGTATTCAATGCGCATGGAAAACCCCACCCCTTACCCCAAAAAAAGAGACTCCATGGAGAATCCGATGGGGCAGATGCAGAAAAATCCTACCCCATTTTTCCCAATTGCAGTCTTGGCCGGCCTGAGCATGGCCGGTCCGGCTTGGGCAACTGATTATGACATTGGTGCGGGAGGGAACTGGGCCACAGACACGACGTGGAATTCCCCCATCGCCGGCGGTCCCCTCAGCACCGACTCCATCAACATCACAAGTATTCTTGGCGCCAGGACGGTCGCGATGTCCTCTGCGTATACCATCACCAACCTTTCTTACAACGAAACCGACACGGTAACTTTCAACTTTGCCACTTCTCCCCTGACTATCACCGGAAACCTGACCAAAAACGGCACGGGGATATTAAATTTCAGCCGGTCAAACGCCTATTTCGGACTAAACATTAACGGGGACTTGGTGATCAACAATGGTGACGTCAGGTTGAATGACGCTATCAACATCACGGTCGGTGGAAGCACCCGCGTGGAGGCTGGCGCGACACTCCAGCTCAGGGCATACAGCAACAATACCCTCGGATCCACCACCCTGAATGGCACTCTGAACTACGGATTGACTCCATCCAATTTCGGGGGAGGGCTGACATTTAACGGTCTTGCCGGTGCATCCACCGGGGCGATCCTAACGGGCCAAGACCTTCCACTAGCCAATGAGAAATCCGTCAACATTGCTTTAACGCAGACATCCGGCACGTATGACTTTGCGGGAGGCATCAGTGAGGGCACCTACCAGCACTTCCAAATAACCAAAAGTGGAGCAGGCACCCAGATTTTCTCCGGCGCGAACACCTACAACGGAGCCACGACAATTTCTGCCGGCACCCTCGATTTTGCCAAACAGGCCGCCCTATATAATGGCACTGCGTCCAGTTGGACGACCTCGAATATCTCCGTGGCGAGCTCCGCCGTTCTCGCGGTCGGAGTGGGCGCTTCGGCCTCTGGGTATTTCGACGCGACCGCCATCGACACCCTCCGCGACGCATCACATCTCGGAGCGAGCACGGCAACGGTCGGATTCAAAACAGGTGCCATTTTCGGTTTTGACACCACCAACGCCACCGCAGGCACATTCACCTACAGCAGCAACATCGGCGACCTTGGCACCAGCGCCACCAACGGCCTCGCGAAACTTGGCTCGGGCTCCCTCGTGCTCTCCGGTGCCAACACCTACACCGGCACGACGACCGTCACCTCCGGCACCCTCGCCTACGGCATCAACCAAGCCACGCCGACGGCCAGCGCGACGGTGATCAACGCGACCGCCGCCTCAGGCAACGCGATTTTGGATCTGGCGGGCTACAATTCGACGATCAGCTCCCTCCTCACGTTTGGTGGTGCGACGGCGGGCGCGAACGCCACCAACACCTTGAGCACCGGCACCGGCACGCTTACCCTCGGCACCAACGTCTTCTACACCAAGGCTACGCTCGCGGCAAACGACCCTGGCACCGCCACGATTTCCGGCAACCTCGCCCTCAGCGGCGGGCAGCGCACCTTTGTCGTAGACGATTCGACCAATACCACGAACGAACTGGATGTCACCGCCGTGGTCAGCAGCACGAATCTAGGCTATGGCGTCACAAAGAAGAGTGCGGGCACCATGACGCTCTCCGCCGCCAATACCTACAATGGTCCCACCTACATCCAAGAAGGCATTCTCAGCATCAACAGCATTGGCAACGTAAACGGAGGCGCCAGTGCCCTTGGCGCGCCGACGACTGCCGCCTATGGCACCATTAGCTTGGGCTACACCACAACCACCGGTCAGTTGACCTACACCGGCGGCGCGAGCACCACGGATCGCGTCATTGATCTGCGCAGTGACACCGGAGGAGGCATCATCGATCAGTCGGGCACCGGCCTCCTGAAGTTCACCAGCAACCTCACCTCAACCGGAGCAGGCATCAAGACCCTCACGCTTCAAGGCTCGACCGCCGGCACCGGTGAAATCGGCGGCATCATACGTGATAACTCCGGCGTCAACACGACCTCCTTGGTAAAAGCCGGCACCGGCACCTGGGCCCTTTCGGGTGCCAACAGCTACACCGGCGCAACGACCGTCAACACCGGCACTCTGGCTGTGACCGGCACCGGATCCATCAACACGAGCAGCGGAGTTTCCGTCTCCGGAGCCTCCTCCATGGTCCGTTACGACAGCAGCGTCGGCCTGACGCGCAATGTAACCGTCGCCTCCGGCGGCACGTTCGCCTACAACTCCTCCGCGAACTATTCGGGTGCCCTCACCTTCACCAACGGCAAACTCGGCGGCACCAATTGGAACGGCTCCAGCCTCGGCGGACTGACCATCGGAGCCAACCAGACCATTGCCCCCGGCAACAGTCCCGGCACGGCGACGACCACCACCCAAACCTGGGCCGGCGGCGGCAGCTACAATTGGGAAATCAACAACGTCGCCGGCACGGCCGGATTCGATCCGGGCTGGGACTTGGTTAACTTCAGCACGGGCCTCAACATCACCGCGAACGCCGGTGACAAGTTCACAATCAACGTGATCAGCCTCACCCTCGCCAACGCGTCCGGTGACACGACGGGCTTTGATTCGGGTTCCAGTTATCAGTGGCTGATCGCAGACTCTGCCACCGAAATCGCCAGCTTCTCCACGAGCTATTTTAATATCAATACTGCCGGCTTCACCAACGACTTCACAGGCACCTTTGCACTCGCCCTCGGTGACACCGACGGGATCGGTGGTGACAACACCCAGCTCTATCTGACCTACATCTCCACCGCGGAAATCCCCGAGCCTTCGACTGCAGCTCTTATCGGCGGTGCGTTCGTGCTGCTGGTTGCCTGCCGTCGTCGTCGGATCTGATCCAAACGAAGCTTGCTCAAAAAAACACCAAGCCGCGACAGGGATCACCGTCGCCTGCAAGTGCCCTTGGATGCCTCACGCCAAAGGGCACCTCTCACTTCGGTCCCCGTCATTCACCGCGACGCGTGGTAGCCGTCTACATTTTCTGTCCCCACACTTATGAAGTCTGAAAATACCTTTCGTCTGCCACTTATGATCGCCTGCCTTTGGGGCCTGCTGTCCTCCGGTGTGGGGATCGCCAAGGGAGCGGAAACGACAAACCTCTTTGAAACGGCCGTCACTGAACAACTCCTCGATCCCGCCGCTTACGCCGAGTGGGTCGATGGGGCCGAGCGTCCCGTCACTGACCGGTTCTCCAAAAACCCGGAGCCTAAAAACGTCATGGTCACCCGGACCTCGTTACCCGGTTTTATCGGAGCCAAGTTCGGTGATTCGAAAACGCCCGGGCCGCGTCACTTGCGCATTGGCTTCACCAGTCCTGTGCCAGTGGGAACGCTACTTGTCAGCGGCGACGTAGCGGTGAGCGTATTGAAACCGAATTCGAACTACCCGGGAAATCTCGCCGACGATTCGCAGTGGATTCCCGCGACGCGCGCAGAAAGCGACCTGCAGCCGGACGACGATTCGTTTGTGGCGTGGCTGCTTCCGCCAAACACCACGACCCGCGCCTTACGTTTTACCCACGACTCATCGCCTCTGGACAAATCCTACGTCGCGAGCCTTCACGGGGCCTATATTATCGAAGAACGCTTCGCCAACGTCGCCCTGCTGGCCGCGCCCTCTGGACAAGCATCAAAAGCCATCTCGAAAATAAACAACGGCGAGCATGACAGCTGGGGCGCCTGGGAAAACATCAACAATCAAAATGGCGAACGTCCCCGGCTTATTGCCGACGAACCCGAGTGGCTGCTGCTCACCTGGCCCGAACCGGTGAAAATACGCGGCATGTCGCTGATCTGGGCGGGCTTTGGCGCGGCGGAGATCCAGACGTATTCGGGACCGGACGAAGTCGCGCCGGGCGATGCCTCCGAAACCGCGTGGCAGACACTCACTGTGTTGACCGATGTCAAAAACCGCTATCCCACCATGTTTGCCCCATACTGGACGGACTTTGGTAAAGAGATCACCACTCGTGCACTGCGGTTGCGCATCACTGCGGTGTCGGGCGAGGCATCCGCCAAGGACCGGCATCGCGACGGCAAACGCGTCTGGCTCGGCGAATGGATGGTTTTTTCTGCTTTGGGAAATCACCCGGCCGAAGCCGTCAGCACAGCCTTTGCCAAACGACTCGAAGAGCCCGCCAAGGCGGGCGCGATCCCCGTCAATTTCACACTACCCGAAGCCGGCTACGTCACTCTCGTCATCGACGACGTCAAGGGAACCCGCGTGCGCAACCTGATCTCGGAGACGCCTTTCCCGGCCGGTAAAAACACCGTCTGGTGGGACGGCTCCGATGATCTCGGACGCGACGTCCAGGCAGCCAACCTCAGCGTTTACAACATGCCTTTCCAACCGGTCGCTCCCGGCGAATATCATGTCCACGGACTCTGGCGCAAAGAGGTCGTGCCGCACTACGAGTTTTCCGTCTATGCCCCCGGCAGCCCGCCTTGGGGCACCGAAGATCACACCGGCGGATGGATTGCCAACCACAGCCCGCCTCAAGCCGCCCTCTTCGTGCCGGGCGGCGAACGCTCCCCCACCCGCGATCCGCTCGTTTACCTCGGTTGCCTTGTCACTGAAGGCCCCGACGCAGTCGCGTGGGTCGATCTCGATGGACGCAAACGCGGCGGGCGCAAATGGATCGGCGGCACCTGGACCGGCGCCCCCTACATGGCCTACGACTCTGGATCAAAGCCCGATCCTGCCGTCTCGGTTTACGTCGGGACTGGATGGCAAAAGGACAACGTCAAAGACTCTTCCATCCTACGCCTCAACACCCTGACGCCCTCGGGTGACAGCAAGTCCGTGATGGATGTCGATCTCGGCACCCTTCCCGCAAACACCAAAATGTCCGAGTCGCTCAGCGGTCTATCCGCGCGCGATGGCGTGCTGGTTTGCAGCCTGATTCATTTAAACGAATTGTTATTCGTCAACGCCAAGCCCGGCGAAACGACCGCGGTAACCGGTCGCATTCCTTTGGAATCACCGCGCGGAAGCGTATTCGATTCCCAAGGACGTTTCATCGTGTTGTCCGGCACAAAGTTGCTGCGGTTCCCCGCCTTCCCCTCCGCGGATTCCCCGCCCCAAGTCATTATTGCAAGCGGGCTGGAAGACCCGAAGGCCGTCGCCTTGGACACGCTTGGCAATTTCTACGTGAGCGACTGGGGCACGAGCCATCAGGTAAAAGTATTTTCCCCCAAGGGAGAATTCCTCCGTGCCATCGGCGTTCCAGGAGTGCCCAAGGCCGGCCCCTACGATCCCGGCCACATGAATCACCCCGCGGGTATTACCATCGACTCTAAGAACCAACTCTGGGTCGCTGAAAAAGACGACCTGCCCCGCCGCGTGAGTGTCTGGTCGCTCGATGGAAAATTAATCAACGCCTTCTACGGCCCCGGTAAATACGGCGGCGGCGGCGTAATCGATCCGCAGGATAAAACCCGATTCTACTACGCGCACGAAGGAGAGGGCTCGATGGAGTTTCGCCTGGATTGGGACAAAGGCACCTCCGAGCTCGTCTCGGTCATTTACCGTGCCGACTCGAAAGGCTCCATGGAGCTACCACGCGAATCCAGTGCCCCGGAAACCCCGGTGTATTTCAAGGGCCGGCGCTATTTCACCAACGCCTACAACTCCGCTCCGGTAGCCGGAAACGGCACCACGATGCTGTTCCTGGATCGTGACGGAGTCGCCCGACCCGTGGCTGCGCTGGGCCGGACCAGAAATTGGAACCTTTTCAAAGAGGATGCCTTCCGTTCCCGCTGGCCCGAGGGCATGCAGCTGACGAAGTCTGGAGACATGCCGGACGACACCCTGTTCCTTTGGTGCGATACCAATGGCGACGCCCAAATCCAGCCGGAGGAAGTCGAGATGATTAAATCCGAGTGCCGTGGCGTGACCCTCATGCCCGACCTCTCCTTCTGCGTGGCGAACATGGGCTCGGCGTATCCCAAAACCATGGGCAAGTCCCTGCGCTTCGCTCCCGTGAGCTTTGATGCACGCGGCGCCCCCCGTTACGATCTGTCCAAAGGGCAGGTGCTCGCGGAAAACGTCAAGTTTGCCGCCTCTTCCGGTGGCGACCAGTCACTCACCGACGAATCGGGATGGACCGTAGTCTCGCTCGGCGTCGGCCCCTTTGACGCCCGTTCACTGAGCGGCACCAAGGATGGTCTGGCACAGTGGAGTTACCCGAGCCTCTGGCCCGGCCTCCACGCTGGACAACGTGCTCCCCGCCACTCCTTCCCCGGTCAGATCATTGGCTCAACTCGACTGCTCGGCGGCTTTTTCAAAGCCGGCCAAGAAACCCTCTGGGCAATCAATAGCGATCAGGGCGGCCCCTATGTGTTTACCCGCGACGGTCTTTTCGTCGCCACGCTATTTGAGGATGTGCGCCTTGGAAAAGCCTGGCACATGCCTGCGGCCCAGCGAGGCATGAGCCTGAAGGGATTGACCCTGAGCCAAGAAAATTTCTGGCCCACGATCACCAGCACTCCCGACGGCGCGGTCTTGATGGTGGACGGCACACGCTGCGCGGTCGTCAGTCTGGAGGGACTGGATACGATCAAACGGATCGACGCGGGTCGCCTTAACGTGACGGCCGATGACTTGGCCCGCTCCGAGGAACTGTTGCTGCAACGCGAAGCCGATCGTCAACGGCAACAGGGCAGCGGCGTATTCAAGATCACCCCCGCATCTCCCGCTCCGCAAGTGGACGGTCAACTCGACGACTGGAAATCCGCCCGCTGGGTCGAGATTGACCAGCGTGGTCGCGAAAACATCACCGCGTCCGTTGTCGTCGCCAATGGTTCCCTATTTGCCGCATGGAAAACGAGCGACCCCAGGCTGCTGGAAAACACCGGCGAAAATCCACTCGCGCTGTTCAAAACGGGCGGCGCGCTGGACCTCATGATCGGCGCGAACCCCAATGCCGACCCCAAGCGCAAGCAACCCGAGGCCGGCGATGTCCGCCTACTGGTCACCCAAGTCCCCGCAGCCGTCGACGCAAAGGGGCGGACCTCGAAACTCCAGACCAAGGCAATGCTCTACCGCGCCATCGTTCCCGGCACGCCGGAAACAGCCAGAATTCCCTTCAGCAGTCCGTGGCGCACCATCTACTTCGACAAGGTCGAAGACGTATCCGATCAAGTGATACTGGCGACCGACAAAAAGGGAAATTTCGAGCTCTCCGTTCCGCTTGAGCTTCTTTTGCTCCGACCCGCGCTGGGAATGCGGATTCGCGGCGACATCGGCATCCTGAGAGGCAACGGCAGTGAAACCACCAACCGCATTTATTGGAGCAACAAGGCGACGAGTATCGTTTCCGACGTGCCCTCCGAGGCCCAGCTGACTCCCGCCCTCTGGGGACCATGGGAATTCACCCAACCCTAACCACGCATCACTTGTCCACATCGCGTTCACATGCCGTATTCCCGCAATAGACTTCTGTTGGGCGTTTAAATTGTGAACAGTTTTATGTGCAGCGTCGCGTTGGCCCTACCCCTACCTACCCCATGATGAAGCTCCCTCCCGGCCATCAGCCGAATATGCAGCGTGGCTTCGCTCTGCTCATCACGATCACGCTGGTCGCATTCCTCGTGCTCGTGCTCGTAGCCATGGCCTCGCTCACTCGCGTCGAGACCCGCATCGCGGACAATAGTCACCAACTCGACCAGGCGCGCCAAAACGCGCTCATGGCCCTCAATATCGCCATCGGCCAACTCCAAAAATACGCCGGCCCCGATCAACGCGTCACCGCACCCGCCGACTTGATCGCCGATAAGGACAAACTTGGCGTAGCTCCCTTTGACAAACACCCGCGTTTCGAGCCGGCCAATCCGACGACTGCGAAGCAAGACCTGCAGCCACTCGCCCCCACCGTCGGCGGCACCGCCTACGTCCCGCACATCGCCGTGCAGCCCGGCGCACGTTACTGGACCGGTGCCTGGGGAAACTCCCGCACCGCCAGCTACAATTTAAAACCGGACTCGGCTGAGTTCACCCCCGCCAATCGCGGAGGCCTTATGCCAACCCAACTCGGCTGGCTCATCAGCGGTAACGAGCAAAGCGCCTTCACCGCCAACACCGATGGATCGGTCGTCGCACCCACAGCCGCAAATGCGCCCGTTTTCTCTCCCGCGCTCACCATCACCAATCTCACCACCGCCAGCAAAGCCACCGACAAAACCCTCGCGTTTCCCGTGGCCGATACGGTCACCGGAAGTGCCACCACTCGCGGGGTCATCCTGGTCGGACCCAATTCAGTTTATGCCTCCGGCACGCTCCCCACAGAAGCGCTCCAAGACTTTGTGGTCGCGCCAACGGTCGCCATCACCGCTCCTCGAAACACCATTCCCGGCCTCGGCTCCGACACGACGCCGGTTGAGGTCGGCCGCTACGCTTGGTGGGTCGGCGACGAAGGCGTTAAAGCCCGCGTCAACCTTCAGAACGGATACCAAAATCCAAAAACCGGCGACGCTGCTGAAATCAAGGCAGCCCAGATCAACAGCTTCATCGTCGCCCAGCGCACCGCTCCCGAATTCATGGACTTTGACCGGCTCGATCTCGCGGCCTCCGTCCCCACGACCACTCGCATCGGCACGGACTACGACTTTACCAAAACCGCGGTCGCCAACCTCGTCCCCATCCAACAACTCGCGCTGCTCGGCACAGACACCACCACCCGCGACCGCCTCAAACAAGCTTCTCGAAATCGCTTTCACGACCTTACCACCACATCATTCGGGGTTCTTGCCGACACCTATGCTGGCGGGCTGAAAAAAGACATCACCGCCGACATTGCCGGCAGCACCGACGGCCCCGCCGACAGCGACTTGATCTTTCAACCAGCCTCCGGGAAATCCACGACCCATCTTCCCACCTGGAAAGACCTCCGCGCCTGGCCACGTCTCAATCCTGCATCTAGCGGCGGGCCCATCGATCCCACCACGACCGCAGCCCGCGCCGCCGGCATCACTCCCCTCATCGCCCACGTCAGCTTTGGCATGGATTATTTCTTGGGAATCACCCCGACGGGTGCCGCCCCCCCCGCATACCCTTCGGTGCAACCGGACGACAATACCTACGGCAGCGTCAGCCTAAAATTTGCGATCTATCCGATCATCGTGTTGCACAACCCCTACTCGGTCGCGCTTGGCCCCGTTGGTGGAGGCCCCATCGAATACGATTTTGGCATCCGGCTCACCAAACAGGCTCGCTTCATCGTCGAAGCCGACCACGGCGGAGACGAAAACTTTATTCAAGTCGCCGACATCAACCTCTCCAGCGGCACGGTCACCGCAGCCGGCGCAGCGGTCGCAGCGGAAAGCTCTTTCCGCTTCCGGGTCCGGCTCGATGCCCCCATCCCACCCGGCGAACGCCAGGCCTTCATGCTCGACAGTTCGTATGATGATACCGAATACAACCGGGCATCGCCGCCCGTGCTCACCCGTGTCCCACTGAATACACAAGGTAGCGCGATCAAACAATACGTCTACATCAACGGCCCCGATCTGGTCCCGGACGGCGGGGTGCGCATGACCAACCCCTATTCGCATATCCGCGTGCGCGCGCCCAAACTTAGCTACGCTGATGCCGATGAGGACGTCAGCCTTCACTTCACGCAAATCAGCGCCGTCCTCGCCGAACACAACGCATTGTCATCCCCGACTTGGGATACTTCCGCGAGCGCCCAAACCCAGTGGTATCAATCCATCCTCAACGTCTTTCCCGGCATCTTTCGCATGACCGGCGGCGACACCCCCAACGGCACCACCGGCAGCAAAGGCAGCACCTTCTTCACCGAAATCGGAGACCTGTGGGTTAATGGTCTTGGCGAGACATTCCCAGCCGATCAGGTGGACAACGACCTCGTGAGCCTCGGCGACACCATCGAAGCCAGCGAACTCACCGACAAGGCGTTGGGCGCCATCCATCTGAACGCCTTCCACAATACCGACGGAGGACAGGCGTTTCAATTCATTGGAGCCAGCGGCGACCACTTCTACCCCCGGCTCTTTGCCAACTCCTGCCTCCGGGCTCCTCTTATCCAAGCCACCGAGATGGAAAATACCCGGGATAAATTCCTCGGAAACTTCGGCCAGCGCACCATTACACAACGCTTGGGAGCGATTGCCTTTGCCGCCACCATCCACGGCTGCGGAGCGGATCAGACAAGCGGCAACCTCGCGGATGCCGGTAAAGCCGACGCACAACTCTGGCTTAACGGCCTGAGAAACGAATCGATCCCTTTCGGCGAATCTTATTTTGCATACGCTGCCGGCAGTCTCCTCACCCAGAATGTCATTACCGGTCACCGGTTCCGCGCGGTTCTCTGGGATATTCTCGATTCCAAAGACAACCTGCTCTCCCTCGGCCAATTTCAACACGCGCTCCTCAGCCCCTGGGCATTTAATTCCAGCTACCTGTTCGGCAATTCCGTCGCCGACTATCACGTATTTCGCAATACCACCTACAACGACAACTTGATCGCACCGCCCGAGGGCGGCACCGCTCAACCTGTCTACGATTTCTCCTGGCTGCTCAACCGTCAGCTCTGGGACAAATATTTTGTGTCCGGCGTTCCCTCCGCTTTGAAACAAGCAGACATCGACGCCGGCAAGCCTCTGCCCAACGCCCGTATGACGTATTATCACCAAGACGGCCAAAACCCCGTCCTAGCTGACGTCAAGCAGTCCGACTCAAGCAGCAAAGCCTACGATCGTGCCGCCGCCAACCTGCTGGTCGCCGGCTCGTTTAACATCAACTCCACCTCCGAGCAGGCCTGGCGTGCCATCCTCGCCGGCACCTCGGGACTGCCGCATAACGACGCTTACGCATCCGACGAAGATTTGGTGGAAACCGCGATCCCCTACCCGCGCTTTTCTCACAACCTGACCGCGACCGCCGACGCCTCTTTTATCGCCTACCCAAGGACCATGCGCCCCGACCCCGTCATGACCAGCCTGATAAATCCCACGTTACCCGCCACTACCACCTGGATGAGCGGTTCTGACAATTACGTCCAACGCTACATCCGTCCGATTCTCTATTACGGCAACCGCGGTCTCTTCTGGAACCTGAACCTGAACAACGTAGCGGACTCTGGCCAACCCTCGGCCAATGCGGTCGTCAAGGAACTCGCCCGTTGCATCGTCACAGAAGTTCGCCGGCGCGGCCCTTTCCTTTCCCTCGCCGATTTCATCAATCGCCCGCTCACCCCGTCGCCCACCTCCACCGCCCAAGCCGGTGACGAACGCCTCCTCGCCGGCATCAAGGGCGCTCTCCAGGCCGCGCTTGAAAAAATGGACCCGACTGTCGCCCAGGTGAATCCATGGCAGCTCACCCATCGCCTCGAGGGCCAATACCCCGAGATCCGCGGCATGGCGTTTGGAAATTACCAATACCTCAGCGACATCAGCCTCAAGCAGAACCTCATCGGCGGCTACGGCACCCAGGACAAAGCGATCAATGATCCCTACTGCCTGGCCGAGACCCATCGCAGCATGCTGACTTTCTCTCCCAAATACATCAGTCAGGCCGATATGCTCTCCACCCTCGGACCGCAGCTCTCCGCCCGTTCCGACACCTTTACCATCCGCACCTACGGCGAAACCACCAACCCCGTGACCGGCGAAACCAGCGCCCGCATCTGGTGCGAAGCCGTGGTTCAACGCACACCCGAATACATGGACTCCGCCGGAAACAGCGCCTGGGACGCCACTACATCGCTCAACACCACCAATCAAAACTTCGGCCGAAAGTTTCAGGTTGTCTCCTTTCGCTGGCTCTCCCCCGAAGAGATCTAAAACAACTCGCGTCATCTGACTTTGCACGCCGACGTCAAACATTTATTGAGCAACCTGGTCTTCGGCATTTTCTTCGGATTGTTTGCCGGCCGGCTGCTGGGT
>JBBKWO010000071.1:0-8335 GCA_037969015.1 Opitutaceae bacterium
GAAGCGCAAAAATAACGGGCGGTATGACTGATGGATTGTTTTTTGCGACTCTTGCGCCTTTTTGCGGCCAATAATCCATGGGGTTTAATGCAAGGCACTTCGATGACGGGACACTAGTGTAGCGTGCGCCATCCCCGGCGCATTCCTCGTTCAGCCAATAAGACCCGGAATTTAATCGCGGAATCACTGAAGAGCGGAAGCGCGGAGGGAACAAAGTCGGAGCAGAGTTTCAGTCCGCTTCCCTAATTCCGCTCTGCCGCTCTTCCGCGATAAAATGGTTTGAAAAAAAACTCACACCTTCAGCGCCGCGCGGAAACCGCGGCCGCCGTAGTAGGACTGGGCGCCGTTGTGGTAGATGAACACCGTGCCGTAGCGGCGGTCGCCGAAGAGTGCGCCGTCCAGTTTGCGGATATCTGCCGGCGTCAACACCCAGCTCGACGACTTGGTGTCGAATTCGCCGATCTTTTGCAGGTCGCGATATTGGTCGGGCGTCAGGACTTCGACGCCCATCTCCGTGGCCACATCTATCACGCAGTTCTTGGGCTTGTGCTCCTTGCGCGAATCCAACGCCGCGCGGTCGTAGCAATAACCCGCCCGGCCCGCGGGGCTTTGTGGGGAGCAGTCGATGAACAGGTATTCGCCGGTCTTTTTGTCCAGGCTGACCACATCGGGTTCACCGCCGGTCGCCTCCATCTGGTGGAGTGACCACAGCTTTTCGGGCGCGGCCTTCAATTTTGCCGCGACGTCGTCCCACTTCATGCCCTTGTGGAGAGCTGGTTTTTTATCGAAGCGGGTTTCAAGCTTTGCGAGCAACGAGTCGCGTTCTTCCGTGGAAAGTTTTTTGGAGGTTTTGGCGGCCATGGTGGTTTTTTTTGTCAGTCCGGTTTCTTCGAAACAAGCCGGATGACGGATTTGAGTCTACTCAGGCCGGACTGGTTTTGCGCATGAAGTTCCAGCTTCGCAGTGCCCGCCAAGCGCGGTAGAGCCGTTTGGTCAGACTCCGGCGCTTCAGCTCGGCTTCAAAATGCAGCGCTCTGCGCAGGCATTCCAAGTAAGCGTCATTCAGGCGGCCGGCCACCACATGTTTGTCACGGAGTGCGGCCAGATCTGTTTTCGGCATGGCCACCAGTTTCGTGAGCAAGGCCTGCAGATTGGGTTCCAAGGAAAACAGGCTACGGGCTTTTTCGTGCAAAAAATCCAAACTCGGCCCAGTGGCCGCCGCGTAGCCCGCCTGAATGTCCGCGTAGAGTTGGTCTCCGGTTAGTTTCCGGTAGAACGAACGGCCGCAGAAATTACCATATTGGGCCAGATCGTGATTGTTCGCGTCAATATAACCGGGCCCGCCAAAATGATCGTAACAGTAAACGGGAACCCGCTGGGCAAAACAGTAGGGCACCGTCTTGCCGATGGTTATCACCAAGTCATAGTCAGGCAGAACGGTCTCATCGATAAAGATAGCGCGGTCCGTTCCGATGAGATCCACGTGAAGTCCATCCGCGCGGGCGGCGGTGACCATCTGGGCAACCTCTTCTGGCGAGTGATTAGACACCACGGCAATGCGCCTGAGGCCATGTTGCGCCGCGGGACGTGGTCGCAGAAAAAAGGCCTTCGGCACAAAGTTGGGGAAATAATGGATGCGCTCCTCCGGCAGTCCCAGTGCCTGTAACGCGGCCACGTTGTAGGGGCTGTGCGCAAGCAACCACTCCAGTTCTTGGTAATAGGCCGGAGGAGATTCTAGCGCGGTCAGTGGGCTCAGGCTGCTGAAGAGCACACGGCAGGGCGCCAGCTCCCGTCGGAAAATGACATGGGTGAGGACCGGCGCATGGTGGGCCCAAATGAGGTCATATTCGAGAGCGGGTCCTTTGTCGGGTAGTAATAGATGGAGCTGTATGCCATGCGCCTCCGCCTGTTTAAGCAAGGGTCCCCGAATCTCGAAGGCTCCGATATCCGCGTGATGTCCCGCCTCTCGTAACGCGACGCACAATTGCAGGGCATTGATTTCCGATCCTGTGAAATTGCCGAAATAATGATTTAGAATCAGCACCCGCATTAACCTCTGGACGGTGCCTGCCGGACTGCAGGATTCCAGCCTATAAACCCGTAGCGCAGGGAGTCATTAAATCGTAAGTGCAAAGAAGCCTTCGGCCATTTTTTTGCCTCGTGGGTTAAAGAATAGTTCAGGAACTAAACTAATAAATTACGGCCGGACTCTTTGAGCCGCTTCCGGAATTTTTGAATGTGGAACTCAGGAACGCAGGAACGGAGTGTTGGCGGGTCTAAGGCGGCTCAGCGTTTGATGGTTTGGGCGATTTCTTTGATCGCTTCGGTTACCACCGAGGCCGGGGTTTCGAGGGCGCGGGAAATGCGGACCTTGAACACCTTTCCGTTCAGCGAGGACAGGTAGTAGTGGGAGTTCAGGTCGCCGGCGCGGCGGTCGTGGAAGTTGATTTCGATGTGTTCGAATTTGTGACCGTTCATCGTGATGACTTCGCTATCCAAAATCTTCACATCGGAGTAGTCGCCGCGATCGGTCATCTCTTTGAAGATATCGCCGATGCTTTCCTTTTCCTTGAGCAGCTTTTCCTCGATCGACAGGTCCGCCCAGTCGGCGCGCAAAGCATCGTAGACGTAGAGGTCGACCTTGAATCCATTGCCCCGGTAGCCAATCCCAACGCCCAACACCGGATCGTCGTTCAGCCCGGCGTAGTTGGTCAGCATTCCCCACGGCGCGCCTTGGATGGACGCCGGCGGAGTGTAACCGCCGATCTCAATTTTGGTTTCAACCCCAGCAAACGCCAAGGACACGGAAAAGAGAAAAACGGCGAGAATCTTCATGGATAGGGGGATTGAGAAAAAAGTAAGGCCAGGGCGTATGCTTACGCACCTCGAAAGTTAACAAATTCCGGCCCGAACCTTCATGATTAGCACTTTATAATGCGCGATCAGGGGTGGAATCTCCGGGAACTCCCGGAGGTTTTATTCGAGCTTCACAACTCGATCCATTTTCGGGCTTCCGCTATGGTATCATTTGAAGGAAAAAACTCTGTCCCGTGCAGATACCTTACCCCAGGCCGTTTCTTTGGTTGGCGTTGTTTTCGGTTTTAACCGCAACGCTCTGGTTTACCATTCCGGCTGAGTCGCCAGCTCCTTTGGCCGCCACTGCTCCTGCTTGGCTGGCCCGTCAACCGGCGGTCGCCCTGGCCGGAGTCGCCCGCAAGGCTTCGCGTGAACAAACGCGTCTGGCTAAAGCCAGCCGTATCCGCCCCGTCGCGGGCAACCTGGACTTGCGCCTTGCGGTCGGCGAACGCGTGGACCTGCCGCTTTTTGACGGCATCTCAATTGCCGGTGTCATCAATCTGGTGCGTCCCCAGCCCACCGGTGCACTGGTCGCCGGCGGTCGGCTCGACGACGGTGGCACGTTCACGCTGGCCCGAAATCCGCGCGGGGGATGGTCCGGCACCGTGTTGCCGCAAGGTGATGGTCCGGCCTACCGGCTCGCCCCGGCCGACGATGGCGGCCTGCTCCTCGCGGAACTGCCTCGTAACGCGGTCATCTGCGCCAATCTGCCGGTCGGTCCACGTCCCGCTTCCGGCGTAGCGCGCATTTCCAGTTCGTCCGGCGGCGGAGGTGTGCAGGCGATCGAGGTGCCGCTGCTCGACAGCCGCCCGGATGCGGACGCGGTCATCTACCTGGATTTTGACGGGGAAGTGGTCAACGACCCCGGTTGGAATGGCGGCGAAACAATCGTGGCGACCGACAGCGGTTTGAGCGCCGCCGATATCGAGCGCGTCTGGCGCCGGGTGGCCGAGGATTACCGACCGTTTCGCATTACCGTCACGACTGACCCTGCGCGCTATGCCGCCGCCCGGCCCATGCAACGCATGCGCTGCATCATCACGTCTTCAAGCGAATGGTTTGAGCCGGTAGGTGGCGTGGCTTTGCTGGCGTCCTGGACCGAGGCGGGCGTCGAAGACGTTGCTGCGGACACGCCTTGCTGGGCATTTTCCAACGAAAATTTCTATTTTGCAGACAACATCGCCTTGGCCGTCAGCCATGAGATCGGACACACGCTCTGGCTTTATCACGACGGCGTGCAGGATGAATTGGAGCAACTGGTCGAGGAATACTACGATGGGCACGACGATGGAACAGTCAGTTGGGGACCGATCATGGGGGCACCCTATGGACGTGCCGTCATCCAGTGGAATGCCGGCGATTATTCCGGCGCGAATAATTTTGAGGATGATATCGCCATCATCGGCGGTATCGACAACCACACCGGCTTTGCGCCCGAGCGTCGCGGCGCCACCTTGGCCGAGGCAGGGCGCCTGTCCGTTTCCGTCGACGGCACCACCGTGGCGCATGACGGTCTGATCGAACGGTCCGGAGAAGAGTCCTGGCTGTTGCTGGCCGCCGGTGCCGGCCCGCTCAGTCTGCGTCTGGCTCCGGCGGATGCGACCGATCCGGATACGGACAATTTTGACGGCTCGCTCACGCTAACCACACTGTCCGGCACCGTCCTTGCGACGGCCGACGTGCCCGACGGGCTGTATCCGGAATTAAATACAACGGTGTCCGCCGGTGTCTACGTGCTGAAGGTGCGATCAGTCGGGCAGGGCGATCCGCTGGGCGGAGGTTACTCGGAGTATGGCTCGATCGGGCACTTTCGTATCGAGGGCACGGTGACCGATCCCGACGGGATTGCCCCGGTGCTTGGCGGCGCATTTCGAGCCGAGGGCAGGGTGGGTAATCCATTTCTCTACGTGATCGAGGCGGCCGGGGTCGGACTGGCCTATGATGTTATTGGTTTACCCGAGGGATTGTCGGTCGGTCTGGATGGAGTCGTTTCCGGCGTTCCGGTCGCGGCCGGTGTGTTTGAGGTTACCGCCCTCGTCTCGTCATCGACCGGCCTGCAGGCGCGTGCGGTCGAGTTCGCCATCGCCGAGGATAGTTTGGCCGATGCGCTCGACGCACCGGCGAGGACGTTTGTAACCGGCGGCGATCGTGGGTGGCGGCCGGTGGCTGAACCGGGTAATCCGACCGGTGGATCGGCTGCGCGCAGTGGAGAGGTGTTGGACGGTTGGCAGCAGAGTTGGATCGAAACGACGCTGACCGGCCCGGGACAGTTGACGTGGCACTGGAAGGTTTCGTCGGAGGAGGATTACGATTTCTATTATGCCGAGCTCGATGGCACGCCGGTGGCGGTGATTTCGGGAGACCAGTCCTGGTCGGAGGATACGCTAACGGTGCCGGCCGGCGTGCACACCGTGCGATGGTCCTTTGATAAGGATCCGTATCTGGCGAAAGGCGAGGACTCGGCCTGGCTCGACGGTGTGAGCTGGGTGCGCGGCTACGAGCTGTGGACGGAGGCGGCGATGTTCACCGGTGAATCCGCCCGCGAGTCGGCCGATCCCGACGGCGACGGTGTGGTCAACCTGTTGGAATACGCGCTGGGTCTCGATCCCGATACCTCCGATGGTTTTGGTCAGTCGGTGGTGGTCTCACCGTCGGTTGAGCCCGGTGTCGAGGGAGCGTTGGAAATCGCCTTCGACCGTCCGGACCCGCGCGACGACCTGCGTTATGTGGTGGAGGTGTCCGCAGACCTGATCACTTGGGAGCGGGGGCATGCCTACAGTCCACTGGACGTGAACGGCGCAGGGTTGCCGACGGTGGAGGTCTCCCGGATCGCGTTACCCGGCGGCGGTGAACGCATCACGGTGCGCGATGCGAGTGCACCGGGAGAAAGTGCGCCGCGGCGTTTCATCCGGCTCCGGGTGGAACGGACCTGAAAGCCGGACAGGTTGAGCAGGTGAACCGAACGCCATATCTGACGTTTACGGCCCGCTCCCTTGGCTCGTCGCGATGACAAAACTCGCCCTGCCACCATTGGCTTGGCGTCAGTATAAGCTGGCCCGAGAGACCGTTGCCGACCCCATTTGCTGAGAGCGTATGAAAATTTTCAAGGCCGACTACCGTGTAAGCGAATACCTTAACCCCGGGGTCCTCCGACTCATCGATACGTCAAGCGTGCGCACCGTCTTCGAACTCGGCGCACACGACGGTCTTGATACCATCGCACTTCAGGCGCGTTTCGACGCCGACGTCCACGCCTTTGAATGCCACCCCGGCATGCTTCCCTTGGCCCGCGAGCGCATCCTCGCTCACCCCGCCGCCGGACGCATCCGCCTCGTTGAAAAAGCGGTGTGGGACAGCTCCACTCGCATCCCGTTCTATCCGGTCGTGCGCACCACGGCGGCGGACGGCACCGAGCTCGAAAACCCGGGCGCGTCCTCCTGTTTTCGCGTGCGTGATGACTACCATCGCCGATACGAGCAAAGTGTCACCGAAGTTGATACGCTCCGTCTCGACGCCTACTGTGCCGAACAAAAAATAGGCCGAGTCGATCTTCTCTGCATCGATATCCAAGGTGCCGCGCTGCATGCCCTGCGCGGTCTCGGCGAGCACCTGCGTGAGGTGCGCTACATCTTGGCCGAAATCGAAAATCGCCCGCTTTACCACGGGCAGGATTTGTTTCCCGAGATCAGCGCTCATCTCAGCGCCCACGGTTTCCGCTGTGCAGCCGAGATAGAACGTGACGCGTGGTTCAGCGACTACCTCTTTGTCGCTCCCCCCGCTGCGCATCCCTCCGTCCCGCGCTGGAGAGAACGCTTCGCTCGACTGCTACAAAATTAAACCGAAACGTCCACGGCCTCTAGCGACGGGCTTCTGATGCGGACTGGGAGTTGGCCGGCGACGTGATTAGTCGTCGTCGTGATGATCCTCTTTGATCACACCCGAATTTTCGGAGGTGGAGTCGAGTTGGATGCCGGCTTTGGTCAGGGTTTCGAGCAGTGGGGCGGCGTAGATCGGTTCGAGGTCTTCGAGTTCGAACGCGAGGTCGAGTTGTTCCTGATCGGTGGCCAGGGCGAGGGCTTCGGCGAGAGCGAACACGTCGTCTTCGGTGAAGTGTTCGGCCAGCACGGAAGGCTTGAGCTCGAAGGAAGTGAGCTCGGGCCAGGCATTCGATGTGGCGGGGTCGTCGCGGATGATACGCACCCGGCCATGCAGACGGTGGGCGGCGACGCGGTTGGCGAGTTGATGTAAGGTTTCCCAGGCGGCCGCAGTGTGGGCGAGTGCGGCGTGGCGGAGGATTGCGGGGCGGGCGGCTAACAGTTCGGAGAGTTTCATGATGATTGAAGTTCCTGTTGGTGGGGCCTGTGCTCCGTTGGTGGTTGTGGGTTAAAACCCGACCTGCGCGTTGAAACATCCCGGGGCCTTGCCTGACGGTTCCTTGGTTAATGATCTTTTGTCCAAGTGCTTATATCTACAATTAAGCACTAAAGCCGGGCGAAATGTTGCGCTGCGCCTGTCGAGCTACTGACAACTGACTCGGTCTGGCGGCACCATCGGATGGCACCTGCAAACCGGACGATCTTCTAACGAGGAAAAACCGTGCGCCTATCCGACGTCAGTGCAAGCGCCGCTTTGATGAAAGTGCGATTTCTGAAGTGCCTGAGCCCCCATGATTCACATCATTAATTTTAAATAACCTCACTCCGCAGGACTGCCTTTCAATCAAATCTTCCGCGATTTTTTACCACGGATTAGCCGGATAAACACGGATCAGCTGGGTGAGCCCGCAGTCGGCAAAATGAATCAGGCGGGTCGTGAGTTTTTAGCCAACCACATGGCGTAGTCATTCTGGGTAATTTCGCCTGCGGCCAAAGCTAGCGTTTGCAGGGCTGCCTCAACTTCGCTGGCGAAGAAAGTGTATCCGTTGATTTCCAGAAACGCGGCGGCGAGTATGAAGCCGGTGCGCTTGTTGCCGTCCAAGAACAGATGGGTTTTGATCACGCCGGCTGCGTAGGCGGCCGCCATTTCGGCCGGGGTAGGCTGGCCGCAGGCGAAGAGCTGACGGGGCTTGGCGAGAGCGGATGCAAGCATGGTTTCGTCGCGCACGCCGGTGTGGCCGCCGTAGTCGGCGAGCATCAGATCATGGAGACCCAGGGCCTCCTCGCGGGAAAACCAATACGGCTCGGTCATTTGGCGAGTTCGCGCAGGGTGTTGCGGTAACGCCGATTAAGCGACTCAAACACCGCCATTGACTTGGCGAACTCGGGGTTGGCGGTGGTCAAGCGCACTCCGTCCGGGGATTCGGTGAGCGTGAGCGCATCACCCTCGCCAACTTTGAGATGAGCCAGCGCCTCCTTGGGCAACACGATGCCGATAGAGTTGCCGACTTTCCGGAGTTTGAGTTCCAAGGTCATGTGGCCACAGTGGATACGGATGTAATAACGTCGAGCTAGCGGACGGCTGAGCTTACGTCATGTTCGTA
>JBBKWO010000072.1:0-10654 GCA_037969015.1 Opitutaceae bacterium
GATTGTAGCGGGAGCATCTTGCTCCCGTCCCGTTGTAGGAGCAGGGAGCTGGAAGCTCCCGCTACGTTCATTCCGGATCAATCCGCAGGTGTTTGTATCCACGTAACGGAGTAGTGCTAGTCCGTGTTTTTGAAATAAACCGGGGTGTTGGATGCGTTGTTCTCGCAGGCAGCCTGATTGCAGGCACGAGGATCGTTCCTGTTCGTTGGTATCCAACGCGCCCCCGGGGACGAGGGTAGCTACATTCGGAGTTGTGGCCACGGGCGTCCCCGCCCGTGCTGATTGAGTGTAGCGTAGGCTCGAAGCTTGGCTCTCCGTAGGCTGACTACATCTCAACACCCCGATTTATTTCAAAAGCACTACCGAGTCCTTCCTACTGCACATTAGACTTGGTTTTATTCCGTAAATTACTGCCATCAGGCATGAAAGGCCTTGTGCCGAACGTCGGTTATTATTTTGTAAAGCGCACGGTTGGCCCCTCCCGAGAGGAGCCAAGGCAGTCATCCATCCGCCAGCTCAACTCAACATGATCGCAAATCGTCTTGCCCGCTCCTTCGCAACGCTCCTCGCATGCCTTGCCCTGCCCTTGGTTATCCAGACCGCCACGGCTCAAACCACCGCCGAGACGACAACCGCGCCTGCCATCGAAGCCCCCCCGCAAAGCTTCAGCGAGTGGCTGGCCTCTTCCGGCGTAAAATTAGTCAAGGGTCCGGCCACCGTTTCCCTGGGCCGGGTCGCTCAATTCAATCTGGCCGATGGTTATGCGGCCGTCGAAGCCGGCTCCATGAAACGCTTTTACGAACTCACCAAAAATTATTACAACGGCAACGAAGCCGGCGTCATCCTCGCGCCCTCCGGCTGGATGCTGTTCTTCGACTACGACGATGTCGGCCACGTGAAGGACGACGAAAAGGACAAGCTCAACGCCGACAAACTGATGTCCACCATGCGCGAAAATCAGGAATCCGCCAACGAGAGCCGTGCCAAAAAAGGCTGGGACCAGATGAAGGTCGCCGGCTGGGCCGCCAAGCCGCACTACGACACCCGCACGAACAACCTCAAGTGGGCCATCAATCTGACGTCATCGTCAGACAACTACACCACACCCTGGGTAAATGAAAGCATCCGCCTGCTCGGTCGCGAAGGCGTCATGAACGTCACCCTCGTGACTGAAACCGAAACCTTCGCCCAGGACTCCGCCAGTGCCGACGGACTTCTGGCCAAGAATTTCACCTATGTTTCCGGCCAACGTTACTCGGAATTCCGCGAGGGCGACAAGATCGCCAAATACGGCCTCAGCGCACTGGTCCTCGGTGGAGGGGCCGCCGCAGCCTACAAACTCGGCTTCCTGTCAAAGTTCTGGAAGCTCATCGCCGGTGGCTGCGTTGCCATTGCCGCAGGCGTGCGCAAATTCTGGGGCAAAATCACCGGTCGCTACTCCGAGTAAGGCACCCTCCCTGCATTCATGTCAGAATGGTTCTCCCTGTTCCTCGTCTTTTGGGCGCTCTACCTGATCGACGGGCTCAGGGTCGGCCGGCGTGAGCGCCTGCATTTCCAAGCATTCGGCGGCAGACTGCGTGCCCGGGTCACTCCCGCCACCTGGCACCTGCCCGTTCCCCTGCCCGGAGCCTGGAACTTCACCGTCGATGATCTGCCGCTCAGCCTTTCGCCCGAAGGCCTGACCAACTGGCCGGCGGGCAGCGCATCCCGGCCCGTGCCGACTCCGCTCACGCCCATCCGCCTCGCGTGGGAAGAGATCAGCGAAGTCCGCCGCCAACGCGGCTGGATTCTGGTCAACGGCCGGCGCTTTTGTCCGGTCACCTCAGCACTGGATGCGGACGGGCTGCAGGCCTTGGTCAAACAACTCGTTCCGCTAGACTCGCCCAGCCGCGCCGCCGCCCTCGACGACTGGGAACGCACCCGTTGGCAAGTCACCCGGCTGACCCGTCGACTGCGCCTCGCGCTCGGTCGCAGCCGGCTTTTGGCGACACTCAATACCCTGCAAACCCTGCTGATGGTCGCGCTCACCGTCTACCTGCTCGCCGACGGATCAGCCCGGGTTTCATCAAAGGTCAGCGAACGGATCGCCCGCGCCATGCCGTGGTGGGCGGCCTATTACGGGGTGCTTCACCTCGTGGTCATTTTTGAATTCCGCCGGCTCCACAAAGCCCTGTTTCCCGCCGCCAAGGAAGAACGCGGCAACATCATCATGACCGCGCTGCTCGTCCCGGCCCAGGCGCTGAGACTTCGCCAGCATTTGCTTCGTCCCCTTGCCGCCGGAGTGCATCCCCTCGCCGCCGCGCTCGCGGCCGGCCGCACCGGCGCGGCCCCCGGACTTGCCGCCAACACCCTGCGGGACATCGACTGGCCCTTCCTGCCCGCCGACCAACTTCCCGCCGGAACGGAACCCATCGTGCTCAACGCCGGATTGCGTATCCGTAAACTCGCGACATCCGCGCTGGCCGCCGCGAACGCCCCCGCCTTGTCCCCGGAAACCCTGCTGGCCGCACCGAACGCCGACGGCCCCTCGGCCTGTGCCTACTGCCCGCGCTGCGGCGACCAATTCATCCGCACCGATTCCAAGTGCCGCCTCGGCGTGCCGCTCAAACCGCTGGGGTGAACGTATGGATCTCGTCCGTCGCGTGCGTATTCATCACGATTTCACCCGAAGTTCATCCTGACTTCACTTAACCCTGCGATGCTGGGCACATGAACCCAGCACAACCCCTCCCCATGTCCTCCTCCAAAACCCGCGGTGCCGCGTGGCTGACCGGCTGCATTATCCTGGTGGTGATCGGTCTTCTGGCGGCGCTGATCATACCGACTGTAGGGACTACCTGTGGTCGCTTCGGTCACACAGTCTACGGATCCAACCTCAGACAAATCGGCCAGGCGGGGCTCATCTACGCCCAAGCCCACAACGACAAACTCCCCGAGGCAACCAACCTGCACGACTACATGGTTATGCTGGCCCAAGATGGTGGCCTCAACAGTATCAGTCCGTGGCTGGTGAAAACAGATCCCGCCATCCACGGTAACTACCCTGAGGACGGTAGTATCTTGCCAGCCGACGGCGACACCCGCCCCCCCCAATTTGCCGACATGCCCATCGCTGTTTCTGTGGTGCTCAGCGGCCTTACCACGAATGCACCGGCGACCACTCCCATTGCCTGGACGCGTGGCCTTCAAGCCGACGGCACCTGGTCCAAGGACAGTCCTTTTGAAGGCGAAGGAGGCTACATCCTTTTCTTCGGCGGCAACGTGGCCTGGCATAAGAGCCTTCAGAATGGCATGCTCCCGCGCCACGACGGCACCGGCACCACGTCCAACATTCTGGAAGCCCTGCCGCCGGGTTCGCGCATCGGCGAGTGGCAACCGACAGCCCGTTGAATCCTAACTTGGCCAAGGCCGATGGAGCCCCACCTGCCCCCCCCCAAAGTGCCGGCTTGGTATTTCGCGCAAATGAATCAAAGGTCCGGTTTTTCCGTATAGATGAAACCGACTTTTATTCTCCATGGACTTAAGCGTAGTGGTAACCACGCGCTGGTCAGCTGGCTCACCGCGACCGCTCCGTTTGTTTTTTACAACAACATCATCCCCATGGAGCACGTGCTCAAAGGCACCGCCGAAATTCCCGACGCACCGGTTCCGTTTCGCAGCTGGTTGGCCAAGCACGGGAAACTCAAATTCTGGGGAAAAATCACCATCCGCTTTAAATACGTGCTGACCAGTCTGGAAGATCACGAAATGACCTTCCGGCCCTTTTCCAAGCTACCGGCACGCAGTCGAAATCTGCTCATTCTGCGCGATCCTTACAACCTCTTCGCCAGCCGGATTCGCAAAGCCTCGTTGGTCCCGAGCCTCGCCTACGGACGCGAGCCGGGCCCCATGTTCGACCGCAACATCGCCCTCTGGAAGGCGCACGCCCGGGAGTTTCTGGGCGATACCCACCACCTCGCCAACAAAACGACGATTTACTACAATGCCTGGTTTCTCAGCGAAGCCTACCGGCGAAAACTTTGCGCGGAACTGGGCCTGCCGTTTTCCGACGCCGGCCTGACCCGGGTGAGCAAGATCGGCGGCGGCAGTTCCTTCGACGGCACCCAGTTTGATCAAGATGCCCGGAAAATGGATGTGCTCAACCGCACCGGTCACCTCAACGACAAGGAACTTGAGCTGTTCAAGATTGTTCAGGCCGACCCCGAAATCGCCGACCTGCACCGACGCGTCGAGGAACTCGTCGGCATGCCGGAGTAAATAGAAAACAAACGATTACCCGGCCGGCCGGTCCGCCGGGAAAAGGTTGTGATAATGCCGCAGGTATTGGGCGGCGACATAAGGATAGCCGCCGTATTGCGCCATAAAATCCAAGCCCATGCTGGACTGGATTTTTTGTCCCAGATCCGAAGTCAGGTGAAAACAATACCCGCAGGAATTGAGCTCGATGATAAAGAGCTGTCCGTCGGATTGCCGGCGCACGATGTCCACGCCCAGCAGGGGAACATCCGGCAACGCGGCGGCAGCACGCTCCGCAAGCTCCACCACATCGGGTTCGAGGACGTCGGTGAAAACACTGCCCTTCCCGCTGGAGACCACCGTTACGCCCGATTGCGAACGAAAGTCTCCGTCCGCCGGCAGTTCCCGTCCCGGAATTTCCCGGGCGGTCAGCTTCCAACGATAAATGGTCCGGCCAAAAAGCACACCCACCCGATGGCTGACCGCACGCGGACCGGTATGGATGTAAGCCTGCACCAACGGTGCCGAGGCCTTTTGGCTGAACGTAACAAAGATCGGATCGCTTTTGACCTGCCGGGTCTTGCACACACGCACACAGGCGCCGCGCAATCCTTTGTCGGGTTTGACCACCACGTAGGGGCCAAAATTTGCCTCGTCGACTTTATCTCCGGGAGCCAGCAACTGCCAACGCGGCACGGGCAGCCCCGCCCGGTCCATCACCGCCAGCTCGCCGGATTTCGGCATACTGCTTCCGCTGAAGGTCAGCCACGGTCCGGCGCAAACCCCGTTCATCGAGTGCTGGTTAACCACCATTCGCGGCGCATAGTTTGGATGCCTTTTCATCACCGCGGTAAACTCACCCACGGTGGCGGCACCACAGGGGAATCCCGGTTGAAGTTCCCGGATCGCGGCGCAGATGGGCAACAAATCACGCTTCACCAAAACGTCGTCGTGCGACACCAGGGCAATACCTCCGGCCCAGAGACGCGCCTGCGGCAATGCGCGGCGGGCTGCTCGCTGACGACGCCACCACGACTTAAGCTTACGCAGGACTGGAATGGTCATAAAAAGAATGCCGGCCCCGACGGATGCGACACCAAGCACGCCAGCAGCCCGCGGACTCCGTGGCAAGCCATGCGCTCATGGACATGCCGCCCGTCCCGATTTTACCTCACCTTGGGCGCACTCAACCAGGCCGCGTAACGGGGCAACCACCCGCCCATCTTGCCCAGCGCCAGACTGGACTCGCGCCACCACGGAAACACACCGGACGTCAGATCGCGCCCGAGCCACGCGGCCACCACGCGACGGTTACGATTGAGCACCCTGGCCAGGCGCGAGTAGCCCGAGTTCTCCGCCGACAGATAGACGCGCTTTGACAGGGCCAGCAGCACCAGGTCCACAATCGCCATCGTATTGATCCGCTCCTTCACCTGGTGAGAAACACATCTGGTGTGCAACGCCGCCCCTCGAAAATCCGGTATTTTACTCGTGAATACACGACGGCCGGCCAGCCGGCGCATACTCCGCTGGGCCTCCGCCGAGTCGGTGGCCAGAAAAACGCCGCCCGGGTAACGTCGCAGCAGGCGCATCACCACGCCGGGGTCCGATTTCCTATCGGTGTTCCGCACATGAATCCCGATGTAGGGCTTGGGCAGTCCCGCCCAACGCCGCTCGACCAAACGCCGCAGGCGCGCGCTCATCCGGAGGCAGCTCAAAAATTCCAGATCAAAGGGCGCCCGGCCGCATTGCTGATGAATCAAAACCTGCGCCTCATGCTCTCGGTCAAAGTCAAAGGTGAGCAGCAGTCCATCCACGCAAAAGTTACTACCAGCTTCATATCGTGGCCGCCGGTCGGCCGCAGGCTTCAGACTGGCATGCGAAGGATGAACCGTCAGGCCGTCATCAATCGCCGACCTGATGATATCCCGGGGATCAGTCACAATCCGGATCATGGAACACTCGAATGAAAAATAGGAATCAAACGGTGAGGCGAATACGGTCGAGTTTTCGGTATCGACCACCAGCACCCGCCCGTAGCGACGGCAATAATCATAACAGCGACTGATCTGCGACAACATGTCGGTTAAACCTCCTTCCGGGCGGCAGATCAGTATTTTTTCCATGTGCCGATCTCAGATATCTTCACGCAACAAGCTGCAATCACAAAGCGGTCGATCCATCAACGCCGGTCAGGGCAATTCATCCAGAGTTTCGAAGACGTGCTGGTCGGCCTCGGCCTGAATGCGCCAGAGCCGGGCGTAGGCCCCGTCCGCAGCGAGCAACTCGTCGTGCGAACCCTTTTCCACGATATGACCATGCGCGAGCACCACGATCTGATCGGCGCGACGCACGGTTGAAAGACGATGCGCGATGACCAGAGTCGTGCGCTCCTTCACCAGGTGCGCGAG
Source organism: Opitutaceae bacterium (assembly GCA_037969015.1). Lineage (GTDB taxonomy): Bacteria > Verrucomicrobiota > Verrucomicrobiia > Opitutales > Opitutaceae > JAUWBF01. The sequence continues at coordinate 6,648 of JBBKWO010000072.1, forward strand.
CGCCTGCTGGATGGCGTGCTCGGTCAGCGTATCCACGCTGGCGGTCGCCTCGTCGAGAATGACCAAGGGCGGGTCGCGCAGGATCACGCGGGCGATGGTCAGTCGCTGCTTCTCCCCTTGGGAAAGACGCACTCCACGCTCGCCGATCGCCGTATCCACTCCGTCGGGCAACGCCTGCACAAAGTCCCAGGCGGCGGCCGCCTTTAGCGCGGCGACGATGTCCGCCTCGGTCGCTTCTGGGCGGGCCAGCAAAAGATTCTCGGCCACGGTCCCGTTGAAAAGAAACGGCTCCTGTGCGACCAGACCGATTTCGCGACGCAGCGTGGCTAGATCAAAGTCGCGCACATCAACACCGCCGATCGTCACGCGTCCGGCGGAGACGTCGTAGTAACGCAGCAGCAGGTTGGCCAAGGTGGTCTTGCCCGCCCCAGTGTGGCCGACCAGCGCGGTGACTTTTCCAGCCGGCAACGTGAGTGAGAAGTCATTCAGCACCGCGGGGCGACCCGGGTAACAGTAACCGACGTTTTCGTAACGAATCTCCGGGACCGCCACAGGGAACGGCTTGGTCTCGGGCGGCGAGGCGATCTCGATCGGATGATCCAGGATCTCAAAGACCCGATCACTGGAAGCGCGCGCGGCGGACAGGAGTTGGTTGAGTTGGTTCAGCTGGCTGACCGGTTGATAGACCAACGCGCAGTAGGCGAAGAAACTCACAAAGTCGCCGAGGGTGAAGTCGCCTCCGTTGGCCTGGCTCTTGATGAGCAGGGCGCCGCCAACACCCATGACCGCGACGGAGCCGAGACTGGTGATGAAGTTGGTGCCGGGGCCGTGCAGCGACCAGCGATACATGGCCTTGAGCGTCGCGTCGCGCAGGTTGTGCGCCGCGGTGCGGAAACGACCGCGCTCACGATCACCCAAGGCGAACGAGCTGATCAGCCGGTGGCCGGCGATGTTCTCCATGAGCAGGCCGTTGAGCGCGCCGGCGGCTTCGCGAGTGTTGCGCCAGAGCTTGCGATTGGCGCGAAAATGGAGACGCCCGAGCACAAACACGATCGGGAGCGGTGCGAGCACCAGCAGGGCCAGCAACGGTTGCTGGGTGAAGAGGATTCCGCCAATGCCCACCAGCGTGAGCAGGCTGACGATGCCCTGCTCGGTGCCGTCGAGCAGCGCGCGTTCGACGTTCTGCACGTCCTCGATCACGCGTGAGGCGATCTCGCCGGTCTGGCGTTGGTCGTAGTAGCCGACCGGCAGCTCCAACAGACGTGAATGCAGATCACCGCGCAGATCAACCAACACGCGTTGTTCGAGCGTATTATTGACGCGGATACGGAGTGAGTTGAACAGATCGCGCAGAAAATAGCAGACGGTCAGCGCGAGCACACCCCAGATGAGCAGGTCGCTGCGGGCTGGGGCGATGACGTCGTCGACGATCCACTTGATGACCTGTGGAATGGTCACGAGGAAAAGCGTGCTACCCACCGCTAGCGAAAGGGTGAGCGCAAAGAGCCCGCGATAACGCATGAGATAGCGTGAGACGCGGCGAAAGGGATTCTGGGTTTTAGTCGGGGACAAGGGGGTTTCACCGTGGCCACCGCCTCGATCTGCGCAACTCCCTGGAACGCTTGTCGGTATTTAGCCCCGCAAACGCCGGACTGTAAAATAACGCAAGCCACCCGACAGTGCCGGCTTGAGCCGGTTCCTCGCTTCGGTTCTGGTAGGCCCGCCTCCCGGCCGGGCGGCGCCTTCCCGTCCCTCAATCATCGCCATCATGACTACCTCCACCCGCTCGCTGCTCCGCCATACGCTGGCCCTCGGTGCCTCGCTTTTGTTCGCGGCAACCACGCTTGTCGCCGCCGATCAAACCTACCCGGTCAACTTCTCCAGCCCTTGGGAAATCGGCCAGCGCTACACCACCTCTTCGACCGCATCTCAAACCAACCACATGCTCATCAGTCAGGGCCCGAACATCCTTCAGGAGCAGACCCAGAAACATTCGGCCAAACTTGAAGCCGACGTCGAGGCCCTCGGCACTTTCCCGCACGGCGGTTTGAGCAAGGCCGCCTACACCATCCGCTCCCTGCTGGTTTCGGTCAGCGACGGCGTGGAACTCGAGTTCCTGCCCCCGGGCACCGTAGTCGTGGTCGAAAGCCTGGGAGCCGATAAAAAGACCTACACGATCGACGGTAAACCCGCCTCGGATGAACAGGTGGCCACGCTCAAGCTCGTTCTCTCCACCGACGCTCCCGATCACAACGACCAGATGATATTCGGCCCCAAACAACCCGTCGCAGTCGGTGAAAGCTGGGAACCCGACTTGAAGGTCATGCTGTCCACGCTCGGTAAAGACTTCGGCGGGGCCGCGACCATCAACGGCAAAATGAAACTCGACGCGGTGGACGGCGAAGGCGCGAAACAGATCAGCACGGTCTCCGGCACGATCAACATTGGCAACGTCCTCCCGCCTCTGCCCCCCGGCGTCACCCCGAAGTCCGGCAAGCTCACCATCAAACTCACCGGACGTATTCCCGCCACCCGCACCGCTTCCACCCGGTTTGAGACCCTCGACATGAACGTCGCATTCGGCGGCGAGGCAACGCCCCCCGGCGGCGCCCCAGTCACCCTGGCCATGACGATGGAAACCAAATCGGCCCACACCGATATCTACCCCTGAAAACCCCCCGCCGATGAACCTGCGAACCAAACTGCTTGCTGAATTTGAAGCCCCCGAAGCCCTGCGTCGTTTCGGGAGCGGTTGGTTGAGCGGCGTCATCGGCGTCATCCTCGGACTGGCCGGACTGGCGCTCGTGCTCTCGCTGCTGGCGCCGGGCACGTTCTCGACGCCGGAATTGACCGATCTGCGCCAAGGCCCCGGCTTTCGCATCATCCTCAACGTGCTCCTTGTGACGGCCTTCGCCTGCTCGGCCTTCAGCCTCGCCTTGCGCCGCGAGGGTCCGCTGCTGGGTATCGTCGGAGTTTCGTTTACCCTGATCGCCGTCCTGCTGGGCGGGTCCAACGCCCACACGGTGGTCGGCGATCCCAGTCCGGCCTACTTTGGGCTCGATTTCTTTGTGCTGCGCATGGTGTTCACCGGCATCCTGTTCATCCCGGTCGAACGCCTGTTCGCCCATCGTAAGGAGCAGCCGGTCTTCCGCACCGAATGGCGCGAGGACCTCTTTTATTTTCTGCTGAGCAGCATGCTGGTGCAAATTCTCACCTACCTGACCTTCGCTCCGGCACTGTCGATTCTCGCCTTTGCACCGATGACCGACACGCGCGCCTGGGTCGGCGCTCTGCCGTTTGTGGTGCAGTTCGCGGTCATCATGTTTTTGACCGACGTGGTGCAGTATTGGGTGCACCGCGCTTTTCACCGCGTGCCCTGGCTGTGGAACTTTCACGCCGTGCACCACTCGGCGCAGGAGATGGACTGGATGGCCGGCGCGCGCATGCACTTTTTTGAAATCGTGGCCCTGCGCAGTCTCACGGTGATTCCGATGTTTGTGCTCGGGTTCGGTCCCGGCCCGATGAACGCCTACATCTTTGTCGTCTACCTCTACGCGACGTTTGTGCACGCCAACATCGGCTGGAAATTCCCCGTCATCGAAAAGCTGTTTGTCACCCCGCGCTTTCACCACTGGCACCACGGCATCGAAAAGGAAGCCATCGACGTGAACTTTGCCGTGCACTTCCCGTTCCTCGACAAACTCTTCGGCACGCACCACCTGCCCGAGAATCGCTGGCCCGAAGGCTACGGCATCGAGGGCCACCCGGTTGAGCGCGGCTACTGGGCGCAGTTCCTCCACCCCTTCCGCCGGAAAAAACCGGTGCAGCCGAACGTTCCCGCGCAGCAACAAAACCAATTGTGAGGTCAGGCGAGCCTACACATTAAGGCCGGTAAATCTTACCCGTTTGGACCGGTCCCCAGTTGCCAAACGTCCCGCGGCTTCATTAATTGCCGACCATGAGCGTCACTCTTGTGTCTTCCTCCGGTCAACCCACCCCACCACCCC
>JBBKWO010000073.1:0-34780 GCA_037969015.1 Opitutaceae bacterium
CCCCCTCAACCGTCTGACCCTCGCAGGATTCAAACGGCTGGACGACAATCACGGCAGCGATCCCGCCGGCCCCAGCCTCGCGATGACCGACCCCCTGATTCAGATGTATGACCACGAACTATCCGGTCTGCTGGATCATCCCTTCTTTCAGCGGCCGCTCGACCAGCTGCTGGAGGAGTTCCCCGACAAGTCGGCCTGATTAGCGCAGGCCTGAACAACACTTACCCCCGGTTTCTGTGCGGAGGCTTCCTGCCCCATTGACACAGCCGGTCATGAACCTACGTTTTCCACTTTTACCTCCATGATTTCCTGGATCCAACGCAACTTCCAACAACACTTCAAAGTCCTCTTTCTGGTCCTCTTGGGTGGAGTCATCATCGCCTTCGTTTTCACGATTGGCGCCATGCCCAGCTCCGGAGCCTCCGGTGCCCATCGCCAAACGCGCGACTTCTTCGGGATGAATCTTAACGCGAAGGATGACCAGGAGCGTATCTTTGGAGATGCCCGACTCAGCATCACCCTGCAAGCCGGCTACAACGCCCTCGATGGTGCCCGACTGCAACAATACGCATTCAACCGCCAGGCTGCCCTCAACCTCGCCAACAAAATCGGCCTGCCAGCTCCCACTGAAAAATCCATAGTGGAATACGTGCAGACTCTCCGCATATTCCAAGGCGAGTCCGGTAAGTTTGACCCCAAAGCCTACGAAACATTCCGCGAGTCCCTGACGACCAATCCCCGTATTACCGAGGCTGACGTAAGTCGGGTGGTCGCGGAGGATGTCATCTACAATCAGGTCAAAGCACTGCTTGCCGGTCCCGGTTACGTGCTCCCCGCCGATGTCACCGAACAGCTGACGATCAGCGAGTCCACCTGGTCGATCAACGTCACCACCATCGATGCCACCGCCTTCGATCCCACCATCAAGGTTGAAGAGTCAGAACTCGCCGCGTTCTTCGCGGAAAATTCCGGACGTTACGAAATCCCCGTCCAAACCCGCGTCGATTACATTCCCTTCCCCATCGACGGCAACAGTGTCTCCGTGTCGGATGACGAACTGCTTTCAACCTATCTCGCCAATCCCGCCCGTTTCCCGGCCCCGGATTCAGCCGAGAAAAAGCCCGATGCCGGTGCCTTTGACAACTTCGCCGCGGTCAAACCCCAGGTATCCGCCTTTGTTCGGCGTCAGAAGGCTGCTCGCGTCGCTAATCAGGCCGCCTCCGACCTCGCCTACGCGCTCTTCGAAAACAAGGTCGCCCCGGACGCATTGCCCGACTTCCTCGCCAAACAGGGCCTAAGCCTCAAATCGGCCGCCCCCATCTCGGCAACCAACACACCACCCGAATTGGCTGGGCTCCAACAGATCTCCGCCGCCTCCAGCCGCCTCAGTTCCAAACAGCCTTATTCCGACGCTCTTGGCGGACCCGACAAGGCCGTGGTTCTCGTCTGGCGTGAGTCGATCCCCTCCCGCCTCCCTGAGCTCGCCGAGGTTCACGCTCAAGTCGAATCCGACTACCGCGAAAACCTTAAGCACGAGCGTTTCGCCTCCGCCGGAAGTGCCTTCCGCAACGATCTCGACGCGCGGCTTAAATCCGGTGCGGCCTTTGCCAATGCCGCCCCGCTGGCCGCCAAATCCGCCGGGCTGAAAATCGAGACCAAATCCTACGCCGGCTTCACCCTGGCCACCCCGCCCGAAGGACTCGATTACGCCGCGATCAACGCCCTGCAATCACTCGGCGCCAACACCGTCAGCCCGATGGTCACCGTATCACGCGAAGCCGCCCTGGTGGTTCACGTCGCCGACAAAAAACTCCCCGACCTCACCGCGTCCAACAAGCGCTTTGACGAAATCAAAGACCAGATTTCCAACGCGCTGGCCTCACGCGGTGGTGATGAAGCCCTCGCCGGTCTGGTGGAAGCCGAACTCGCCCGCACCGCTCCCGAGGCTCCCTGAGCACTCCTGAACGGCCTCCCGATTAACACTGCCGCGTGGATTCATTCACGCGGCTTTTTTATGCCCATATATTCCGAAACCAGCTCGCCTCACCGGCGTCTCCATGGCTAGTTCGACTTTGATCATGCCAGTATATCGTTACACCCCGGCAAAAGCCCCCTGCAAACTCTGCGGTGAAGGCTTTGACCACCGCCACCCCGGCACCGAGCCTGCGCTCACCACCTGCCCCACCTGCGGACAGGCCGTCTGCCGCGTGGATATTAATCAGGTCAACACGCCTAAAATCATAAAACCGCTTTCCATATCCGACGCCAAACGCGCCGGGTTCACCGTTCTCAAACGCATCTCCTCGGGCGAATTCGAAAAACAATGATCCCCCACATCCGCCTCTCGGCGCTGCTAGTCGCCAGCCTCAGCCTGCTTTGCCCCCTCTCTGCCCAAGTTACCGACAACGGGGCTGCCACGCCCCCCGCGCTAACCCTGCGCACCGCCGTGAATCGTGCCCTGACCGCCAACTTCTCCGTGCGTATTGACCGCAGCAATACCGATAGCGCGCGTGATGATGCCGTCATCGCCGACGCCGACTTCACCCCCGTCTTCAGCGTTTCCACCGACATGGGGCTCAACCAAAGCGCCGGCGGTTTCAACGGCACCATCCCCGTAGCCGGCAACCGCTTTGAAAGTCGCGGTTCACGGATCAGCGTTTCCCAAAAGGTTTCCACCGGCGGCACTTTCACCGTCAGCAGCAACCTCGACCGCAGCGAGCGCAACAATCTCAACCCCGCCTACAACGCCGACGCCACCCTCGCCCTCAAGCAGCCCCTGCTCAAGGGCGCCGGCCGCGACGCCAGTCTGGCTGCCGTTCGCCGCAGCGAACTCGGCATACTCAGCGCCGACCTCAGCTTCAAAGGCACCGTGCTCACCGTCGTGCGCAACGTCGAGACCGCCTACTCCAACCTCGTTTTCAGTCGCGAACTCAGCAGCGTGCGCGCCTTCAGCTTGGAAGTGGCCCGGAAACTTGCCGAGGAAACCCGCGCCAAACGCGACTCCGGCGTGGCCACCGATCTTGAAGTGCTTCAGTCCGATGTCGGCGTGGCCAACGCCCAACGTGATCTGCTTCTCTCCGAACAAAACGTGCGCGACGACGAAGACACCTTGCTCGCGCTCATCGGAGGCATTTCCGACCAGCAGGTCGGCCCGGTCACACTCCCCGATCCGGCCAACCCGCCTTTAGTCGACTTTGCCCGCTCCTACAAACTCGCCTTGGATAATTTTCCGGATCACGCCAACGCCGATGTCGCCGTGCAACGCGCCCGCGTGAACGCAGATGCCGCCCGTCGCAACCGCCTGCCGAACCTGGACCTCGGCGCCGCCGTCGGGCTCAACAGCCAGCAAGGCGAAGCCAACTCCGCCATCGACGCCTTGCACGACGGCGACGGCTACTCGTGGCAGGTCGACCTCACCCTCACCGTGCCGTGGGGCCTGACCGCTGATCGCGCCCGTGACCGGCAGGCTCAGGCCGAACTCGGCCGGGCCGAAACCCGGCTCAACCAAGTCGATCAAGACATCCTCGTGGCCGTGCGTTCCGCCATTCGCTCCGTCGAGACCGGCCGTGAAAACGTGCGCATCAGCACACTCGCCACCGAGCTCAGCGAAAAACAGTTTGAACTCGAAAAGGCCCGGTTTGACGCCGGTCTTTCAATCTTCCGACGCGTGCAGGAAGCCCGCCAAGACCTCGACACCGCCCGGGTCAACGAACTGCAGGCCCAAGTCGACCTGCGCGTCGCCCTCGCCGATCTAGCCCGCCTCGAAGGATCCACCCTCGAGCGCTACGACATCGATCTGGCTCAACGTTAAAAAGGAGGGTGGGCACTCTTGCCCACCCAGAGCCCCCACCAACCGTTTTTAACCACCGACAAACACCGAGGTCACCGTGGCCTCAGCCGCGGCAATTTCGCGTTGCGGAGGGATTTGGCTGCGAAACCAAGTGCGTTGTTTGCGAGCGAGAGTCTTGGTATTTCTAACGATCTCCGCGGCAAGATCGGCTTCCGGCAATTGCCCATCGAGCATCGCCAGAGTCTCACGATAACCAATCGCACGAGCGGCGCTGGGGTTGCGCTCCAGACCGACAGCACGCAATGCCCTCACTTCTTCGATCAAACCGGACGCCAGCATCAATCCAACACGTTGTTCAATGCGACTACCGAGTTCAGCCGAGGGTCGGGTGAGACGTGTGCAGCGGACGTCGTAGCCGGCAAAAGGTCCGGGCTGGGCGGCAAAGTCCGCGGCAAGTTCCGCGATCGTTTTACCGGATGCCAGACACCGCTCCAATGCCCGGGTGACGCGTCGCGGATTGATGATGTCGAGCGCACCCAGTCCGTCGGGATTGATCGCATGGAGTTCCGTCACGAGTGAGGCGAGGCCGTTGGCTTCGAGACGCGCAGCGATGGCGGAGCGCAGCTCCGCAGACACGCCGACGTTGTCGGCCACGGGCGCAAAAAAAGCCTTCAAATAAAAGCCGCTCCCACCCGTCACCAGGACGCGCCGACCACGCGCGTGAATGTCCACAACGGCGGAGCGCGCGAGTTTGACATAGTCGGTGATGTCGAGCGGTTCGTCGATCGGCCGAATGTCGATCAAGTGATGAGGCACGCGGGCCAGTTCGTCGCGGGTCGGCTTGGCGGTGCCGATATCCATGCCGCGGTAGAAGAGCGTGGAGTCGCACGATACGATCTCGGCGTCGTTGGCCTCCGCCCAAGCGAGCGCAAGCTCGGTCTTACCGACCGCAGTCTCACCCGTCAGCACATGGATAATGGCGTTGCTCACTATCGCATTTCTTGGACACCTGGGCCGGGGAGCGAGAAAAACCTTCTGTGACAAACAAGTGATATCGACCCGCATCACACGTTTTCGCCTCGCCGCCGGGGCCCTCAGGCCTTCCAACGGTCACCTAACGTGAAGATCGCGCTCGTTACCGAAACCTTCCCCCCCGAGATCAACGGGGTCGCCCTGACCCTCAGCCACCTGGTGGAGGGCCTCGCCCAACGCGGCCATAGCCTAACGGTGGTCCGCCCCAAACAAGGCGACACGGATCTGGCCCGTTCCGACGGCCTCTATCTGGAAATGCTCTGCCCCAGCCTGCCGATCCCCGGCTACACCTTCCTGCGCGCCGGACTTCCGGTGCGTGGTCGTCTACTCAAACGCTGGCGCGCCGAACGTCCCGACTTGGTGCACATCGCCACCGAGGGGCCCTTGGGCTACTCGGCACTCTCCGCCGCCACCAAGCTCGGCATCCCGATCACCTCCACCTTTCACACCAACTTCCACAGCTACAGCCGCCACTATGGCGCCGCCTGGCTAACCAAGCCGGTGCTCGCCTATCTGCGTCATTTTCACAACCGCACCCGACTGACGCTCTCGCCAACCCAAGAGCTCAACGCCGAACTGGCCCGTGATGGTTTCCAAAACCTCGCCCTGCTCGCCCGCGGCGTGAATACGCGCGTCTTTTCACCCGCCAAACGCAGCGCCGATCTCCGCGCATCCTGGGGCGCCGGCCCCGACGATCTGGTGGTCATCCACGTCAGCCGGTTGGCCGCCGAGAAAAACTACCCGCTCGTCATCAAAACTTTCGACGCCATCCGCCAACGCGATCCCCGGGCACGCTTTGTCATCGTCAGCGACGGTCCGTTGTTGAAAAAGCTCCACAAAAATCACCCGTGGATTCACTTCACCGGCTTCCTCCCGCGCGAAGAACTCGCCGCCCACTACGCCTCGGCCGATCTCTTCCCCTACGCGAGCCTGACCGAAACCTTTGGCAACGTCGTCACCGAAGGCCTCGCCAGCGGCCTGCCCGTGGTCGCGTTCAACTACGCCGCCGCCGCCCGTTACATCCGTCACGACGAGAACGGACTGTTGGCCGCACTCGATGCACCGGACGACCTGTTCAACCACACCCTACAGCTCGCCGCCGACCCGGCCCTGCGCAAACGCCTCGGCCGCGCCGCGCGGGCCACGGCGGAAACCATTTCTTGGGACAACGTCATTGATGGACTTGAGCGCGATCTTGTGGGCATTGTTACGGGCAACCCTGCGCCGGCTCCTTCGTCGCAGGACGTTTACACCGTCCATTGAAAACCCGTTTCATTTTCAACCCCCGCTCGGGTCATAATTCCCGCAATCCTTATTTGCTGGAACGCACCCGCGTTTTTATCGCCGAAAATCAACTCGATGCCCGGGTCGTCCTCACCGAGCACCCGCGCCATGCCACCGAGTTGGCCCGCCAGGCTGTCCAGGATGGCTGTGATCGTGTTGTCGCCATCGGCGGCGACGGCACCCTGAACGAAGTTGCCTCCGCCCTCGTCAACACCTCCGCCGCCATCGGCCTCATCCCCTGCGGCTCCGGCAACGGACTAGGCCGCCACCTCGGTATTCCCGATCCCGGCCAAGGTGCCTACCGCGCCCTGCTCAACGGACGTATTCGAGAAATAGATACCGGAATCGCCAACGGCATTCCCTTCTTCAACGCCATGGGCGTTGGCTTCGACGCCGAGATCAGCACCCGTTTCAACCACCTCGTAAAACGCGGCCTCGGTGCTTACATCAAAACCGGCTTCAAGGCCTGGAACGACTACCGCCCCCAGCGTTATCAGATCACCAATGGCACTAGGTCCATCGATACCACGGCCTTCATCGCCACCGTCGCCAATTCCGACCAATACGGTAACGACTGCTTTATCGCCCCCGGAGCCAGCGTGGACGACGGTCAGCTCGACCTGACTTTGCTGACCAAGGTTAACTTGCTCACCGCCCTGCCCCTCGCCGCTCGTTTATTCATGGGCAAGATCGACGGCGGCATCGGCGTCATTCGCCTGCGCGGTGATCATTTCAAAATCACCCGTCCCGCTCCCGGCCCGCTACACACCGACGGCGAGGTTCACGAAACCGGCACCGATATCGACATACGCGTCCTGCCAAAAAGCCTGAAGATCGTTGTTCCGGCGGTTTTAACCGAATAAAGGTGAGTCCGGCGGTTTCGATTTAACCACGGATTCCTCGGATGGACACGGATGCAAACCCTCCTATCCGTGTCCATCCGAGATATCCGTGGTTAATGTTTAGATAGTTCCTAATCGGCCAGAAACAGGATTTCGCAGAACACGACTGAATACTTCCGTCATGCACCCAGCGTTACCCCGTCGCCGTCACTTCGCCTGCGCCGTCTCGACCCAAACCTTCATCGTTTCATCGGGATCGCTCAGGTAGATTCGCAATTGCAGCTCAACGATCCGCGCCGGATCAAAGTCGGGATGCTTGGTCGCATGCCCCCAGAAAAACAAATGAAAGTCCTGCAGGCTCAGCCAAAGGTCGCGTCCCGGATCATGATAATCCGCACCACCTTTTTCCCAGATGGTAAACCGCTGTCCACGATCATCGATCAGATCCACCCGCACCCGTCGACCGGGCGTTAACGGTTGATCGGACCGCACCCGTAAAAACCCGTCCGCCGGCAGCCCGGCCAAACGCACCACCGCCATCGGCGGCCTCAGCGGATCAACCTGTGTTTCCGGCACCCAAAACGAACCTTCTGCATGGTCGCTTGATGCCTTCAGAATTTGCACGCCGTCAATCCCGTGCCACGGCCCTTCTTCATCGGTCACCACCGAGTCCGACCAAAGCTTCGGCCAATTTTTTTTCGGCGCTGGCGCGACCTTCAGCGGCTTGATCACAAAATCTTCTGCCCGCGGCAGTCGCTCCAAACCAAACACCACCGGCCACGTCCCGGCCTCACCCCCGGTCGGCACGAACTCCGCCCGCCATTGCTCACGAAAATATCCGCCGGTCTTTGGTGTAAAGACCACCGGCACCGAAACCATGCCCATCGGCGGCACCACGATTTCACCGGGCGCGGAAAGCTCCACTCCGACCAATGTCAGCTCCGACCAACTCAACCGGCCACGACGCTCCACCGAATCGAAATTATAAATCCGCACCTCGCCAATGATCGTTTCGTCACCAACAAACCGATACGTTCCGGCCACCTTGTGAGTGCGCCCCTGCCCGGCCAGCGGCAGCCATTGCAAAACCAGCCGCGACGGTGCGCGCACCGGTTGCGCCAGCGGCCGGTCGGGCCACGACAGGTCACGACTCACCTGCTCGTAGGCCGACCACGCCGGCAAGGGTTCGGTCGCCGACAAGGTCATCGCGTGTCCGTCGCCGGCGTGCACGAGGATAAACGGCATAAACATCGCCACATCCGGTTCCCGCCAAGCTCGCAGTGCAGTTTCTCGCGTAAACGCCGCCTGACGCTCCCGACGCTCCGGATTCAGGTAGTCGTTTTTTGGCACGGCGCTCAGCCCGCATTCCGTGATCCAGATTGGCAACGCCGGCCGCCGCACCGCCAGATGCCCTCCTCCATTCGCTCCCGTCCGCGAAGGCCGCCAACCGCGCTCGCCAAATCCCAACGGCCGAGCTGCCCAATGCACTCGATCAGCCAAACCGACCTGCGTGCGTAAGAACTCCCGATGCGCCTCAATCACTCCGGTCAGATCCGACGGATCACCATAAAAATGAATATTGGCCGCATCGGTATAATCGAAAACTCCGTTGACCGCGGCCCGCTCGAGCCATGGACCCGGCGGCATGCCCAAGGCCCCCATGAGAACAATCACGGGCTCACCTGCCGCCGCCGCACCATCGTGCAAACCGAGATACATCGCCTTGTTAAAGGCCGCCAACCGCTCCGGTAAATCTGGACAATAACCGATATCCGGTTCGCCCGGTAGCTCCCAGGCAGAGACCAGTCCGGCAAAGTCGCGCCCCTGCCGGAAGGCCCCCTGATAGATGGCCAACAGATCCTCCGTCAAACTGTTACCCGGCCGCTGCGGCCCACCCGCCCCCGGAGCACCGGCGAAGGCTACGATATTGAGCCCGGCGGCGCGCATCGCCCGCAACCGCTCCAGCATCTGCGGGTCCTGCCCCACCCCACGCTCGCGCACCCAGCGCACTCCCGATTTGTGAAGCAGACGCACATAACCCTCGAAGTCGGCATCATCCTTCGGGAAAAGCGTAATCACTCCGTCGATACCCCAATCAGCCGGCGGCAACTCCGCCGGCGACACGGATAACCCGCCGCCGATCAACCATAGCGTCAGCAGGAGCGCGTTGATACGACGGTTCATAATCCAGGATACTTTCAGTGGCCGTGCTTGAGGAACATCACAATCAAACCCAGCACCGCAAACACCCCGGCCAACAGGCCCGACTCGTAGCGTTCAAATTGTTTCAACTCAAACCGCTCCAGCCCGACCAGCGTGAGCCAGGTAAACAAGGTCATGCCCGCCAGTGTCGCCACCGCCAGAATCAGGCTCAGCACGACGAACCCATGCCAACCAAACGAAATGGCCGACAGATAAATTGGCAAAAAACCCTCACAGGGCGAAAGCGTCAACATCACGAACAAACCCGTGATCGCCGCCCAGTCGCCGCCATGTCGATTCGAGACCAAGGCCGTGTCCTTGAGTTCGTTATCCCAGTGGGTGTGCCCCTCTTCTTCCTCATGTCCGCATTCCGGCGAAGCGTGATGATGCCCGCCGGGAGGATGATGATGACAAACTCCGCGCCCGCTGAGTTGGCGCCAGCCATAGTAGGCCGCCACCGCCAGCAAGAGCCCGCCAGCCAAAGCCGGGAACCACTCCCCCATGTGCTCCTCCAGTTGAAAACCAAACCAGGCGATCGCCAGACCCAACAACGACGTCAGCGCCACGTGCCCCAGACCGGCAAACAACGCCACGGACAGGGTTTTGCCACGGGTCCATCCCCGGGCCCGCGATACCAGCACAAAAGGCAGCCAGTGCGTCGGGATCGCCGCATGCAAAAAAGCCACGGTAAATCCGGTGGCGGCGATGGACAGCAGGGCGGTTGAATTCATGCGTGGTTTAAAAAGGGAAGCGTTCAGAAATCCCAAGCCGCGCCCCGACTGTCGAACGTGAAATTGACGGTCATGGAGTGCCTGAAACGGGTTGGAAAGCCTTCACCCTATCAAAGTCGTCAAGGGGGGGGCAGTCTTTGTCCGGGATACTGCCCTCGAAATCACTCGTGGGCGGAGGCGGGGCTTCCGGTTGGTTGTTTGCTTGCAGGCACGAGAACCGCGCCCCGTTGATTGCATCCTATGCGCCCACGGGGACGAGGGCGGCTACATACGGAGTTGTAGCCACGGGCGTCCCTGCCCGTGCGGATTGAGTGTAACCCAGGCTGGAAGCCCATTCCCGCCGCGCTCCGGTAGGCCGCCTGCCATGCTTTAGTTCAAAGGCTGATCCTGATCAGCCCCCGACACTCAGGCTTTTACCATTATCCTTCGGCCCTAGCCCCAAAATGAACGGCGCGGCCACCTTGGCCCACTCAACCGCCTTCACATGACCCTCAGCCCCTTCCGGCCAGCACTGGCGCAACATCGCCGTGTCGATGACACCGGGATTGAGCGGCACCGCCGCCATGCCGGCCGGCAATTCCTCGGCGAGCGCCTTGGTCAGACCCTCCACCGCCCACTTGGTCGCACAATAAGGCGCAACCTCCGGCGACACACTCCGTCCCCAGCCCGAACTGAAGTTAACAATCACCCCGCGTTTGGCCGCGATCATCGACGGCACAAACTCACGGATGACATGATGCATGCCGGTCAGGTTGACATTCATCATCCGGGCAAACTCCTCCGCCGGCACTTTCCAGAGCGGCGCCGGGTTGTTCATCACCGCCGCGTTGTTGATCAACAGATCAGGCGCGTCGCCGGGCGCGAGCACCTTGGCGACCCAGATTTCCACGCGACGGGCATCGGCCACGTCGACAACCTCAAAGCTGTGCGGCGCGGCGTAGGCCATACGCAGATCAAAGATATCCTCCGCCGACCGTCCGCAGCCATGCACCGTATGCCCGAGACGGATAAATTCCTCAGCCAATGCACGACCCAAACCCCGCGTAGCCCCAGTGATAACGATACGTTTGCCCATGCCAAAAGCAGAACGCTGAACACCAGAACGGACGATGTTATATTTTCATCGCGGAAACGCGGAAGAGCGGAAGTTGGGAATCAAAATCCTTCAAACCCATCCCCGATTCCTTTCCGTGCTTCCGTGTTTCCCTGATCAATAAATTCCGCGTCTCCGCTCTTCTGCGCTTCCGCGATTAAACCTCCGAAGAACCTCAGCTGCTTTGCAGGCTTAAGACCCGAACGGAAGATGACGCTTTTTACTCACTGAAGCACGGAAGTGGGGAAATCAGAACTCTGTCCTGCTCCCGCGGTAAACGCGTAAACGTGCCGCGACTAAACCAACCCGGTCGCCAGCTCCCTGGTGATCCACTGGTCCGTCACTTCGAAATCGGGACCGCCGATGGTCTTGTTGACATCGAGCACGAGCGGCCGTCCGCCGTTGATGACAAAATCAATCTTCCCATAATCCAGTCCGATCCTGCGACGATACTCCAAAATCTCCGGCGGCACCGGAACAACCTCGTGCAGTCCTCCGCCAGCCCAACGCACCACCCGATTGGGTGCTCGCGTCGTGCAGGCAACTGCACTGCTCCCACAAAAATAGGCCCAGCGGACTACGTAGGCATCACCGTCACGCTCCGGCAGGAATTTCTCGACCACCAACATCGGATCATCCCAGACCGCGGACGGCACCGCAGACACGTCATCATAAATTGGATACTCGAATTTTTTTAAAGAGGGACTGCGCGAAATCCTGCGCAGTCTCAAGCGCTCCAGCAGATTTGAACTCCAGGACAATCCCCGTCGTGCGCGCAGTTCGGGCCGGGCGCCGCAGTTGAGGTCAGTCTTCACGATGACCGGGCCCTGATGTTCCGAAAGACGACCAATCACCAGGCCGCGTTCCGGCAGACTGCGTTTGCGAATGTCCAGGCATCCGGCATTCCACACCCGCGGATAAGCCTGCACTGCCTTGGCAAAGCGCATCGGCACGATGGACAGATCGACATGCAGCAACACGATGTCAGCCGGAGGCAGACCACGACTGCCCGCATGATGAATTACCTCAACGCCCTGCGCCCGCCAGACTGCGCCAAGAAAATGGATGAAGTGCTTCTGCCGACTGTCCGGGTTGAAATTGTCGTGATGCAGAACCAGCAGACGCATCGTTCAGCGGCTTTGCAGGCTGAACTTGTTGAGACCGGCCTTGCGGCAGGCATCCATCACGAAGGTCACACTTTTGAGCGGAGTATCCTCATCGGCACGAATGAGAACGGGCGTATTGCGGTCGGCTTGACGCACCTGCAGGAGCAGCTGTTCAAGTTGCGGACCGGTGGCCGTTTTGCCGTTGAAGCTGAAAACACCTTGCGGAGTCACCTCCAGGATAACGCTCCCCTCGAATGCATTGTGTCCGGCAGTCTCGACCTTGGGCAGCGTGATATTGAGCGCCGCAGCGGAACGAAACTGCATCGTTACGAAAGCAAAAAACACGAGCATCACGAGCACGTCGATCAGCGGCACGAGGTTCAGCTCCGGGCGTTTGCGACGACGTTGGTAAAGTCCGGCCATAGGGAAAAATCCTAAATCCTAATAACTAAATCCTAAAGATTAGAGGAGGGCTTGGCGGCAAGGATACGTTCCAGCAGCACGTCGAGTTGCGCGGCGTAGGTCTCGACGCGACGTTGCAGGTAACCACCGCCAAAGAGAGCCGGCACCGCGATGAGCAGGCCGAGCACCGTGGCCGACAGCGCCAGCGAAACGCCACTAGTGAACTGCACCGGATCAGGCAGACCTGTCTCGCCGCTGATACTGGAGAACACCCGGATCAACGACCACACCGTGCCGGTCAGACCGATCAACGGCGCACCGGCATAGATCAGCTCCAAAAAAGGCAACCCCCGCTCCATGCTGCTGACCTCAAGGCGGGCAAAGGCTTTCACGCCCTCAGGATCATTCGGATGGCGGCCGGAATAGGCGATGATACGAGCCAGCACCGAGTGTTCGCCACCCGAGACCGGTTCACCGGCCACGACCGAAGCGACCAGGTCGTCGGGCAAGATCGCCGACCGGCGCAGCGCGTAGAAACGTTCGCAGAGAATAAAGACGAGAGTCAGGGAGCACAGCGCGAGCGGATAGACGAGCAGGTCGGCTCCCTTGATGATGTCGATGGCGGCGATAAACATGGAAATTACCTAGTGAGAGACGCGTTACAGCGAGAAAGGTTCGATTTGAACCAAAGATAGACGCAGCGCGGTTTAGCCGATGGCGTCAAATCACATCGGGAAACCAGGCATTTCATCGCGGAAGAGCGGAAGAGCTGAATCTCGGAAGAAATTTCCGGAGTTTTAACGCACGGAGGCGCTAAGGTGCGAAGTTCGCTAGGGTTCGAACCGAAGACCGAGCCGGCTGACACTTAACAGGGATACAAGGGATGAAGGGGATACGGACTCGGAGAGGATACTGATTCGAAATTTTAACGCGGACTCGCGAAGATGCAGAGTTCGCAAAGTTCCGAGCCGAGTCCGAAGGGAACGACTCCCAGGTTCCCCAATCCCTTCCATCGGATTGCCATCCCTGTTCACAACTCCGCTTCGTTTGCTTCGTTAGCTTTGGTAAGACTCCGATAGCCATGTAGAGCCCTTCCCGCTTGCCTCTTTATCTACTCGTCAAGGTGGCACTCGCCCGGACGCTTACCCTTCGCTCGACTCCCGTTGCGCTTGATTTGGTAGCCCGCCACCTATCCACCACCGGTATTCTAGCTGAAAGTCAGGGGGACTATAAAACTCCGACTGCCTCCTTGATTTAAAAATTCGCTCCTCCGCCCTTCAGCGTTTCTGCGATAAATTAAAAGTCTCAGTAGCGGATCTGGCCGCTCACATAGAAGTGCGCTTCGTTTTTGTCGGTGAGCGCGGTCTTTTTCCCGGCAATCGCCAGCGAGGCGTTCAGGCTCAGCCCGGCTTTGGCACTGATGCCTAGTTGCACGCCGTAGTCCCAGAGACTCTCGTGCGCACCGGTTTGAAACGTCCCTTCGCCTGCTTCGATGAAGAGCGACGGCCGGACTTGATCCACCCAACGGCCCACCACGCCGAGTGCATCACCGCCCAGCGGCTTCAGGTGCAGAAACTGGATTCCATAAAAACCTTCGTCGCCGCTGACTTCGCTGGATTGGTAGGCCCGCAGCACACTGGGTCCGCCGATGGCGAAGTTGTCGCTGCCGGCGAGTTGGTCATTGGTGATCTGCCAGGACAACTGGGTCTCCGTGGACCAGCCGTCGAGAGCTGCCAGCAGGGGCTGCAATTGCTGCACGCGGGCGTAGTTCAGCACCATATGCTGCGTGGTCGCCTCGCCGGTGGCGGTGTTGTAAAACTGACGGAAGTCGGCGTCGCTGTTCCGCGCGGTCAGGCCGGCAAAGCTGAACACCGTGGTGACCACGATCTGGTTGGTCGCGGTGGCTTCCTTCCAGTTGAATTGGTTGCTGAAGGCCAGCTGGGTGGCGTCGAAATTTGCCGCGCCCACGGTCAGGCCGCCAAAGATGCTCTCGCGCTCAAACTGTTTCCAAAAGGCGGTGGTGGTCAGGTTCCAACCAAAACGATCACCGGCCACCAGCGGCAGATCGTAGGCGATGGAGGACTGCAAGGTGGTGCTGGCCGAGGTGATGCCGGGGATGTTGCTGTTGGCGGTGTCGGAGTAGTTGACGTTGGCCGTGAAGGTGTGGCCAAAGCGGTTGGGCACGGTGTAGATCAGCGAGTAGTTTTCGAATTCGTCGATGCGGTCGCCGACGGTGGCGTTCCACGAGAGCTGATGGTTCTCCAGCGGGATGTTGCCGAAACTGCCACCGAGCGAATAGCGGTTCACGCCGGAGGCCTTGGTCGCGTGGTTGTTGTAACCGGCCTGCACGCTCCAAGGTCGCTTTTCCTCGATTTGGAAAACGGCTTTGCTCTCGCCGACCGATTGACCCGGTTCAAACACGACCCGGGTGCTGCGGTAGGGATTGTTGTTTAGAAACTTCACTTTGCCGTCGAGCGACTCTTGGCTAAGGATTGGTTCGGCCAGCAAGGGGTCCAGTTCCTTGGCGAGCTTGCGGTCGCTGGTCCAGTGCTTGGCATCGGGCGTAAACCCGCCCTCCCCGTCGCCATACATGACGCTGTAATCAGCCAGACTGAATTCGTTGATCACCACGCTCAGGGTTCCGTCCACGATTTCCTGCGGCGGCACGACCACCGACATCAGCGGGAAACCCTGTTCGCGGTAGGTGTCGGCGATGTCCTGCTGGATAAACCGCACGTCACCGAGCGTCGCGGGCAAGTCGCGATAAACCGTGAGTTTTTCGCGCAGCGCGGCGTAGAGGGCGTCGCGTTTTTTGCCCGCGCGGCTGGTGCCGTTGATGGAGACAAAGTCACCGGAGTCGGTGCCTTCGGTGCCGACGATTTTCAGCATGAGTCGCTGGAGCGACGGGGTGATTTGCACGCCGTCATCCGCGCCGGGGGCGGCGATCATGGCGGGGAAATCGATTACTGCGCCTTCCCCTGAGCCCTGAGCCACGGGCGCGTCGTATTGCTCGATGACGGATTGCGGACCTAGGACCTTGGCGTCTTGGGCGCGGGCGAGGGTCGCCAGCGGCAACCCGATGATGACGGACAGCCACATTGAAAGGTTAGGCCGGAGAATGCGGTTGATCGTCATGGGATGCAGGGAGGTGCGGGTGATGGAAGGTTTGGCGGGGATCATTTAGGCCTCTCCTTTCCACAATGCGGCTTGGGCCGCGATTTCCTCGGGGGATTGACCAAGCTCGTCAGACTTCTGTCGCGCGGTGCGCAGGTTGTCGTAGATACCGTCGGCGACGACCTTGGTCAGGGCTTCCTGCGAGGTCTGCTTGGCGGTGTCGTAATAGGTCTGGCGATCGGCCTGCTGCTTGGCGGCGACGACGTAGGCGCCGACCTGGGCCTTGGCGTTCATCACTCCGACCGCGAGTTGCGTCTTCACCTGCGCCATTTCCTGGGCGGCGGCGAGGTAGGACAAGAGGAAGTCGTCCTCATCCTTTTGGCGTTGGGCTGCCTGCACCTCGGCCTGGGCCTTGGCGTAGGCGATGGCGTTTTCGACCTCGGTTTTGGACGGACCGCTTTTGCCAATCAGGCCGCCGGTCAGGGTGCTGCCCAAGTCCTGCAAAACGTCCTTAGCCTCGCTGATGGCGGAGATGCCATACTTGGCGACAAAGGCGGCTGCCTTGCCGGGCCCGCCGAATTTGGCGGCAACGACGTCGAGCTGTTGTTGAGCGACCGCGAGGGTGGCCGAGGCCATGTTACTGGCGGTGCTGATGCCGAGCTTGCCGACGTTGAGCGCACCGTCGGGCGTGGTCAGCACGTCCTTGGCAAAGCTCTTGGCTTTTTCGGCGGCGGCCGCGGGATTTTCCAAGGCGTCGAGGGCGAGTTCCTCGGGGCTGCCGCCGAAGGTCTTGGCGAACTCCTCAGAGGCGGCACCGTTGACGGCGTTGTAGGACTTGAGAAGACCGGTGCGGTCGGCGTCCTCAATGGCGGCGTCCCGGGCTTCGCGCATGGCGAGAGCGGTGCGGCCGGCACGAGCGGCCTCGGTGTTCGCGCTGCCGCCTTCGGGTCCGCTGTCGGCGTTGATGGACTTGATGATATCGACGGGGTTGTCGCCGTTCTTGATGCCTTCGTAGGCTTTCTTGGCGGCAGCCAGGCTCATCTGCCCACCGGGGCCGATGTAATCCTCGGCGTAGAGTTTCATGAAGGCCTCCGGCGAATCAGCCTTGGAGTAGGTATCGATACGCTCCTGCACTTTTTGGAGGACGAGCTCCTCGGGCTGGGCGCCATATTCTTTTTCGAACTCGGCGCGGGCCGAGGCTTCGACGTTTTGATAAGCGGCGAGCGAGCCGGTGGGATCCTGTTCGGCGGCTTGGTTGAGGGCCTCGTCCTTGAGCACGCTGTTGAGGCGAACGTAGGCGGAAGCGGTGTCCTTGAGGTTGGTGGCGAGCTGGTCCTTATCCAGCGAACCGTTGGAGAACGGCAGTCGCTCGGCCGCTTCTTTCACGAGCACGTTGGGATCGTTGAGTGCCTGCTCGGGAGAGAAGCCGAGTTCGGCGGCGATGGCGGAGTTGACCTTGTTGCTGTATCCGCTGGCGAAGTCGCCGGCGGCCTGGTCCTGACCTTCCTTGGAGTAGATCTGGCTGTTGATGATGGCGATCGAGAGGCGCTCCATCTCGCTGAGCGGGGTGCCATCGGCTTTGGTGGCCGGCACCTTCGAGAGGTCGAGCGCTCCGCCAGTCAACACGGCGAGACGGGCATCGAGCCGTGCGCGGGTTTCAGCGGCGATCTCGGCTTTGCGCTCAGGGGAAAGCTCGGCGCCGTTGCCAAAGACCTCAAGACCGAGGGTCGCCGTATCAACGTCGAGCTGGATGCGTCGTTCAAACTCGGCGCGTTTGTCCTCCTGCAGCTTGGCCAGTTCGTCGGCCTTGGCTTGCAATTCCTTGAGGGCGGGCACGGTTTGCACGAGCGAGTCGCGCATCTCGTCAGCAGTGTCGAGCAGACCGCCGGAGTTGATCTTGTCGGCAAGTTTTTGCGCGTAGCCGAGGGTGTCGCCCGAAAGGTTTTCCGCGAGGGCGGAACCGAGGGTGCCGGTGACTTGTTTGGACTCGGTGAGTTTCCCGGCGTAAAGCTGCACTACGGGATCTTTGTCCACGAGTTTGGCGGCGGTGGTCGCGGCAACGTCGGATTCGTAGAGGGCTTTCAGGCCGGTGACCTCCTGCTCAACTTTGGCCTTTTCAGCGGCAAGATTGGCGGCGCGTTCGGCGTAGGCTTTTTGACCGGCGGCTTGGGCGGCGGCCAGTGCTTCGGCGGCGGTGGCGGCGCGTTTTTTGCCGTCCTCCGCGGCGGCTTTAAGATTGGCCAGACCGGTCTCGGTCTCGGCGATCTTTTGGGTCAGATCGGACTTCTCGGTATTGAGGGCGGCGACTTTTTCGTCGCTCGCGGCGAGTTGGTCGTGGCTTTCCTTGGCCTCGGCTTCGAGCGCCGCTTTTTGGGCCAGCGTCGCGGTCTCGGTGGCGACGATGCCACGGGCCTCATCGATCACCTTTTGGTATTCGGCGGCCTCGCTGCCACGGCCCAGTCGGTTGGCCTCGGCCATGCGTTGAGTGAAGGCCTCGATGCGGCGCTTGGCCTCGGTGATGATGGTGAGGTTTTCGTTCACCTTGGCGAGTTCGACGTCTACGCGGGCCAGATTGGCCACAAAGGTGTCGCGCAAGCCGATCTCGGTTTGCAGGGAGCGTTCGACCGCGTTGATGGTCTGGCCCAGCTCCTTGTAAGTGCGGGCAAAGCTGCGGTATTCGCCAGCCATGTTTTGGGCGTATTGGGTCGCGGCCTTGGATTCGGTGGCGGCGGCGATGTAGGCCTTGGTCACGCTGTCCTGTTTCTCGGGAGGCGTGTCGAGGATGCCTTGGATAGGCTTGGTGACGACGATGCCGGCGCTGACTTGGTCGTTGAAGGCCTCATAATCAACGAGGGTGACGAGGTCGTTTTGCGAGGCGTTGAAGCTTTCGAGCGCAGCACGTTGCTTGGCGACCGAGTCGTTGGAGCTGGCTCGCAACACATCGGCCGGGACGACGTCGGTGATAACGCGCAGCGGCTGGAGAATGTTGCCGGTGGTCTCGGGGATGGCGGGCAGTTTGTAATTGTCCGCATCGGCACCGCTCAAGGTGAAGCCGGAGAGGGTGACGGGCTTGTCGAGACCGACCTCGGGGTCGATATACTCGCCCTGCCCGTTACCGGTGACCAGGGCCAGATCATCACCAGCGATCACACCGGTCAGGGTGCCGCCGCTGATGGTCGCGTCGGTTTCGCCGTTGAAGAATTTGTCGGTGACCTCGACGCCAGCGATGCCGACTTCCTTGGGCGTAATGGTGACATCAATACCAACCGGCTGATTCAAGGTGTAGTTGCCGGCGTCGGTGCCGGTGATGGCGTAGCCGGTGGCGGTGACGGCCTTGGCCTCCCCCGCATTTTTGTCGGCGACAGTGCCGGCGGCGGCGGTGGTGACGAGCGCGGTATCGTCACCGGTGACGACGCCATCAAGGGTGCCGCCGGTGAGTTCGACCTCAATGGTGCGATCGTAGTCGCGATCAACGGCGTCGGCGCCGATGACCAGCAGGTCCTTCGGGTCGATGTCGGCGACCAGATCGAAGGGCAGCACTTGCAGGTAGTTGCCGGCGTCGGCACCGAGCAGGCCGTTGCCGCTAAGGGTGACGGATTTGTTCACGCCGACATTTTTATCGGCAAAGGCTCCGGAGATAGCGGACACATCAAAACTGAGGTCATCGCCCGAAACTCCGTTAGACAGCGACCCGGCGCCACTGAGGCCGGCGATGGTAGTGCCGTCGTAAATACGATCCAGCGCGGTGAGGCCGGACACGGTGACAGAGCGCTTGGTGATGTCGGCAAAGAGCGACGGGATGACGAAGTTGTAGTTCGCCGCGTCGGGACCGGCGATACCGAGACCGGTGAGAGTGACGGCCTTGGCGGTCCCGACGTTCTTGTCGGCAAAGGTCGCAACGGGGGAGCCGGTGACGCTGACGGTGTCGCTGCCAAGGGGGGCGATGTCGAGGTTGCCGCCGAGAGGGGCGGTGGTGGTGCCGTCGTAGATCTTGTCGTTGGCCACCACGTTGGCGAGGGCTAGGTCGGCCTTGGTGATGTCCGCGGTGACACCGGTCGGCTGAAGCAGGTTGTAGTTGCCGGCGTCGGTGCCGGTGATGGCATAACCGGTGAGCGCAACGTCCTTTCCGGTGCCGACGTTCTTAGTATCGAAGACCGCTTGCTGGCTGCCTCCCAGCACAACGGTGTCGCCGGAGATCGCGGTGATCGTGCCGGTATCAACAATGGTGCCGGCAGTGGTGGCATCGTAGGTCTTGTCCGACACGGTGGTGCCGGTCACCTGGAGGTCGGCGGCGCTGACGGTGGCGGTAAGGCCGGCAGGGAGGTTGAGGTTGTAGTTACCCGCATCCGCTCCGCCGAGCGTGAGGTCGGCGACGGTGACGGCCTTGGCCACTCCAACGTTTTTGTCGGCAAAGGAACCGGTGGCGGTGCCGACCAGCCCGATGTCCTCCGCGCCCGCGAGCACGCCGTTGAGCGCACCGAAGTCGAGACCAGCGGTGCCGGACAGGCCGGCAACGGTAGTGGAATCGTAAATACGGTCCAGAGCAGTCAGCCCCGTGACATCAACATCGGCACGGGTGATGTCGGCGGTGAGGCCGGGATCGGTGATGGTGTAATTGAACGCATCGACGCCGTCCAGAGTGAGCCCGAGAATGGAGACGGCCTTGGCGGTGCCCGCGTTCTTGTCGGCGAATTGACCGGCGCGCGCGGACTCGTTGAGGGCCACATCATCGCCCGAAATGGCGCCTTGAATCGCTCCGGTGCCGGTGATGGTGGCGACGGCAGTGCGGTCGTAAACTTTGCCTTGGGCGGCCAGACCGGTGAGTGTGAGGTCCTTGGCAAAAATGGTGGCGGTGATGCCGGACGGCGTGGCTGCGGAATAGTTGTCCGCATCGGCGCCGGTCAGGCTGACCCCCGAGAGCGTGATGGCCTTGTCGGTTCCGGCGTTTTTGTCGGCGAAGGACACCGTGACCGCGCCCACGTCGATGGCGAGGTCGTCACCCTCGATGGTGCCGCCAAAGGTGCCGGTGCCGGAAATGGCTCCGGTGGTGGTGGCATCGTAGGTTTTGTCGGCGATGGTCAGGCCGGAAACCGTGATGCCGCGTTTGGCGATGGTGCCGGTGAGGCCGGTCGGCTGGGCCAGCACGTAGTTGCCCGCGTCGGTGCCGGTGAGCGCGTAGAGGCCGGTGATGGTGATGGGCTTGGCGACGCCGGCATGTTTATCGGCGTAGGCTCCCGTGACGGCGGCGTCGTCGATATTGACCACATCGTCGGTGAATACGGCGTCGAGCCCGCTGTAGCTGAGCGTGGCGACGGTGTTGCCATCGTAGGTCTTGTCACCGGTGAGGCCGGCGAGGTTCAGCGTAAAGGCGGTGATGGTCGCGGTGAGGCCGGCCGGCTGGGTGAGCAGGTAATTACCCGCGCCGGCACCACTGACTGCGTAACCGGTTACGGTGACGGGCTTGGCGGTGCCGATGTTTTTGTCGGCGGTATTGCCGGTGGCTCCGGCGGTTTCAAAGACGATATCGTCACTGCCGAGCACACCATTCAAGGTGCCGCCACTGACCACGATGGCGGTGGTGCTATCGTATTCACGGTCGGACGCGACTGCTCCGGAGATGGAAAGGTCTGCCGGGGTAATGTCGGCGGTGAAACCGTCACCTTGGGTAACGTCGTAGTTGGCCGCGTCTGCTCCGGCAATGCCCACGCCGGAGATCACAATGGACTTGGCGGTGCCGACGTTTTTGTCCGGGAAGGCATAGGCAAAGGAAGTGCCGTCGAGCACGGCGTCATCACCGGTGAGCACTCCGGAGAGGGCGGCGACACCGGTGCCGGTGGCATCGGTGGTGGTGTCGTAAACTTTATGATCAACCACCAAGCCGCTGACGGTGATCGGACGCGGGGTGATGTCGGCGGCGAGGCCGGCGGGCTGCAGGAGATTGTAGTTGGCGGCGTCGCCTCCCCCAAGGGTGAAGCCGGTGACGGTAACATCTTTGGCGGTGCCGACGTTCTTATCAGCGAAAGCGCCCTCGCCTATTCCGCCAACCGTGAGTTCGTCCGATCCGAGCGCGGTCACGCCGGCGATCCCTACGAGCACGGCGACATTGGTCGCATCGTAAACGCGATCCCCAGCGGTAACTCCGGTGATCGACAAATCGGCGGCGGTGATGTCGGCGGTGAGACCGGCGGGCTGGTTGACCGAGTAGTTCAGCGCATCGGCTCCTGTGATGGTGTAACCCGAGACGGTGACGGGCTTGGCAGTGCCGACGTTTTTGTCGGCGAAGTTCGCAGCGGGAGAACCTTCGACTGAAACCGTATCGCCACTGATCGGTGCGATGGCCGCAGTTCCACTCAACGTGGCCACGGTCGTGGCGTCGTAAACGCGGCTGTCGGCGGTGACGCCAGTCACATCGAGACCGAGCTGATTAATGGTGGCGGTGACGCCAGAGTCGGCCGCGAGGATGTAGTTCGCCGCATCGGCACCGGTCAGCGCGAGGCCGGTGATATCAACGGTCTTGTCGATGCCGGCGTTCTTGTCGGCAAAGGCACCGCTCGCGGAACCGGTGACTGCAACCGTGTCATCGCCAAAGCCATTGACCGATGCGGTGCCGCTCAAAGTGACATCCGTGGTGCGGTCGTAGTCGCGCTCGAGGGCGGTCAACCCGAGCAGGGAAAGTTCGAACGGCGTGATCGAAGCGGTGACGCCGGCCGGCAGGAGCAGGTTGTAGTTGCCAGCCTTGGCTCCGCTGAGGCTGTAGCCGGAGAAGGTGAGCGCTTTGTCGGTGCCGACATTTTTATCGGCGAAGGACGCGGTGGCGGTAAGCACGCCGGCGAGCGTAACGGCATCGCCCCCAAGCGGGGCGATGGTGGCGGTGCCGGTGAAGCCGGCGTTGGTGGTGGCGTCGTAGGTGCGATCTGTTCCGGTCAAACCAGTGATCTGCAAGTCGTAGGGTGTGATGGTGAGCAGCCCGGTGCCGGTGACGTTGAACAGGTAGTTATTATCAAAACCGCCGGTCGCGGTGAGTGTGTATCCACCGATGTCCGACGTGATGCCGGCCGCACTGGTGACCGTGACATCAGTATCGATCACCGACTCGTCGTCGCCGGTCACGAAGCCGGTGTAGGCAACGGTGAAAGCCGGATCGGCGGAGCGGTAAACGCGGGTCGCGTTATCGGGACGGACATTGAGCGTGGCCTTGTCCACCGTGAGGTCGCCGGCGGCGCCGGTGACGACCGCCACGCCGTAAACGCTGCCGGTGGTGACGCTGGCCTTGGCGGCGGCGGTGATGCCCCCGGCGTAGAAGCCGGCGTTGGCAAAGGTATTGGTGCCCACCGAAACGGTGCCGGCGAGGCCCGTGTCCACGAGGTTAACCAGATCGGAGGAGCTGATGCCGAAGACGGTGCCCGAGACGGCGCTGCCGCCGACCGTGATGCTGTCGAGCGTGAGCGGAGCGCTGGCGACCTCGCCGTAGGTGATGGTGTCGTTGCCCACGGACACGTTCAGGGTCGGCAACACACTGTAAATGAAGCCGCTGCCGGCCGGCAACGAGGACGGCGCGATGTCGGCTGCGTTAAACGTCGTGTTGTAGAGGACGAAGTCGCGACCGCTGATGGCGAGGTCTTCGCCGAGGTTGGCCAGATCGGGAGCGCCGGTGTGATCGGGCGAGTTGGCGTAAACCAGGAAACGACCGGGCGTGGTGGCGTCGAAGTTAAAGATGCCGGTGTCGCCGGATCGGTTTTCGAAACGATCGGCGGCATGGATGATGATGTCGCCGGTGCCGGTGGTCAGGTTGACGCTCTGGTTCAGGCTATCGCGGCCGATCACGACCACGGCCTCGCCGGAGTCGCGATAGGTCGCGTTGGCGTTGGCATCGTCGGCGACGAGGGTGAGGTCGCCATTGTCGGTATCGATGCTGGCGTTGACCAGGATGTTGCGGCCGGCGTGCAGGCTGAGGTTGCCGCCATTGCCGGAAGGGTTGTCCACGATGATGGCGTTGGAAATCGTGATATCGTTGTTGGCCTGCAGGGTGATGTCGGTGCCGAGACCGAGTGACATGCTCAACGACTCCGCGGCGATTCCCACCGAGTCACCGGGACGCGAACTGAAGGTATTGAGGCCCGTGATATCGAACGGTCCCTTGCGCACCAGCGCCTGACGATTAAAGCCGTCGAAAGCGACGAGTGGCATCACGAGGGTATCTGCCGAAAGATCCATCTCCACGCCGTGAATGGCAATATTCGGCGTAAAGGTGGAGACCAGATTCACATCCCCGTCCTGCCAACCGGACTGCCGCTCAAAAAAGGAAAATGCCCCCGAACCACCCGTGCCATAAGCCACGACGGTGTCGCCATCGACCGCGACCCGACCGCCCCAATCACCTGTTCGACTATCGGTAAGCCGTGCCGCCGGTGCCGTCGCTGAAGCCCAATCCGTCGTGCGCTCAAAGACATAGACCGCCTCCGTGTTGGTGCCGCCCGTATCCGAGCCCACGGCAATGGTATTGCCTGAGACATCGAAGACTGAACCAAAACTGACATCCGATAGATTGCTTGGAAACAATTCCGTGCGGACCGGCGTCTGCGACCAATCGTTCGCGGTATTTTCAAAGACGAAAAGAGGGTCCAACTGGGTGGGCGAAGAATAACCATAGCCGTTTTGCGGCGAATAGACCGCGATGGTATCACCATCCATCTGAATGCGGCTGTTGTATGAGGTTGATCCAGAGGGCCGGGCCTCAAAACTGTAGGAGAGTCCGCCACTGATAGCCGTTTGCCAATTGCCCGCCGTATTTTCCCAGACCAGCAGGTTTGAAGACCCGCTGCTTCCGTGGGCCACCGCAGCCAGCGTATTTCCGCTGATCGCAATGTCCGCGAAGGCACCATAAACGCCTCCGGAAACCATCACGCGAGAGACCATCGCCGTGCGGTTACCCGTGCCATTTACCCAACCCGAGCCTCGCTCAAAAATGTGCAACTCAGGGGTAGTCGTGGTGGCCACATTGTTAATCACGGCGAGGGAGTCTCCACTCAAATCCAGCCGCGTCCCGAAGCTGGAGGTCCCGCTTTGATTACTCTCCAAAACCGCCGCCAGCGAGTCGTTCTCGTAAATGTAAACATAACCATAGTTGTCTCTAAACTCGGCGCTTCCCGCACCTGGATCGGAGATCGCGATGGTGTTGCCGTCCACCGCCACATCACTGCCAAAACTGAATCCGGTATCCGCCGCCGAAGGTCCTACCTTCGTTTCCTGAACCCCGCCCGACCAGTTGCCCGACCCGCTGTTACTGACGAGCCAATACGCGCCCCCTACATTGGTGCCCGTATCACCCGGGAAACTTCCGCTCGTATCGCCGTAGGCCGCATACCCTCCATCGAGAGCGACCGAACCAAGTTCGCTGGTTGGGATAGCGTGTTGTAGCGAACCGCTATTATAATCAAAAAAAGCGATACGTTTGGAAGTATCCGAAGAGGATGTCTGCTGGGAGAGCATGACTATCCCATCATCAACATCGTGATGGTTGTTAAAACCGCCTCCCGTGTTTAATTCATTGTAAGCTACATTACCAATAGC
The DNA here is from genome assembly GCA_037969015.1 of Opitutaceae bacterium. Classification (GTDB taxonomy): domain Bacteria; phylum Verrucomicrobiota; class Verrucomicrobiia; order Opitutales; family Opitutaceae; genus JAUWBF01. The sequence continues at coordinate 25,167 of JBBKWO010000073.1, forward strand.
ATCGAATTTGAAAATCCGGACTCCGGAGGTGGTTCTAACTAACAGTGTATTTCCATCCGCAGCAAACGCACTGCCGCTGTAAGTAAGGTGTTCGGACAAAGGTGTAGCGACTCCCGAAGCCACACCGGGCACAGAGTAATAAAATGAACGGCCCAAATCGCCGTTATTATTCCATCCAATGTAAAGATGCCCGTCCGAGGCGGCCAACTGACTGCCATAGCCCGCACCGGGAAGCGCATTTGTGTAAAAACTGTTCCCTGCGTAATGCTCGGGCAAATACGAGCCGTTGGACCCACCACTAGAAAAAAGGTGGACCGCTCCAGTATTGGCGCTGGAACCATCGTAGCCGGGCGATCCTACATAAAACAAACCATTGTCTGCAGCAAACGTAGCACCAAAAGTCGTATCATCGGCCTGAGGATTGTAGTTCGTGCTGGCCAGATTTGAGCTACCATTCTGCCATCCGGCGCCTTTGGCGTAAACGCGAATTGCACCGTAAAAGGCTCCGCTAGGAGTCGAATTAATATCAGAACTCCCGCTAAGCACTCCAATCGTGTCATTGGTAATCGCCACTTTAGAGCCAAAGAAATTGGCACTGGACGGCGGTGTCAGCCGCGCCGCGATCGCTCCGTCTTCAAAGACATAAGCCGGTCCCAGCCCCAGATGCTCCGACCACCATCGTGCTACCGTCCACATCGAGCGATGCGCCGAAATTGGCTCCACCCGTGCGATCCGTCGGATAGCCGAACCCTGTGTCCGACTCCACAATCCGCTCAAACTCGGAAAACGAATCGGTGACCGTGCCGATGGTAATATTCTTCGGATCGAGCAGCCACCGACCGTTCTCGCCGTAGGCGGCGCGGGCACTCGCATCAACGGTGCCATCAACACCAAGACCCTCTAGCCCGGAGGTCTCGACCAAGCCGCCATCGCCACCATTGACTCCGCCCCGCGCAAAAATCGTCCCGGCAAACTGGGTGACTCCATCGGACCACGCAACGACCGTGCCGCCCTTGCCGAACGCGCCCGCGTCGGCGCTGAGCACCGAGCCGGCTCCAATGTAAGTGCTACGGGAATTGGCCACCGCCAAGGATCGATCATCCAGCAAAAGAGGCTCTCCCTGGTAACCACCACCGACGTAAATCTCGCCGCCCAGCGGGCCGCCGTTGGCGTTCACTTTGGCGCCCAGCAACGAAACCGATTCACCCCAAAGGCTGACCTGACCGCCCTGCGACTGACCGTTCGCGTTGACTGTGCCGGACAAGACCATCCGACCCGCTCCGGCATCGATGGCAATCCCTCCACCGTCGGCCGCGCCACCGGCATCGATCAGTCCACCGGAAGTGATCAACACCTTTTGGTTCGCCTCGATGGTGATCAAACCGCCGTCGCCATTCGTGCCCTGCGCCAGCATCGTCGTGTCGCTGATAATCTCGTCCGTGGTGATGCGGATCGTGCCACCCTGATCACCGGAAACATCCTGCACGCCGCCGTAGTTGTGCACTAACGACGCCTCGATCTCGATATCCCCGCCGTCACCGTCACGCTGCGCGGTGATCGTGCCGCTGCTTTCAACCAGACCATTGTCAGCGGTCAGGATAACACGCCCCCCCTCGGTATTGACGCCGGTGGCCTGGATCAGGCCGGCGTTGTTACCCGCCAGAGCGTAGATGTTGCCGTTGTGCGTGCGCAGCTCGGCGACCATCGCCTCGATGCGGCCCTCGTTGGTCACGTCGTTGCCGCGTTCGCCGAGGCTCACCGCGTAGGCGCCACCGAGCCAGCCGGCATCGGTCAACACGTCGATGCGTGTGCCGGCGACCAGACCCGCCCGGCCGGCGTCCGCCGTGATCGTGCCCGAATTGGTTGCCGTGTAGCCCGCCAAAAACACATCGCCCCCGCTGGAGGAAATCTTGCCGAGATTGGTCACCCCCGCCGTGCCTTCGCCGATCAGGGTGAAACCACCACCGTTCAAAAAGTCCGCGTTGGAAATATCCAGGGTCGACGCCACGAAACTGCCACCGGTCAGCACCTGACCGCCGGGCCCGATGATGATACCGTTGCGATTCACCAGATAAAGACTGCCCGTGGCGCTCAACAAACCGTCGATCTGCGACGCCGTCAGCCCGGTCACCCGATTTAAGGTCGCCCCCGAACCATTGTCGAAATGCACGCCATTGCCCGCGCCGATGCTAAACGAGTCCCAGTCCACGATGCCGTAGCGGCTCCCCTGCCCCACGGTCATCTGGTTGCCGGCCGTGCTGATAGCGACATCGCCATGCACAATCGTGGCCCCCTGCGGCAAAGTGGCCAACGCCCCGGGCGTCAGAATACTGGAGCTCAAAAACACAGCGGTCGCTTGTGTCAACCAGTTGGGTAGGATCGGCTTAATACGATACGAACGACGGTTTTTCATGGTCTGGGTCTTTTGCTTGAAGCTGCTGACGAAAAGACGACCACCAATCCCTCACCTAACGGGAACAATCACCGGCGTCTGAGTAAAAAATGCACACTCTTAACCCAGCGGAGGTCGCAGGGTTAAGAAGATAAAAAAGCGTAGCTTACACGGTGCAGGGTCAAGCCTATTTACCATACTTTTACCAATCCGCTCCATTCGTAATCCGTTTGACAGCAAGAGCTATTAATTTCTTAGCGAATAATTCTTACCTAGCATTAGGTAATTACTCCTATGCCGTAACGAGTTAAGCACTAGTCCAACCAAGTCCCTGCAAATGCCAAGCCGCAATAATCAGCGGCTTTACAGGCTAAACTGGTTCAGACCGGCCTTGCGGCAGGCATCCATCACGAAGGTCACACCTTCCAGCGGAGTATCATCAACGGCTCAGATGGCCTCAGCCAGAAGATGCCCGCGCCTTGGTTGTCGTCGCGCCGCTCACCTCTCAAGCCTGTGGCTATCGCCGCGAAGTCGATATTGGGAAACCCCACTGGCTGCCCAAACGCTCGTGCGTAAACATTCAAGGGCTGGCCAGTGTTGATCATCACGCCCTGCTGAAAAAGCTTGGAGCGTTACCATCCACGCAACTGGCAACAGTCAAAGACGCTTTGCGCGATCTGCTGGCGCTCTAAAAAATCCAGGACGCTAGGCCCGGATTCGGAGTTTTAACGCACGCAGCGCGTCAGCGCGAAGATGGTAAATCGCTGGCGATTTGTCCTGAAGCGTGAGCGAACGGATGACTGAAGCGGGTGCCCTCTCGGGCAGCGATAGGAACAAAGTCGCGGAGGCGCGGAGTTCGCCAAGGTTCGAACCAAAGACCAAAACGACTGAGATTTTAACAAAAGGAAACGAAGAGAACGAAGCCAAAGGAGCGGGAGCTTCCAGCTCCCTTCGTTACCTTTTGTAAGACTTCGACTGCCATACTGCCGTCTGCCGATCCTACACCGACCGTTCGCGAAAAATTAACATGATAGCCCCTCAGGCTTTCCACCTCACCGGCATGGGGATCATCACCGCTTGCGAATGGCTAGTTACGACAGCTTCACGGTTCCTTTCCCCGCCCGTCCGACCATGATCGGCTCCGTAAACCGTCGGCTCGAAAAATCCGAGCCCGAGCAACCCGAGGTCAATGCCTTGGCCACGCCAACCTCTTAGGTCTTGCTCTAAATTAACGATTAACGGTCCGCCCCATCGGAACGGACGGCCTGCCCGCTGAGGGTTGCCGACGTGCTTACCACAGGCAATTCGGATTGACCCTTTCGGATCGGCCTCGCGGGCGGGCCCGGCGCAGTGGCCGCCCTACCGATAACCGGCATTGCACATTTATGCTTATGTGCCAATGTCACATCCATGAGAACGACCATTGATGTGCCAGATGAACTCCTGCATCGCGCCAAAATCGTTGCCGCCCAGCGTAAAACCACCCTCAAGGAATTGGTGCTCGTGGGCTTGGACTACGCCACGCGCCACCCCTTACCCGACGTGGAAACCGAGCGCAAAGCCACGGTCAAACGACTACTCCGAGGGATGCAGGCCGCCAATGAAGCGCCCATGGTGCCTTTGACGCGCGAGGAAATCTATGAGCGCTGAGGTCTTTCTGGATGCGAACATCCTGCTCTACGCGAGTTCGGCCGCCCCGGCCGATGCTGAAAAACGGGAGCGCGCGCAGACCCTGATGATTGAGGAGCGGTTCGCCCTCTCCGCCCAGGTTCTGCAGGAGTATATTGCCAACGCTCTTCGGAAAAAGGCATTGGGCCTCACCGAGACCAATATCGACGCCACGCTCGAACTGGCGAGCCATGTTCCGGTGCAACCGATCACGCGGGAACTGATTGTCGAAGCCGTTGCGCTCCGACGCCGTTATCAAGTCTCGCATTGGGACGCCACGATCCTCGCCGCCGCCCGCGAACTCGGCTGCCACACGCTCTACTCCGAAGACCTCAACCACTGCCAGGATTACGAAGGCGTGCGCGTCGTGAATCCCTTCTTGGGAGGGCAATAAATTGATTCCTCACCTTTCAGCCTCCCTCTGAAAACTAACACGGCCAGACCCCGTGCGAATTCCTCTAAAAAGTAGCAAGTAACAGCCGAACCCATCGGACCGCCGGATTCGGAGTTTTAACGCAGAGGCGCGGAGGTGCGGAGTTCGCCAAGGTTCAAACAAAGACCAATGCGACTGAGTTTTTCACAAAAAGAAACGAAGAGAACGAAGCCAAAGTAGCGGGAGCTTCCAGCTCCCTTCGTTATCTTTTGTAAGACGCCGCTCCCAACCGATCCCCCGTGGCACAGGCATGGCGGACTGTCGGGCGTCGCCCTCGAAACCTGCCTGTGGTCCGATGGGCTCGCCCGCAGACGCGACCGTTCGTAAAAATTTAACTCTGGGGACATTCAGGCTTTCCACCTCACCGGCATCGGGATCATAACTGCTTGCGCATGGCTGATTACGACAGCTTCACGGTTTGCCACCCCGCCCGTCCGACCACGATCGGCTCCGTAAACCGTCGGCTCGAAAATCCGAGCCCGAGCAGCCCGAGGTCAATGCCTCGTCAGCCCCACCCATTCAACCCTCTGATTAATTGCCAACTTACGGGCTGACCCCATCGGCCCGTCCCGTTTCTAAATTCATGAAATACCCACTGGAAAATCTTTCGCCTGAATTATTTCAGGAATTTGCCCAATCGTTACTACTTCGTGAATTTCCTGATATAACGTGTTTTCCGATTGGGCAGCCTGATGGTGGGCGCGATGCGTTAAGATACATAGAGTCCAAGCAAGTGAACTCGAAGAGAACCACCTGGATTTTCCAGATTAAGTATACGCGCGACCCCAACATACAAGATCTGGAGGAATGGCTTGATGGTGTTATAAAATTGGAGATTAAGAAGATCAATGAGCTAATATCGCGGGGCTGTGAAAAGTATATATTAATCACCAATGCCATTGCCTCCTCTCATTTAGATGTGGGGAAAATGGATAAAGTTCAGAAATTCATAGAATCAAAAGTTTCCATTCCTGTATCTGTCATATGGAGGCACGAAATAGAGCGGAGGCTTGATAATGCATGGGACCTTAAGTGGGCCTATCCTACCCTCATGCAGGGCAGCGACTTACTCCGACTTGTGTTCGAGTCTGCTTTTGCGGATACATGGGAACGTCGCCATGATGCGATAACTGCTTTCCTCAATGATCAATACTCGAGGGATATTGATGTGCGGTTTAAGCAAATAGACCTCAAGTCAAACTTGTTTGATCTGTATGTAGATGTTCCTGTATTGCCCAGCTTTAATCATGATGATGGCACTACTCGTTTTCGGTTGGAGCGAGTGGCTATGGCGTATCATGCTTTATGTGAAAAAAAGGCAGCGAAATCTAATGCCCCCACTCGTTACCCGTATTGGAATGATAATAATATAAACGGTGGATACGTAGATCAGCCCGCACCAATCGATGCTGCTGAATTTCTATTTTCGATTATCGGACAGCAACTTGCGCCGGCAATTGTCCTCGAAGGCGCGCCAGGGCAGGGTAAATCGACCATAACTCAATATTTGTGCCAGCAGCACCGAGCACGTTTTCTTGGTCGGCCGAATAGCCTTACTGGGGAAATCCCGTTCCGACTTCCGATCAAGATAGATCTCCGAGATTACGCTGTGTGGCTTTCGAGAAAGAATCCATTTGATAAGAAAAATGAAGAAATTCCGCTAGGCTGGGAACGCTCGACGGAGTCCTTCATTTCAGCACTAATAAAATTTCACTCAGGGGGCTTTAGTTTTGCAGTAGAGGATCTTAGCGCAATAGCCAAGAGATCGGCTTTATTATTGGTTTTCGATGGTCTTGATGAAGTAGCGGATATTTCACTTCGGGAGCAAATTGTTGCAGAAATATCGCGTGGCTATACTAGATTAAAACAGAATTCAGCTAGTATACAGGTGATCGTAACTAGTAGGCCTGCCGCTTTTGTTAATGCTCCAGTTCTACCAAAAGAGCATTTTGAGAAACTCGTCCTCGCGCCATTGAGTTCTTCTCACATAGATAGCTATGTCCGTAAATGGGAGCAAGCGAAGGGGTTGAGTTTGCATGACATTCAACTGCTTAACGATATCATAGAGCGTAGACTTGGGGAGCCGCATCTCAGGGAATTGGCGAGAAATCCGATGCAGCTTGCGATTCTACTAAATTTGATGCATACGCGAGGCGTTTCCTTGCCGGATAAGCGGACTGCGTTATATGATAGTTATATTGATTTATTTTTTGATCGAGAGTCTGAAAAAAGTGATGTAGTAAGGGATCATCGTGATCTTCTTATTAATATACACCGCCACTTGGCCTGGAAGATTCACGTAGCTTCCGAATTTGGGGACGCAACGGGTCGGGTTTCCGACACGGAAATGCTTTCTTGGATAAGATCGTATCTTGATGAAGAGGGGTATCCCTCTTCCATTCTTGATCAATTATTTATAGGAATGGTTGAGCGGGTCGTGGCCATCGTGTCGAGAGTTGAAGGAACATATGAATTTGTAGTTCAGCCCGTCCGGGAGTATTTTACGGCTAGATATTTATACGAAACTGCCCCATACTCCCCGCCTGGGCGCGAGCAATCAGGCACTAAATCAGATCGATTCTATGCTGTAGCTAGAAATTTTTATTGGTTTAACGTAGCGCGGTTCTTTGCGGGGTGTTTTAGCAAGGGTGAACTCTTGGCTCTTATAGAAAAATTAGAGGAACTGGCGGATGATGCTGATTATAAGCTAACGTCTCACCCTCGTCTTCTTTCCTTCACGCTTCTTTCTGACTGGGTTTTTGCGCAACATCCTAAATCCGTAGGTCGAGTGGTGGATATTATCACATCTGAAGAATCCCTTAGTCTTTTGCTGCTAAATGCGGTTTCTGGTCGTATACGGGGCGAGTCACTTGAACTCCCTGAGCGCTGCGGTCGAGCAGCATTAGTAGAGCATGCAATGACCTTATTGGGAAAAAAACCCGCAAAATCATTTGCTCTGGAATTAATTAATATAATTAGAACAAACAGTGATTCGCACCAGCTCAAATCCGCATGGCTATCCCTCTCTATACGGCAGCATAGTCGAAATGAATGGCTCGAATATGGTTTTCGACTTGGCTTGCTGGGCGCGCTTAATGAAGACGAAATTCGCCCTCTTTTTCACGGAGCTCCCTCTGATCCGACCTCATGTATTCAACTGATTTCAGCTAAGCAATTTAAAACTGCCCAATGGCTTGCTGGAAGCGACCAAAAACTAGTGGAGTATATTCTGGATAGAGCAACGGGAAGTCGGGGGTATTCAAGAATTACTTCTGCTTTCGAACTGCTCTGCATGTTTACGGATCCAGGAATTTTTAATTACATACACCTAAATCATCCAGCAGGATTTCTTGGATTACATCCGATGCGTGAAATTTCAGATCACTGGCCTGAAATCAAAACACAAACACTAGTAGACGGTCTCGAGATTAACGCAAGAATAGTGGAATTCGTGGAGACCATGATAGACGAATCTAAAAAAGGAGCGCTACGTTGGCGCACGACCTTGGAGCCATGGGTTGAGTTGGCAAATCGAACGCGGGCTTTGGCTATTGGCTCGTGGTTTGAACTTGTAATTGCAAATCAAGCAGCGGCAATAAAAAGCAAAAAAGAACTCGGCGCTATCGGCGACGCACTGTTTGATCGTCGTGTCGAGATATGCTCTCGCTATCGCTTTGCACGACTTAAGGCAGGTTTGCCAAGCTGGTGGCGAGAATCATTTAGCAGTATTAAAACCACACAGGATCAGATTGAGTATTCACTGTTATTTTTCTCATGGGCTAGCGTTAATGTTATAAATGCTTTACATGACGAAATTTCGCCAATGATTGAAGCATTGAGTCCGGATAACTTCTCGCGAGTATTTGAGATAGTAAAATCAAAATGTCATGGAGACTCTAAGAGATCTGAAATTGATATTCAGATTAGAGATTTAATAGTTCACAAAAACACACCTCAGCGATTGGTTCTGCTTCTGTCTTGTCGTCTTAATTACGATGAAACAGCTGGTTTGTTTAAGAAAATTCAATTTCACTGGGCTGATTTTGGTCCGAGCATTTGTCAGCATATATTTAATGTCACTATCTCCCTTTTACGGCACGAGTGCGATGATAGACTTACCGAACAAATAGCAAGTGCTTACGGTGCCGGTGCATTGGATCAATTTAGCAATCGCAACAGGAGCGAATTAAGTAATTCCGTGGGTCATATTACAGCTCAGCATAGTCGAAAGATACTATCTCAACCCAATAGATATCCATTAACCTTGGTTATGATTGCCGAGCAAAAAATTAGACGTGAAATCGCAACGCAGTTGAAACCAATTGGGAATGTGTCGGATAAAGAAAAATGGTTTACGACAACCGAATTCGGTTACTCCGGCTCAAAGAAAATCGCTAAAAAATCACGAACCTGAAGCAAATCCGTCCAATCCGAGGGCGGCAGCCCGAAGGGGTCGGGGCGTTGTTTGTTGATTTTCGGTGATCAAAGGTAAGCGTCCGGCCGGGTGCCACCTTGACAGCATTTAGGAGAGAAGGACGAGAACACCTCTAATATGGATATGATATCCATGTAGAGGGTCGCTCGATAGAGATGATATCTCTGATTCCGCCTTATGCAGAGCGGGCGATCCGACGGGGTCAGACCGTAAAACGTCAATTAATGCTCACTACTCAATGAGTTCACTGCCATTCATACTCGCACTTTTTCTGGTGATGCTCGTCGGCTGCACTAGCTCTGATTATTCCAGAAAAAACTCTGTCCAAACGAGCACCATCTGGGGGACAGCGACCGATAAATTCGGGGACGCAAGGATCATCACCAGCAAAGACGTCGCCAAGCTGCCTTCCCGCCTGACGTGTCGATCCAACGGGGTCAGGCCGTAAAACGTCAATTAAGCCCATAATGCAGGCTGGACGGAGCCGAGAGGCGAAGATGGCCATTGGCCCCGTAAGGGGCGGTCGATCCAACGGGGTCAGGCTGTAAAACGTCAATTAAGCCCATGATGCAGGCTGGACGGAGCCGAGAGGCGAAGATGGCCATTGGCCCCGTAAGGGGTGACTGAAGCGGGTGCCTGCGGGCAGCGAAGGAACAAGCCTGCGCTACTTCGGGGCGAACTCGGAG
>JBBKWO010000074.1:0-47312 GCA_037969015.1 Opitutaceae bacterium
CTTGTAGGGGCTTTGCTCGCAAAGCCCGTTGAGTGCGAAACCTGCACTGGACGTTGTTTTACTTTGGACGCCAAACGGGCCGCGCAAGCCCGGCCCCTACATTCCAGCGCCATAATAAGGCTACATTTTTTACGTAACGGAGTAGTGCTAGCCGCCTGACTGCCTCAGGTGTAGTGCAGCTGAGCGGTGGCGCGGCAGTCGGCCGAGGCGACCATGCGCACCCAATGGGCGCTGAAACCTTCGGGGAAAACGTGTGGCACGTAGCCGTTGGCCGGCACCTCAACCTGCACATAGGATTTGAATTCGCCGCTCCCGAGGAAATCGACCTCGACGGTGAAGGTCACTGGGGTGGTCGCCGTGTGGCTGAGGTGGATGACTTTTTTGTCGAAGCCGGTCATCAGATACGGATCCGAGGGTGCGCCGGCCTTGACCGCGTCGTCCCACCAGGGACCGCCCCAGCCCTTGGGCTTGCCGAGGTTCCAGAGGTCGTCGGTGCGGCCAAACCAGAGGCCGGACTGCGGTTCGGCGCACTGCAAGTTGCCGCCGCCTTCATGGCTGGTGTTATCGGCGCCGATGACGAGCACGCCGTTCCAATTGCAGAAATCACCATGCACCCAAAGGTGCGTCGAGATCGGACGGATGCCCCAGATCTTATTACCATAGGCCCACGGCGAGAGCTCGTAGAACATGCCGTGATGATCCATGAGCAGACGCTCATGCTCGATGGAGCGGATGCGGGGCCACTCGGTCTGCCACTTGTGGTCAAAGCAGTGCGAGGCCTTCGGCAGGCGGTAGGTGCGCCAGGTTTTGTCAGCGTCGGTGTAGACCTTGAGGATGGCCGAGGCGCGGTCCCAGCCGTTGGCGAAAATGGTTTTGCCAAAGTAGTTCAGGCCGTTGACGCCGACGAAAGGTTTGCGCTCAAGGGAAGTCCACTTGGTGCCGTCGTATTCGGCGAGATTGCCCTCGGATGCTTTGCCGAGGAACTCGGGCTCGCTGTAGTCGTTATTCACTACAACCAACCGGCCGTGTGCGCAGTAACAGTCCTTGAAATGGCAGCTGCCTTCGCCGGGGGTGCCGAGTTCCTTTTGCAGGTCGAAGATGTGCTTCAGCGCGAGGGTATGCACGTTGAGCTCAAACAACTCGCCCTCCATGCCGAGCACGTAGACGAGGTTATTCGGATCGGTCAAATGGGTGGCAGTGCCGCAGATGCGGATGTCCACGAGTTCGGCCACCGTGCGGACGTTGTGCTCCGTATCGATCACGTGGGGACCGATGATCAGCTGGCTGGATGGGTTGTGAACAAAACGATTCGCATAAGTCCCGGAAACGCCGGCCGGGTGGCGGGTCATCTTGTAGTCGGCGTCGATTACCCGCAGACCGGTGCCGGTGCCAGTTTCACTGCGGTGCGAGACATAGCTCAACACATAGAGTTTGCTCAGCCAGGGCATCAGGCAGCCGATGCCCACTTCGCTTCGCGCGGGACCGAAATCGGCGACTTGGGCCAGCGATGGAACGACGCCGGAGAAATTTACAGGCAAGGGATTGGAGTTCATGCACCAGTAGTGGTGCTAGAATTCAATCAGGATGGAAAGTCGGTCGAAATGTTCACGTTAACATTCGGGATAAGCAGCCCCCTCCTGAACTACCTGACTGTTGGCAATCACTCAAAACTCGGGCTCACCCAAAGCCGTTGACCCTTGCCATCAAAAACTCCGACCGAATCCAAATAAACCGGACCGGCCAGCGGGACGGCGGAAATCATCAGGATAAACGCTCCAGGATCGTCGCCTTCGACCTCCTTGAGTGGCAGCAGCAGTTCAAGATCGAGCCACTTGTCTGTGTCACTGGAACTGACCTTGAACGATTTGTCGGCATAGATAACCAAGCTGTCCTTGGTGCGCTTGCGCACCGTCATCCGGATACTGTCGGGCTTATTCTCGCTGCTCGACGGAATGTAATACTTACACATGACCGTGATACTACCGCCTTCGACGGTATCCGGCGAAAGTTGCAGCCAGCCGTTGTGGTGGTCCTGCATCTGGGAAGCCTTGGGATTGGTGCGGGGAGCTGCCTGATCAAGCACCGCCACGTATTCACCAGCGGGTGCGGTCACGCCGAGTTCAGCGGCTTTTTTCACAACGATTTCCTGCAGCATGCCTTTTAAACGGACCGGTTCCGCCTCGGCGCCGATCAAGGCCGGAGAGACCAGACTCACCAAGCAGGCACAAAGCAAAGTCCGACGGATGGCGGAAGAGATTTCCAGAGGAGTGGTCGTGATTGCCATGGTGAATTTCAAAAGTGGAATGGATGCCTGGACTCTCAATTAGTGAGGGATCGTGGAATAACGGAGATCGTCCAAGGCATCGCCCTCGATGGGCTTTAGATCGATACGAAACTGCCACTGCCATTGCTGGAAATTGCTCTTGAAAGAAATCCGGTTCCATCCGCGCTTTAAAGTCAGGGTCAACTCCTGCTCCTTGGCCTTGGCAACATCACCGAGGTAAACGGTCTCGCCGTTGGCCCAAAGCTCCATATGCGTGCTCCCGGCAAAGCCCATGCGAGTCACCTCAACGTTGACCGTGCGCTCGGTATCGCTGCGAACCCAGCGCAAACCGTAACCAACTTCACCACCGGTAAAATAAGCGATGCCGGCAAAATCCAGCGCATTGGGATTGGCCCCTCCACCAAAGTTGACGCTGGCAACATAAGTCCGCCATTGCACCGGTGCCCCGGGTTTCAACTCCATGCCTTTAAGCGATCCGCCCAGACCTTGTCCGGTGCGCACAATCTCATCCGCAGGCAGGCGACCCGTCGCTGGATCATAAACACCGGACCGCCAGCCCAGCCAACCCACGTTGCCGGTGCCCACCAACCAAGGTGCGGGGATTTCGATGTTTTCAACCGCGTCCCCGACTCGGGCGTCCAGATGACTGACCAACTCCAATTCACCCGTCGTCTGCACCACAAACTCGCTGCCGTCTTTAATGCGACTGTAGTTGGTCAGTTTCCAACCCTTGGGCAGGTCCAGCTGAGCTGCGCCGGTGGCGTGATAGACCCGGATGCGGAAATGCGGTGCGGACAACAACTCTCCGTTGTCGAGTATGCTCACTTCGTGCGAGAGACCGTTGGGCGACTTGGTCTTGACGGTGGCGTCGGCGATGAACCCGGCGGCCTGCTCCTCAAAGCCCAAGCCACGCAACATGCCCGCGGCGATGGCCAGGTGACCGGCAGAGTTCGGGTGCACTTGATCAGCGGTAATGTGAAACTCCGGGTTCAGTTTTCGCCCAGCATGCAGAACCTCCCAGGCAGCCGCACGGGTGGGTAGTAAAACGCAATTTTCCTCTTCCGCCAACTTCGACAACACGGCGACCATTTTATCCATGACCACATTCTTCGGTCCCTCTGGATCTTCGGTGCAGGGGGTCGGTGTGGCTATGGCCAGGACGCGCGGGTGAACGCGCTCACGCAGTTTCCCGATCAGCTCACGATACTGCTCTACAAACTTTGCATAACCCTCGGGGCTATCAACCTGTCTAGGAGAGAGCACATCGTTCATGCCCAACATAATCACCAAGACATCGGCCGGCTGGGCCAATTCGGCCTGCACATCAAATTTTTTGACATCAAGAAACTGTGCCGCCTCACGACTCTTGCGCTCGATGTTGAGCCAGCTGCCAACGGTCTGACCACTGCCGCCGAGAGCAACCAGCGTCGGATTGGCGTCGGGCATGGCTGATTTTAATCCGGAGCCGATCAAGCCCACCCAGCCTCGATCTCCCCCATTGCCTCCCTGGCCGGTTATGCTGTCGCCTGCAAAGATGATCCGGTCATTCGGATGAACCAGAGGGGCGGAGCCAAAGGCAACCGTCGCTGCGAAGACTAACCAACACGCTGTCAGGGTAAAAATACGGGGCATTTGTTTACACAATCCTTACGAGCTGGATTTCACAAACCCGCCATTTACATACAAAATCTATTCACTTCCTGCCCCTGAACGACTGAAGGCAGTCCACGCCAACACAAATGACTTACCGGTTGCGACGGCCTGCCCGGCCTGTTTTCATATTTAGTCTATTTCCACTAATGGAAACCACCCGAAAAACCCCCATCGTCCCCGCCTTGTCGCGCGGCCTGACAATCATGAGATTGCTCGGCACGGAGGGTCCGTTGGCCATGGAAACGGTGGCCGCACGACTAAAACTGCCGCGGAGCTCAACCTTCCGCCTGCTGGAAACCCTGCTCGCCCTAGGCTATGCCGAACGCGACGCGAGCCGCCGCTATCGACTCGTCTGGAGCCTGCAACCCAACCAAGGCCATTCCGCAAATCTGGGCCGGCGCATTGAAGCCGGCATGAAGACTTTGGCCGAGAACATCGGGGTGACCATCGAATGGTATGAGCCATCGGAGCGCGGACTCGAGATGCGACGCCAGCAGTTGCCCTCCCGCTCCGAGGTGCACGTGCAGGCCCGCCCCGGTTTTGTCCGTCTATGGAACGACGAACTCGATCCCGTTGCCCGTATCGGTCACGCCTTCGCCCCCGGAGCTCCCGCGCCCAGACCCAGACTGAAAATCTTTAAGCGCGACGGCGTCGTCAGCCGCCTCACCCTCGACGAGACCCGAAAGCTCATCGCCAAAGATCGCAAAGCCGGCGGCGCCCACGATGCCGCGTTTAATACCAACGGCGTGCGCCGTGTCGCTGTTCCCTTGCTCCTGCCGGATGGCCAATTCGCCGGCATACTCGCGGCGGCCTCCTCGATCTCCTTCGACCCGAAGGCCCCCACCCCGGCCCGCATCCTCGCCGCGCTGCGCGCCGCCTGCAGCGAACTCTCCATCTGATTTTCCACCATGCGTATCCTCTACCTCGACCTCGACTCGTGCCGTCCCGACCACCTCGGTTGCTACGGTTATCACCGCAACACTTCGCCCAACATCGACGCCGTCGCGCGCGAAGGCATGCGATTCAACAACTGCCACACTTCCGACGCTCCCTGCCTGCCGTCCCGCACCGCCATGTATTCCGGACGCTTTGGCATCCAGACCGGAGTGGTCGGCCACGGCGGCACCGCTGCCAATCCGAAAAACAGCGGCCCCTCACGCTCCTTTAACGATACCTACGTCACCCAGGGCCTCGCCCACCAGCTGCAAAAACTCGGCTACCACACCGCGATGGTCTCGCCCTTTGGGCAGCGTCACTCCGCTCACTGGTTTTACGCCGGCTTCAACGAAATCCATAACTCCGGCGGCGGTGGCATGGAGTCCGCCGAGCAGGTCTGGCCCTCGATTGAAAACTGGCTCAACGCCAAGGCTGGCGACGACTCCTGGTTTCTGCATGTCAACTTCTGGGACATCCACACACCCTACCGCGCCCCGCTCGAATACGGTGAACCCTTCGCCAACGATCCTCTGCCCGAGTGGATGGAAACGGACGCCGAAGAAATCATTGCTCGTCACAACAAACTCACCGGTCCGCATACCACGTTGGACTTCGACATGTATGACGACCGCACCCACCCGGAGTATCCCCGCTACCCCGGCAGCATTCTAACCCGCAAGGATCTCCGCCGTGTCATCAACGGCTACGATACCGGCGTGCGTTACGTCGACGATCACGTCGGTCGTATCATTGAAAAGCTCAAGTCCGCCGGCGTCTACGAAGACACTGTCATCATCATCTCCGCCGACCACGGCGAAAACCTCGGCGAACTCGGCATCTACGGCGAACACGGCACCGCCGACTCCGCCACCTGCCGCATCCCGATGATCATCAAATGGCCGGGCGGCGCCACCGGCGTGAATTCAAAATTCCACTACAACGTCGACCTCGCCCCCACGCTGATGGAACTGCTCGGCGGCGAAGCCCAACCGCTCTGGACCGGAGCCAGCTACGCCTCCGCCATCCGCGATGGCGACACCGAAGCCGGCCGTGAGGAAATCGTCTTCTCTCAATGCGCCCACGTCTGCCAACGCTCCGTCCGCTGGGGCAACTGGCTCTACATGCGCACCTACCACGACGGTTTCCACCTCTTCCCGCAAGAGATGCTCTACAACCTCGTCGAAGATCCGTTTGAACAAAACGACATCGGCGCGACCCATCCCGACATCCTTCGCGAAGGTGCCTGGAGACTCACCCGTTGGCACGACGCCCAGATGCAACGCATGGCAGTCGAGGCCAGCGATGTCGTCGACCCGCTCTGGACAGTCATCCGCGAAGGAGGCCCCTTCCACGCCCGTAGCATCCACCCCGGCCAACCCGGCGGCATGGAAGGCATCGCCCGCTACATCAAGCGCCTGGACGAGACCGGCCGGTCCGACGGAGCGGATGCCCTGCGCAAACGCTTCCCCGATGCCTAAAATGAGGAACTTCGAATGCGCCGCCGCCGCCGCAAAAGCTGAGTCAGCACAAGGACAACGATCATCCCGGATACTCATTTACGCCGTCCTCACAACGGGGCGGCGTTCGTGTATTCAAATTGTTTCAAGAGCGCAGACACCTCACAGTTTGCCCCTAAATCGTCGTCGCGTTCCAATGACGAACCTTGCCCCCTCTGATGAATTCCCCTGTCCGGCCGCCCAATATCATCATCACCATCGCCGACGACCAACGCGGGACTGCATTATGTTGCGCCGGGATTGAACCCGTCATCACCCCCGCACTGGACGCCTTGGCCGCACGAGGCACCCGTCACGCGCTCGCCCAGCACCTCGGTTCCTGCCATGGAGCCATCTGCTCGCCCAGCCGTGCCATGCTCCACACTGGCCGACCCTACTTTCAGCTCGACCCTTGCCTGCTCGGCGCCACCCACCAAGCCCCCTCCACGCCCGACGGCATTCCGCCGTTACTGGGCCAACTCCTACAAGCCACCGGCTACGACAGCTTCGCGACCGGCAAGTGGCACAACGGCGCCCAGTCCTTTGCCCGCTCCTTTAACCGTGCGTCCAATGTATTCTTTGGCGGCATGGCCGACCACTGGTTCACGCCGGTTCAAGACTACGACCTCACCGGCGCCTACCCGACGGAACGCGCGCGACGCGCCGACGGCTTCTCCACCGAGGTCTTTGCCCGCTCGGCCATCGACTACATCCAATCCCGCCGCGACGACGACCAACCCTTCTTCTGCTACTGCGCCTTCACCGCGCCGCACGATCCGCGCACCCCGCCGGACAAATGGCGCCGTCGCTACGCACCCGACGACATCCCGCTGCCGCCCAACATCCGCATCCAACAGGATAAATCCGACGCCCCTCCCGGTGTCCGCCACGCCGTTGACAACGGCACGCTCTCCATGCGCGACGAGCTCCTCCTCGGCACTCCCCGTGACGCCGACGAGATCCGCCGTTCCATCGCCGAATACTATGGCATGGTATCCGACATGGACGAGTGGATCGGTCACATCCACCAGGCCGTCGCCGACATCGGGCAACTTGAAAACACCATCATCATCCACACCGCCGACCACGGCCTCGCCGTCGGCCAACACGGTTTCCTCGGCAAACAAAACCTCTACCAACACTCCGTCCACGTTCCTCTGATCATCGCCGGCCCCGACATCCCCGCCGGCGTCGTTTCGAGCGACCTGTGTTATCAGCACGACCTGAACCCCACCCTGCTCGCCCGCGCCGGTCAGCCTGCAGAAACGCCCTTCCTCATTCTTGGCAACAGCCAGCGCAGCACGATCTGCAGCGCCTTCCGCGACGAGCAACGCTGCGTCCGCGACGAGCGCTTTAAACTCATCGAATACCGCGTGAACGGCGTTCGCTCCACCGAGCTCTACGACCTGCTCGATGACCCTTGGGAAACCACCAATCTGTCCGCCGCCGAACACCACTCCACCATCACCCGTCTGCGCGACGCACTTCGCGAGTGGCAACAAGTCCACGGCGACACCGCCGACTGGATCTAGCCCAAAAACACCCGACTCCATTTACCTACTATGCGCGCCATCGTTGTCATGTTCGACAGTCTCAACCGCCGGCACCTGCCGTCCTACGGTTGCGATTGGATTAAGGCCCCAAACTTCGCCCGTCTCGCCACCCGCACCGCGACCTTCGACAAATCCTGGGTCTGTTCCATGCCCTGCATGCCCGCCCGCCGCGACATGCACACCGGCCGGCCCAACTTTCTGCATACTCCTTGGGCGCCCCTCCAGCCTTGGGATGATTCGGTGCCCCAGATGCTCTCCCGCTCCGGCACCTACACCCATCTCATCACTGACCACTATCATTACTTCGAGGATGGCGGCACCTGCTATCACCCCCGTTTCAACAGCTGGGAACTCTTTCGTGGTCAGGAAAACGATCCGTGGATTGGTCAGGTCAAAGCCCCCGACATCCCCGACAACATCAACGGCAAGGGCTCCAACGCCAATTGGATCAACCGCCCCTTCACCTCCAGCGAAGCCGACAGCCCGCAGAACAAGACCTTCAACGCCGGCATCGATTTCCTCGAACGCAACGCCGACGCCGACAACTGGTTTGTTCAGATCGAAACCTTCGACCCTCACGAACCCTTCACCACTCCCGAGCGTTTCCAGAAACTCTATCCACACGCCGGCGAATCCCCGATCTTCGACTGGCCGGCCTACGACAACGTCAAGGAGTCGCCCGCCGAGGTGGAGCGCGCCTTGCACAACTACGCTGCGCTCCTCTCCCAGTGCGACGAGAACCTCGGCCGCGTGCTCGACACCATGGACCGTCTCAAGCTCTGGGACGATACGCTGCTGATCGTCTGCACCGACCACGGCTACCTGCTCGGTGAGCACAACCGCTGGGCTAAAAACCTCCCGACCATGTGGAACGAGATCGCCCAGACCCCGTTCTTTGTTTGGGACCCCCGCCAGCCTCAAGCCGCCGGCCAACGTCGCTCCGCCCTTGTTCAGCCGTCCCTCGACATCGGCCCGACGCTCCTCCGTTTCTTTGGACAGGAAACCACCGCCAACATGACCGGACACGACCTCGCACCCGTCATGACCGACGACACCCCCGTGCGCGAAGACGCCATCTTCGGCTACTTTGGCCTGCCCGTGCATTACACCGACGGCCGCCACGTCTACATGCGCGCCGCGACCAACCCCGAACAAACCATCCACGAATACAACTCCATGCCGCTGCACTTCCGCGGACGTTGGAATGCCAAAGACATGGCGACCGCCGAGCTGGTGCCACCCCTGCCCTTCACCAACGGCATGCCCGTGATCCGGCGCACCGTCGCCGCCCAATACGGCACGATCCCGCAACACCTGCTCTTCGACTTGCAGGCCGACCCCGCGCAAAACCAATCCATCGACGACCCCGCACAGGAGCAACGCATCGTCGAACGCATGCGCATCCACTTCGACACCATCCATGCGCCGCGCGAAATGTATCTGCGCTATGGACTATGAGTAACCCGGCTCGTCCCAACATCCTCTTCATCACGGATGACCAGCATCGCCACGACTGGCTCGGCTGGATCGACGACTGTCCCGCGCGCACGCCCAATCTCGACCGCCTCCGCCGCGAGGGCATCTGGCACCGGCATTGTTATTCCAACAATCCGCTCTGCATGCCCGCGCGTTGCAGCCTGATCAACGGACTCTACAGCCGCCAGTCCGGTCAGATGGACAACACCACCGACTGGCCCTCCGACCTGCCGACGATGCCGCAAGCCCTGCAACGCGAAGGTTACCGCACCGCCATGATCGGTAAGCTCCACGCCTTCGAAGGCATCCCCACTGCCCTCGACCTCACCACCGTTCAGAATCAGATCAAAGCCTTTGGTTTCGACCACGTGCACGAAGTCGCCGGCAAGACCATGGCCTGGCACATCGACTGCGAATGGACCCATCACCTACGTCGTCACGGCCTGCTCGACGCCTACCGCGCCGAGCGCTCCAAACGCTCGCCCATTCAAAACGACGGCCACCCGTTCCCGTTTGCCGAGGAACACTACGTCGATCGTTACGTCGGCGACCACTGTGTCGACTGGCTCTCGCACCACGACTCCGCGCAGCCCTTCTTCCTCTGGGCAGGCTTCTGCTCGCCACACCCCGCCTACGACGCCCCGGCGTCCCGTCTCGCCGCGCATCCGCCCGAAAGCATGCCGCTACCGATCGACAATTCCGATCCCGCCCGCTGGCCCATCCGCCGCGCCCACTACGCGGCCATGATCGAGATCATCGACGAACAGGTTGGCCGTCTGCTCGACGTCCTCGATCGACGTGGTCTCACGGACAACACCCTCGTCGTCTTTGTGGCCGACCACGGCGAGATGCTCGGCGAACACAACATCGACGGCAAATGCTGGCCGCACGACCCGTCCATCCGCGTGCCTTGCCTCGCCCGCTGGCCCGGCCACATCGCGCCCGGCTCCGTCAGTGACGGACTGCTCAGCCTCATCGACCTCACCGCCACCTGCGTCGAGGTCGGCGGCACCGATCCCGCCATCGCCCTGCCCGGCAACCTCGCGCGCAGCCTGATCGCCCACTGGCAAAACCCATCGGACGAATTCCGTCCCTTCATCTACAGCGAAAACAGCGGACAGTTTCAGCCGCCTTGGCGTCTCGTCCGCACCCGCGACCATAAACTCGTCCACTGGCTCCGCGACGACCGCACTTCACTCCACGACCTCGCCGCTGATCCGCACGAGTGCCACGAGATCACCAAAGACACCATCACCGCCCGCCTCCGCGCCGAACTGAACACCTTCCTCGACACCACCTCACTGCTCACTCCCGCATGAAATCCGCCCGCCCCAACATCCTGCTCATCGTCTCCGATCAACAACGCCCCGACCTCATCGGCGCGCTCGGCCAGGTCGCCGTGCAGACCCCCGCCTTGGATCGTCTCTGCAGCGAGGGCACCACCTTCACCCGCGCCTACACCCCGTGCCCCCTCTGCACGCCCGCCCGTGCCAGCATCTTGTCCGGCCAATATCCCAGTCGCCACGGTGCGTGGTCCATCGGCGTGGATACACCCGACAACACGCTCTCCGTCGCCGCCCTCCTCCGCGAACAAGCCGGCTATCGCACCGCCCTCATCGGTAAAAGCCACTTCAAAAGTTGCCTGCGTTCCGGCAGTTTTGAAGCCCTCCCCCGCAGCCGCGATTGGGACTTCTTCTCCCATTGGGACGGCCCGTGGTTCGGTTTCGAAAATGCCTGCATCAACGTCGGTCACGTCAACGAGGCCCACGCCTACTCCCTTCACTACGGCCGCTGGCTTCACGAGCGCGGCGTCGATCCCGACCGCTATTTCAATCTCGATTGGTCCAAAGGAACCGGCCAGCAACAGGGCCGTTGGGACTTGCCCGCCGATCTCCACGTCAACACCTGGATCGCCGACCAAACCATCGCCCGGCTGAACGCTGCATCCGACGACGACCGGCCGTTTTTTCTCTCGGTTAATTTCCCCGATCCACACAGCCCATTCCTCGTTCCCGCCCCGTGGGACACGTCGCACGCCGGCGTTGCGCTCCCCGCCCCGCTCCGCCGCGAAGGCGAACGCACCGACAAATCAGCGCTCTACCAAGCCACGCTCGATAACACGGTAAACGCCCTGTGTGACTCGCCCGCCGTCCGCCCCGCCACTCAATATCCCGTATCCGCCCCGTCGGTCGCCCGCACCCCCGCTGAGACGCGCAATTGGGAAATCTATCTCGGCATGACGTCCTTTATGGATCAGCAGATCGGCCGCATCCTCGATGCCCTCGACGAACAGGGTCTCGCCGACAACACACTCGTTGTTTTCACCTCCGACCACGGCGACATGATGGGCGATCACTGGCTCAACAGCAAAGGCGCCTCCCACTACGACGCATCCACCCGCATCCCGTTTATCGTGCGCCAGCCGGGTGTTGTCCCCGCCAGTGCCCGCAGTGATTCGCTCCAGTGTCTCGTCGATCTCGCCCCCACGTTCCTCCACGCCGCCGGCCTGCCCGCCCCCTCCGCCATGCATGGCGTCAACCAATCCGCCTCCTGGTCCCAGCCCGACTTCGCCACCCGTTCCGGCGTGCTCGTCGAGACACGCCTGTCTCCGACCTGCCAGGTCAACTCGTGGATTACTCCGCACCATCGTCTCAGCGCCTACGATTACTCCGGCCGCCAACCCGCCGAGTATGAACTTTTCAACTACGCCACCGATCCCGGCGAATTCAATAACCTCGCCCCGTCCGCCTTCCACGACACCGAGACCCGTGCACTCCTCGACACCCTCACCTCGCTCACGCCCGCGCTCACCCAGCCCGTCGCCCCGCGACTCACCTTCGCCTGACCCATCCGCCCCGACCGCCTATGAAAGCCGTCATGGTCATGTTCGACAGTCTCAACCGCCGGCATCTGCCGCCCTACGGTTGCGACTGGGTCCACGCCCCCAACTTCCAACGCCTCGCCGCCCGCACGGCCACGTTTGATCGCAGCTACGTTTGCTCCATGCCCTGCATGCCCGCGCGTCGCGACCTGCACACCGGCCGGCCCAATTTCCTGCATCGTGGATGGGGACCGATCGAACCATTCGACGACTCCATGCCCGAGATGCTGAAAAACGCCGGCATCCACACGCACCTCTCCACCGACCATCAGCATTACTTCGAGGACGGCGGCGGCACCTATCATCCGCGTTATTCGACCTGGGATTTCGCCCGCGGTCAGGAAGGCGACGCATGGATTGGCCAGGTCGCTCCACCTACACCCGCCGACACCGAGTTCGGGCTTCAGGGCAACCGCCCGGGACTGCACGCACAGGACCAAATCAACCGCCCCTTCACCAACACACCGGGCACGTTCCCGATGAACCTCACGTTCAAGAACGGCATCGAATTCATCCAGCGCAACCACACCGCCGACAACTGGTTTCTCCAAATCGAAACCTTCGATCCGCACGAGCCGTTCGTCAGTCTCGCCGAGCATAAAAAACCCTACGCCGGCCACTACGACAACTATACCGGCAAACCCGCCGACTGGCCGCCTTACCGCGAAGTCCGCGAGTCTCGCGATGCCGTTGATCACACCCGTCACGACTACGCCGCGCTGGTCACTGCCTGCGACGCAAAACTCGGCGAGGTCCTCGACACCTTCGACCGGCTAAATCTCTGGGAAGACACCATGCTCATCGTCTGGACCGACCATGGTTTCCTGCTCGGTGAGCACGAAAGCTGGGCCAAGTGCTGGACGCATTTCTACAACGAGATCGCCCACACGCCGTTTTTTATCTGGGACCCGCGTAATCCGCAGGCCGCCGGCACCCGACGCAATGCGCTCGTGCAGCCATCCATCGACCTCGCGCCGACGCTGCTGCGTTTCTTCGGACTTGAGCCGACCAAAGACATGGTGGGCCACGATCTCGGCCCCGTCGTTGCCGATGACCGTGCAGTGCGCGAGCACGCCATCTTCGGTCTCTTCGGCGGGCAGGCCAACATCACCGACGGACGCCACGTCTACATGCGCAGTCCCGCCACCGCTCAAAATCAGCCGCTGCATGAACACACGCTCATGCCCACCCACATGCGTTCGCGGTTCGCGCCAGGCGAGCTCGCCAACGGCGTTTCGTTGGTGCCTCCGCTTAAATTCACCAAAGGCTGCCCCGTGCTGCGCATCCCGACCGAAGGGAAACGTCAGAGCAGCAGTCTCCCCACGCAACTTTTCGACTTGGACAACGACCCTGCGCAGGAAACCCCGCTCGACGACCCCGCGCTCGAGTCCCGCCTGTGCGCCGCGCTCGTCACCGAGCTCACCCGCTGCGACGCGCCCGACGACCAGTTTACCCGCCTCGGCCTTTCCTCATGAGTGTCCCCACCCGTTCCCTCGTCTACAAACGCATCGGCGACGTCGAACTACAGCTTCACGTTTTTAAACCCGAGGCCCTTCACGACGGACCACCCCGCGCCGCCATCGTGTTCTTTTTCGGCGGCGGTTGGAACCAAGGCACCCCGGAACAGTTTTATCCACACTGTGAACACTTCGCCGCGCATGGTCTCGTCGCGATGAGCGCCGAATACCGGGTCGCATCGCGTCACGGCACCGATCCACAGGCCAGCGTGCGCGACGCGCGTTCTTGTATGCGGTGGGTCCGCCAAAACGCACGCGAGCTTCACATCGACCCGCAACGCCTCGCCGCCGGCGGCGCCTCGGCCGGCGGTCATGTCGCCGCGTGCACCGCCCTCGATACCCGCTACGACGAAGCCGGCGACGACCTCTCCGTATCCTCACACCCGTTTGCCCTCGTGCTCTTCAACCCCGTGATCGACAACGGTCCGGAAGGCTACGGCTACGACCGCGTGAAGGACTACTACCAAACCTTTTCGCCCGCTCACAATCTACGCACCGGATTGCCTCCCACGCTCCTGATGTTCGGCACCGAGGACAACTGCATCCGCATGGATAACCTCCAGCGCTACGTCACAGAATCTCAGGCCTTGGGCAACCGCTGCGAACTAGTGCTCTACGAAGGCCAGCCTCACGGCTTCTTTAATTATCGGGACGGACAGAATCCATATTACGCGCAGACCCTCGCGGTTGCAGATACCTTCCTCACCTCGATGGGGCTGCTCTCGTCAGGATACCTTTAAGACCGCAAACGACCAGCTGGGTAAAAAAAGTTGGTTGGGCAACGTGAGTAAAACCCCCGGCGCAGCCAGGACAACCTCCGGCTTGGGCATGCCGGCAAGCGCCACCGTCGCCGTATCAAAACCGGGATTGAACAGGATCGCCAGGTGTCTACCGCTCCGGTCCCGACGCCACCACAACACCACCGCCCGATCACAGCACTCAATCGATGGCAGACCGGAGATCATCGCCGCGGCGAGCCGACGCATTTGCGTCATTCGTTCCGGCGAGAGCGCGTGCGTCCAGGGCGCATGTCCGATGATCGCCACCGGAGCCCCGCCCGCCGGACGATACAAAGTAAGCGCTGAACCCAACGCCGCCCCCGAATAAGTCATCAGTGTGCTCAGCGACTCCGTTCCTTCCGCCGGCTCCAAGGCATAACTGCAAAGGCCAAAATACTTCATCGTCATCGCCCGCCGATAACCGACGATTCCGGCATTCACGGCATGATCGGTGAAGACTTCGAAAGCTCCTTCGGTTCGCGGCGTGATCGATCGAATTCCAATCCGTTCCCCCAGTCCCGCTTTCTCAAAACAACCCGCCGCCTCGCTGTCCATGATCAGCGGCTTGTCGAGCAACGCCGCCAACTCGCTCGCACTCATGCCCAGTGCGGCCTCACCTCCCAAAAGGTAACCCTCGGTCTCCTCTGAAAATCCTGTCACCGGCACACCTGCCAGCTGGAGCGCGCACGGTCTCTGATATCCCGGATCCAACATCCGCTGCGGATCGCGCTCCTCCGCATGTTGCTCAAAGTGCTTCACGGAATAAACCGGTCGCCAACCCGCGGGCAGAGTTCCGTTCACCGCTTCGGCCGCTAGCTTCCACTTGGGCAGCCAGCTCTCCAAGTCAGTCGTCCAGCGTTCGAACGTTTCCAGATTATTCCCGGCCAGATCGAGCATGTCGAACATGAGGCCGTCGAGCCGCGCCCCCAAAATCGCCATCAAGCACTCCAGCCCCGTGATCGCGGCACTCTTGTTTCCCAAAATGAACGGATAATTTTCCAACTCGTAGACCGAACCCGCGCCAACCGGCAGCTTGTCCGCCGAATTGGCCACGCCCTGCACCTTTCCCAGCATCCCGCGCGGATTGCCGTCGTTCCAAAAGCCTCCGCCCGAACGCACCCATGCACGCCCTCCGGTGATGCGGCTCATCTCCGTCAACCACCCCGCAAGATCTGCACCCGTGTCCACCAACCCCGCCACGTCACAAATCATCAATCCGATTTCCGCCCCTGGATTTGTGCGGGCCAGTCCCTCGGCGCACGCCATCAAGAGTGTGCGTTTCACCTCGGCGTTGCGCGCGATCCACTCAGTCCGCACCACGCGGTCACACCGCAATGCCGCCGCCAATTCCGGCCGACCAAAACTCCGTCCCGTGCGCCGAGTGAAATCCGCCAGACACCCCGCACAAAAACACCCCCAACCCACCGGCGCATGGTTGTTCATCCGCAAGTCGTCATCGATCCAATAGCGCTTAGCCCCGCAGCGGCCAAACGCTTCATATTTAAATCTCACATACTCCAGAAAATCTGGATCCGAGGGACAACTACACTGCTTCGCCACCGTTCCGTCGATCCCCACGATTCCCTGCCACGGAACGACCGGCGCCTCGGTCCCGCCCTCGTCACTGTGCCCAAGCGTATTGAGCACGTTGATCACCGGCACAAATCCCTCATCCCGCACCGCCGCGACCACCGAAGTCAGATACAACGCACGCCTCGTTACTTCGTCAGGCGGCAGATAACGATAATCGCAGCCATCGCCCTCCGTAAAAAAGCTGATCTCGTCCGTGAGTCCACGATGACGCTTGAGGAAAGCCAGCAGGTTGCTGAGCTTTTCCTCGGTTTCAAAAGCCGGCCAAAAAACGCGCTGAGTGGTAATCATGTAACGGGGTAAGTTAAAATGCTCCACCTGAGGGTCATAATTCAGTGAGCGCACCCCAAACACTATGGATACGCCAACGGTTGGTGCGTCATAAATTATAGGGACGGTCAGAATCCCTACTATCAGCAGACCCTCGACGCCACCGGCGCCTTTCTCATTTCCCAGAATCTACTCCCGCGGCAGACTGAGGCATGCCCGCTTCCAGTCCCGCCAAGGCACCGTTTCACATCATGATCAAACCGGCCGGGCCGGCTTGTAACTTGGACTGCTCCTACTGCTTCTACCTTGAAAAGGAACAGCTGTTCGACCGCGGCGCCCGTTTCCGCATGACCGACGAGACACTGGAGCGTTTTGTCCGCAGCTACATCGAGTCCAATCCTGGTGACGCCCCCGTCATCTTCGGTTGGCAGGGGGGCGAGCCGACCCTCATGGGCATCGACTTCTACCGCCGCGCCGTCGCGCTCCAAAAACAATACGGCGCAGGCCGCGTCATCGAAAACGCCTTTCAAACCAACGGCACGCGCATCGACGACGAGTGGGCCACGTTTTTCAAAGCCAACGACTTTCTCGTCGGCGTGAGCATCGACGGTCCCCGCGCCATCCACGACCGCTACCGCGTCGACAAAGGCGGCAAGCCCACTTTCGACGCCGTCATGCGCGGCATCGAGACGCTCAAGCGTCACAAGGTCGACTTCAACACACTCACCTGCGTCACCCGCGAGAGCTCGCAAAAACCACTGGAGATCTACCGGTTTCTTCGAGGCATCGGATCTACTTTTTTGCAGTTCATCCCCATCGTAGAACGTCGCCCGGATGCGCGTGCCCGCGATTGGAAGCTCACCCTTGCCTCGCCACCGGACCGCATGCAGGGCGAGGAGGTCAAAGTCACGCCATGGTCCGTTCGGCCCGACGAATTCGGACAGTTCCTCAATACCATTTTTGACCGTTGGGTGCGAAACGACGTGGGTCGTATTCATGTGCAAGCCTTTGACGGCGCCCTCGGGAAATGGCTCGGCTTGCCCGGCGGAGTGTGTGTGCACGCGGAAACCTGCGGGCGCGCCCTCGCCATGGAGCACAACGGCGACGTGTATTCCTGTGACCACTACGTTTACCCCGCCCACCGGCTGGGCAATCTCAATGTCCAACCGCTGGTCGACCTCGTGGACTCCACACGCCAATATGATTTTGGCCAGGCCAAGGCCACATCCCTCCCGCAGCACTGCCGCGACTGTCCCGTTCACTTCGCTTGCAACGGCGGCTGCCCCAAGCAACGCTTCACCAGCACACCCGGCGGAGAGCCCGGACTGAACTATTTATGCGAAGGTTATCTGGCCTTCTTTGCCCATATTGACGGCCCCATGCGAACCATGGCGCAACTCTACCGCTCAGGTCGCCCACCGGCCGACATCATGCAGATGTTAAACTAAACCGCTCGTCCCTGTAGCCACGGCTGTCCTCAGCCGTGTGAGCGACATCGTTGGCGGTATCACCTCCAACACGCCCTTGGGGACAAGGGCGGCTACATTGCCATCACACGTCCCGCACGCAGCGGAAGCCGAGATTGGTCGTCGCGCTGTCGGGTGTATTGGAGTTGCGCGCATCGACCCGGTAGCGGTTGCAGTAGCTGGCATGACAAAGGTAGCTGCCGCCGCGCATCACGCGACGATCACCGTGACACGCCCCTTCGGGACTTTCTGCCGGACTACGTGAATAGTAGGTGGGGTTAAACCAATCCCAACACCACTCCCAGACGTTGCCGGTCACGTTGTAGAGGCCGTAGCCGTTGGAGCGAAAACTCTTGGCCGGCGCAGGACCAAAGTAGCCGTCAGCCTCGGTGTTCTTCAACGGAAACTCCCCCTGCCAGACATTCATCAAGTGCTTGCCGCCGGGCTCCAGTTCGTCACCCCAAGGATAACGGTGCAGATGCGGCGCGCCACCGCGCGCGGCGAACTCCCACTCGGCTTCGGTCGGCAGGCGCTTGCCTATCCACGCGGCGTAGGCGAGCGCGTCGTGCCAGGAGACCTGCACCACGGGATGCGCCCAACGCTTCTTGATGTTGGAGCCGGGGCCTTCCGGATGCCGCCAGTCGGCTCCGTTGATCCGGCACCACCACTCCGAGCCGACCACCCGGCCCTGCACTGCCGTCTCTAGTTGTTTGGCTGAGAGATGCCCCTGAAATACAAATGACCACCCGAACCGTTCCGATTCGGTTTTGTAGCCGGTGGCGTTCACAAAATCGTTGAACTGCTCGTTGGTCACCGTGGTCGCATCGATCCAAAACGGGGCCAGCTCCACCTCGTGCACCGGGCCTTCGCCGTCGGATGGAAATCCATAGTCGCGCTCGTTACCCATGAGAAACTTCCCGCCGGGCAGCAGCTTCATGCCGTCGGTCGATCCGGAGTTGACGCGGGCAAACTCCGGTTGGTCACCCGCAGGCTCCGAACCTTCGCGACCGGGGGCGCAACAACTTCCGTTTTTATCCATTGTGCCATTGTCTCGACGGACCTCGTCGCACGTCAACATCCAGTCGGGCTGTATGTGAATTGTCGGTATTGCCGGCCCGGTTCAATCAACATGGACTCCCTGTCCCATGCCCCCACTCCCCATCGCCATCGTCGGCCTTAACTTTGGCCGCCACATCATCGACGACCTGCTAAAGTCCACCGCGGCCGACCACTTTCGGCTCGCCGCCGTTTGTGATCTCGACGCCGCCAAGGCCGCCGAATTCGGCACCCGCATCGGCGTCAAAGCCTACACCTCCCTCGACGCACTGCTGGCCGATCCCGACATCCGCATCATCGGCTTGTTCACCGGTCCCGCTGGTCGCGCCGGTTTGTTGCGCCAAATCATCCGTGCTGGTCGTGATGTGATGACCACCAAACCCTTCGAGCTCGATCCCGAGGCCGCCCGGTCCGTGCTCGACGAGGCCCAATCGCTCGGCCGCATCATCCACCTCAACTCCCCCGCACCGACCGACTCTCTGGCCCACGCCAAGATCCGCGAATGGATAACCCAACACGATCTCGGCCAGCCCGTTTTCTGTCGCGGCGAGACCACCGTATCCTACCGCGAAGCGGCCACCGGTGACTGGAAAGACGACCCGACGCGTTGTCCGGTCGCCCCGATTTTCCGCATCGGCATCTACCTGATCAACGATCTCGTGCGTCTCTTCGGCGACGTCTCCTCGGTCCAGGTTCAACATTCACGGCTCTTCACCAAACGTCCGACTCCGGACAACGCTCAACTGTCCCTGTCCTTCGCCAACGGTGCGCTCGGCAGCATCTACGCGTCGTTCTGCATCGAGAACGGCCAACACTACGGCAACGCCCTGCTGCTTCACTACGAACGCGGCACGGTCCACCTCAACATGGACCTCCAGAGCTACGGCGAGGCCAACCAGCAGACTCGCCTCAAACTCGCCGCCACGCACGGCGACAAGCAGGTCGTCATCGAGGAATGGTCCGCACCGGGCAACTCCGGCACGTATCAATGGGAGGTGTTGCGTCGCGCCATCGCCGACCGCGACACCAGCCTCGCCCCCGTCGAAACCATCGTGCACTCCATCCGCGTGATCAACGCCATGGCCCGCGCCGAACAAACCGGCCGCTCCGAAATCGTCAGCTGAATGGACGGCAATTTCTACACGCCTAAGGAAGACCTGAACGGCTTGAGTCCGGCAGTAGTGGCGTTCGATGCCACCCTGCCCAACGTCCTTCTTCTCGGTGACTCCATTTCCATCGGCTACACGCCGCCGGTCACCGAGCTGCTGCAGGGCATCGCCAACACCCGCCGCCCCGACGATAATTGCGGCGATACGCGTGCGGGACTGACGCACATCGACGCCTGGCTGGGCGACACGCATTGGGATGTCATTCACTTCAACTGGGGTCTCCACGACCTCTGTTACCGTCACCCGGAGTCACTGGCCTACGGCAATCGCGACAAAATCAACGGCGCCATTTCCGTCCCGCTCGAAACCTACGAACAGAACCTTGAGGCATTGGTCGATCGCTTGCAGCAAACCGGAGCCACCTTGCTCTGGGCCAGCACCACGACCGTGCCCGAGGGCGAGGTCGGACGCTTCGTCGGCGACGAACTCAACTACAACGCCGTCGCGGAAAAAATCATGCGGCGACATGACATCGCCATCAACGACCTGCATACCGTGAGCCGTGGTTTCCCGCCCGATCTCTGGTCAACACCCGGCGACGTTCACTTCACCAAGGAAGGCTATGCCCGTCTCGGCCGGCAGGTCGCCAAGTCGATCCGTCGGGCCTTGGACCAGCAAGCGCAGGCGTTGTCCGCAAAATAAAGACCAGGATTTCCGGCCGCGCAGCACCTCAAGCCGCCCGCGGCCGGTCGGCCCGCGAATGCCACAGTGATCGCACGGTTTCACCGACGACAAACGCCGACGAAAATATACACGGACGGCGTGGCGCTACGACTCCCCGCGAACCTTCACGCTGTCGCGCTCGATAAGCTGGTAGTCCAGCACGGTGTCCTGCGCGCAGTTCTGTTTATTCAGTCGCGCGTCGAGCACATCCACCGCCACCGCAGCCAGCGCACCGTAGTCCTGCGTGATCGCCGTCTGCGGCGGAATGCAATAACGCGAAATCATCGCGCGCTCCGACACCACCAGCGAAATATCCTCGGGTATGCGCCGCCCGAAGAGCGAAAGCGCGTAGGCCGCGATGATCCCGCCCGAGCCGCCGGCGCTGAAGATCGCGTCCGGGTTGTTTCTCATCAACTTGCCCACCTCCTCGACGTAGGTCTCCACCGTCACCAGTCGCACCGGCGACGTGTCCGGCGACAACCCCCTCGCCGCCAGCGCCGATTCCAGACAACGCGCCCGCTGAAGCGAGTTGCCCGACTTGGAGCGACTCACCAGACACCCGATCCGACGGTGCCCCCGCTTGAACAAATAATCCACCGCCAGCTCCATGCCCTGCGCCTCGTTCGAACGCACCGAAAAGACGTTGTCCTGCGGGTTCGCCGCCTCTTTGTCGATCAACACCAGCGGCGCGTCGAACCTCGCGCTCCAGTCGGCTTTGGGCACTTCGTCCGACCCGATCCGGATCGCCCCGCAAAACTGGATGTTGTCCAGCCGGTCCAGGCTGTCGTCCGGCAACATCTCGACCCGGTAGCCGCGTCCGGACAGTTCGCGGGCCAGATGCGAAATCACCATCTCTACGTAGTTCTGAACCGGATACTCCGCCCACGACGGCGTGATGAGAATCACATTGCGCCGCCTCATCGACAAACGTGGGAAATACCCGTGCCGACGCGCGGTCGCGAATACCCGCGCCTTCACGTCCGACTTCACGTTCGGGTGATTCCCAAACACCCGCGACACTGTCGCCGTCGAAACCCCAGCCTCCTGAGCAATCTGACTGATCGTTACCGTCACCATTAGCAGTCATCCCACCCATAATTGATGTAGTTTCAATATTTAAACAAATTTAATGAAAATGGATGAAACTTTCATTTCATTTTTCATTTCATTTTCAGTTTGTCGCTTGTCCCTTTCCCACTCCCCAACAGCATTTTGAACATCAGCCCTTACCCGCCCCAATGAAAGCCTACCGCATCGCTTGGCCTGCCGCCCGCACGGCCATTCTTGAAGAATTTGTCCTCCGCGATGCCCCTCCTCCCGGACACGTTCTGCTGGAGACAGACTGCACCCTCATCTCCCCCGGCACCGAAAAAGCCGGTTTCCTCGGCCTGCCCAACACCGCCGGCGACTTCCCCCGCCACCCCGGCTACAGCGCGGTCGGCCGCATCCTGTCCGTTGGCGACGGCGTGACGGATCTTTCCCCCGGCGACCGCGTCGTCGCTTATCACAGCGGCCATGCAAGCCTCGCGATCAAGGAACGCCGCCATGTCGTGAGGATCGAGACGCCCTCCCTTGATTCCAAAACCGCCGTGTTCGCCATCATCGCTGCAATGGCCTTGCAAGGCATACGCAAGCTGCGGCCCGAACTGGGTGAATCCGTCATGGTAATGGGACTCGGCCTCCTCGGGCTGTTCGCCATCCAATTCGCGCGCCTCGGCGGTGCTCTGCCCGCTATCGCCCTGGATTTTTCCGCCGCCCGCCGAGACCTCGCCCTGCAACTCGGCGCCGACCACGCCTTCTCGCCCGACGAAACCGGGTTGTCCGCGACCATCAAGGCTCTCACCGGCAAGGGAGTGAACGCCGTCGCCGAGATCACCGGTTCGCCCACCGCCGTGAAACAGGCGCTCGGTCTCATGGCGCCGCTGGGCCGCATCGCGCTGGTCGGCTGCTCCCGCACGCCCACGACCGAGGTCGATTTCTACAACGATGTCCACAAACCCGGCATTACCCTCATCGGTGCGCACAACTTCGTCCGCCCCAACGAGGACTCACACCCCGGCTACTGGACGCTCCGCGACGACCTTAGCCTTATCCTCCGCCTCTTCGCCGCAGACCGGCTGCACGCCACTCCTCTGATCGCCGACATTCTCTCGCCGCAACAGGCCCCGGAGGCCTATCGCCGCATCGCCGAAGGCGAGACCAACCCACCTGGCATCCTCTTCGATTGGAGTAAACTCAACGCATGAAGCCCATCAAGATTGGCCAGATCGGCATCGGGCATAATCACGCCGATGAAAAGATGCGCACCCTGCGCAACCTGCCCCACCTCTTTGAAGTGGTCGGCGTCGTCGAGGAAGACCCCGAGTGGCGCAAGCGTCGCAGCCACCTCTCCATGTATCAGGATCTGCCGTGGATGACCGAAGCAGAGCTCTTCGCCGTCCCCGGCCTCGAAGCCGTCGCCGTCGAGACCGACGGCTTTGACCTCGTGCCGACCGCCGCCCGTTGCGCCGCGCGCGGGCTGCACATGCATCTCGACAAGCCCGGCGGCGAATCCCTCCCCGCCTTCAAAGCACTCCTCGACGAGTGCGAACGCCGCAGTCTCGCGATTCAGCTCGGCTACATGTATCGCAACAACCCCGCGATCAACCTCTGCCGACACGCCGTCCACTCCGGCTGGCTCGGCGACATTTTTGAAGTCCATGCCGTCATGAGCCGCCTCGACGGCGACGACTACCGCAAGTGGGTCGCCCAATTCAAAGGCGGTTCGATGTATATCTTCGGCGGATACCTCATCGACATCATTGTCTCCCTGCTCGGCCGTCCGCAACGCGTGACGCCCTTCCAACGCCCGACCCGCACCGACGGCTGCAACGACAACGGTTTCGCCGTGCTCGAATACCCGCGAGCCTCCGCCTCCGTCCGCGCCTCCATCATCGAGGTCGAGGGTTTCCGCCGCCGCCAACTCGTCATCTGCGGCACCAAGGGAACCGTCGAGATCTGCCCTCTCGAGCACCACAGCAGCCGTTACGCCCTCGACCCGCTCCACGTGCGCCTGACCCTCTCCGAACCTTGCGGCAACTACGCCGCCGGCACCCACCTCATCGACGTCGGCGTGATCCACGGCCGCTACACTGAGCAGCTCACCGAGCTCGCTCACATCATCCGAGGCGAAATCGAAAATCCCTGGCCGCCCTCGCACGAGCTCCTCGTCCACGAGGCCCTGCTCGCCGCCTCTGGTTACATCACTTTCGCCTGATCGCAAAACCCTCAGCTTCCCTCCCATGAAACTCAAAAATCAAGTCGCCCTCATCACCGGCGGCGGCGGCACCCTCGGCGGCGCCATCGCCCGCAAACTCGCCACTGAAGGCGCGAAAGTCGTGCTCTTAGACATCCGCGCCGAGTTCGCCGTGAAAAACGCCGAGTCTGTCGCCGCCCTCGGCGGCGTCGCCGAGGCCGTGGGCCTCGACATCACCGATGCAGCCGCAGTCCGTCGCGCCGTGGACGAGGTTCACGCCCGCCTCGGTCGCATCGACATCCTCGTCAACTGCGCCGGCGGCAGCGCCCGCGAACGCATGAAGCTTTTCCACGAGCAGTCCCTCGATGTCGTCCGTGACGTCATCGCCATCAACCTCTTCGGCATGCTCAACTGCACCCACGCCGTCGCCCAACACATGGTCGCCGCCAAGTCCGGCAACATCATCAACATCGGCTCCGCCGTCGGCGTGCAGGGACTCGTCCGATGCGTGGACTACTCCGCTGCCAAGGGCGCGATCCACTCCGCCACCAAGAGTCTCGCCAAGGAACTCAGCCCCCTCGGCATCAACGTCAATTGCGTCTCCCCCGGCCAGATCCCGCGCGAGCTACCCGCCGCCCCCGAAGCCTTCGCACTGCGCCATTCTTTCCTTAACCGCATCGGCACCGCCGACGACATCGCGAGCCTGGTGGGCTACCTCACGTTGCCCGAGGCCTCCTTCATCACCGGGCAAAACTACATCGTCGATGGCGGCCGCACCCTCGCCATGCAGGGCTCGGACACCCGCGTTTGATAATAATGAAACTCAAAGACAAAGTAGCTATCGTGACCGGCGCGGGCGGCGGCATCGGTCGCGCCATCGCCCTGCGACTCGCGTCTGAAGGCGCGGCCGTGGTCGTCAACGACCTCAACCCCGACAACGCCGCCCGGGTCGCCGCCGAGATCACCGCCGCTGGCTTCACCTCGCTGCCCTTCGCGGCCGACGTCACCAAGAGCGCCCAGATCCGCGAGATGACCAGCGCCGTGCTCGACCGTTTCGGGCGCATCGACATCCTGGTCAACAACGCGGGCGGCAGCGCCAATCTCCTCGGCAAGCTCAGTCATTTCAAAGACACCACCGAGGACATCTGGAAGTGGGTCCTCGACCTCAACCTCAACGGCACCCTCATCTGCATCCACGCCGTCCTCCCGCACATGACCGAGCACCGGCGCGGAAAAATCATCAACATCGCCTCCATCGCCGCTGAGGTCGGCATCCTCAACCGCGTGGACTACTCCGCCGCCAAAGGCGCGGTCGTCTCCCTCTCCAAGGCGCTGGCCATGGAAGTCGGCCCGCACAACATCAACGTCAACTGCATCTCCCCTGGCATGATCGTCGCGCAGCCCTCCGCCGACCAAGCCGCCGGCACCTGGCTCGGCCGCACCGGCAAACCCGAGGACATCGCCGCGCTCACCGCCTTCCTCGCCTCGGACGAGGCATCCTTCATCACCGGGGTAAACTACACCGTGGACGGCGGCCGCGTGCTCGGCCCCAAAACCTGATGACCACCGCGACCAAGACTTGGAAAATCGCCCTCCTCCACGATACCCGCGTGCCGGGCCTGGGCGGACACAACACGCACCTCGCCTTCCTCGGTCTGCCGGGCGTCGAGACCGTCGCGCTCGTCGACTCCAATCTCGATGGCATCGCCGACCGCCTGCGCGAAACCGGTGCCGAACGCCATTACACCGAGTGTCTTGAAATGTTGGATACGGAACACCCCGACATCCTCGTCGTCTGCTCCCGTCTGCCGCACGAACACCTCGAACCCGTCGAGGCCGCCGTGCGCCGTGGCGTCCACGTTTTCTGCGAAAAACCCCTCACTGTGAACCTCCTCGATGCGGACAAAATCGTGCGACTCGCCGAAGAAAACCGCGTTCGTATCGCCGTCGCGCATCTCGGTCGCCACGCCCTCGTTTTTCAGACCATGAAGCGCATGATCGAGGCCGGTGCCATCGGCCGCCCGCTCACCGTCTATGGTCGTGGCAAGGAAGACTCCCGCGGAGGCATGGAAGACATGCTCGTCCTCGGCACGCACATCCTCGATCTCGCCTGCTTTTTCTTCGGTGCCCCCGAATCGGTTTTCGCCGACATCACCACCGAAGGACGCCCCCTCCGCAAAACCGACCGCGTCGTCACCCGCGAGCCCCTCGGCCCCGTTGCCGGCGACGAGGTCATGGCCTACTATCCGTTCCCCAGTGGCGTCCGTTGCATCTTTGAAAGCCGCAAGGATCTCGCCGGGCGCGGCGTCCGCATGGGCATCGTCGTCGAAGGCACCACCGGCACCCTCGCCGTGCGTTACGACGAGGAGCGCAAGCTTCGCCTCAGCCGCTCGCCGTCCCCCTGCGAAGACGAATCGAGCTTTGAGGATATTCCGCTTCACGAGGAACGCGTCATTCCCGGAGCTCTCCCGCTCAATCTCGATTCCATCGTCGGACACCGCCGCTATTTCGCCGAAAACAACCGCCTCGCCGCTTGGGATCTGATCTGCGCCATCGCGGAAAATCGCGAACCGCTGGCCTCCGCCCGCGATGCCCGCATCACGCTCGAAATGATCCACGGCGCCTACGCCTCTCAACTATCGGACGCACGCGTCCGTCTCCCGCTCGAAAATCGCAACCACCCTCTGGAGTAACCCGCCATGCACGCCATCCTCGTCAACGAAAACAAAAGCCTCGCCTGGACCACCGTCGCCGACCCCGTGCCCACCGGGTGCGAAGTCCTCATCGACATCCACGCCACCGCCGTCAACCGCGCCGACTTGCTCCAACGCGAAGGCAAATACCCGCCGCCCCCCGGCTGGCCCGAGTGGATGGGCCTCGAAGTCGCCGGCACCGTCGCCGCGCTCGGCCCGGCCTGCTCCGACCGCTGGAAAATCGGCGACCGCGTCTGCGCGCTGCTCGGCGGTGGCGGCTACGCGGAAAAAGTTGTCGCCGATGAAAACCTCCTCATGCCCGTCCCCTCCGGTCTGAGCATGGTCGAAGCCGCCTCGCTCCCCGAGGTCTATGCCACTGCCTGGCTCAACCTCGTGCACGAAGCCGCGCTGCAGCCCGGCGAAACCGTCTTCATCCAGGCCGGCGCCAGCGGTCTCGGCATCGCTGCTATCCAGGTCGCTAAATTCCTCGGCGCGAAAGTCATCACCACCGTCGGCACCGACGAAAAAGCCGACCTCATCCGCCCCTACGGCCCCGACCTCGTCGTCAACCGCACCACCGCCTCCCTCGGCGATATCTTCGACCAGAACCCCGTGCACGTCGCCCTCGACTGCGTGGGAGGCGACGCGCTCGCCGAGTGTTTCCCCAAAATGGCGCGCGGCGGTCGCTGGGTGCTCATCGCCACGCTCGGCGGCGAGTTCGCCAACATCAGCCTGCGCCCTGTATTGAAAAGTGGCCTACGCTTGATCGGCAGCACTCTCCGCAGCCGCTCCCCGGAGGCAAAGGCGCTGATCCTCAGAGAACTCACCGAACGTGTCTGGCCCGAAATCGAGGCCGGCCGGATAAAGCCCTCCGTGCACGCCATGCTCTCCCTCGCCGACGCCGACGCCGCACACGGCATCCTCAAACGCCGCGAAAACATCGGCAAAGTCGTCCTGACCGTTCGCTGAAATGAACACCCGTCCCGCGGACGGCTCCACGCACTGCTCCCGTTACGAACGGCTCCGCGACCAATTTCTCGACCACTGCCAACGACGCACACCCGCGCCGCCGTTGGAGACTTGCCATGCCACCCGCTAAACCCCGGACGCGGCCCCGCCCGCGCATCCCATGAACCCTCCGACGACAGGTCGCCACCCTTCGGTGAAACCAGGCAAGGCCGCCATACTTCTGCTCCTCGCGGGCACCGGCTTGTATTTTCTCGTCAACGTGCAGCGCGTGGCCATCCCCGGCGCTCTTTTTAATACGTTGCAAGCGGAGTTTTCCGTATCCGCTTCCTGGATAACCGGACTGGGTGCGGCGTTCATGTATGTCTATGCCCTGAGCCAGCTCGGCGCGGGATTCTTGGTCGAGCGCTACGGCAGCCGGCGCGTGATCATCGTCGGCACGTTCCTGTTCTGCACGGGAGCACTCCTCTTCCCGCTGGCCCACTCCCTTCCTCTGCTCTACCTGAGCCGGTTGCTGGCCGGATTCGGCGCCAGCGGCCTCTACCTGAGCCTGGTCGCGGAGACCCGGCGCACGTTCCACGCAAGCCGCTTCCCGCTCGCGCTCTCCGCGATGATCTTCACCGGTTACACAGGCGGCATCGCTGCCGGCGCGCCCTTCGTCATCGGGGCACAGATGCTCGGCTGGCGCACGCTGCTGCTGCTCCTCGGCGCGGGAGGACTCCTATGCTGGCTGGTGTTCACGGTGGCCTGCGGTCTGGATCGCACCCGGGCGGAACCGGGACGCGCCGACGCGCATTTCAGCCTGCGTCCGTTTCTCGAACTCCTGCGCCAGCCCAATAACCGCGCCATATGCCTCTGCGCCGGACTTCACTTTGGAATCTACTACGTGCTTCAGACGGTCCTCGGAAAAAAATACCTGGAGGATTTTCTCGGCTTCCCCCCTACCAAGGCTGGCTGGGTGCTGTCGATCATGGCGATCTTGGCAGCATGTTCCGGATTCGTGCCAGTCACGCTCCGCCGACTCACCGGTGGACGCATACGGCTGTTCATCATCGGAGCGGGCTGCATGTCGGCGTTCGTCTGCGGCGGACTTGCTTTACTGACGGCGCTAGGCATGCGCAGCCCCGCGGTGGCGGTGCTGCTCTGCCTGCTGGCGATGACCGCGAGTTTGTCGCCCATCATGATCCCACTGCTCTACGGGACCAACGCCCCGGAGCGAGCCGGCCTTGCCGTGAGCCTGTTCAACTTTAGCCTCTACTTTTTCGTGGCGCTCCTCGGCAACGCCGCCGGCCTGCTGCTCGGCTGGTTCACCCCAGAGCCAAGCGGCACCCAACTGATCTACGGCCAAGATGCTTGGACCTCGATATTCGCGGGTCTGTTTCTCTGTGCCCTGCTTGTCCTCCGCTTCGCACTGCGCGTCTCAGAGCAGGGCCATGCACAAGAGTAAACAGCTCCCTCCTGACACGCTCGAACACGAGATCCATTCGATTGACCGGACATGTCCCATGACTTCGTGGCGCGCGATGAAGTAAGCCGGACCAATCAGAGAAATTGGGACGGCTAGACGGGAAGGATGACCACGGGATGCTTGCCAGTGCACGACCGGATGCCACGCCGCAAAACTATGTATTCATATTGTATTCCAGTCCCGTCCGCTCACAGCCCGAGCCGGACAAATTGCTCGGCCGGTGCGTCCAACCTCGCCAGCTCCCCGCGTAATGCGTCCTGCATGCGACGCAGTTCATCGGGTCGTTCGGCGGCGAGGTTAACCAACTCGTTGGGATCGCTTTCACGGTCCGACAGCCAGGTCTCGCCCTCGTAGGGTTTGTCGTCCACCGGACGATAACCGTCGGCGGTGTATTCCCCGACGTCGTAGTGGAAAAACTTGGGTAACCGGTGACTATACCAGTTCAGCGGTTGGTTACCATCGACGGCCTGTTGGTGCAGCACCCAGCGACCATCGCTGATGGTGACACTCTTGCCAAACACGCCGGCCAGCGCGTGGTCGCGCGTCGGCGCAGCGGCATCGGCCAGCACCGGCAGTAGATCCACGCCATGCCGCCTCTCGGGCACCGGAGAACCGGTGGCCGTCAGGCTGGTCGTGTAAAGGTCGACCAACTGGGTCAACTGCGCACGACGCTCACCGTGTCCCTGTGTCGGATGCGCGATGATCAACGGAATGTGCGCCACCGGATCGAACTGGTGCGTTTGCAACTTACCCAACAGTCCGCGCGATCCGTTGTAGGTGCCGTGGTCGGTCGTGAAGATAAACACCGTGTCCTTCCACAGGTCGAGTCGGTCCATCGTGTCCATCAGGCGACCGAGACACTCGTCCATGTGCACTACACTGGCCGCGTAGAGCGCCTGCGTGTGGTGAATCTGGTCGTCCGTCAGACCCGACTCGGCGGCAGGCACGTAGGGCAACGACGGAAAATGCTCCGGCACGTCGTAGCCGCGAGGGTCGAACAGCTTCACCAAACGCTCCGGCGGATCCCACGGTTCGTGCGGCGTGAACGAGTCGATGTGCAAAAAGAAATCCTCACGCGTGCGGTTGCGATCCAGCCACTCCGAGGCGGCGTCAAAGGTCTGGCGGGCGAACCACTTTGATTCGTCTAGCGAACCGTCGGCCTGACGCCGGATAAACTCCACATTGCGGTAGTGGCGTTCGAACTTGGTGTTGCGATACATCTCCGAGGGCAGCTTCACGTCGACCGGATCGGTGAACATCGCGTCGGCCTCCATGCCGCGGACAAACTCAAAACCCGAGAACCCCATGTGGTAGTTGCCCGAGCCCTGCTCCCAAAGATGAAAGTGGTCGGTCACCATGTAGCTCACGCCGCGGTCCTTGCCGTCGAGCGACTGGTTGGGCGCGCCGGAAATCTGCCGCGCCAGATCGGCGTCGTCATCTTCGAGCGGCCCCCACCCCCGCCGGAGAAACTCCAGCT
The DNA here is from genome assembly GCA_037969015.1 of Opitutaceae bacterium. Taxonomy (GTDB): domain Bacteria; phylum Verrucomicrobiota; class Verrucomicrobiia; order Opitutales; family Opitutaceae; genus JAUWBF01. Next base: position 30,629 of record JBBKWO010000074.1, read on the forward strand.
TGCCGGTGTGCAAATCGCGGCGGGCGGGCATACAGGGCGATGAACCGCACCAGCAATTGTCGAACACCGTGCCGCGCGCAGCGAGGCGGTCGAGATTCGGCGTCGGCACCACCCAATCGGGTTGGCGATCACCGAGTGCGGAGAGCGGGCGACCATGGTGGTAGGGACCACAATGGTCACGCCGTAGGGTATCGCAGAGGATCAGGATAACGTTCATTTGAAACGACTTTCTTAACAGACAAACGCACCGAAGTGCGCGCCATATTCACGCTACACAATTCACATTCACGTCCATGGCTCGACGTAAGAGGGTCACTCCGCCAGAGCCTTGGCTCTAGGCTTTTTGACCGGCGTCAAATAAGGGTAGGCATCGAACACCTCTCCCTGCCCTTGCGCACGCGGATCACCGGTTTCCTTGAGTTCGCTCATGAGGCGGCCTCGGAGATCGGCCAAAGTTTTTGCATACTTCGGCTCTGCGGCGACGTTCACCATCTGCTGCGGATCACTGGCCAGATCATACAATTCGTCGGCAGGCCGTTTGGCCGTGCTTAACTCAAAGGCCACCTTGCCGACCGGATCATCCCGGAGTGCCAGCAACTCGGACTTGGTCGGGCCGCCATCAATGTCCTTGAAGCCCAACTCGGGGGCGCCGGACGGCCAGCGGTCCGGCTCAAAGTTACGGATGTAGAGATAGTCGTGGGTGCGAATCGCCCGCATCGGTGTGCCGCCGGTGGTGTCGGTTTGCGCGACCGTGTGACGTTCCTTTCCGGTCAACACATGGTCACGCGCAGGATCGATCCGGCCCGACTTGGACGACTCAAGCAGATTGAGAAAACTGCGCCCGGTCATGACGGTGGGCACCTCGACTCCGGCGACGGTGAGCAGCGTTGGGGCAAAGTCCGTGAAGCTCACGAAATCGTCGATGGTGCGGCCCGCACTCTTGACCTTGGTGCCCCATTGCACGGCCAGCGGCACGCGCGTGCCGAGGTCGTAGAGATTCGATTTGCCACGTGGAAACGGCCAGCCGTTGTCACCGGTCATGATGACGATGGTGTTGTCGAGTTCCCCGCGCTCCTTGAGGAGCGTGAGCTGTTCGCCAACCTCACGATCAAAGCGTTCCACTTCAAAATAGTAGTCGCAGATATCCGAGCGAACCTTGGCGGTGTCGGGCAACATCGGCGGCACGATCACATTGGCTGGATTCATGCCGCTCTTGATGCCGGAGCCCTGTCGATACGGCCGGTGCGGATCGGTGGCACCGAACATAAAACAGAAGGGTTCACCGGCGGGCTTTTGTTCAAGGAACTCGGCAAAGCTCAGATAGGTTTTGCCTGCTGCGGCCGGCTCGCGATCGGTGCCGGGGCCCCAGACTTTGCGATACGCGCCGACCGCGTAACCCTGCGCCTCAAGTAGGTTGGTAAAGGTCTGAAACTCCGCCGGCAACGTGCTCCAGAGATTGGCGCCGGGACCGAGTCTCCAGAAATGCTGACCGGTCAACAGCGTGTTGCGCGAAGGCGTGCAACTCGGCGAGGCCACATAGGCGTGGTTGAAACGCACACCGTTGCGTCCGATCTGGTCAAAGGTGGGCGTTTTGACGACCGAGTCTCCATAGCTCGAGGCATGCGGCCAACCCCAGTCGTCGGCGATGGCGAATAGGATATTGGGACGCGGGGCAGCAGGCGCCGGAGCGGCCCAGGCTGCGCAATTGGAGACCGCCAGTGCGGCGAGTCCCAAACCGAGCGTGCCCAAGGCCGAGCGACGGGAAAACATGGAGTGGCCAGTGTTCATAAATAGCAGGTCAGTTCAGTTCGATCGGTCCCCAGTATTCGGGATACATCCGCGACTCGGTGGGCACGTCATCCGTCATGCTCGTTTCCGTGGTGGAGGGAGTGAACAGGTAGTTGCGGCTGGTGGTCTGAATGCCACGACCGCCCGCGCCGGAGAGGCGCACCTCGATGTCGCCGCGCAAGGCGGTTTCAGACTTGAGGTCGAACTCAAGAAAGGAACGCGGGATGGCCAAGGTGGCGACGTATCCGTCGTCGGTCTTTTCCAAGCGCACCTGTCCGCCGGGCACTTCACCCACGAACTCAAACATCTGGGTGCCGCCTGCGGGGGTGAAGTATTCAAACGGTTTTTTGTCACCGGTCGTCACGACCTTCATCGCGACGAGTTTGGCCTCGCCGTGGTATTGCACGGCCATGAAACGCACGTCACCCGAGCCCGCTTTCTTAGACTTGCTCACCGGTCCCAGCACGAAGCCGGCGGTGTCGCCCTGCTTAAAGGCGAGTTGGATAGGATCGGCGGTGTTTTCCAGCGGCGATTCATCCTTAACGGCAATGCGGGCGTAGAGGAATTTTTTGTCCTGCCCGAGCTGGGCGACGGCGAGCGGTTTGCGATTTGCCTTCAGCGCGAACGTGGGCACATCACGCCAGACGGTGGCGTCGTCCATGGGCTTGCCACGCAACGAAACAATCACGAGCGGACCGCTGGCTTCGTCTGCCGATTCGGCCGCGAGGTCATAGATCTTGTCCAAGGTAACGGTGCCACGCGCGCGGCTCTCGCCCTCGACGCGGCCGTTACTGAAACCGCTGACCTTATAAGCCATGCCAAGGCTGTAGGCCCAGAGCTCATCGAGCTTGGGGAAGTATTGCACGCGGCCGCCGGGCGTCTCGCCGCCGAAGGTGTAGGGGCCGGGTTGGCGGACATCGCTGGGATTATCCATGATGGCATCCACGTAGAAACCGTCTTCGGTGTAGAAGTAAATCTGGCCCCACTCCGTGGCACCGGCGACATAGCGGTCATTGATCAAACCGGCCATGTTCCAGAAGTGATACATCTCACCGGGAGTCGCCCCGGAAGTGGCCTTGCGGCCGGCGATCCAGAGCCGGTTGCCCTGAGCATCAAACTTGGCGAACTTAACGACGTTGGAGCGCGAGGTATGCCCCAGACCCTCCAGCATACGCTTGGCCGCCTCGGGTGTCGGGAAGTCATACTCGGCTTGGCGGCCGTTGAACTTCGCGTTGATCGCGGTGTAGAAATTGCCTTCGCCGTCGCGCAACACACCGACCGCGCCGAAGCGACCGGCCTGCGGGAGCTTATCCCGACCTGGCACGATTTGCGGAACCGCGATTTCGACCTTGGAAAGATCCCAGTCGATGAGGCCATTTTCACCAAAACCGCGCGCCGGAACCCTCAGGATGGAATTGTCGGTGGTGGGAAAATAAAGATCACCGTTGGCTGTCATCCGCAGACCACCCCATGCGTTTCGCAATCCGGTGGGCAGCGGAGTGCCATCGGCAAACTCGGCGAATACGTTCTTCTCCTCTTCCTGCACATGCCCGTCGCCGTTGCGGTCGATCCAGACCTCGGTGTAGTTTTTCTTTAACAGATTATCGGGCTGCCATTGGTAACGGACGGTCCACGTAGCGAGCGGACGCATGCCATCCTCGCGCAGCAAGAGAATCGCACGATCACCCGAGTCCTTCACAAAGTAGAGCTCACCATTGGTGGCGCGGAGCACGTCGGGCTGCGGGAAACGATTATCCAAACCGTCGACCTGCGGGAATTCGCGGCTGGGATTCCAATAAGCGTCGGGCACACCCGGTGAATCCGGCGTGCCGAGTCGTGCGCGACCGATGCCATTGCCCAACATATAAAAGATGTGCCGAGGATCTTCCGGCATCGCCCAGGTGGAGTTCCAATAAATACCGGGACCAAACCAGCGGTCGATCAAGGTGCCGTCGGCTGGATTGATCCGAGAAAAAACCTTGGGCAACGCGGACTCGGCAACGATGAGCGCCCCTTCGCTGTCTATCGCGAGTCCGGCGGGTTTGAGGAATGCCATGCCTTTGGCGTCGTAAGCTCCCTGCCAGGGACGTCCGCCTTTGGTGCCGAGCGCGCGCAGCAGTTTACCCGACGCGTCAAAGATTTTAACCTGGCTGGAGGCACCGAGGTCGCTGACCGCGATACGGCCTTCCTTGTCCACGGCGACGTCGTAGGGCGCGTCCAGACCAGAGCCGATGATGACGATTGGTTTGCCTGCGCCGCCGGCGAATTTGATCACCTTGGATTCGGCGCCTGCCACATAAGACACACCGTAGAGATCACCTTTTTTATCCAACGCCAGACCGCGCGCGCCGGGCAAATCGAGCACGTCGAGTCGTTCGCCGTCGGCGGCCTTGACGACATAGACCTTACCCAAGCTGTGGCTACTCATGTAGACCTTGCCATCACGCACGGCGATGCCCGAGGACTCGGGCTGACGGGTCATGCCTTCTGGATACGGATCGGCTTTTTTGGGCGGCTGGAGCTCCATGGGAGTCGATTCCGCCGGCACGAGCTCCGGTATGGGTTCGAAGATGTCGAGTTCGGTCGGACCGTCCTGCCCCCACGTGAGCAGCGAGCCGGTCTTTGCATCAACGCGGGCCAGATGATTGGGGCCGCGCACCAGATAAACAATGTCACCCTCAACCGCCAACGCGTGGAACGGTCCGAAACCACCGCTCACAAAAGGATTCACGCGCCAGAGCACCTTGCCATCCAAAGTGGTTTTCACCAACGGGCGACCGGACTCGGAAATCGGCCAAAGCAGATAGAGCGAATCGCCGTCGGCGGCCGCGTCGATCGGGTTACTGTGATCACCGCCCCAGGCACCACGTCCATCGGCGGTATTGTAGAACGGCCGGCCGGAAGAGCCGACGCCGCCTTGATACTCGGCCTTGAGTCCCTTGTGGAAATAGGCGGACCAAGTGTAGTTGCCCGGCTCCAGCGGACGACCAAACGCATCGCGTCCATCCCAGCGCACCTCGAGCTTACCCTTGGGATGCGGTTCGCCGCCGATCAAGTCGCGGATGATTCCGCCCTTTTCATCGAGGATGTTGACACTGACCTTCAGGCCGTCGTCCGGCACATCGAGAGTGATGGGCACGCCCACCGTGACCGAGCCGGATGCCTGCGCCGCTTTGGCCTCGTCGATCAACGCCGCCATAGTCGGGCGCACGCGTTTGCCAGAAGATTTTGCGGCGAACTCCAGCTGTCCCCACTTTTCGGGAAAACGAAAACCGAAGTTGCCGGGGTTCTCGCGGTAACCCATCGCCACGCGGGTGGGATCGCCACCGATCCAGAGCGTTTCGATCAGGATCGCCGTGCGGTCACCGGGTTTAAAGGGATTGCGTCCGTCGGAAGCGAGCAACGCCGACCAGGGCAACTTAACTTCGACGACATAGCCCGTGTCTCCGTGCGGTTTCAACACGATCTCGGAGCCCTCCGGCAGGACCTCTTTGCCGAGCTTCGTCGTGACGCCGCGGGTGAGTTGAATGTAGTCCTTTCCGCTCTGGGTATTTTTCCAAAAGCTGAGATGCACCACCCGGTTGTTTTCTTGGTCGCGGGCACGATCTAGCGGGTAAGCGAGCGCTGGGTCGGCGGCGATACGCACCTGCGGCAGATCCCCTTTCCAAAAGGCATCCTGCGGGTTGTTCTTATTGGTATACGGACGGTCGGGCATCGCCACCTCAGCCGAAAAGTAGATGGCCTCGTCGTCATACATGACCGCCCATTGCGCGTTCATTTTGTCGATGGTCTGCGCGGCGATATAGCTCGGCTCCTGCGCGGAAAGATCCCAGTCGCCGAGCTCACCGTCGATGACCGGCGGCTTGCCGTCTTTGACCGGCACAGCGGTGATAAGACCGTTGGTGAAATCAACCGCCCGCACCGGCGAAACGATTGACGTGAGCACGCCGATAGCGAACAGCGTGCGAGTAAAGGAACCAGAGGTAGTCATAAATATTTTAATAAGAGAGTAGCGTTGGACTCAGCGTGTATGCAGGCGGAACTCGCCCCACATGTGAGGCTCAAGCCTGGCTTCGGATGGCATGTCACTCACGAGTCCGGTCGCTAGATTGTGCCAGTAAACGCGTTCTTGGGTCGCACCGGGCTTGCCGATCAACACACCCACATCGCCACGGGTGACGGGTAGGTCCGCTGGGCTCCAGTCCAAGGTGGTCAAGGGTATCGCGATCTCGAATTGATCAAAATCACCAGCCCCCATGAGACCACCGTTCTGCGCGGTCAATGTGACCTTCGAAGTCGCGAGCGCGATATCCCCACTGACATCGTCGACGCGATCAATCTCGGTATGCGCGACCGTCGATTCATACACCACTGGCTGCGTCGTGCCGGGAACCTTGGGCCGGAAACGAATGGCGATCGGCTGGTCGCCGACCTGGGCGATGACCAGACGAACATCGCCGATCTGCGGCTCCTTACCTGCGGCGGCGGGCACGGGACGCGTGGAAAGGCTCAGGTCCAACCCGCCTCCGGTGGTGAAAATCGTCTGAGGATTTGCACCGGAATTACCGAGCAACTTTTTCTGACGCGTGCGCACCGCGACGTAGAGATTTTGATTATCCACAGCCAGCGCAACGGACGACCAGACGACATCGTTGGCCCTGAAACCGCGGGTAATGCGGCCCTTGCCAACCGGCAGCCATTGCACCACCGGCCAATCATCGAGCTGACCGTCGATCTTCGGCGACTTGGCAACCCTGGCGATCAAGGCAACGTCGCCGCCATCTTGCTTGCGACTCCAGCGAGCCATCTGCTCGGAGTGTGCGTGAATCGCACGCTCGGCATCAGCGTCGATCTCGATCGGAGCGGCCACGAAACGGCGGACCGAATCCAGCCCGTCCAAACGAACCAAGCTGGAGTGACTCTTGCCCGCGACCAAACAAATGCTGCCATCGGGCAGTTGGTTGATCGACGGGAAGAAATGCTCGTCGATGGTATTCACATTGGTCAGATCCATGCCACGTTTGGCGTTTGGCATGTCCCAACGCGCGCTTTCGCCTTCACCGGAATACGCAAACAAGGTGTCCACGTAGAGGCCGTCCGCCGTCAGTAGATAGACGACACCACGATCCGAGTTGATCGCCCAGAGTTCGCCGGCGTCACCCTTGAGGGGCTTGACCAACGGACCGAGCAAACGGGTCGTTGCCAGCAATTGGCCCGGATACTCGGGCAGACGCGGCGAGGCATGACCGACGTGCAGGCTCGGCCACTGGCTGTGGTAGATCCATTTCGCCTGGCCATCCTTAACCCCCATCATCGGGCCGCCGGTGGTGATCAGCGTGCCGTCGGCAGACTGCAACGCCTGGACGCGCACGCTGCTGCGCACGCCGTCGTAGATCAACCCCGAGGCCTCCGGCTTCAGGTCAGACAAATGGTAGTAAGGAACGCCGTCCTCGACCTTGTAAGGATTCAGCGAATACACGCCACTTTCGTGCGTGATCAGCACCTTGAATGAATCGCCGGCCAGGGTGGTTGCCTTGACCAAGCCGAAGCCCGGTTCATCCGCCAAGGAGCGGAATTCGCATTCCTCTTCCTGACGCAGGCCGTCGCCATTGGCGTCACTCCAGGCGATGATCATCGTCTGCTGAAAACGGAAACGTTTGGCCGGACTCTTGTCGCTCCACTCGGGGAAGCGGGCGGTCAGCAACTCCTCCAGGCCGGGCCAGTGCGCGACCGCTCCCACAAACGCGGTGGCGCGCATCGACTCGGGCGGGTTGTCCTTCCAGAGAGTCAGCAATCTGGCTCCGCTGGTGGGACCGGCGAACTCGTTGGTGATATAAGCGCGACCGTCGATGTGGCGCGGAAACATCGGCCCCAACCAGCGCGCCGGCTGATAGACCGGGGTCTCGCTGCTCAGCCAATAAACGCGCGTCGGCTCGGCGCGACCGGTTTTCCAATCAATCGTGAACTCGGTGCCGCCCTGTTTGCTCTCTGAGTATAAAAAGCGGTTGCCGTCACGCGGGTCGATGAAACCACCGCCACCGTAGGCCGTGGGGCCGTAAAAATTACGCACAAAGGTGCCGTCCGTTTTCCAGACAGCGACTGTCTTGGGGTTTCGCCACGGGCGCATGGTCACCCAGACCTGACCGGACGGCGTCACTGCCACACCAAAAGGATTGTTCATGTGCTGGGGATCAAACGCACCCGAATGCGGAACGCCCGGCTTGCCCAATGCGCTGACGAATTTGCCCTTGGCGTTGAAGACTTTCACCTGATGGCTTTGTCCCCAGTCGCCGATGTAGATATTGTCATCCGCATCCACCGTAATCGAACGCGGCTCCTCCAGCCCCTCGGCAATCACCACCTCGGGCTTGGAGAGCGGGTTCGGGAACGTGCCGATTTCGTAACGTAATACCTGACGATCGCTGAGCACCAACAACGCGCCATCGCGGGTGAACGCGAGGCCGTGCGGCTTATTGACCGCCGCTTCCCCGAGTGGCTTGCCCTGCTGTGCAGCGGACAGACCGTTCACATCCATAAAATACAAACGGTCCGGACCAAAGAGACTGTAAACGAGCAATCCGTCGTGCACCGCCATGCCGCCCTCGATACCGAGCTCCAGCGGATTGCCGCTCTTGGGATCGATTTCGCCGACATACTCGGGATGCGAGATTTTACCAACCGACAGCGGACCGTCTTTGGTCAGGCCCATGATGCGGACTTCCCTGCCCTGCTTGTTCGTCCAAGGCATGTAGGTGTAAAGGTAGACATCCGAATTACGCTTGGGCCCCAGGTCCGCCGACACGTGCGAAGCTCCAGTCCAGGTGCCGCCGAAGTGATGTCGTCCGGCGAGTTTGTTGCCCTGCAGGTCAACCCAAGCCACACTCTGCGCGGACTCTGCAACGGTGCTGGTTAGCAGCATTTGTTCGACGCCACCCGGTGCGATGTTTGCCGGAATATAACCAACACCGGCCGGCGTGCCGTGGTCGCCCAACCAACCACCGTTGCCATCTGCCAGTGACGTCGGCCACGGCGGATTACCCACATTGGGCAACACCGTGAAGTCGTAGGTCAACTTGATCGGATCGCGTGCCAAACCGCGCACATTGTAGGTGCCCGTTTTCACCGGAGACCGCTCGACCCGCTGCGATGCCGAACCTGACACCGTTACAGGAACACCTTCGTCAAAACCGTCCCACCAAACCGTGTGGCTGCCCGCTTCGAAATGCTCGCCCGAGACCAGATTGCGCACCCGGTTACCCGATTCGTCCTCAATCACCAACGTTACCTCCGAGGCGCGCTTGAGCTCAAAGACCACCGGGATCGGATTGCGCGGCGCTTCGCCGATCGGCTCAGCATCGACCGGCAACTCCGCCATATTCAACACCACCGGGCCGGGCATTTGCTCAAGGCCAACCGCGTCAATGTAGGCCTCGCATTCAAGTGGGTTGGCACCGTTGCCACGCAAGACACCGATGTTCACCGAAGCCGAAACCACCTCCGATGATTCCGTGATCAAAAACTCCTGCGTGTAGTCCGTCCATTCCTCGGACAGATGTTGCATGAGGACTCTGCCTCCCGTCGATGTGGTGCCGTCCGCCAGCTTGAAAATGATCCGGCCGGCGACCCGGGCAAACTCATTCACGGAACGCGTGCGCGCCTTCCAGGTGAGGCGATATTTGTTGCCCAGCTTTGCATCCACGGTCTTGAGCGTGAGCGACACTGAAGCGCCGTTTCGTTGTCCGTCTTCGTTCACCGTGCGCAACACCAAAACGTGTTCGCCCTGCGGCGCGCCGGCTTGCGCGACCGCGTCGGCGTAGTGCTCCGTGATACCGCGTGTGGCACGGGAGGTCCAGGGACGCAGGCCGGTTTCAAAACTACCATTGAGCACATCATCTCCGACCAACACGGCGACATCTCCAGCGGTGCCTGCTGTGGGCGCCATCGACGCCAGACTAACCAGCAAAACCAGTAACCATTTACTGAATACTCTCTTGTGGATTTGGGTTAAGGAACGAGGCATAATCGATACGCAAAAGGCAAAACGCCGCGGGGTAGGTAGCATAAATTAAATACCGTTTCAGGCGGTCGGTTCCGCATCAAAGTAAACAATAGATAAACAGTGAAATCCCGCCTGAATCAGGGGGAGACATCTGCTTGAAAAGGCGAAGCTGGGAGGCCGTCACGATTGTAGAGATTGGCAAAGGGTTTGGGATCCGGTGCCCAAGCGTAGCGCACCGATTGCGGCATCACGGCGCGATCGCTCCAGACCTGAACCTGCTCCCCGACAATCACGGCGTGGGCGGCGTGATATTCGCCGTCTTCGCCCGCAACCTCAAAGCCCTCCAACTGTCCGGCAGGCACGTTCGTCAAGGGTTGATACCAAGGTGAGGGTGAGCCACCGATCATCAGGCCTTGGCCGACGTGAGTGAAACTAATCTGCAACCGCGCTTCATCCACGGTGACAGAGGAAAACAATGGACCCGAGTAAACCATTTCCTCGCCGTAGGCTAAATGCCGGGCGGCCAGCGTCAGTCGATGGGCGATCACAGTTTTATTTGCCGGATGCAGGTCGTCCGGATCGCCTGCGTCGATGGATACAGCCATGGCGGTCGCGGCTAGTTTCAATGCCCCGCGTTGAGCTTCGCGCAGTATCGGCCAAGTCTGTTTGGAGCGTTCCAGGTTGGGTAGTTGAACAAAAATAAATGGCAGATCGGCCTGCCCCCAAAGCGCCCGCCAGTCGGTGATCAACGAGGTGAAAAGCGTCCCGTATTCTTCCGCTTTATTCGGATACGCGTCAGCCTCCCCTTGATACCAAATCACCCCGCGTAGACCGTAGGGGGCCAGTGGTGCGATCATGCCGTTATACAGCACCGTCGGCAGGGTGTAGTTTCTGTCCGGTGCCAGCGGGTGAGGCGAGAGTTTCGCCAGCTGAGGACGTGGCGGTATCTCTTTGCCTTGTTCACGAGCCCTGTCCGCATCTTTGCGCCATTGATCGAACGGCCGCTGCCGTTCTTCACGCTCCTTTTCCCATGCAGGCAGCAATACTTCGTCATATGCCTTCATCGCAGCAGTCAGATCATCGGTCGCCTCCTCGATCTGTCTCGTGGCGGCAAACGTGGTGCGCATCGCCCGCGGCTGGCTCTTGAGTGAATCCAAGCTGCTCCAGGTGTGGATATTCGTGCCACCGACATTGGAGCCGACCAAACCGACCGGGCGGTTTAACCGGTCCTGCAATTCGATACCAAATTGAAAACCCACCGAGGAAAACCCTTTCCAGCCTCCGACCGACAACACCGTCTCGGGGGTGCAGACCACCCATTCACCGGAGCAGTCTTCGGCCGGGGAAAACGCGACCTGTCGGTCCACCGAGAAAAAACGCATCGTCGGCCGGTTCGCCTTGGCCACGAGCGGCGCCGGATCAGCCATCGCGCCCACTCCCATGGCCATGTTGGACTGGCCGGAGCACAACCAGACCTCGCCGATCAACACGTCGCCAAACACGATCTCATTATTGCCGGCAACCCGCAGCTCGACCGGCTGGTCCGAGGCGGGCATAGCCGTCAGGTCCACCCTCCAGCGCCCGGCCGAATCGGCGATGGCTTCGGCCGTATTTTCGCCAATTGCCACCCTCACCCGCTCACCCACATCGGCATGCCCCCAGACCGGCACCGGCGACTCGCTTTGCAGGACCATGTGGTCACCGAAAATCGCCGGTAAACTCACTTTGGCCGACAACGAAACCCACGGCAGGCCGAGACTGGCGATTGAAACAACCGCCCAAAATTTAGTGATGTGCATGATGGTCAAATATGCAGGCCGTCGTGCGGACTGGTGATCGCTCCCTCGGGTAGGGCAACATCACCCAGTAGCAACGGATCATCCGTGCGCTCCATCCACTGGCGCAGTCGCAGTTTCAGATCCACCGCCACCGGCTCATACAACGTATCATCGATCAGATTTCTCCGTTCGCCCGGGTCGAAATCCAAATCGTAGAGCGCCTCCATTTCCACCCGCATGTCGCGGATGCCAGCGCTCAATAGCTCCTCCCGGCTCGGACCTTCGTCGATGTTCGGCATAACCGGGTGATCCCAATCGGTCGCAAAACGTTTCACATAACGGTAGCGGTTGGTGCGCACCGAACGCATGGGCTCGTAGGCCGCATGATAAGTGACCTCGGAAAACACTTCGTCGTGCAGCTTATCGGTTTCACCGTTGATCAACGGCCGGAGCGACACGCCTTCAAAACGTTCATCCTGCGGCAGACCGAGCACATCGTAGATGGTCGGCAGGATATCCAACTGCGACACCAGCGCGTCCACCTGCACGGGATCCGCCACTTCCGGCAACCGCATCATCAGCATCACACCGGTGCCCTGATCGTTTAGATTGCACTTGGCCCAGGGGAAAGCCGGCCCGTGGTCGGTGGTCACAATGATGATCGCGCGACGGTCCAGACCGGTTTTACGCAGCGCATCGAGAACGATGCCAAAACACTCGTCGGACTGACGCATCGCCTCGGCGTAGGCACGCATGTCTTCACGCGTGCGTTCGGTGTCCGGAAGATAAAACGGAGGCGGTGGTTCACCGACCATGGAGTCCGGCTCGACATTTGGAAACGGGCGGTGCGGATAGAAAAACGCGCACTCGAGATAGAACGGTCGTTCCAAGTCGGCCCGCTCCTCGATGACGCGCGCGGCCTTGGTGGCCACCATGCGATCCTTGTCACCATACGAGAGCGGTCGGGAGTCCTCGGGCTCTCCCTTGAGGTGCACGTTGTATAATTTCTCGACGTCATTGCGCTCCATCGCGCCCACATGCTCATACCCGCACAAAACCCGGTAGTAACCCTGCCCCGCAAGCCGGCCGGCCAGGTGCTCCGAGTAGTTGTTCAACGCAAAGCCGCGATGCGCCAGACCCAGCATCCCGACTTGGTGCGGGTAACCTCCCGTTGCCAGCGCAGCACGACTGGGCGAACACGTCGGAGCCACACTGTGGGCGTTGCGAAAAAACACCGATTCCTCGGCGAAACGCTGTAGATTCGGAGTCGAAACCGGGTGACCGTAGGGCTGGATCAAGCGACCGGCGTCATGGCAATTGATGTAAATGACAGGGGTGGACATTGCGTCGAATAATATGCCGCCGCCCCTAAATTGATAACAAGCATCGTTGCACTGTATAGCAATTGTCCCTACCTAACCGTGCTTGTCCGAAACCCACCGTCGTAGCACCTATTACTTCGGAGTATCATCGCCGGCATAGTCCCCCCATCCCGCTTCGCCCCTTCCCCATTAATGTCACGCAAATTTGACCGCACCGAGCTGCCCGCACTGGAGACCGCCCTACCCGTCACCCCCGCCCCCGGGGACAACAAACTCAGGCATGCCGTTCGCGAACTGCGCGCCCTGGCAGAACGACTGAGAACCGATGAGAACCTGCCGTTCTATTCGATGCGTGTTTTGGCGAAGCACCTGCAGTTGCCATTAAGAACGGTCGCCCTCGCCATTGAACAACTTGAAGCAGAAGGCCTGTTGCTACGCCTGCGTGGTTCACACACCAAGCTGCTCGGGAAAAACGCCCAGACGATGCAGAAGATCGCCGGCGTGATCGGCATGCCCGTTTGGATCTTTGGTATGCGCCACTTTATCTATCGCCGGCATATCGCCCTCCTGATGGGAGATGCCCTGTGGCAACACGCCATCTCCATCGATACGATCCTCTACTGGGAATACGAGGACTTGGATCAGGATTTCATCGACCGCCTGCTTCGCCACCGCATCGACATGATCCTCTGGTTCCAACCCTTGCGGCACAACCTCGAGGCAATCAACCAACTCAAGGACCGTGGCGTTCGTTCCCTGATCATCGGTGATCAGGAAATGCCCAACATGCCGGCACAGATCTTAATCGATTGGGAGCCCGCCTACAAAACCGTGCTCCCGCATTGGAAACAGACTCACGGTATCCGGAAGATCATCCTGGTCGAAGGCACCCGGCACACCACGCCCCGCCTGCGCTTTTTTGAGGAAGTCGCGTCGCGCCACGGCATCGTTTGCGTCCGTCAACAGTCCTCGCCGGAGCTGGCCGGACAGTTGGCCGGCGCCAAGCCGTTGCCCATAAGCACGGCCATCGCACTGTTCGACGATCATGCCTCGACTGAGTTTTCCCTGCGGAACCCCGAGGCCTTTCTGAAACTCGCCGAACGCCATCGCATCCTCTTTGCGCGGGATGTTCCCAGCATTCCCTTCTGCCCACCCGACAGCCTCTCCTGTGAACGACTGGCCTACCCGGTCCGAGAGATCGTAGACTCGACTTCCGAAATGGTGATGGCGTGGCGTGCTGGCACAGAGATACCTCCGATCCGGTTGACCGGCATGGTCACGTTGGATTGGCGTAACCCCAGTTGGATGTAGTTCCGGCCACCGGCCTCCGACACGCCCCGGGAAACCGTGCCTCCCAAAACCCAGAACACTGTATATCAATTGACTGGATTGCTACCGGCTGGCGGCGATTTAGTGCTCATGAGCTCACTGAGCCCCTCTCTATATATGCCCCTCCGACTTCGCTCCGCCAAGTCAGCGCGCCTTCACCGCACGCTTTTGTTAGTGTCCACTTTTATCGCAACTCCGGCGTTAATTCATGCCGCCCTGACCGATCGAGTCTGGCAGGGAGCAGCATCAGCCAACTGGAATACCGCCGGTAACTGGTCGGGTGGGCTGCCCGATACCAACACCGAGCGGGCCGTTATCAACGCTGCAGGCACTCCGGTCATCCTCAATACAAACCCGAACACCGGTGGTCTGGACATTGCTTCAGGGTTTAAGCTCACCCGGGCCGACGCCGACACCACTTCACGCTCAATCACGCTCAATGCCGCTACGCCCGCCGAAACCTATTTCAACAACGCCGGCACCATTTCATCGGGCGGCACCTCGGGCACCCTTACGCTCAACATCTATCAGTCCGCTACCACCGTCATCAACAGTGGCTTTATCGAGGCCACCGCTGGGACTGAATTGGTCTTGCGCCCCTCTTCCACCGGAAACCTCAGCTTGATCAACACCGGCGGCACCTTACGCACCGTCGGCAATGGCACGCTTACCCTTGGACTCTCTAACTTGGGCGCGATCAACATCACCGGCGGCAACCTCCAAAATACCGCCGGCACCATCAACCAATCCAAGGCCGCCACCTTCACCGATGTCACCGTCACTAACGGCGGCACCTACACCGTGGAAGCTCCGGCAGCCACCGGCAATCCTTGGGGCACGACCCTCTCCGGCGCCTCCACGTTCACGAATTCCGGCACGTTGAACATTCTGCGGACTTTCGATTCCGCCTCGGCGGCCACTCAGTCCACCACCTTCAACATCAGCGGCTCGTCAACCACAGCACTCACTAATTCGAGCACGGGTATCATCAATATTAACGCCATCGGCGATCCCTTGTCCGGGACAACCTACAGCGCCGCCCTTAACTTCAACGCCAACTCCACGATCACCAACAACGGCACGATCAACCTCATATCCCAATCCGCGACCAACACCGCCCGTATCCTGGTAAGCACAGGCTTTACGGGAACGTTTTCCGGCACCGGTGAACTCGTCATGCAAGTCGGCGCGGGCGGAGATGTTTCCAAAGTGATCCTCCTCGGCACAGCCACCAGCACGCTCATCAACTCCACCGGCCACACCATCCGCGGTGTGGGTCTGATCGGTAACAACGCCCTCGGCACCCTCACCAACGCCGGCACCATCAACGCCGACAACGCCACCAGCGCGCTCACCATCAATTTTACCGGAACGGGCACCACCGGAATCTTCACCAACTCGGGCACCCTCCGCGCTTCCGGCGCCGCTGGCATGGTCATCGTTGACGGCGCCCTCACCAACACCGGCACCGTCCGCGTCGACTCCGGCTCCACCCTGACCATCCAGAGTGGTTCGTTTACCAGCACCGCCGGCACCATCCGGGCCGACGGCACATTGGCCAACACCCCCGACCTGCTCGTCTCCAGCGGCACCATCACGGGTCAGGGCTCCATCAGCGGCAACGTGAACATCAGCGGACCGGTGACCTTCACCCCCGGTGGCACGTCAACTCACGTCCTAGCCTTCGGAAACAACCTCGCTTTCAACGCAGCCGGTTCGTCTCGAACCATCAGCTTCAACTTCGATCACTTCGACTCCCGTATCGATGTCGGCGGTGCCCTCACCCAAGGCCTGAACAACCTGTTCGAATTCAACTTCGGCAACAGTGCCGCCTACGAAGTCGATACTGTTTACACCCTCATTTCTGTAACCGGCAGCAACAGCCTCAACGACGCTACCTTCAGCATATCCAGCAGCAGTCTTTCCGCCGGCTACGTGCTGGACACCACCTTTGGCGGTGGCGACGGCTGGCAGGTCTCTGGCGGCAACCTTCAGGTTCGCTTCGCCAGCATCGCCACGGGCATCATTCCCGAACCGTCTCAAACCCTATTGAGCGTGATCGCAGGCGTCGCCGGAATAATGTTCTACTCCCGACGCCGGAAAGTCGCCGCCTGATTGCTCGATCGGTTTGTGACCGACGGTCCCACAGCATGCGTCCGCGACACTCGTTGTATCCCGGACGGCAGAACGGGAAGAACCATCCATGTGCCAGAGCGGTTCAAATAGAACTTTAGCCGATTGGCATTGGGCAACATGAGCGCCCTTTCGTAGGCAGCCTGAAAGCAGGCTGCCTAGCTGAGACGGAATGGCTACAGCTCTATTTACAATGCTGCTGACCCAAGATATCTGCACTGTAGACTGTGTATCAATTGACTCACTTGCGGTCAGTGCAGCAGGTTTCAGGATTAACTTAAGAATCACGTTCCACCCCGAACTTTTTAAGCCCCTACCCCGCCATACTATGCCCC
>JBBKWO010000075.1:0-46385 GCA_037969015.1 Opitutaceae bacterium
CTACGAGTGAGGCGAGAAAGCACGCTGGGCCGGCGTTGTCCTTCAGCGGCACGGGCCGCTGGCCCGCATCCGCCTCGGTCGCCTTGGCCGAGCGCCCTTTCTCACTCACGCTGGACCGGCTTATTTCAAAAACACAGCCTAGCGGGTTCCGAACAAGATCGAGAATCTCCAGTCAATAGCTACCCAAGAGCTCAAAGCCGCTTGGGCCTGTTCACGACAGCGTCACGTTGACTCTTCACTCTCGGCCCGTGTCCCCACAAAAAAAGGCAAGGAGTCAAAAGTGGTCGAAGGAGTCGGTTTGATCCGAGAACGCAGGTTACGCTTTGGGGTTTTGCCATGGAAGACCACGACCCCGTTGGAAGAGCTCATAAGATCCTCCCCTTGGAGACTCGGCCAGGCTTCGCCCGACCCAGCCCGTCTCGTTTTCATCGACGAGTCGGCGGCCAAAACAAACATGACGCGTCTGCGTGGCCGTTCACCCAAGGGCGAACGATTGGTCTGCCATGCGCCGCACGGACATTGGTGCACCACCACGATGATCTCCTCGGTCAGGCTGGACGGCACCACCGCCTGCATGACCATTGAGGGCGCGACCAACACCAAGGTCTTCCACGCCAAAGCAAGGGAGGTGCTCGTCCCTTCACTGCGACCCGGCGATATCGTCGTCATGGATAACCTCGGCGCACATAAAAACGAACGCACCCTCGCTCTGATCGAACAGGCCGGCGACAAAGCCCATTTCCTTCCTGCCTACTCACCTGACCTCAATCCCATCGAAATGATGTGGAGCAAAGTAAAGGCACTGCTTTGCAAGGCACAGGCTCGCAATGCATCGGATCTGCTCGCCGCATAGCCTACGTCTTGAACGCGGCTAAGCCAAACGATGCCGGCGGTTGGTTTACGCACTGCGGCGATAGTTTTATTTAAAATTCTCTAGGGTTATCCGGCTATTTTTCCAGACGAGAAAACGCTGGTGGGGTTACTGCAGCTAAGGCCGTAACCGCCTTTGTTACATGACACACATCAGCCTTCAAATAACGTCCGACCAACCCGCCGAACGCACACACTTGTGCCCGTTAAACTCAGCAAAACGACGATACTTCGGGCAAAGCCGCAGGCGCTTCACTCCGGAGCGTCTTGCCATCGAACCACGTTCCTTCCACCAGCGTGGAGATGGGTATCCGCGGAATGCCACTCTCACCACGGTTTATCATATCGACCAACACGTTGACGGCTACCTCGGCGACCTTGGCACTGTTCTCATCAATACCGGAGCAACGGGGCTGCGCCTCACCATGTCGGGCCGCCAGCACGAATCCCACATCCTCCGGCACCTTCAATCCCCAGGACTCGATCCAGCCCAATAAAGTCTCGTCATGGCTGATGACCACATCGGGGCGGTATTTCTCAAACCATGCGCGGAACTCTTCTATCCTCCACGGCTTGTCTATGAACACCGGCACCTGCTTTTGCGGAGCGCATGCTTGATGCGCATAAAATGCCGCTGTCCAGTTCCGGTCGGTCGTGTCCTGCACAATCGACCAGATGGCAAATCCTAGGCGACGGTAGCCCAATTGCTTCAATCGCTTCATGAGCAAGGCAAACGAGCGGTAATGATCGGTGTCGACACTATGGAAAATCGGCCGCGCCAACGTATGGCCGAATGTAAGCGAGGAAAACCGGCTCCAATCGAGCAGGAGCTGTGAATGTGACCCGTGCTCCGGCACAAAAAACAACCCGCGAATATTCCGTGCCTGCAGGATTTGGATGGCACGGGCTTGGGTCATGCCCGGCGCTCCCAACCAAAATTCCTCAAGTTCGTATCCAAGCTCGATGGCGCGCATTTTAACGCCCCGGAAATACGCGATCTTTTCGTATTCGCGCCAGCCATCACGCGTGGGGTGATTGGTAATCCAGCCCAGTGTCGCCTTGTAGCTCACTCGTAACTGGCTTGAGCGATAGGCAATCAGCGAAGACAAGACCGGGTCGGGCGCATAGCCCAGCTCCTTCGCTTTCGCCTTCACCAGACGTCGGGTGACCTCCGGAATACGCGAATTGTTTTTTAGCGCCCGCGATACCGTGGTGTGATGCAAGTTTAACGCATCGGCAATAGTGCTCAGGGTTACACGACGTGTCGTAGGCATACTCTACCTTACATTAGGTTACCACAGACGGAAATTCGAAAGTGATGAACCCCACGATGATCAACTGGAGCGACCCGTTAGCAAATAGGAAACCAGCAGGGCTGGTCACTGTCCACGACGGCGACGCCCACAGACCACAGTGGTCGCCGCAAAAACAGCGGCCAGCAAAGCGGCGGCAGAAGGCTCAGGAATTATGGAGGCGGTCGCGAAACGCACTTGGACACTGTTACCACTGATGGCAAATCCGCCAGTGCCAAAGGTCCCGTCGAGCACAAAGCCAGCAGCGATGCTTCCGGAGGTAAAATCAGTCACGTCGAGACCGGAAGACGAGCCAAAGGTTACCAACGTATAAATCGTGTTCGCCGCGAGGCCACCGGCGTTTGAGAAATTGAACATAAGCCCTTCTGTGCCGGTGCTGCCAGTAAAGAGCCCGGTGATAGCCAGCTGATCGGAGGTCGTGCCGAGGTCGAAGTTGAAGGTGGCACCGGCCGTCGCATTTAGCGCGCCCACGGTGAACGCGGCAGCGGAAGAGTCGCCAGGGGAGATGATACTGGTCGCGCCACCAGTGGTCACGGTGCCAAACACCGTGCCGGTGCCCCCGAGGGTAGCGGCGGCATTAAGGGCGACCGCGCTGCTAGCGTGCAGACTTCCGTTTACGAGCAACGTGCCCGCATTGATGTTGGTCGCTCCGGTATAAGTATTCACACCGCTCAACCGGACCGTGCCACTGGTGCTCTTGGTGGCGACGACATTGTCGCCGGTAAGGATCTTGCTGATCGAACCGCTGCGTAGGTCATAGGATGTGCCCTGCAGGAAGCTGGTGGTGCCGGTGATGGAGCCTCCAGCCAGAGTAACGACTCCGGCATAAGCCCTAAATGATCCATAATCCAGAGTGCCGCCGTTGACCGTGATAGGGGCAAAGAGGCCCAAGATGTCGTTGTTCCCCACCGTAAGCTTGCCTGCATTGATGATGGTGCCGCCTGTGTGCCTAGCGGTGTTTAACAGGGAAACCTCGCCCTCGCCATCCTTGGTGAGGCTGAAGGCTGTGGCAGCGACTTCGTTTACCTGTAAAATGGCACCGGCGCCGACCGAGAGCGTCGCATTGCCGGTCAGCGTCATTGTGCTACCGAGCTTCACGCCTGCGGTGCCAGAGGTGACGAGGTCACCCGCCTGCACGGTCAGCGTATTCGCCCCCATGGACACTGCGCCGTTAATGGTCTGAATTACTCCCGCCCCAGCCGTTACCCGGTTGGACACTAGGGTTGTATTGCCGGTCACAGCCACTGACGATTGATTCCAATTGCGTGCTGTATCATCGGTGAGGCTCAGCTTACCGCCCGCCAAGGTCAACGCGCCGGTGCCCAAGCGGTTACCATTGCCGTAACCTGCATCCACCGTGCCGGAGTTGATGGTGACGCCACCGGTGTATGTGTTGTTACCAGAGAGCTTAAGCACCCCCGCGCCGCTCATGATGATTCCTCCTGCACCGCTGATGTTGGTGGTGAGACCTACGGAACCGGTTCCGGTGCCAGAGATCGTCAGCGTATTGGCCAGGGTAATGCCGTTGAGGCTGAAAGTTTCACCGATCAGAAAAGCCCCGGAGCCACTTTGCACGATTTGGGGGCCGGTGGCGGCCGTGTTGTTGACGAAATTAAGCACTCCAGTGCTGGCGTTCGACGAGATCTTGGATACGCCGCTTGAGCTGCTGTTCAGCGTGAGCTGGTTCAGCGAAAATGCAGCGGTGCTGTAGGTGGATGTATAAGTGCCACTACCGCTGCCGCCAAACGTCAGAATATTATCGAGCGATGATGTCGGAGCCGTGCCGCCGCTCCAAGAGGCGGCGGTAGTCCAGTTGCCGCTGACCGGAGACGTGGTTGATCCTGAAGCGCCGCCGATGTAATCGAAGGTGGTGGCACTTGCGCCAGGCGCGAATGCGGACAAGGCAGACATGATAGCTACCGTGCGATACGGTGCTGAAACATAGAGGAACTGGGGTATTTTCATGATGTTTGAGGATTGGATATTCAATAAAGCCAAAGACTAACGCACCTAAAAGGGGGGACTGCGCATGTTCCCTGTTGATATGCGTGGAATAAATTTGGTTCGCAAGTGCAATGCTGCGCACACTTGTGCGCGACGTGTGCACCTTACCACATCGGTTTGTTTAAGGGCGAATTTTTCACTCCACGAGCACCAGGCCGGCACCGATCAGATACGATCTGACCGCCTGAAATATCCTTTCATGTCCGAACCCGTCGGGGTGCACCAAATCGGGCAAGTTGGAGGCGTCCACGCAATCACGCAGGTCCACAAACCCCGAGCCGGTGTCCATCGCGACCCGCTCGATAATCGCGTTATAGATCAGCCACTTTTCCCGCTCTTTCTGGATAGGGATCATGCTGAGCAAGTGCGCGCCTTTCCCCTTCGCTTGGATCACCTGAATGATAGCGCGGAGATTCTGTTCAAACAGTTCCTCTGGAATGGACAGGAGTAGATCATTCACTCCAACACTCACCATCGCGTGTTCAATGTGCCCGATCCGGGCGTCCAACTCCGGCCCAATGCGTTGAAGAAGCCGGATGCTGCAATTGCCGCCCAGTCCGAGGTTAAAAACGTGGTCGCCGAGTCCGCGATTCCAGAGATAGAGGCGCAATCGATTAACCCAGCCACCCATCACCGGATCGCAACCACCGTGAACAATGCTGTCCCCCCAAATACCGATAGAAACCCATTTGTTGCTCATAATAAAAAAGCGAATCGCGAACGATTACGGCAGCACCACACACGGCACACCGGGGGATAGCTTCACTGCGATTTCACCATCACGAACGATCAAGGTGGTCGCGCCTCCCCTACCCGTGGTCGTCAGCGGCACCAATTGCACGGACGATAGATCGCGCCAGCCCGCAGGGAGTTTCCAGGTGCGATCAGATCCATCGCGGCTGTAGAAGTAGATTTTCTTTTCGCCGCTCCACGTGTCGGGCCACATGCGGTCGTAGCCGATTCCGAACACGACATCGCCATTCCACGCGCGGAAGCCTTGGCGATCCCAGCGCGCCTCGGTGCCGTCGCTCCATGCGGTATGAATGCTGCCCTTGCGCAAGGTGAGCGTGTTTTTCCCCGGACGCAAAACGACCGGAATGGCCAAGTCGCCCGCGAAGTTCGGGCGACCGATGGCGGGGAACTCGATCTCGCCCAGCGATTCGCCGTTGAACTCAACCTCGGCGGTGCCGCCAAATTCGGAGACATAACGCACGACCGCATGACCGGCGCCAGCGGCTGAGTCCGGAACCTGCAACGTAACCACACAGGCGCCGGAAAGACTTTCATCCAGCGAGCCCACGACCGAGCCGGTGGTGGAGTTGGCTTGAGGCTGGGCCGCGCAGGGCTTCACCAATTCGCCCTCCACTGCCGGCATGCCCGCGAGACGGACCCCGGCGGCGTCGTAGAGATCAACATGGTCGGTCAGGATGCGGCCGCGATGTTCATCGAGCCGGCGGGTATTCGCACCGCCCGGCAGGCGAACGTTGCCCTTGCCGACATGATACAACTCCTGAATCGCGGTGAGATAAAAACCTTCAACCACTTGGTCGAGCGTGCGCCACTCGGCGGTTTCGCGGAAACCAGCCTTCGCACCTTCGCTCGAACCGGTCATCAAAACGCCTCCGCCGGCCGCTACTTCATACTGGGTGTCCCGGGCGATCCACTGGCCGTCGACATCGAGAGAATAGGCTCCCTGGTTGCCATATACGTGCTGCCATTCGGCGCCGCGATAGGCACGGCAGCCTTGCGCATAACCGGTCTCGATGCGGCTGTAGTCGTTGAGCGATACGCCGCCGTGATTCCAGTTGTATTTGGTCCACCATGACGGACTTTCACCGCCGACGGTGGTCCCCTTGCTTTCGATGTAGTCGATGATCGCTTTGCGACCTTCGGCCTGGCTCTGCTCTCCGCCACCCAGCAAGCCGTCGGGCAAACCTGCGGTGAGGTTGCTGCCAGTCGTGGTCAGCACATCGACGTAGAGCATCAGAGGCGCATACGGCAGCCGGGAGAAAAACGTGTCCAACATCTCCTTCGCCAGGCCCGACTCCCAGAATTTCTTGTAATTAACGATGGCGAAGATGTCGGCGGCCTCACCCGGTTTCACATAGTTCATCGTGGCGCGGTCAATCGGGATGGTGCGCGGGATGTAGGCGTTGCCATTGAAAGGCACCCCGCAGCCGTGGCCGTGGCGGGTGTAGATCGCGTCAGCTTCCTGCAGTCGATCAAAGAAAGCCTGCATCTCGGGATGGTCGCGGAGCCCCACGTTCACATCGGTCATGTTAGTGTGGAAGCTGATCCAGGCGTTGTGCCCGTCGCGCATCTCCAGCATGAACTTCGCGATATTGTCCCAGCTGTGACCTGCGCGGTAGGTCGCGCGCAGAATGTAGGGCCAGGTGCCGTCCCAGTTCGGAACAACGTTGTCGAGTCCGATGAACCCGTTGGTGATGACGTTGCTGCGAACAGTGTTATCCAGCAGGTTCTGGACACCGACAATACACTCGGCCGCGCGGGCGATGTTGTCGGTGCCGTCTGGAATGACGACCCGCCAGACAAAGGTGCCTTTGATGAATTCGGGAGCGTTGTTAACGAGAGGCAAGGTCATGCTTTAATTATTTACTGACGTTTGTTTCCGTCTGCACCGGAGGAAACATCAGCGGATTCTTTCGGTCAATCTGCGGCGCTTCGGCGCCGGTCAATACTCGATAAAAAACCTGCGCCATTTGCGCGTAACCGAGGTCCTCGGGATGCACCCCGTCACGGCTCAAACCACGCTCGACCAGGGAGCCGTAAATATCGGCAAAGGCGATCCGGCGACCAAGAGATGCCTGTTTTTTAACCATGTCAGCAAGGGCCGCGTTGTAGGAAATCACCCGAGCTTCCTTATCCGCCCACTGCTCTCGTTTGATCGGAGCGATGCTCGCCACCACAATGGCGGTGTTTGCATCGGCCGCGTAGATTGCCTCGATGATTTTCCCGAAGCGCATCTCCAGACCGTCCAGTTCGTAATCTTGGAGAATATCGTTAGTCCCGATCATCAGCAGCACGACATCGGGTTTGAACTTTTCCAGTGTGGTCGTCAGCGGCGGAGCCGACAGTCTTTCGGCCGTGCCCCCGTTCAGCGTCATGTCCGTGCGGAAACTGCCGTAGCCCTCGTGCCAAGGAATGGAGCCATCGGAACAGAGCGCAGGACCATTCAAAACCAGATTCTGTTTTCCCACGTAGGTGACCCGATAACCGTCCGCGATCAGCCACTCATAGAGCACCCGCCGATATCCCCCGGCACACTGGTCTTTCCCCAGCGTGATGGAATCGCCGACAGGCATGACTTTGACATTTTCGCCTTTTACCAGAAACGGCGTGCCTGCCATGGCGGGCAGCCCCGGCACAAGCGTCAACAATAGGGATAACCCGAGGAATGTAAGTTTCATTTTATTTAGAGGGATCAGTTCGAAAGGGAGAGGCGGGCAGTCCCTCTTTATTGTAGAGATTACAGGTGGGATTGTTCGCCCATGCGTAACGGACGGCGACCGGATGGGCCACCTGGGGACTG
This sequence comes from Opitutaceae bacterium, assembly GCA_037969015.1. Lineage (GTDB taxonomy): Bacteria > Verrucomicrobiota > Verrucomicrobiia > Opitutales > Opitutaceae > JAUWBF01. The sequence continues at coordinate 7,738 of JBBKWO010000075.1, forward strand.
GAAACAAGAATGGTCTGGCCGTCGATTTTCGCATCGGCCCAGACCCAAACCTGGTCTTCACCGGCAATAGCAAAGCCCTGGAGTTCCGTGGTGGAAACCGGTGGTGCCTTCGGATCGACAATCGGCGAGCTGCCAATGATCAGGCCGCCGCCGATCGAATCCTCCGCGAAGGCAATGCGGACGGACGCGCCCTCGACTTTCATGGACGCGTAAAGCGGCCCCGTATAGACAAGCGTTTCACCGTAGGCCACATGGCGCGCGGACAAGGCCAAGCGAAGACCCACATCGATTTTATCACGCGGGTGAATGTCGAAATTTCCAATGTCGATAGTCACAGCCATGCCGGTGTTTGGCAGTGAAAGGGTCTTTAATTGGGATTCACGCAGGTCCGCCCAAATGGAGGGATCCCCCGCCGCCTGCGGAGGTTTTTCGCAATTGGGAAGCTGCACAAAAATGAAAGGGAAATCGCCCTGCCCCCATTGTTCGCGCCAGTCATTGATCAGAGCCGGCAGCAAAATCCCGTATTCGCGCCCATGCCCCAAGTTGGCTTCACCCTGATACCAGATCACTCCCTTGAGGGCATAAGGGATGAGTGGAGCGATCATGCCATTAAACAGAGAAGCGGGTAGCGCATGGATGCTGTTCGGATTGCGAGGAGGAGTGCCAGGCGGCTCCGGTCTGGAAGGCGGCACTTCGTTCAATTTTTGAGCTTCTCGCGCCAAGGCAGACCATTCCTGCATCTGGGCTTCATAGGCTTTCCCATAAGTATCCACCCATTGATGACGCGCGGCCACGTAATCGGCCCATTTAATGGAATAATAGAGCCGCTGATTTTCTAAGTTTTCGGTCAGTTTTTGAACGTAAGTTGAAAGCGCAGGCTCCTTCTTTAATCCAGCCAAGCTCGTCCAAGCGCTCGCATTAGTGCCGCCGACATAACTGGCGATCATACCCACGGGGCGCCCAGTGGACAAATGAATCGCCTTGGCGAAAACATAACCAACGGCGGAAAATCCACCTTCATCCTGATCTGTGAAATCCCCGAGTTTCGCCACAGTTTCAGGAGTGCAGACCTGCCACTTCCCCTGGAGAGGCGAATCGAACGGAGCCCCTGCGAATGAATCCACAGGCGAGCCTGCCGCTGATTTCACGACAAAAAAGAGACGTATCCCGGGATAGTCGGCTTGTTTGGCTTCTTCCTGTCCGTGGTAGGAATGCCGAAGGCCATAGACCATATTAGATTGTCCGGAACACATCCACACGTCGCCGACGAGAACATCGGAAAACGTGACGGTGTTCTTACCGTTGACCACAAGCGTGCCCGGCGGCGTGCCGGGAGAAACGGCGGGGAGATCGATCCGCCATTTGCCATCGGCACCGGCGGTTGTTGCAGAACTTACGGCCCCAAAAGTCACCGCGACTTTCTCGCCCGGATCAGCCCAACCCCAGACGGGAATCTTTTGGTCCTGCTGCATGACCATGTGGTCGCCGAAGATGGCGGGCAGTTTCACCTCGGCGCGTAACGCCGAAACCATGGCAACGCCGAAGACAAAAAAAACAATAAATACAGAGCCGTGTTTCATGACTTTAGTGCGGGAATTTTTTCAGACTGGGGCTTTCGGGAATCGGAAACGCACACGCGATGCGCATAGGCTATACGTGCGGACCTGACGACCGATCCTTGATCACGCGAAGGAATCCCGCTTCAGCGAACAGGTTCAATTTTGATTTGGTGACTCACCGGCTTGATCGCTGCGCTCACCGCCGCGCGAGAATCGCCTCTCTTGGCGATAACAAGCTCTTGGAGCGATTTAAGAGTCACCGTTGCTTCGGAGAAATCACGCTGCAAGCTGGCGACCGCACCCAGGTGGCGGCGAAGGAAACTTCCATCGAACTGCTGTTGATTCTGCATTGCTTTGGTAGCTTCTGCGAAGGGCTCAACGAAGGGATTTTCGGGGAACTCGACCGCGAGATTGATTCCTGCAGCCAACTGAGCGGCAGTGAATTCTTTGTCCTTTGTTCCCCAAGTCACGAGCGAACGCGGCGGGGCATTTCTCACCACCAAGCGATACCGGTTTAGCTCTTCGTTGAAGGGAAAGAATTCCGTCATGGCCAAAGTGCCCTCCCCCAGCTTGTCGGTAGTAAAACAAAACGGATAGCGGGTGGATTCCACGGAAAGCACACCATTGGTATAACCCTTGATTGTCTGACCGGGTGTGCCCGTCGCGGTTTTGCCCGCGTAATCCACGGTCAACGTGCCGATGTTGCCATCCACTCCCAACGCCTTGAGGAACGCATAAGCCATCACGAGATGGCCGTTGGGCTTCGGGTGAATGCCGTCCAGCGCAAACACAAAATCTTTGCCCAGCTTAGCCTGCGCTTTGCCCATGGCTTCCATCATCGTGTTGTGAACATCCACAAATATCACTCCTTCGGATTGAGCGATTTCCCGGGCGGCCACGCCAAACTCGGCCAACACAGGATTATAACTCCAGATGCGCTGGTTAGAGCTGTTGGTGTCCACCGCCCCGGGCGAACCAATCAGAATCTTTCGGGTTCCTGCTGCTTTTAGTTTCCGAATAACCGTGATCGTCCCGTTTCGAAACGCCTCCATCGTCTCGGGTGTCATGAGCTTGTATCCGCCGTCATTCATGCCGTAACACGTCGTGACAATCTCGGGCTTGAACGGAAGCACCTCGATGTCCAATCGTCCCGGAAATCCGGATACCTTTTCACCACCAACACCGAATTGCATGGCCTGCAGATTCGATGCCGGCTGACACAGCATCAGATACTGCTGTATAAAGACCGAGTAGATCTTCTGGTCGGTGATCGAGTCGCCGCAGATCGCGACAAGATCGCCGTCGCGCAGCACGGTTTCTTCCGCACGCAGTGGCGACAGCAGTAATAGAGCGCCAGCCAAGGCGTGAAGAGCGATGCGATACGGGATTTTCATGAGGTAGTGAGGATTCTTTTATTATTCCAAAATGAACGTTCCCCAAAGAGCGGGAGTAAGCGCCGCTTCGCCGGGCACATCGTTCACCAGCCCCGTGGCTTTGTTGCTCCAGTATTTACGGGACACCGTTTGCGTTCCTCCATCGCCGAAGAGCACGCCGACATCGGCTTTCAGCTTGAGGCCGGACTTCGGCGTGATGCCAAGAACGCTCCATGGAATAATGGCTTCCACGAAATACCCGCCGTTAATCGGTGCGCTGGTGAGCTGAACATCAGAAACCTTCACCACTCGATCGAAAGTGATCGTGCGCCAAGGCGAGCTAAAATCAAATTTCTCCGAAGCCGCCGCACCGGGGGCCAGCTGCTGGTTCAGAACCGCGACCGGAGTCGTGCCCTTGAAACTCAGGAGCAACCGCAACTTGCCGGCGGCATCCGCCGTGTCGGGACCGATCATGAGATCCACCGCATCGCCGCTCTTAAAGAGCAGGCGGTCATCCTGTCCGACATTCTTCATGGCCGAGCGCGGGGCAAAAACCCGGTAGCCCAGATAGAGGTTCTGATCGTCATAACGAGCCTGCACCCGCGCATAACGCTGATTCGCGCTTTCCTGCACCTCGAGCACGGGCTTGCTGTCATTCAGCAGATCCGGCCAGCCATCCGGCTTTCCGGTCAGAACTGGAGTGCCTTTTGCGACGGTGTAAACCCGCTGCTCCTGGGCGGCCGCGGTTTTATCGGTCAATAGCACCTGGGCTTTGACGAACTCTTTCGGGCTGTAAGTGAACTTGCCATTGAAGCGACGAATCGAGTCCAGACCGGTCAGTTCGATTACCCGAGCGTCCGTGCCGCCGTTGACGAGGTAGACCTTGCCCTCCTTGGTGCGGATAAAATTCCCGCCGAAGCTTTCACCGCCGGCGGTGTTTGCATCGAGAGGCATACCGCGCACCGCTTGGGACGGGGTTTCAAAAAACCCGCGCACGTCCTTGAAGATGGACTGAACGAAAAGAGCATCTTCAGTGAAAAGGTAATTTTCGCCGAGGTTACCATTGAGCGCAAAAACCTCCCCCGCCTCACCTTTGTTTTTGTCACCGATCTGGGCCAAACCAAGGAACGCGGACGGCCCGATGATATAACCGGGGGCCGCAGCCATCGCCGCATGGGAACCATGCACGGAAACATTCGTGCTGGGATAGGTTCCCAGCACCTTGCCGTTTCGATCAAGTGTCGTGAGAGGATTTTGGTTCACATAAATGTTTCCATTCACCCCTCCCGTAATTTGACCTTCACTCCCGGTGGCCCCGGCTTGGGCGCGAATGATTCGGGTTTTATTCAGATCATAAACCGGCGCCCCCACCTGATTGTAGCCCGTCACCGGGAACTGCACCAAATTGCTGCTCTCCACAACGCCGCGGCTGATCGTGCCTTCGTCGTCGGGAAGGTATCCCCAATAATAATGGCTGAATTTCACGGGTTTTCCGTCCACCAGCACATCCCCGAAATTCAATTCGGCCTCCTGAACCAGACCGTCGCCATTCGCGTCGGTCCAGTTGAAAAACTTGCCGTTCTTTCCTTTGAAAAACGGATGCCGGTATTTCAGCGTCGCACCCCAAGTGTCTTGGGTTTCCCTCACGACGCCCATTTGCGCGACCGTGCGCCACATTTTTCCGTCCCAAAGAGTAACGCGCACTTCGTCAGCTCCCGCCGCGGTCTCCGTTGTGTAAACATACAGCCGGCCGTCTTTCATGATTACCCGACTAACAATATTGTGGACCGAAGGAGGGAAAATGTCGTTGGGGTCATCGCGCTTCCCCAGCGAATAAATCGGCTCGTAGGTTCCCTTGGTCCAATCAATGCGGTAAACCGTATCGTCGGCAAATGCCATGGTCGGATCGTAAGGATTGATCGCGCCTGCTCCGGCGTAGCTGGTGGTGCCGCTCAGATCCTTGAGCAGTTTGCCTGTCGTCACATCCCAAACGCTGGTCCGTTTCGGATTAATCGTCTCCTCGGTCACCCAAAGGCGATTACGACTGTCGATCGCGATACCCGCCGGCATCCGCATCGCTTCGCGAATGAACGGGCCATTATTGGGCCGCCCACCCTTCACCCCGATTTCGCGGAGAAATTTCCCCGTCTTTGAGAGGACTTTGACATTCTGGTCCGCTCCACGCACCGACACGAAAACCAGGCCATCACCGGCTGCGGCGAGACCATAACCGTCGGGATAGACCTGTTGGGAAAACGGAGTCAGTTTCCCGCTTTCAACCGTAAAAATCCGGCCTTTGGACAGAACCAGCAAATGTCCGGCGGAATCGAAAACGACTGACTGCGGTGCTTCCACTTGGATCGACGACTGAACCGCACCGGTTTCGGGATCGAGGAGTTTGACGAGGTTTTCGCGCTGCAAGGCGATGGCCAACACCCCGGTTTTCTGCGCCATGGCCACAAGATTGGCCTTCAGTTCCTTGGTGTGGTCGGAGGCAATACCCGGTTGCTCGGACACCGAGAGATCGACCGGTTTGAAGGCATTCCCGTCCTTATCGGTCTCGGTGATATTCCAAGGCGCGTATTGTCCGGTAGCTAAATCGACCCGGTATACCAACGCCCGCTTTCCTTCGTTGGCCACCCAAAGGATTTTGCCGTCGGTCGCCAAAGAAATGCGGCCGCCGTCGAAGGCTTCCCGATTATTCATGCCCCACTGCCGCTGCCCCTCAAGGTCCGTAGCAATGAGATGCTGGCCACCCTCGCCCATGGGACAGGCCAATCCGACATAATCACCCGCCGAGGCGACCGCTTGCGGCGCGGTGTGATCGCCGTAAAATGCGCCGCGCCTGTCGGACGTTCCCCACGAGGGATTTCCCGGGTTGGCAAAGGACAGCGCGTAATTCAGGCGGATACCGTCGTGATAAATCCCCTTAAAAGTGTAATCACCGGGCGGCACGGGTTTGCCCTCGTCGTCAAGCCCGTCCCATTTTTCCGTATTCTTTCCGGCCTTCCGCGGGAGAGCGGGAATGAGATTGCGGATTCGCTTGCCGGACGGGTCTTCGATGGCGAGCGACACCTTCGCATCCTTCGGCAACGAGTATTTAATTTCCACCGGACCATTCGCCGCTCCGCCCTGCTGAGACTGGCGAAGAGCCGCGACGTAACGAGGTTCCGGCAGAGTCAAATTCCCCTTCGGCTCAAGAATGGCCTCGCCCCAACTTTTGATTGCGCCGAAGAAAAATTCCCGACTCGTGACTCCATCGGCCATATTATCGGCATAACGATGCGACGGCCAATCGGTCTCTCCCCAGAGCAGCTCGACCCCCATATTGAAACGGTCGCCGGGTTGAAATTTTTTGTCCTGAGTGAGGAGTTTCCAGGGGATTTTCATCTCCTGCACATAGCCCTTGCCATCGGCGTCGGCCTTAAAGGCCATCTCGACACCTTGCTGCAATTTTGAGCCGTCGGTCTGATAAAGCTGAATGTCACCACCGTCGAACGGTTCGGTGAGACTTTTCCCGTAGGCGATCTGGAAGGCGGACTCCTTCTTGGCTCCGTAATACCAAGCCGTCACATGGCTGATGCGATCCGTCTTGATGCGCAACTGAACGGCGTCACCCGCCCAACCACGATTGGCCTGGTAGCGGGGATCATGAATATTCCCCATCGGCACCGCGTCCTTGAAATGAATGCTCAGGTAGAGATTCTCCGCATCATACATACTTGCGACGTGGGCCGAATAGACATCAGCCAATGACTCGATGTCATAACACATGAAGATTTCGCCGGAGAGATCCCAATCCTTCAATTCACCGTCGATCACCACCGCCCCCTTGGTCGGGACGATGTGAAGACCGTTATTTTCGGTTTGGGTAGCAAAGAGAGAAGCGGAGACTGCGAGCAAACACAGGCCGGCCTTCGAGAGGAGCTTGAGGGAGTCCATAAGAATACGGGAAATTAATGTTGGGGAACGAAACACACCGCCGCCCTCACATTTAAGGTGACGGCGGCGGCTGAAGGGACACAGCAAACTACTCGGTGAGGATATAGGGCACTTGCGGAAGGAGCTTGGGGGCCACGCTACCGTCTTGAATCTGTAAGGTGACCGCCTTGCCACGACCGTCGGGAGTGAGTGGATACAGTTTTACCTGTTTCTTGTTTCGCCATTCCAGAGGCAACTTCCACGTCCGAGCGGTGCCGTCCCAGCTGAAGAAATAGATCTTTTTCTGGCCGCTCCAAGTATCTGGCCACATGCGGTCGTAATCGTAGGCGAAGACCACGTCGCCGTTCCATGCCTTGAAGCCTTTATTCAGATAGGGAGTAGTCCATTCGGCGACGGTGCCGTCGCTCCAGGTCGCGCGGACCGAGCCGGAGTCGAAGGCGATCGTGTTTTCGCCTTCCTTGAGCTCAACCTGCCCCGCGTCAACCGTCAGCACCCCATTCTCCGGGACATCCAGTTTGTCGAAAGTGCGCAGATGCTTTCCGTTGACGTAGATGCCAAGTTGCAAGAGCGCAGCTCGGCCACCCTGCAGGCAATTCACCTTGAGCGAATACAGCCCGCTCTTCGAAACGGTGACCGTGGTGTCGATCGGATATTCCAACATGAGGCGACGCGCCTTCACTGCGCCCGCCTTGGTCCAGCCCGTGACAAAATCGGGGACCAGCACGGTTTGTTCGCCGCCAGGCCCTGACACGGTGTAGGTGCCTAGATGCAGCCTTCCGCTGGTGTCAAAACGCTGTCTCACGCTGCGATTCCCGATGTGGAAATTCTCTTGAATGGTTGCGAGGTAGAAATAGTTCACAAGGTCGGCCCAGTCACCGCGGAAGGTGTCACCATTGGCACCCTGCACGTCGAACTCGTCCACCTCACCTCCGTTGGGCCGCTTGGTGATGTGACACGTTTCCAACCCGGCCACGGTCTTCACACCGGGACGGCCGGCCAGAAGCGCATCGTAATGAGACGCCACCGTCTGCACGCCTTCCTTGGTCATGGATACCGGGGCCACAGCGAAGGCACCCGGATTGCCATTCACGTGATGGCCGACCTGCGATATTTTGTTGCCGCCGGAGATCACGCTGTAGTCGTCATTCGAATACCCGAGACCGTGATACCAGACATATCCGGCGCGCTGTTCGCCGTTGGGACGTTTGCCAAGAAAACGCCGGTCACCTTCGGTGCCGGTATCGGTGCCTTTTTCGCGCAGGTAGTCCACGAGGGCAATCACGCCCTCCGTTTGTGTCTGCTCGCTGCCGCCCAGAGGGCCATCAGGAAACCCGGTGCTGAAATTTCCGCCGCTGAGGTTGAGCACGTCGAGATACAAGAACGGCGGAGAATAGGGCAGATGACTGTAAAATTCATCGATCATTTTCTTAGCCAGGCCGCTATCCCAGAAGTTCTTGTAGTTCACCAAGGCGAAGATTGGCACGGAGTCCGGCTCACCACGTTCATCCATTTTGGTGATGTAGGCATCGATTTCTTGCGGGACGTAGGGCGTGTCGGTGCGTTGGTTCAGCTCCTTGTCCCAATCGCGCCGGTAGATCGACTTGGTATCCACCAGTTCTTTGAAGAAATCGCGGGATTCCGGGTAGTCGCGCAAACCGATGTTCACATCGGTGAGGTTGAGGTGAAAGGAGATCGAGGCATTGGAGTTTTTACGGGTGCGCGCCATGAAGCCGGAGAGATTTTCCCAGCTGCCGGCCCGGAAAGTCACCCGGTTCCAGTAGGGCCAGAGTCCGTCCCAATTCCATGAGCCCGGATGATCGTGGCCGATAATTCCCGTAAAAAATGCGATCTGCGGAACGGAGTCATCCAAGAGGTTGGAAACGATGTGGATCCCCTCCTCCGCATAGGTCAACGTGTCGGCGGAGTCGGGAGTAAAGACGCGATAAGCCAAAACGCCCTTTTCCGCCCAGAAAGGCGGTGTTGCCTTGGCTGCCTCCTCCGGCGCGGCCCATACCGTGAAACAGAATATGGAAATATACGCAGTGAACAGGGCAACCGAGCGAATCAATGGTAATGGTGTTTTCATGAAAGAGGTGTGACTGAAGGTGCCAGTAGACTGCTGGAATTCGCGATGGCATGACGCTCACCAAGGTCCTTGGAGATCGTGTCAAAATAGGCGCCTTTCAATGGATAGAAGCGAATGACCAGCACGCTGATGAAATAAAGCGCGGCCGGCGCCAGGGTGAACAGAACGAGAATGCCCGACAGCGCAGAAGAACTCTGGCTGGCCCCGCCAGCGGCATAACCAACCCCGGAAAGTGTCCAGCCGATCAGCGCACCGCTGCAGGCCAGGCCCACCTTCATGACAAAAAGCATACACGCAAAACTGATGCCGGTGAGCCGTCGATGATCCCGCCATTCACCAAAGTCCACCGTGTCGGAAATCATCACCCACTGGATCGGCGTCATCATCTGGTGCATCAGTCCGATCAGAAAACTGAAGCCGAACATGACCTTCACGGCATCCGCCGGCACAAAGAACAACGCGATGCTCGCGAGGCCAAGGAGAGCGTTGAGCCAGCCGAAGAGCGCCACCTTGCAAAACCGCTGGGAGAACGGCTTGACCAATGCCACGCCGATGACACTGCCTATCGAGTAGGTCGCGAGAAACGAAGTGAACATCGTGGCGCTGCCCGCGAAATAGGTGACGTAATAAATCATCGCCCCACCCCTCACCGACCATTGCATGATATTGAGTAGCGAGAGCACACCGACAATACGCCAAGGGCCGTTACGCAGCAGCGCCTTCACGTCGTCGCTAACACGACCGGAAAACTGCGCTTCGCCCTTCAGCCGTTCCTTGGTCCAGAAAAAACACAGGAATAAAAGGATAATCGCGCAGACCGATAGCACGGCCATACCGGCACCGTAGCCAAAGGCTAGATTCTCGCCGCCAAGCAGCTTCGCCAACGGAAGCAACAACACGGTGCTAAGCATCCCGGAAATACCGGAAATCACAAAACGCCAGGATTGAAGCGACATACGCTGCTTCGGATCCGCAGTGATAACATCACCCAAACCGCAATACGGCACATTGACGGCGGTAAATACGAGCGTGAGCAACACGTAGGTGACGGACGCATAGACGAGCTTCGCGGTTGGTCCAATATCAGGCGTGATGTAAGTGAGCGTGCAAATCACCCCAAACGGGACGGCGCCCCACAACAGATAGGGGCGGAACTGACCCCAGCGCGACCGTGTGCGATCAGCGATCATGCCCATGACCGGATCAGTGACTGCATCAAGCACCCGAGCTGCCAAAAAAAGCGTGCCCACGAACGCGGCCGAGATGCCAAAGACATCGGTATAGAAAAACATCATGTAGAACATGACATTGTCGAAAACGATGTGGCAGGCGGCGTCGCCCAGACTGTAGCCGGCTTTTTCGCGGCGGGTAAGGAGGATCATAGGTAACAATCGAGGCGTGGCGGGGCAGGGATAAAACGGGGAGTAGCCGATACGCAATTCACACGCTTCGTCTAACTCAACGCCATGATTGCGCACACTTGTGCCCAAGCCCTCCTCGTCTAATTGAGCTCCATTTTCATTCCAACTCGCCCCCTCCTTGAGACACCCGAGTCATCCTATCTTCTCAGCCAGCCGCCTGACAATCCGGCTTCATTGGTCGGCATGACCAGCTTCACCCGACTTCGTGTAACGGAGAATCAGCGGGACTGGACCAGTCCACCACTTGACGCCGGACCATCAGGACAGCCCGGCACTGCCCCTGCCTTACTACCGGGCAAGCACCGCCTCGACCTTCCCACTCAGCACGGGGGGCTATTTAATCAACACCGGCAGTCCCCAGGTGTAATTCGTCCCCATACCCTACGTTTCCGAATATTCAACCGGAGTGCTTCTCATCGATGCAGTAGCTCTGGTGGACACGCGAATATGGAATGCGGATTAGAGATGCCCCGGCTCGTCGCGCGCCTTGCAACCCTCTTCTGGGTCGCCGGCTCAAAATAGCCAAAATCAGGCACAAGTGTGCGCAATGCCCGAATTGGCACCGTTATAAACACCTGCCAATAGAGGTTGTCTACTGGCGATTCGCTGAAACTTTGAGGTCCGAGCATCAACGGCGTTTTCCAGAGTTAATCCCCAGCCCCCTCCACTTCACCCCAACCTTCATGACGGTAAGATCAACGGATATGAGAGCCCGCGGGACCGCACGCGGCGGATTCGCCCTGCTCATCACGATCACCCTGGTCGCATTTCTGGTTTTGGTTTTGGTCGCGTTGGCCACGCTTACCCGTGTGGAAACCCGCGTTGCCGACAACAGCCGCGATCAGGCGATGGCACGTCAACACGCCCTTTTTGCCCTCAATCTAGCCATTGGGCAATTACAGGAATATACCGGTCCGGATCAGCGAGTCACCACCACTGCCGATATTTTGGCGGACACGGACAAGGCAGGCACTGCCACCCCCGCCACGGTATCCACTACCGCCCGCATCGGCGTGCAGCCCGGCACGCGACAGTGGACCGCCGTCTGGGGAAACAGTCAGACAGGGATCGGCTATAATCTTAAACCCGATAAAATTATTGGCCGCGGCGTCACCCCCGCCCTGCTCAACTGGTTGATCAGCGGCAACGAAGGCACGACTTACGGAGCCAACGGCACTGCCGGAGGGGTGACTGCCGGCACCGGTATGCGCTACTCCCCCGCTTCAGTCGTCGACCTCACCAACCTGAGCGCGCCAACCATCGATAACAAATCAGCGGTCCTGTTGGTTGGTCCCAATTCGGTCGGCACGGCGGCCACTGCTACACAGGACTACATCGTCGCACCGCTGATACCGATAACCGCCCCTGCCGAGTCCTTGCCAGGCACCTCCCCCAATGTCGGAAACTATGCCTGGTGGGTGGGAGACGAAGGAGTAAAGGCCCGCATCAACCTGCAAAATGGCTACGAAAAGACCGGTCTCGCCACTGACCGCATCCACAGCTTCATCACCACTCAGCGCTCCGCCATCGAACTGATGGATCGGGGCGACGCCAATCCGATCTCCATGGATTGCGAACTCCCGTCACTCCATGCCGCCAAGCTGTTTTCCAAGGAACAACTCGCCTTGCTCGGTGATGACTCCGCCAAAAAAAATAATCTGTCAGGCGCCATCCGGGCACGCTTTCACGACATGACCGCCTTCAGTCGCGGAGTGCTCTCCGACACCTATGCCGGCGGACTGAAAAAAGATCTCACCGCCGACATCGCCGATACCTCGGCGGACCACAGCTACCGCCCCACGGACAGCACCCCGATATTCACACCAATGTCCACGACCGAGCCTAACCTCCCCACTTGGGGACACCTGCGCTCTTGGGCTCGTGCGGTGGATCAGACCAGCAAACAAATCATTCCCCAGCCCGCCAATACGACAACGGCCGGCATCGCCCCCGTTCTGGTCTACGCGGCGGTGGGCTTTGAGGCCTATGTAGACACCTCCGATATCAATGGAGACTCTGTCGACGATAACACCATGCGAATGGCGATCTATCCCGTCGTCATGCTGTCAAATCCCTATCCAGTCACTATCGCGGCAACTCGCTATGACTTTGGTATGCGTTTTCAGGCACAGTCCTATTGCGCCCTGAAATCGACCAAGAACCTGACCATAAAAAATGGCAACGCGGACAACACCACCATTTGGAAACTGCATGCCCTGCTCGACCTCGGGTCGCTGGACAAAGCGGACGCCTTTCTCCCCATCGGCACCTCCACCGAGTCGGCGGTCAAGGCCACCATGACGCGCAGTGACTACCTCAGTTTCACCATCGACTGCCAGCCCATCCCGCCCGGCGAAACCCACGTGTATAGACTGGATGGTTCGGTTGATCGCACCAACTACGCTCCGGGCAAACTACTCACCCGCGCCCCCGCCGGCGCTGGAGCCGCCCTGGGCATATCCAACGCTCTGATACTCCCTGGCAGCTACACATTGCCCGCCTCGGTTCTCGATTCCGACGTGTTGATGCTCCACTTGAGAAACATCTCCGCCAATATGGCACAGACCCGCCAGAACATGGAGGTGGTCCTGGCCGAAGAGGGTGGCCTGACCGACGACAGCCGAAAATACCAGCACCACACCATCCTCGCGGTGAGCACGGGCGCCGGTCACGCAGAAAATTATCTGGTGCACAACCTCTCCACCTCCGCCACAATGGACTCGTGGAAAGCCGGCGGCTTCACCCAAGCCGCGGCAGCCTTCCGCTTCGGTTTCCCGATGGAGACCTATATCGAATGGATGTCCGGCATCTTCGGTATGGGTCAGATTCATAACTTGGTCTGGCTGCGCCATGGTAATTTCCGTGCGCCAGTCGGTCTTTCCACCCGTTACGAGTCCGATGCGACCTTCATTGGCGGAAATCCCGACCATAGCACTTACTCCGGCACCATGATTGCCGGAGCTGTCGCCACCAATAAATCGCCGAATGGTGATCCCGCGCTGATTTTTAAAACCGTAGGCTACGCGACCAGCATGGGCGGCAAGACCAGTCTCAACGTCTACGGCGCCGCCTTCACCCACATCCTCGACGCTCCGGCCGGAGAACTGCTCAACCGCACGATCTTTTTCGACGTGCTTAATTCACCCGACGACCTGCTGTCACTCGGACAGCTCCAACACGTCCCCTTCTCCCGCTACATCTTTGATCCGCTCAATCCCTTTGGAAACTCCATGGGAGATATCCGCGTGCCGCGCACCTCGAATTACAACAACCGCGAAAACATCATACCGCTCGACCCCAATTCGCTTGCCTCCACGACCTACCAACCGGCCTACGATCTGTCGTGGCATCTGAACCACTCGCTTTGGGATAAATACTTTGTATCCGGTGTTCCCACCTCGTGGACACAAAACGACATCGACACCTCCCGCGCCCTACCCGACTCACGAATGCGACCCTACAAAAAAGACGGGGATGCAGTCGCCATTGAAGATCTTCGCCGAACGGTATCCGGGACCAATCCAGCTTATGATCGTGCCGCCGCCAATCTCATGGTCGACGGTGCGTTTAATATCAACTCCACCTCCGAGCAAGCATGGCGGGCGATACTTGGAGGCCCACTCGGCCTGACCACTGACGACTCTTTCGCAAGCACCACGGACAAGGTCTCCCAGATCATCCCTTATGCGCGTTTCGCGCGTGGATTGAAGTTTCCCGGCGATAGCACTTGGGCGGCTTTGGACACCACCATGAACGTCGATGTATCGAGCGAGCTCAATTATAGAAAAACAAACTACGTTGGAAATCGCGGCCTCTGGCTCAACACCGCAGGCAGCAACTTCGACAAGGTGTTCAACAAGACCATCCAAAACACGAACACCAATACCAACGCGCTCATCAACGAACTGGCTCACCGAATCGTGCTGGAGATCCGGCGCAACGGCCCCTTCCTCTCCCTCTCGGACTTTGTAAACCGCCCGATTCTCGCAACCGAAAACCCCGCTGGTATCAAGGGACCACTACAAACCGCCATTGATACGATGAGCCCGCTGGCGGCACAGGCCAACCCACGTCCACAAGCCGACATAGGACTCGGCACCTCGGCCGGTGCCGGGGACCACCTCACTTACGATGCGAACCGCATGCCCGCCACAATCGAACGCTTCAAAAAGTGGGATTGGGAACACTACTTCGGAGGCCCGCTCGATGTCACCGCCTCACAGATGCAACAGGGCACAATGCCAACCCGATACACCGGCGAGACCGGCACCGACAGTTTCCGCTACGTCAATGCCTTTGGCCCCAAATACCTGACTCAGGCTGACATCCTCTCCACTCTCGGCCCCGAACTGAGCGCTCGTTCCGACACGTTTGTCATCCGCACCTATGGCGAAAGCCTCAATCCGACCACTTCAGAAGTCGAGGGACGCGCCTGGTGCGAGGCCATCGTCCAACGCACCCCCGACTACATCGGCGGCGAAGCCGCCGAGACCGCTCCCACCGCCCTCCCTGCCGACTCTCTCAGCAGTAAGTTCGGTCGCACCTTCAAAGTCGTCTCCTTTCGCTGGCTCACCGATCAAGACATATGATTTCCCTGACTTCCCGTTTTAGCCGACTCGGAATCGCCCTGGTTATCGCCAGCATCTGCTGCAGCCTTTCCGCCACCGAACCCACCGCACGCAGCTTCCGTATTTTTACGATTATCGAAGACATCAATGGATTAAAATACGACGCGTCCGCACGAGAGACGATTGAACTTAGCATCAGCCAGAGACCGCAAACGGCCTTCCCCATTCCCTCTGATAACCATCTGGTGATCTACAAGGAAGTGCTGCCACCCAAGGGTTCACCCGAAGGCACTCCTCCGACCAAAATAATCCAGGCTGATACGTATCTCCCCGCCGACGCTCCACGCGTGCTCGTTGCAATGCTCCCTCAATCAACCGGTGGTCTTACCGCCACGATCATAGCCGATGATCCTGGGAAGCACCTCGCCGGCCAATTACGACTCATTAATCTCTCTCGGTTTAAAGCAGCTCTCGGGCTGAATCACGATCTGCATAACCTGAGCCCGGGAGAAGACACCTTAATGGACTGGAACAAAACCGGCGGCATTCTGGTTCAGGTCGCCTCTCAGAAGGACGGGCAATGGACCTCCGTCTTACGACAGGAACGTCGTGCCCCCAAATGGGCCCGCAGTTACTGCTTCGTTTTTGATTACACTCCCGACCCCAACCAGTTCCTGCCCGACCCGACTAATCCGCCTCCGGCCACCGTTCGCTTCTTCAGCGAAAACGTCGTGGCCACTTCGCCCAGTCCCTGACTGGAACAACATCCTGACAACACCGGCAGCCCGACGCCATCAACAGGCCATAAAAAAATAATGGCCGGCTCCACATTCCATTCAGCCTCCCCGTTTCGCTGCTGGGTATCCCAACGAAAAACAAGGTCCGGGTAACGGCGTCATCGTGCTCACCCGGATGAAGGTGGCGGCAGGTGCGCCGAAACAACCGTTTGAATTCGCTTCGCCCACCGGCAGTGCACTGGCCGAAAGCGTCACCACCGTAACCGGCAAGGACTCCGTCACCGGCGCCAGTCTCTGCAACTTTTACCGCTGGCCCAACGGAGCGGGTTACACTGTCGAAGCCAAAATTCCGCTCGAAGCTCTCCCTGAACTTGGCCTCTCCCCGACCAGCCAGGATCATTCGATCGCCTTCGATGCCGGCGTGATCTTTTCAAACCACGCAGGCAACGACCGCGAATCCCGGCTCTACTGGCATCAGGACGATCAAAAGACCCACATGGTCATGGATCTTCCGACCGAGGGTCAGTTCTATCCCTATCTCTGGGGCCGCGCCAAAGTCAGCACCGTCACTGTCGCCACCCAAAAATAAACTTATTTCGCGAGCACTTCACTCGGCCTCCTCGGTAGCCGTTGCCGACTCTGGCAACGGCTTACTGCGGTGCCCCATTGGGAAGGGCACCTGGGCGCATGATCGCCCGATCAACCACAGCGGCCAAGCCGGCGCCAGCGACCGGGGGTGATGCCTTTGGAACGCCCGAAGGTTCGCACAAACGATTCCACAGACCCGAAGCCGCAGCGTAGCGCGATGGCTTTCACCGGTTCCTCTGTCGCGTGCAGCCAACGAGCGGCGAGCTCCAGCCGCAGCTGCAGGAGATAGTCGTAGGGACTGGTGCCGTGCTCCTCGACAAAACGCGCACGGAATCGGGTGTAGCTTAGCCCCGCCTGAGCCGCGGCTTCGTGCAACGACCACGCGCGCTGCGGCTCGCGGCGCCATACCTCGATGGTCTTTGCCAGCGGCGATGTCACCGATGTGACCCCGGTTGCATGGAACGGGGCGTGATCACAGAGCCAACGTTCAAACGCGAGCTTGGCAGCATCGAGCGCCCGACGGTCCCGACGCTCCAGCGCCGTGGACGCCTGACGAAAGTGGACCACAAGTTCACGCGCCAACACGGTCGAGACCGGCTGATAATGTTGTGTCGTCGGCCACCAGCCCGCACGCCGCCACTCGTCGACGCGAGTGCCTTCGACGATCCAATAGTATTCCTCCCAATGATCGCCCGGTTTATCCGGCCCGTAATCGTGACACATGTCGTGGGACGTAAAAAAAACGCCCGGGCCACGCACAGCTTCCGGCGTGGCGGCGCCCGCCTCAAGGAACGACCCCTGCCCGCGCGTGAGCAGGCAAAATGCATGACGCGGAGTCGGCCCGATGACGCGTTCCCGTTTGCTCGGCACCCACCCGAGCGTGCTGAAATGCAGCGAGCCCAGCGCAGAGTCCCCCGCCAATTCAGCCCAAAGGTGATGCCGTCCCAGATCGGTCATTTTAGTCAATTGTTTGGTCATTTTGATCAGCTGAACAAAGTGGTTTAAGCCGTTATGCTCGGACAAGATCAGGCAAAACCATCAATTTAAATATGTCCACGCCCGTTCGCTCCCATCGCCAGCCGACCACCTTGCCCGAGTTTTTCTACGGCTCTCCCTACTATCCGGAGCATTGGGATGCGACGATCCGCGAGACGGACCCGGCCTTGCTGCGTTCGGCGGGTTGGAACGTGGTGCGCATGGCCGAGTTTGCCTGGGATGTGATTGAGCCGGAAGAGGGCCGTTTCGATTTCACGTTATTCGACCAGACCATCGAACGCATGGCGGCCGTGGGCATCCGCACGATTCTGTGCACACCAACCGCCACACCGCCACGCTGGCTGACACGCAACTATCCAGAAGTGCTGCGGGTGAACGAACACGGGCTCCCGCTTTGCCACGGTTCGCGTCAACACGCCAGCCACCTGAGCCCGGTATTCCGCGAGCACAGCCGCCGGATCACACGCGTGATGGCCGAGCATTATGCGAACAACCCGCACGTCATCGGCTGGCAGACCGACAACGAGATACACTGTCACTTTTCCGAAGACCATTCGCCGGAAGCGAAGACGTTTTTTTGCGAGTTTTTGAGCCAGCGTTTTAACGGCGACATCGGCGCGCTCAACCGGACCTGGGGAACGGCCTTCTGGGCGCAGACGTATTCAGCATTTGAAGACATTCCCACGCCAATCCCCGGACGACCGACACAACTGAATCCGGCACATGTGCTCGACTACCGGCGCTGCCTGGCACATGGCGCGGCGTGTTTTCAACGCGATCAAGTAGAAATCCTTCGCGGCGCGAATCCGAGCTGGTGGGTGACGCACAACGGCTGCTTCCGCTTGATCGACTATGCGTGCGAGTTCTCCGCGGATCTCGATTTTCTGGGTTACGATTCGTATCCCATGTTTGATAGCAATCCCGAGACGCGCCGCTTTGGTCAGGCGTTCAATATGGACTATACGCGGGCATTCTCGGGTAACCTGCTCATTCTGGAGCAGCAGTCGGGAGGCGGCGGACAAGGGGATTATTTCAACGACCAACCTGAGCCCGGTGAGATGCGGCGCATGGCGTATGTGAACGTGGCGCGCGGGGCGGATGGCATCTTGTTTTTTCGCGAGCGCAGCTGCCGGTTTGGAGCCGAGGAGTATTGGTGCGGCGTGCTCGATCACGACAACGTGCCGCGCCGTCGTTTTCATGAAGCGGCGCAGCTAGGCACAGAGCTGGCGCGGGTCGGTCCGGCGGTGCTCGGAACTTCGGTCGAGGTGACGGTGGGCGTGGCCGGAGCGGACTTCGCATCGTTGTGGGGCCACGACCCGATCACGCTCGGGCTGCCGACTCCCCGCAATGTAGCGGAGACGGTGCACAGTCATTTCTACGGGAAAGGTTACGCAGTCGGGTGCGTGCACCCGGGCGATTCGCTTGAAGGTCTCAACGTGTATTTCGTGCCGCATTTCGCGGTATTTGATCCGGCCTGGATCGCCGGCTGGACGAGCTGGGTCGCGGCGGGCGGCGTAGTCGTGATCGGCGCACGCACGGGATCGAAGGATCTCAATAACAACGTGGTCGCGGAGACGTTGCCCGGCGCGCTGCGTGAATTGGTTGGCGCGACAGTGGAGGAATACGGGCGCCAAAACCGTCCTGACAAACGTCCGCTCAAGCTCGCTTTCGAGGATGTCGTCGCCTCGACGGAACTCTGGCATGAACTGCTGCAACCGGACGCCGGCACCGAGGTGATAGCGACCTGGCAAGGCCGACATTTGACTGGTAGGGCGGCGGTGACGTTGCGCCGCCACGGACGAGGCGCGGTGCTCTATGTCGGCACCTATTTCACGACCGAGGTGGTCGCGGCATTAGATCCGGTGTTGAAGAAACTCGGTGTGCTGAAGTCACTCGAGATCACCGTGCCCGGGATTGAAACGGTGGTGCGTTCCGGAGCGGGTAAACGGGTGCGTTTCCTGATAAATCACAACAAAACACCGACCCTCGTGAAACTCCCGACGCCCGGCCGAGAGCTAATCTCGGACGCGCCCGTGGCGGGTGAAATCGAACTCGCTGCGGGCGAAGTCGCGGTGATATTGGAAGCGCAATTGGCCGGACATAAAAACAGGTAAGGCGATAGACGTGGAGCCTCCCTCACTGGCCCGATAGACTGTTGGCAGACGCAGTTCTCGAAGCTGTCACCGTTGAAGACTGCGTTACTAGCAAGGCATCTGGATGGTCGCTCGCTCGTGATTGCACCTCCGCATCTTCAGCACATTAATTCCATAAAGCACTGGAGCTTATCTGTTTTAATTAGTGAAGGTGGCTGGATTTGTTCTATGGTGCACCCACTTGCCAGACACCCGCGTGAACGCGCAGCGTTCAGGACGCGGCTCGACTCCCGCCGCGCAGGCACGAAAAAGCCCGGACACGCATCACGCGCATCCGGGCCTTTCGCTGTTCTTTCAATTGGTGGAGGTGGCGGGAGTTGAACCCGCGTCCCCCTGACCTTCACACACCACATCTACCCTCATAGTGCCGTATTAATTTCGCCAATACCACGCGACTGCACGCGCTGAGGTATCCGCTAATCCCCGGATCGAAGATACGACGCCCACACCGCGGATGGCTCTGGGCGCTATGTCTGCTGTCGGTGTCCAATCCACTTAGCAGACGTCAGTGGTTGAACATCGCTGCGTTAATTAAGCAGCGAGGGGCATTTCTTCGTAGTTGCCGTTTATTTTGTTTGAAAGGTGTTTTAACGAGAGACCTTCACTCTCGAAGGGCAGCGATGCACTCCAATCAAGGGTCGAATCCAGAACACCCCCAAAGTGGTTTAGCACGATGCTGACAAAGAACAGATTGAATAGCCTACGCGCCCGCCGGTGGTTTGCAAGCGGTGTTATGGCGCCTGCCTCGCAGGTTCATAAGACCCTAAAAACAAAACCCTTCTGAATTGTCATATCGTGTTTTTTCTCCTGATGTATCGAAGCCTCATCCGGTGATCAAACTGCGCACCCTACTGTTCTCGCTAACTTCCGGAGTCTTGCTCGGCTCGGGCGGAGTCTGGCTGATTCACTTCGCCCCCGACAACGGATCTAACAGACAATCTGCAGCAGCGCACCAGACTCCCGGCCCTGTCCTGATTACTCCGGCACGGTTAAACCAAAGCGACGCCGACACGGTCATCAAGGACTGGCTGGAACTCCCCGAACTCGCCAAGGATTGCCCTTCCGCCGAGCAGTCCGAACGTCGCATACAATTGAGGGCCATGCTCGCACGTTTGCCCGATGATCGTTTTCCCAGCTTGCTGGATGTATTGGTCACTCGCGAAGTCGACACCGAGTGCAACCTGCGCCGGCTGGCATTTGAAGTCTGGACCGAACGCAATGCACCCGCCGCCGCACAATGGGCGGCGCGGCAAACCTCCGAGCATTACACCAAAAGCCACCAGCGCGGCGACTCCTCACTGGCGGTGCAGGCTTGGGCCCGCGACGACTGGGACGCCGCCTACAACTGGTCCCGCAACCTCGAAGATGCCTCATTCAACGACTATCTGGCGAACGCACTGTTGGAACAACTCGCGAGCACCGATCCCCAACGCGCGCTTACCATCGCACAGTCTCGCGGAGATCAGTTCTTCAAATCCGCACGCAACAAACTCTTCAAAACCTGGTCGCAGAAAAACCCCGCCGACGCAGTTCGCTGGTTCACGCCTCAGCTGAGCGTCGACGATGTCAACCGCTGGGATTTTCAGAACGCAGCCGCCCTCTGGATCGCCGCCAGTCCCAACGAAGCCCTCGATTGGCTCAGTCAAATCGGACCCGCCAACAACAACAGTTCCCGCACGCTGATCGAGTCCATGCTGCATCAGGTCTCCATCATTCCCGAAGCGGCCAAGGGATTGGCCGACGCGCTGCTCAAACGCGCCGACCTCACCGATCAGAACAAACTGCTCACCAATCTGCTGGCCTACTGGCAAAATCGCGATGGTGCCGCCACCCTGGCATGGCTGGACTCCCTGAAAGATGAACGGAAACGCGGCGAGCTGGTCGATCAGATCATCCGGCGCTGGGGAATCTCCGACGGCTTGACCCGCGTGGAGTTTAACCTCCGGTTACCGGAAGGCGGACAACGCAGTGATGCGATCAAATCCAGTCTCACCTCGTGGGCCAAGTCCAACCCCGATGACGCGCTTGCATGGATCGAAAAGCATCCAAAACCTGAATACGCACAGATCATCGACAGCATCCAAGGCGTGCGCGTCGGCAACCTCGCCACCACCGACCTACAGGGCGCCCTCGGCCGCTGGCAGGAACTCCCCGAGGGTGACGCCAAAAAAACAGCGATGGGCCCCATCGTCGACAGCTGGTCCAAGCAGGACCCCGTCGCCGCCGCAAATTGGCTGCTCACTCGAATCGACTTGAGCCAAGGCAACAACTACCCGGCCGAGGACTCTCTGCAAAAGCTCATGCATAACTGGTCAACCAGCGATCCGGCCGCGGCGCTCCGCTGGGCGGAACAGTATCCCAACAAGCAAACCCGCTGGACGGTCATCAACGCACTCACCAACCAATATGGCGAAAGCGACATTCCCGACCCCAAGGCTCGCGCCGCGCTTTATACCACAGTCAAAGACGGGGAAATTCGCAAAAACCTGCTGCAACGCAATGCGTGGATCTGGCTGCGCACCGACTATAAGGCGGCCAGTGCCTGGCTGGAATCCTCCGATGAATTCACCCCCGAACAGGTGGCCCAGATGTTGGTAAGCCTGGACCCCTATAGCCGCTGACCCATGAGCCACCCGATCCTTACCAAGCTGTGCGTGCTCACCACCTTCGCGGTGGGCACCGCCATGGGAGGAGCCGTCACTTGGCAGCTGCGGAATGTTGCCCGCGCCACGCCGCAAACGGCCGTCACGATCAACCTGCCAGACTGGTCCAACCAGTCCGGTTCCACCCCGACGCTCATCACCGCAGGCCAAAGCCGTCCCTACATCGATGGCCTTCTGGGCCTGCGCTCCGACTACACGACACGCGTTGACACGTTGCGCGCCCTACTCGTCGTGCTGCCCGACGAGGGCTTTCCCAGACTTCTTTCCGGACTGGCCGCGCAAGATAACGACGACACCCGCCGGTTGCTTGATGTGGCCCTGCGAACTTGGATGGATCGCGACCCGGCCGCCGCCGCGCAGTGGGCCGTTCGCCACAACCAACAGGCCAGCGTCGCCCTGCGCGCTTGGGTCAAGGTCGACCCCTCCGCCGCTGCCGAATGGATCGGCAAGCTCACCGATCCAAAGCAGCTGGAGGATCTCAGCAAATACACCCTCCCGGCCCTCTTTGATCAGGACCAGGAACGCGCGCTCGCGCTGGTTATGGCCGTGCCCGAAGATCTTCGCTCCGGTCTGTTTCGCACTATCATACAAAAACTGAGCAAAACCGATCCCGCCGGCGCGATCCGCCGATTTGGGTCGGAGCTCTGGGACAATGGCGAAGGCTACCACACGCTCTCCCCGGCCTTGTCCGAGTGGGCCAAAACCGATCCGCGCAGCGCCATCAACTGGCTCGTGGCCCAAACTTACCAAAATAAAGCCCAGTTGGGCCACTACCTGGGGAATCTGGCCAACAACGGCGCGACAAATTGGCAACAAATCGCCACGATCATCCTGGAAACACCCGACATTGCCTACCGGCAAAGCACTATTACCACCATGCTGTCGAATCGGGCGCGGGAACACCCCGCCGAGGTCATTCAATTCCTCGACTCCACCGGCGACCAAAACCTGCGCAACCGTGTGCTACTTTCCATGGCCAGCAGCTATTCGGATCAGGAAATCGACAAGACCCTCCCCTTCGCCCTCGCCCTGCCCGAGAGCTCCGAGCGCAACCAAAAGCTCAACTGGCTGCTTTCCGCCTGGGCCAGGCACGATCCCTCCGCCGCCCTTGACTGGATGAGCAAGCAAAACGACCCGGGCGTCACCTTCGCCTCGCCGGGTGTGCAGACCGGGATCCTGCTCAACATCGCGGAGCAAGAACCCGCGACCGCCGTGGCCGAATGGGCGAAGATCGAGGATCTGGACACCCGCAAAGCAGCGCTGCAACCCATCGCCCAAGCCTGGGGCAAGACCGATCCTGCCGCCGCGGTCCAATGGGTGTTCGAGCAGCAACAGGCGCTGTCACCCGATACTAAAAATCCCTACCTTTTCTCAAACAACGCCTCACTGATTTTTTCTTGGCGCAAGACCGATCCCGAGGCCGCCCTGCACTGGATCGAACAAGCGAGTAAAACGGCGGGGCCAGCCGATTCAAGTGACCCGTTCGCTCCCAAGTTCGACCCGTTTAAAGCCCTCGGCGGCGACGGGAGCGAAACCGCCGACCGTGCATCCACCGCGCAACTACTGACCAAAATCAACGACCCTGAGACGCGGATCAACGCGCTTAGTAATCACGCGCGGGATTGGCTAAAGTTCGACCGCAAGTCCGCCACCGCCTGGCTGGAGAAAAGTAACGCACTCAGCGCGGAGCAGGCGGCTACACTGATCGCCGAGGCCGAAAAAACCGGCTCCGGCGCGTCGTTTAATCCGTTCTTATAGCCGGTCTTTTAGCTGGCGGGCGGACTCGAGCGCGGAGTTTGCATCGGGCCCGGTGAGGTTGAAGTGACCCATCTTGCGCGAACGGCGCGGCTCGGCCTTGCCGTAGAGGTGCAGATGAGCACCGGGAGTGGAGAGCACTGCAGCCCAATCGGGTTCGCCGACAAGTTTGTCGCCGGACCACTTCCAAGCATCGCCGAGGATGTTGACCATCACGGAGGCAGGCGCGGTCAAGGCGGTGTCGCCCAGCGGCAGCCCGCAGACGGCGCGGATGTGTTGTTCAAATTGGGAGGTCACACAGCCGTCCATCGTCCAGTGACCGGAGTTGTGCGGACGCGGGGCCATTTCGTTGACCAACAGCGTGCCATCATCCTGCACAAAGATCTCGACCGCGAGCAGGCCGACGAGCTCGACCCGGGCGGCAATGGCTTCGGCGAGTTCGCGGGCTGCCGTCTGCACCTCGGGTGCGATCCGGGCAGGCACGATGCTGAAATCGAGGATGTGCTTGGTGTGGATGTTCTCGGCGACGGGGAAGCTCTTCACCTCACCCTTGGACGAGCGGGCGACGATGACCGAACACTCGCATTTGAAGTCGATGAACTTCTCCACCACGGCGCGTTGGCCGGCGAAGGCATTGACGGCATTGGCGGTGGAGGCCTCGTCGGTGACCTTGAGCTGGCCCTTGCCGTCGTAACCGAAGTCAGCGGTTTTCACCACGCAGGGTAGTCCGATTTTGCGGATGGCGGCGGCAAGGTCGTCTTTCGCTGCGACCTCGGCGAAGGGGACGTGAGGGAAGTCGTTTTTGCGCAACCAGGTTTTTTCGCGGAGTCGATTTTGCGCGGTTTCGAGGACCGACCAGTGCGGATATAGAGAAACGATTTTCTCGATGGGCCAAAGCGGCTCGACCGGGATGTTTTCGAACTCGTAGGTAACCACGTCGCAGGACTTCGCAAAAGCGGCCAGGGCTTCGCCGTCGGTGTAGGCGGCGTTGGTCTCGTGGGCGGAGACTTCGCCGGCAGGACAGTTTTCAGCGGGCTCGTAGATGTGGACGCGGTAGCCGAGACGGGTGGCGGCATGACTGAGCATGCGACCGAGTTGGCCGCCGCCGAGGATGCCGATGGTTTTGCCGGGAGTAAGCATGAAAACGGAGAGGGAGATGGAGTTTCGGAGTTTTAACGCAGAGTCGCGGAGGCGGGGAGAGCTAAGAGGAGGAAGTAGTCGAAGGTGGTTAACTTGTAGAAATACCTCTGCGCTCTCTGCGTCTCTGCGTTGAAAAAATCAGGGCAGTTTGGCGGCGATGACTGTGGCGGTCTGATTCGCACGGAAGGCGTGGAGGGCGGTCCGGATTTTTTCGTCGGTCGGAGCCAGGAGTGCCGCGGCGAAGAGGGCCGCGTTGATCGCGCCAGGTTTGCCAATGGCAAAGGTCGCCACGGGGATGCCGCCGGGCATCTGCACAATGGAAAGGAGGGAATCCTGGCCTTTGAGCGACTTGGATTCGACGGGAACACCGAGCACGGGCACTGGGGTGAGCGCTGCCGTCATACCGGGGAGGTGGGCGGCTCCGCCTGCACCGGCGATGATGGCGCGCAGACCACGGGATTCGGCGGACTTGGCGTAATCATACATTTTGTCGGGGGTGCGGTGGGCGCTGACCACGTCTTTTTCGTAGGGCACGCCGAGCGCGTCCAGCGTTTGCGCCGCGTGCTGCATCGTCTCCCAATCGGAGGTGCTGCCCATGATGATGCCGACAAGTGGTTTCTCCATAAAGTCAGTGGATAGGCGGGCCGGGCGAGCGGTGCAAGACTGTCGCACACACGTTTGACGGCTGACCAAAAACCTCCAGCATCACGCCGTTCATGCGCCTCGCCACTCCCATTACCATGTTCATTCTGCTCCTGCTTTTGTTCACCGGCGGCTGTCGCACCGTTAATCTCGACAATACCGGCCAGACACAGGCCGCCTATAACTATGGCGATTTTGTGATGGTCATGCATCAGACCGCCCCGCAACTGGCCACCGCGACAGAACAGGCACTTAAGGATATGGATCTGTTTATGGTCGCCAAAGACGTGCAGGACTACTCGGCCGAATTTAAAGCCCGCACCCGCAAGGACAAACGCGTGACCATTAAAATCGAAGAGGTAAACAGCCGCGAAACCATGCTTCACATCAAGGTTGGGCTGCGCGGGGATTTGAAGCTGTCCAAGGCGCTCTACGATCGCATTGAAAAGGCGGCGGGCAATTCCCATGGGCTCGCGGCTCCTGCGGCATATGATCAGAACGCCTATCTCGGCGGTTGGGGTCAGCCGGTTCCCGCCAGATGACCGGCGCAGACACACTGGAACTAGGTATGCTGGCGCTGACAGCGACGTTGACGCTGATCGGGTTGCTCGGGGTGATCGTGCCGTTGCTGCCGGGCACGACATTGATTTTTGCAGCGATGCTCATGCACAAACTCGTCCTGCCTGACAGCCTGCCGTGGTTTGCCGTGGGGTGGATCGGAGTATTCTGGGTTATTTCGGTGCTCGTCGACTTCGTGGGCGTGCTGATCGGCACAAGGCTTTTTGGCGGCTCCAAATGGGGCATGCTGGGCGCCAGTGGCGGTGCCTTGATCGGTATGTTTTTTTCGCTGCCCGCGCTGATTCTCGGCACGATTTTCGGCGCCGTGGTGACGGAGCGCTATGTGGCCAAACGCACCGGCAAGGAATCGTTGTTAGCGGGAGCCGGCGCGGCGGTGGGTTTCATCTTGTCGACGGTCGGCCGCTTGGCCTGTGCCTGTGTGATGATCACCATTTTCGTCTGGGCGATATTGGACACGCTGTCCGCAATGTGAGTTACGAACCGGTTCCCCAACGGCGGTGCAGAAAACGCTCCCATGGGGAGAACAGCGCCTTATCGGCAAGCAGACCGATGCTGATGATGACGACCATTATGCCGATCACCTGCTCCATCGCATTGAGCTCGCGACCATAGTGGAGCAAGTGCCCCAGGCCAAAGCCACTGAGCACCGTCACATAAATCTCGGCCGCCATCAACGAGCGCCATGCAAAGGCCCAGCCCTGTTTCATGCCGCTCACCACATAGGGTAGCGAAGCGGGCAACAACACCTGCAGCCAAGTGTGAAATCCCGTGGAGCCCATCGTGCGCGCCGCCCGCGCGTAGATCGGCGGCACACTGCGCACTCCGTTTTCAGTCGCGATGATCATCGACCACACCGTGCCCATCACCACCACGAAGAACATGGCGACTTCGCTCTGGCCAAACCACAACAACGCCAGCGGCACCCAGCAAACACTTGGTAAAGTCTGCAAACCCAGCGCCACCAAGCCCAGCGTGTCGCGCAAAAAACGAAACCGCGCAGTCAACAACCCCAGCGGCAAACCCAACGAAATACCCGCCACATAACCTGCGAACAAACGCCGCAACGTCACCCAGGACGCCTCCAACAACGTGCCGTCTTGCAACGCCAGTCGTAGGTAATGCAATACGCTTCCAGGCGACGGCAGCAGCACCGCCGACCATACACCGGCACGCACCAACCCCTCCCAAAGCACGAGCAAACCCACAAAAAAAACAATCACCAACAATGGCCGTTTCATTCAGAGACCTCCGCTGCCCGATTGAGCGTATAGTTTTTCAGTGCCGATGTGATGTGACTGGAGTAGTGCGCCAGCGCCACGCTGTTGATGTCTCGGGGGCGCGGCAGCTCGATTTTAAACTGCTCGCGAATGCGACCCGGGTGAGGAGAAAACAACACCACTCGATCCCCCAGACACACCGCCTCGCGCACGTTGTGCGTAACGAAAATAATCGTCTTGCGACGCTCCGCCCAGATGCGTTGCAAGTCACCATAGAGCTGCTCGCGCGTGAGCGCATCGAGCGCACCAAAAGGCTCGTCCATCAATAGAACCCGCGGATTGGGCGCCAACGCACGCGCCAATGCCACCCTCTGTTTCATCCCGCCGGACAACTCGTGCACATACGCATGTTCGAACTTTTCGAGCCCAACGAGTTTCAGATAATAACGGGCTACCTCAGTCCGTTCACTCAGGCTCATCCCCGGCTTTAGTTTAAGGCCAAAGAGCACGTTCCCCAACACATCAAGCCAGGGAAACAGCGCCGACTCCTGAAACATCATCATGCGGTCGCGCCCCGGTGCACCGACGGGCACGCCGGCATTGAGCACCACGCCCGTATCCGCTTGGTCGAGACCAGCGATGATATTGAGCAGCGTCGATTTTCCGCAGCCACTTGGCCCGACCCAGCAAACAAACTCCCCCTCGCCCACCTCCAGCGACACATGGTCAAGCGCATGCGTGATGCGCTTGCCGAAACCAAAACACTTGCTGACATCGCGCACCGAAAGCTTCGCCTGCGTCTGATGAAGTAATGCTGGATCAATCGTCATGGGAAAGGAGCAAAAAGTCGGTCCAGTGCGATCGCGTCGGGCAAAAAACCCACGCTCCGCGCATCGGTCACAAAACGCTGCAAGCGCTCGGGTGTGAGCTCCGCAGTAAAACGGATACGCGGCCAGGCATGCGCGACCAGTGAGGCGGGAATCTCCCGTTGCATCGCATGAGTGAGCCCCACCCGCACCTGCTCGCGCGCCTCGTCCGGATGGTCATTGATCCAAGTGGTCAACTCCAGATGCGCCGCCCGAAATTTCGCTGCAAGAATCGGCCGCGCACGCAGAAATTTAACACTGGAAACCAGCAACGTCGTCACCGCCTCAGGCTGCTCCAAAAACACCCGTCCGCCCGCCTCGGTTTCGAGTCGCGACACCCACGGCTCGACCGTCCACACCGCATCAATCCGGCTCGCCGCGAGCAAGTTGAGCTGATCCGGATTGGACGTGGGCAACACCTTCACATCCCCCCCCGTCAATGTGACTGCGAAACCCTGCTGCTTGAGCCATGCCCGCGTGGCCACATCCTGCGTATTGCCCAACTGTGGCGTGGCCACCGTGCGACCTCTAAAATCGGCCGCTTTCGTGATGCCACTATCCTTCCCCACCACCAGTGCCGATCCGCCCAGCGCGGAGCCGGCGATCACGCGAATCTCCTCTCCGCGCGAACGCATGTAAGCATTCAACGCCGGATTCGGTCCGACGTAAGTGAGGTCAACCGAATCCGCCAAGATCGCCTCCATCGCCGCCGGACCTGCATTAAAAGCAAACCACTGCACCGTAACCCCCGGCCCCAACCGCTGCTCAAACCACCCCCGGCCTGCCGCCGTCGAGTCACTCCCGATCACGCCCTGCGCATGCGTGATGTTCGGAAAATAGCCGACCCGCACAACCCGTGCGCGTTCCGAGACCGACGGAGCCGACCAACCATCCGCCAAAAAGGGAGAAAGCCACGCAGCCACGACCGCCACCAGCGCACCGACTGCACAAAGCACCGTGACCGGAGTTTTCATTTTTGGAGCTGGAAATCGAAGATGAAACTCAGGTCGCCGCTTGGTGAACAACGCCCCGGACGAGCCGATGAACAGCCAACACTTCCCGCCACCTTACGTTGATGCCCCGCTCCGCCCGATTGCGCTGAGCCCTCGCGCAGAATGCTACCGCGCCCGTCAGTTGCTCGACAAACTCCGACAACTGCACCAATGCCCACCCGGCCACCGCAACACCGCTGCGGTCAAATCGAACGCTTAATGCGTATTTGCATTGCTTGATGAAGTTCATGGGAAAGGAATATTTAATCCATACCGAAACAGTATGACTTAAACCAGCCAGAATCACAACAAGTCACGTATTTAATTACATAACAAAATATTACGTTTAATTAAACGGCCTTACCTTAAGTTATAAACCAACTAAAACGTGCTAAATCATCCGCCATGGTTTTGCGGCGGAGCAAGCTGCCCACACACTCGAGGGGCGACCCAAAAAATCAACAAAACGACTCCGTCGTTCCGCTACGCAGGCGGTCGTAAGCGCTCAGCGAAAACGCACCAAAATCGAGCCGTGGTCTTTCACGCGCAGGAGGCGTATCTTCGGTTTCCACTGAATAACCAGATCGCGAATGCCGAGTCCGGTCAGTCCAATCATCGCGATCCCCACCGGCCAAATCCAAACCAGCAGCCCCACTCGCGAACCATTGGTCAGTAGCGCCGTCAACACCACGCCGAGCAAGACGCCGCTCAGCCCGATCGTGGACTCAAGGCACATGCAATGCGCCTCGTGCGGAACCTCCGCCGCGACTACGCCGGAGGCTTTGCGGCGCTTTTCGCGGATCAAGGAAACCACATCGCGAACACCGCCCTGCAACAAAAGCGCCAAGGCGGCCCCGGCGATGAGTTCGCCGACTTCGAGTGACGCCGGCAGGTGCGGAGCCTGCCAAGCGACCACCACCACTGCGATCAAGAGCAAAAGGACTTCGTTACGAGTCGCGGAGGTCACGGCCGGCTCGGATTATGTGCCGAGTCGACAAATGAGCAATTCACGCTCGAAGAGCATTTCCTTCGGCAAGTGGGAGTGCAGATCGAGGAAGAGTTCCTCATGCCCCATGACCTCGGCGCGCCAGGCGACGCGGTCGATCTTCATCAGGTTATTGAAGGTTTCTTCCGGCATATCCATCTTCGACCAGTCAATGTCGTCATAATGCGGCATCCAGCCGAGCGGCGTCTCGCGGGCAAAGGCGCGCCCGCGCGAACGGTCGACGGCCCACTTGAGCACGCGGAAGTTTTCGCGGAAGCCGGGCCAAATGAAGTTGCCCGCCTCGTCTTTGCGGAACCAGTTCACGAAGAAGACACGCGGGCTCTCCTTGAGCGATTTTTGGAGCATGATCCAGTGGCGGAAATAGTCGCCCATGTGGTAACCGCAGAAGGGCAACATGGCCATGGGATCGCGACGGACTTTGCCAATGGTGCCCGCGGCGGCGGCGGTCATCTCGGAGCCCATGGTCGCGCCCATATAAACGCCACCGGACCAGTTGAAGGCCTGGGTGACGAGCGGCGTGGTGGTGGCGCGGCGGCCGCCAAAGATGATCGCGTGGATGCGCACGCCATTCGGGTTTTCCCACTCGGGGTCGATGGTCGGGCACTGCGATGCGGGCGCGGTGAAACGGGAGTTGGGATGGGCGGCCTTGGCACCGGTTTCCTTGGCGATAGCCGGGGTCCACGGGTTGCCGCGCCAATCGATGCACTCGACCGGAGGCTGGTCGGTCATGCCTTCCCACCAAACGCCGCCGTCGGGGGTGAGCGCGACATTGGTGAAGATGGTGTTGCTCGACAGCGCGGCCATGGCGTTGGGATTGGTCTTGAGCGAGGTGCCCGGCGCGACTCCAAAAAAGCCGGCCTCGGGGTTGATGGCATGAAGACGGCCGGTGGCGTCGGGACGCAGCCAGGCGATGTCGTCGCCGACGGTGGTGACCTTGTAGCCCAGCTTTTGGAAATGCTCGGGCGGGATGAGCATGGCGAAGTTGGTCTTGCCGCAGGCGGACGGGAATGCGGCGGCGACGTAGGTCTTTTCACCCTTCGGATCCTCGAGACCGAGGATCAGCATGTGCTCGGCCATCCAGCCTTCGTCGCGGGCAAGGTTGGAGGCAATGCGCAGGGCGAAGCACTTTTTGCCGAGCAGCGCATTGCCGCCGTATCCGGAACCGTAGGACCAGATCTCGCGGGACTCGGGAAAATGAACGATGTATTTATCCGGATTGCAGGGCCACGGAACATCCTTTTCGCCTGCATCGAGGGGCTTGCCGACAGTGTGCATGCAGGGCACAACGCGCTTTTCCTTTTTGTCGATTTCCTTGAAAACAGGCAGGCCGATGCGGGCCATGATGCGCATGTTGACGACCGCATAAACCGAGTCGGTCAGCTGCACGCCAATCTGCGAGAGCGGCGAACCGACGGGCCCCATGCTGAAAGGCAACACATACATGGTGCGACCGGCCATACAGCCGTTGAAGAGGCCCTTGAGGCGCTTGCGCATGACAAAGGGGTCCTCCCAGTTGTTGGTCGGACCGGCGTTGTCCTTGGAGTGCGAGCAGATGAAGGTGCGCTCTTCGACACGGGCGACGTCGCCGGGGTCCGAACGGGCGAGGAAGCAGCCGGGCCATTTTTCCTCGTTGAGCTTGGTGAACGTGCCGGCGTCGACGAGTTCCTGACAGAGCGTGTCGTATTCTTCCTGCGAGCCATCGATCCAGTGGATGGCGGCGGGCTTGGTGAGGTCGGCCATTTTCTCGACCCAACGGAGCAGATGCTTGTCGGCGCTGAGAGGAGTGGCGGGGTTGCGTTTAGGCATGATCGTAAAAGGTAGTTAGTAAACTGAAATGGGTAAACCGCAAAGCGTTGCAGGATCGCGGGATTCAACGTGCCTCATGCTTAGCAGAAGCAGTGCCTATAAGCCAAGGTAAGGGAGCCGGGCACAATTTCACGACAGCGGCGTCGGCTCAATGTGCACGAGCACATCGGTAACTGCATGATCGGAGTGCATCAGCATATCTTTAACGGCGTGGGCGATGTCGTGCCCTGCCCTCACGCTGATATCCCCCTGAACGATCACGTGTATATCGACCAGATAGCTGAGACCGCTTTTGCGGATGCGGCATTTTTCGACCGCAAATACACCGGGCACCGCAGTCGCGAGCTCGCGCACCGAGACCTCGATAGCGGTGTTGGCGGTGCCGTCCATGATTTCGCCGAAGGCCTTCAACGCGATCTTGATACCGTTGCCACCAATGACTGCGCAGGCGGCGAGTGCGGCCCAATCGTCGGCAGTCTCAAAACCTTTGCCGCCGATCAGAGCGATGCTGATGCCGATGAACGCGGCAGCCGAGGTCAGGGCGTCCGCACCATGGTGCGAGGATTCCGCTGCGAGCGCGGTGCTGCCGCTGTCCATGCCCTGCTTTTGCAAACGCCGCGAGAACCAGAGTTTCACCAGCACCACGCCGACCAGCAGCGGGAGCGTAAAGGCCCGCGGACCGGTATGCGGCGTGCGGATTTCGTGCAGCGCGTGCACCGCGATCCAGACCGCGGCAAGTATCATCACCACGGCAACAAAAAGCGCGGCCAGCGACTCGGCCTTGCCGTGCCCGTAAGGGTGTTCGGCATCGGGTGGTTGCTTGGCCACTTGAAAGCCAAACCAGACCATCAGCGAGGTGACCACGTCGATGAGCGACTCCATTGCGTCGGCGATGAGCGCGTAGGTATGACCGAAAATGCCTCCAGCGAATTTGACCGCCGCCAGCACCAGATTCAAAAACACACCGCGCAAAACCAGAGCCGCCCCCAGATTGGCGCGACGGGTGACTTCGAGGTGGGCTGGATGCGGAGGTTGGGACATGCGTGGACGACGAAAGGCCAAACTACTGCGCGGCAGCAGGCAGGTCGAAGACGAAGTTTGGGAGATTCGGGCAGGTCTCAGCGCACCGTTGACCACTGAGGCCCGACCGGCATGCTGCGGGATTCAGCCAACCTGCACCCATGTCCAAGATCAGCAACAGCACCGCCTCCGATCCCGTCATTCAATTCTCCGTCTTCACCGAAAACAAAGTGGGGCGGCTCTTTGATCTCACCTCGCTGCTGAAGGACAACAACGTGCACGTCATCGCCGTCACCGTGCTGGATGCAACAGACACCACGATCCTGCGCCTGATCGTCGACGATCCCGACAAGGCCCGCGAGCTGATGATCAACAATGATTTTCCCTATGTGGAGTGTAGTGTGCTCGCCGTGGAGATCACCAACGAAGGGGATTTCAAGGAGGTGCTGGCCGCGCTGCTCGAAGCCGAGATCAACATCCACTATATCTACAGCTTCATCAAACGACCCGACGGCAAGAGCGCCCTGGTGCTCAACATCGAGGACGCCGATGTCGCCGCCCAGTCATTGGCTAATCACGGTTTTGAGGTGCTCACCCAAGCCGATATCTCGCGCTGAGCGGCAGGACCATTTACAGGCCGCCAACTTCAAGCAATCAGCGTCCCGAAGACACCGTTCCAAGCAGCCTGTCTACGACGGAAGTTCATGCTTCATCTCGATGACCACGAGTGGAGCGAGGTCGTATGACTAAAACAAAAAGAAGGCCGGGCTTAAATGCCCGGCCTTCTTGGTTTAACTGCCTTCCGGCTTGTCTTTTTTCTTGGCCGGACCGCGGCGTGAACGCGTGCGGGATGCGGGTTTCTTTTTCTTAACGGGCGCCGAATCGGAAGACGCATCCGAGGTGTCGCCGGTATCGTCGGTATCGTCTCCGTCATCGGTATCATCCGCGGTGGATTCGCCATCGGAGTCGGAGTCCGGAGTTGCCGAAGTCTCTGTTTCCGCGGGTTGGCTTGATTCAGTGGAGACTGCTTTGGACCCGGAATCTTCCGCCGCGGGATCATCCGAACGGTTGGAGTTATCCTGTGAATCGTTGGAGTCCGAAGCATCTTCGGCACGGTCCGGTTGGTCGCGTTTTTCGCGGCCATTTATCCAGATGCCACCGCGACCGTCCTTGTTAAGCCAATACACATTTTCACCGATTTGTGTGTAGACCGGTTTGGCACCCGGTTGTTCGGGCGTGATGAGACCGGCGGCATTGAGCCCGACGAGAAACTCCTCTTCGGTGTGATGCAGAGCCTTGGCGAGAAATCCGAGTGAGCCGGAGTGTCCGGGACCACGACGATTGCGGCGCATGAAGGGCCCGATGGCTTCGAGCAGGGCCTCGCCTTGCGGAAGCGGCTGGGCGGCGAGCTCGGCGGCCTTGGCTTCGCGTTCGGCTTGTTCCTGCGCGCGGCGGTCTGCCTCTTCCTGGCGGCGGGCTTCCTGTTCGGCACGACGGGCGGCGGCTTCGGCTTCGCGGGCGGCTTGCTCCTCGGCGCGGCGTTTGCGTTCGGCCACCTCGGCGGCATGTTCACCAGCCAACTCGGCCGCAGCGGGATCGTCGGCCGCCAGTTCGCGGCCCTTGGTGATGCGGAATACCGGACGGGGTTTCTCGCGGGTGTTGATATAAAGTATGCCGCGGTTGTTGCGGTTGACCCAGTAGAGGTCGCCTTCGAACTCGAGGTAAACGGGCTCTTCGTCCTCGGTCTCGGGGATCGTGAATCCACATTCGCGCAGCGCGCCGACAATATCGGACTCGGTCTGCTCCCAACGCTTGGCCAGGAAGTCGACTCCAACGGCCGAGCCGGGGCCCTTCGGGTTTTTGCGCTGATGCGGTTTGATGGCGTCGAAGAAGGTCGGAAGGTCGTCATCGAACTCGTCGAAGTCGTCCCAGTCACCGGTGCCCAGACCTTGTTCCTCGGCGGCGAGCGCCTCGGGGTCGTTGTCTCGTTCGGTGTCGCGCACCTTGCGAATGCCTTCGGCGGCGAGCGGTTTCTCAACCGGTTCGGTCGACTCGGCCTCATGCACGTCGCCAGCTTTGGCAGGCTGCCCGGAGTGCTGTTGCTGAATCAACTCGGCGCGAAGCTTGTCGGCCTCGGCCTTGGCCGCGGCAGCTACCGCCGCCTCCAACGTCCATTCGCGTTGGGTTGGACGACGCGCCATGCCATTAAAGGCGAGAGGGTTGTCGGGATGCGCATGAAATTGAATGATCTCCCACTCGTCTTTGCCGAGCTGGTTGAGATAAGTTTCCAGCAAGCTCGGCGAGGCGAAGCCTCCCTTGCCGCTGGTGATGATTTTATATTCCCAAAGGGCCATGTTTACGGGGTTTCCAATTTATATTGGAGCAGACCAAGGCATCCCAGATGCCTCCCTGATTGCCCAGCCTAATCTGAAACCGAGGGACGCGGTTTCTCGGCCTCCGCCAACAGCCAGCGCAACGAGTAATCAATCAGCTGACCGGAAGGCCCGTTGAGGTTAAAGTCACAGGCATGGGTCGCCCAAGGCAGACTGAGGAAATAATGTGGCACTCCCGCCTCGGTCAGACGCGCATCCAGACGCTCGCTGTGCCGGTGCCAGACCAATTCGTCCAGTTCACCATGAATCAGCAACGTCGGCGGGGTTTGCCCCGTGACCACCATGCCCTCGGGACTGGCGCTATCATACAACGCCCCGCGCTCCCCCTCCGGCGATCCGCCGAGATACTGGGTGAGCAACTTGACCGAGTTCAACACGTCGTCCGGCCGCGCAATCGACCACACAAAACGCATGTTATACGGCGAATACAGCGAGACCACCCCACGAATCGCCGGATCATGCGCCGTGTAGGCGACCGCCGTGGCGATTTGCCCGCCGGCACTCCGGCCGAGCAGCACAAAATTATCCGACGCAATCCCCAGCTCCGCCGCGTGCGCCTTCAACCAGGCCAAAGCCGACACCACATCCTCGCGCTGGGCCGGCCACGGATACTTCGGGGCCAACCGGTAACTCACCGCCGCCACCGCATAACCCCGCCCCGCCCAAAGCTGGTTCCATTCGGTCAACTGCTGCCGGTCTCCGCTGTCCCAACCGCCACCATGCACCACCACGATGCACGCCGCACCGGCCCGAGGCTTGCCCGGACGATAAAAATCCAACGCCAGCTCGGCGTCCGTTCCCTCGTGGGCAAACACCCGCGTCTCAACCGCGACCGCCTCACCATTGCCAAATCCCGGCAATCGCCACCAGCGGCCACGCTTTAAGACCGGACCCTTCAGCGCCACTTTACCCAAACCCGCCTCCAAAGCCTCCGGTAAGTCCTGCGCAATCCGCCAAGCCTCCCAGCGCGGCCGCAGCAGCAGACACATCGCCACCAGCGCCAACACCACCGTGCCCCAAGTCACCCAGCGCCCCATGGTGCCACTCTCAGCCATCAGCCCCTGGGCAAAGGCCAGACACCCCGCAGCCACCGCCAGCCACATCAGCCAATGGCCGAACTCACCCGCCAAAATCGCCAACTTCCAAGTATTGTAAGTCGGTGCGCGCACCACCGTCAGCGACCCCAAAGCCACCAAGCCCAAAACCCAAATCAACAGCACAGTTCTCAACATGATAAGCACTGCAACGAGTCAGATCCCCGCGCGGACGTAAAACCTCGACTGAAAAAATACCCGCCGCCGCCTCCTTCCTCCCTCGCCCTCGCTCTTCACGCCAACTTAACTCCCGTCAACATGCCGCTGCCCGTCGCCGTTTACGATACCCGCAACTACGATCGCACCCATCTGGAGGCGGCCTCCCGCAGCCTGCCAGCCGACGCCCAGATCGAATGGCGCTTCCACGACTTTCGCCTCAGTGTCGAGACCGTCGGCAGTCTGGCCGGAGCCACCGCCGCTTGCGTTTTTGTAAACGACCATATCGACGCCCGCTGCATCGAGGGAATGGCCGCCGCCGGAGTAAAACACATCGCCCTGCGCTGCGCCGGTTTCAACAACGTCGACCTGCCCGCCGCCCGCGCCGCCGGCATGCGCATCACCCGCGTGCCCGCCTACTCGCCCCATGCCGTCGCCGAGCACTCCGTCGCCCTCCTACTCACCCTGAATCGCAAAATCCACCGCGCCTACAACCGCGTGCGCGAACAAAACTTTTCCCTCGGCGGACTCGTCGGCTTCGACCTCTACGGCAAGACCATCGGTATCGTCGGCACCGGGAAAATCGGCCGTCTCGCCGCACAAATTTTCCGCGGCTTTGGCACCACCGTGCTCGCCTACGACACCTACCCCGACACCGCCTGGGCCAATGCCAACGGCGTCACCTACACCGACCTCGACACCCTGCTCGCCACCTCCGACATCGTCTCGCTTCACCTCCCGCTGTTGCCCGATACCCACCACCTCATCGACGCCACCCGCGTGGCCCGCATGAAACCCGGCGCCTACCTGGTCAACACCAGCCGGGGCAAACTGATCGATACCACCGCGCTCCTCGGCGGCCTGAGCAGCGGCCACCTCGGCGGCGTCGCGCTCGACGTCTATGAGGAAGAAGAAGGCGTCTTCTTCGAAGACCTCTCCGACGTCGTCATCAAAGACTCCGAGCTCATGCTCCTGCTCTCCTTTCCCAACGTTCTCGTGACCGCCCACCAAGCGTTCCTCACCCGCGAAGCCCTCGGCGAAATCGCCCGCGTCACCACCGAAAACCTCACCCGTATCGCCGCCGGACAACTCCCGTTGGACGGCACCGAACTCCTCCCCACCTAAAACCGTAGGCCGCCTGCTTGCAGGCGCGTTCACCGTTCACAGCCACCATCACAAAACCTACTTTGAACCGCCTCGACCAACTCCTCGCCAGCCTCGGCTACTGCTCCCGCCGCGAAGCCAAAGCCTACGTCCGCAAACACGACATCACCATCGCTGGTAAACCCGCCGGCGACTCCGGCCAGAAAATAAATGCCACCGACGTGCTCGTCGACGGCGAGCCGCTCGACCACCCCGAGGGCATTTTGCTACTACTGAATAAACCGCTCGGCCTCACCTGCTCGCACGACCCGCGTGAAGCCCCGTTGATCTACGACCTGATCCCTGAACGCTGGCGCGCCCGCAACCCCGTCATCACCTCCGTCGGCCGGCTCGACAAGGAAACCTCCGGACTCCTGCTGCTCACCGATCAGACCGATCTGGTGCACCGGCTCACCTCGCCCAAACACAAGGTCCCCAAAATTTACCGCGCCACGCTCGAAAACGATATCACGCCCGACCTCATCGACCTCTTCGCCGCCGGCACCCTCCAACTCGACGACGAAAAAGCCCCCTGCGCCCCCGCCATCCTGCGCATCGTCGAGCCCCGCGTCGCCGAGCTCACCCTGATCGAGGGAAAATACCACCAGGTCCGCCGCATGTTCGCCGCCGTTGGCAACACCGTGCTCACCCTCCACCGCACCACCTTCGGCGAACACACCCTCGACGACCTCACCCCCGGCCAGTGGCGCGAACTACCGCTCCCCTAAAGTAGGGTGGGCATCCTGCCCGCCC
>JBBKWO010000076.1:0-15865 GCA_037969015.1 Opitutaceae bacterium
CGCAGACGGGAGCTTTGACGGTGACCGGCGGATCGGACATTGATGCTGGAACCAGCACGATCACGCTGACCAACGGATCCAATAATTTCCAAGGAGCTGTTTCCTTGACCGCCGACTCGACGGTGGAGGTGACGGATGCCAATGCGCTGATTTTGGGAACGCTGAACACGGGTGATCTGACGGTCGTCTCGACCGGCGCACTGAACTTGGGTTCCGGCACGGTCACCGGCGTCCTTGACGCGACCAGCAATGACGGTGCGATCACCCAAGGCGGTGCTTTGACGGTTACCAGCACATCCGACATTGATGCTGGGGCCGGCACGATCAATCTCACCAATGTAGGTAACGACTTCCAAGACGAGGTTGTCCTCGCTGGCGGTGGCACGGTCTCGATTACCAACTCCACCTATCTGACTTTTGGTATCGGCACTTTTGTCGATAATACCGCCTTGGTTGTGAATGCCGACGGTATGCTGGTTGATGATATCACCATCGGTGGAACGGGCAGCGTGTTCCTCAATTCGACCGACACGATCGACGGTTTCGGAGTGGTTGATGTCACCAATCTCGGTATCATTGCGGCCAATTCGGTTTTATTGGATACTGTCGTCAGCAACTTGGCCGTGCAAAAGACCGGTGTTGGATCGTTTGAACTGGTCAACACGGGTGCGCTGACTATCGCCAGTCTCTCCGGTCTCGACGCTTCATTGGCAACAACCTCCATCGCTACAGATGTCGACGGCAGCTACATTGAGGCAGGCAGCCCGATCACCTTCGCGGTCAACACATCCACGAACTCAGGATCCGGTAACACGTTTACCTACACTTCGGTTGAATCTGCCGGCGCGGATAATATCACGATCAATACCGGTGTCACGGTATCCGAAACGACCGGTTCGCTGGTTTTCGATTCCGGCGACAGTTTTGTTCTCAACGGCACCGCGGCCGCTACTGCTGCGGAAGACCTGACCGTCAATGTCGGTGTGGGTGATACTGACGATATCGGAGCAATCTCCCTTGGCGCCGGCACCCTGTCCGCAGGTGCAACCGGCACCGTTACGCTGAATGCCAACGAGCTTAGCACCGCCTCCACTTACGGTGGCATTACTCAACTTGCCGGTGGTCAGATCACGGGTCAGAATCTCGTTCTGGCTGGTGGCGGAGCGGCAACGCTTATCGGCACCGCTAACAATGTCGACACGATCGCCACCGATTTCATCTACGACGGTGCAATTACTTATGTTGATGTGAATGGTTTGGATATCGAACTGGCCGGTATCACTACTGATGCAGACAACGTAACCATCACGGCCGGAGGCCTGCTAACGTTGAGCGGTGTAATTGATACCGCCGATGGAAACATCGATCTGACAAGCGTTGGATTTACCGCCACCGATGCAGTGGGTGCCGAACTAGCCGCAGGCACGGGAACCATCTCAATTGATGCAGGGGCTGGAGCGATCGATTTGAACGACGCAACCATTAGCACCGATAACGCCACCAGCGATGCACTGGTCATCAGCAATACCGGCAGCAATCTCATCGATCTGGCGGGCGCGCTGATCACTCTTACGGACTCGAGCAGCCGCTTCTTGGTGCAGGCCGCCGGCGGCACCATCAGCCAGGATGCAGCGGGTATTATCTCCGCGGCAGGCCTGACCCGTATGACCACTGGCAACGCCTTGGCTGGCAATGTTTTGATCACCAACGATGGTAATCTCGAAATCACCTCGGGTGACCTGACCAACCCCGCTGCCGATCCCTCGTTCATCGTGGGCGGCAATCTCACCTTCGACCTCAACGGTGGCGATCTGACTCAGGATGACGTTACCGATGGCGACAATAATGGCATCGCGGTAGCAGGCTCGGTAGTTCTCACCAACGTTGGCACGACTAACATCACAGACGACGACGACAACGTCTTTGGCAATGGTGTCACCGTCGGCACGGATGTCTTTGTATCCAAGACTGGTGTAATCACCTTGGGCACAGACGTGGGTCAAACCACCATCCCCGGTGCAATCGCCGGTGACCTCACCATTGTTTCCAAGGAAAGTGGTTATATCTTCAACAGCGCGCTGACCGGCACTGACGCCATCACGCTGGCCGGCACGGGTAACACCATGACGACCCTGAGTGTCAATACGGCCACCGATGGCGGTATGTTTGTTACCAACCAAGCCACGGGCATCCTTCAGGATGTGGGTGGAACCGGCTTCATTGACATGGTTCCCGCCTCGGGTGGTTCGGTGTTCCTCACTGCCGAGGATTCCACCGGTGGCAATGGCAACATCCTGCTCACCGATTCGGCCAACATTTTTGCCGATGGCGACATTACCTTCACCTCCGGTGCCAACGCCGCGCAAACCGGCAACGTCTCCCTGCTCCACAGTGGTTCCGATGGTATCGTGATCGGAGCCAGCACGCTCAAGGGTAACCTTACTCTTGAAACGACTGACGCGGCTTCGGGCATCACCCAGTCTGGTGCCATCACCGGCCTGACCAGCTCGCGACTTTCAGTGAATTCCGCGGGCGGCGCAACCGACCTGAGCACCGAGGCAAACACCTTTGGCTCGATCATTGCAGCCACCACCAATGGAGACGTCAGCCTCCAGAACACCGGTGCCATTGTAATCGGCACCGGCGCAGTGGACTTGGGCACAGGCACGCTTTCACTCTTGGCCAATGCCGGTGCCATCACCCAGACGACGGGTGCAATCACGGCCGGTGGTCTTTCCCTTGACGCCAACGGTGTCGGCGGTGGTGCAACCCTGACCAACGCGTCCAATGCAATCAGCTCCATTGCCGCCAACCTGTCGGGGAATTTGGTTCTCCGGACCACTGGCGATATGGAAATCGCCTCTATCGACAGCATCGACGGTTTAAGCACCATTGACGGTATCACGCTGAACGGAGCCAGCCAGCAGGTGTCCATTCGAGTTGACGCCGGTGACCTGACCGCCACCGACAATTCCACGCCGATCACCTTCACCGGTCCTGGCACGCTCGAGATTCTGGCCACCAACATTGGTGCGACCTCCGCAGCCCCGGTTTACGCCAATGGCAGCTACGACCTGCAGGCGAGTGCCGATGGTGGCGCGATTGCCATCGAAAATGAAGAAGCTTCTGCGACCGTCACGGTTGTCGATATTGCCGCCATCAGTGGATTTAACCCGGTCACCTCTACGACCGCCGGTTTGGTAACGAACAGCGGAAACATCTCGCTGGTATTGAGCGGCGCAGACTCCGACCTTATCGTGACCGACACGGTGGTTGCCGTTGGTGCGGTTGACCTCAGCGCCGAAAACGACATCACCCTGAACGGGTTGATCAATGCCGGCGCAGCGGCCACAGTTACCGCCGGTAATGACGTCATCCAGAATGCCAAGATCGATGCCGCGGACACTGTCGACATCACGGGTGGTAACGACGTGACCATCGCCGCAACGGTCAATGCCGGCACGGCGATTACGATCGAAGCCACCACTGGTGATCTTGATGTGTCTGCGATCATCGCCGGGACGGGCGGTTCGGATGTTTCGCTGACCGCCGGTAATGACATCACCACCAGTTCTGCGGTTGGTAATACCGGTGCGACTTCCGGTAATGTGATCTTTACCGCCGGAAATGACATCAGCATGACGGCTGCGGCTGGTGCCCAGGCTACCCTGTTCCAAGCCATCGCTGCCAACGATTTTACTTACAACTCGGCCTCCTCCCTGGCCTCCAGCGCCCAGACCATCAATATCGAGGCAACGGCTGGTTCGATTTCGCTCACGGGTAATGTGGGTAACATCGGTTCGGGTGCGATTACCCTGACCTCCGGTGATGCCATCAACTACGCCGGCAACATCGGCGTTGCGAACAGCACCGCCACGATTGTCATCGATAACACCGGTCTGCTATCGCTGACATCAGGCAATGGCGTTATCGCCGCCAACCAAATCACCCTCACCGGTGATGGCGGCACGGGCATCTCGGCAACCAACCGTCCGAACCTGCGTGCCGGCACGATCATCTTTGACAAGGGAACGGTGACTTCTGCGATTCGCATCAACCGTCCGAGCAACGAAGATACCCTGATCGAGGGTATCATTGGCGACAGTCTGTCCTTCACCAGCGCTGGTGGATTAATCATCGGCGCGGATGATCTCGAGATGTCCGGCAATGACCTCCTGTTGGACTTGGTTGTCACGGCCGGCGGAATCACCGCCGAGAACGATGGCGGCGACAAGGGCTTGATTACCTTCTCCGGCACCGGCGGCCTCCTGGCCCTCACTGCTAGCAATGGTTCCGGCACGGTCGGCACCGCCGGCACGTCCGCGCAAAACGACTCCGATTCGGCCAACGTGGTCGATGCCCTCGAAGTTGAAGGCGTGACCCGACTGGCCGGCCAGGCCAACGGCGGCTTCTTCCTCATCAACTCGACGACGGGTGAAAACCTCGCCATCGACGCCATCAATGTCGGCACGATTTTCGCCGGCCGCGGAATTGTTGATAACATCCAGGCCAATGGTGGTGCTGAAATTTACACCGATTCCGGACTGACCGTCACCGGTGACGTCACCACCTCAAACAACTACATCGCCTTGGTCGGTGATTATAACAACGGTCCTGTTACCATCGATGGTAAGGTTAAAACGTCGAACTCCTCCGGCACTGGCGTGCTGACCTTGGAAGGTGCCCCCACTATCAATCAGGCTCCGACCGCCGGTAATGCCGACATCCTGATCTCCGACTTGAATCCCAACGGTGGTATCTTCACGGACACGAATCTGTCCGGTAACGTGATTCTCTCCGCCACCGAGGACTATCGCATCGGTGCGCTC
The DNA here is from genome assembly GCA_037969015.1 of Opitutaceae bacterium. Classification (GTDB taxonomy): domain Bacteria; phylum Verrucomicrobiota; class Verrucomicrobiia; order Opitutales; family Opitutaceae; genus JAUWBF01. The sequence continues at coordinate 4,830 of JBBKWO010000076.1, forward strand.
CTCAACCACACCGGCACCTCCTCGAACACCCTCACCATCAATGCGGATAGTGACGCGGATGGCGTGGGCGGTATCGTATTCCTCTCCGGAAACGGTCTGAGCGGTCGTATCACGGCCACCAGCGCCAATCTGCTGCTTCGCGCCTCTGTTCTGGATGGCAACTATAACGTAGGCCAAGTGCTTGATGGTATTTACACGATCACCACCGGAACCGACGCCGGCGGTGCGACCGATAATGGTATCGTTCTCGCGAACTCCACCCAGGCCAACCAGATCTCCAAGACCTCCACCGGTTCCATCACCTTTGAAATCAAGGATACCTACGAGGCTACCACGATCCAAGAGGGTGTGCTGAAAGCCATCAATGCAGCCACCGCCGAACTCGTGTTTATCGGTGATGGTAATGTCGGTGTGGATGACGCCGATACGGTCAACCCGCTTCGCACCACGGTTGCCGGTCTGCAATTCGACAAGGCCGGTTATGACCTTCACCTGCGTGAAGAGAATGCCCTCCAGATTACCCAATCATCCACTGCCAACCTGCTGCAGCTTGAAGCCGGCACCACGGCAGCCGGAGTCGCGACGGCTGGCAGCGGTAATGTGACCCAAGCCAATACCGCTATCCTTACACTCGCCGAGCTCAATGTCATCAACCGCAAGGGCGCGGTTATTCTTAACTCCGAGACCAATCTGGTTGATGAGATCTCCCTCGGTTCCGCCACGGGTAGCTTCCTCTACAATGGTGGCGTCGATCTGGCTATCACGGGTGCCGTTTCGTCCGGTTCTACGACCACCATCGACGTGGGCACATTTGATATCGTCCAGGACGCGGCTGCGCCGATCACGGCCACCAGCATTATTAACCTGACCTTCCACGACTTTGACATGAGTGCGGCCATCAGCGCCGGCACCAGCGGCACCGTGAACATCCTCAACGAAGGCGACATGGTGAATTCCAATCCTTCGGTCCTGACCAACCGCATTACCGCCAACACGCTTAATATCACCGATCAAGACACCGGTGGTGGCAGCATTGGTGTAAACACCACCGACGGAGATTTGACGGTCGAGCCGGTCCTCGCGGATTACGACGGCTTCATCAAGACCACGGTGGCTACGGTCAATATCTCGAAGACCACCGGTGGTGCCGGCGAGGTCAACCTGCTCGAGGCCAATGGTATTCAGCTGGGTAGCGTGGATATGGATGGCGACCTCTTTGTGGTCACCCAGGCGACCGGTGCTATCATTCAGAACCCCGCCAACGGTATCATCGTGGGCGGTCAGGCTCAGTTTATTACGGCCGATGGCAGCATCGACCTGAATGACAACGTCCAGAATAACATCAACGCCTTCGGCCGGGTCATCGCCAAAAACGGTCACTTCTATTATCTGACCACTATAGACGCCCCGGATAATCAGGTGAACTTTAATGGTCTTATCCAGACCACCTCCGGCACGGTTCCGAGCCCCTCGGACGTCCAGATCACCTTCGGTGCCGGCACCGACTTGGTCTTCGCAGCCGAAGCCGACATCTTCTCCAACAGCACGGTTCAAATCATCCGCTCGGGTGGCGGCTCCGGTCAGGTTATCACTGAAGGCAATATTACCACCACGGGTGACAACGTTACCTTCACGTCCAACGACGGCTTGTTGAACATCCGTTTGGCGGGTGATGTTATCATCAGCACCAACGGTATCGCTCCCAATCCTCTTGTGGGTGGCACCAATCCGGCCCTCGCTGGCAATGTGCTCTTCGACGGCACTGTGGATAGCGACAGCGATCTGACCAACAACCTCACGGTCCACGCCGGCACCGGTAACATTACCTTTAACAACACCGTCGGCGCCGGCAGCCAGGCACTTGCTGATGTGATCCTGAACAGCGCGGGCACGACCACCTTGGCTGACAACGTCACGGCCAACAGCCTGATCACCGACTTCGATTCGACCCAGCGCGGTGGCACCACCTTCTTCCGTGGCGATACCATCACCACTGAAGATCATCAGATCTACAACGACGCCCTGCGCCTCAGCCAGGCGGCCACCACACTCGATGCCACCGGTGGCACCGGTGGTGTTGAATTCAATGGCACGCTCAACTCCGAGCTCCCTGAATCGCTGATCATTCCTCTCGTGGACCTCGTCGACCTCGTCATTAACGACGCCGGCACCACGCGCTTCAACAGCAACGTCGGCACGGTCAACGCGCTCTCGACCCTCACGGTCAACTCCGACGCAATCGTGATCAATGGCGACGCCACCGGAACCTCCGGAAACACAAAGACTCAAGTCGCCGCCGGTATCACCATCCAAACTAAGGGCACCCAGGACTACACCGCCAACGGCGGCGCCGGTGATATCTATATCGGTGGTGGCACCACTTCTCCGAATACGATCAGCACCTTCACAGGTGTGTCTGACCTCATCGTGGGTGACATCAATCTGAATGGTTCGCTCAACGGTCTCACCGCCAGCGTCAACGATCTGCTCCTTGTGGCCGGATCGACCACCAACGGTGCGGTCACCGGTAGCATCCTCTTCAACGGCATGGTCGGCACCGGCGTCGAACTCGGTGATATCGTCATCCGTGCGGCCGATGACGTCGATAACTTGGACGACGTCGCCTCGACCACCTTCCTCCAGGAAGTCGGTTTCGGCACCACGACCATCACCGGTTCAATCTCCACCAGCAGCTCGACCACTCCGACCTACGCCAATGCCCCGATCCTTGCGGGTGGCGGTATCCAGATCAACGCCAACGCCATCGACGTCTTCGGCGACCTCACTGCAAACGGCAACGGCCGTGTCTACCTTAATTCCGGAACCGATCTCACGATCTTGGGCGCAACGGTATCGACCACCGGTGTGGTTACCGCTTCCAAATTGATCAACAACCGTATCGACCTGCTCGCCGACGATGATGTTCTCATCGGTTCCGACACCCAGGTGGCCGATACCACGGTCCAAACCGCCAACGGCGCCATCAACATCAATGCCTCCAACGACCTCACGGTCGCTGACGACGTCGACAACGCCGACGGCGTGGTCATCGTGGGCAACGCCACCTTTGCCACCTTAGTCAGCGCCAATGGCGACACGAATGGCACGATCACCATCACGGCCGACGCCGGTATTGATGACGATACCTCATCGGTTGTCATCCACTCCGCCACGGTCGAGGCCACCGGCACGATCGACGACACCGTCGAACCCGCCATCTCCATCACCGCGGCCAACGACGTGCTGATCGGCGATATTAATTCCGACATTTCCACCATCATTCAAACGACTGACGGCCAGATCCGTATCAGCGCCGATGACGAGGTGCCTGCTGACAGCGACTTTGCCGAAGGTATTAAGATCGTTGGCTCTGATTCCACGAACGGTGCCAATGTGTTGGTCTCCGCTGGCGGCGCCAACGGTTCGTTGCTCCTCGCCAGCAGCAGCGACACGACAAACACCAACGTTCAGGTTTCCGGCGGTTCCGCCGATGACACGGATGTCCAAGTCCTCGCCGCGACCACCCTCGACATTAACAATGTTCAAAACGTTTACGTCGGTGTTGAGCCCGCCTTTGGCGGTAACGGTGGTGCCAACGCCAGCGCCTTGATCAACAGTGGCGGCGTCATGACGATCACCGCCGGGGAGTCCGTCTTGGTCACTGCCGGTTCCGGCGACTTCGCCTCCGCCACCATCTCCAGCGATGATGACCAGTTCATCACCGCCGGGGATACCCTCACCGTTCAAGGCGGCTCGGGTGCGGACACCTATGCTGAGATCACCTCGCTTGGACGTCAGGAAATCACCGTCACGACCGGCGATTTGTCTGTCATCGCCGGTGACGAATTCGGCGCCTACGCCGCCATTACCTCCGACGGCACCGACGTTGGTGCCGGTGAGGAGGCCCAGCGCATCATCGTTTCCGATGGCGATCTGATCATCACCGCCAGCGCGGTTGGTGACGGCAGTGCCACCATCGACAGCACCCAAGCTGATCAATCTCAGGTTGTGCTCGTGCAGGATGATGTTTCCGGCCTCGGTAATCTCACCGTGACCGGTGGCACCTTCGGCACCATCGCAGGCCTGACCAGCGCGGGCGACCAAACCATCACCGTTGCCAACACCGTCTATCTCGACGCCAATGAAGACGGCGCTGAAATTCAACTCACCTCGCTCGGCAATCAGTCCCTGACCAGCGAGAACGACAACATCAACATCGATGCCCTCGGTAACTTCACCACGGTAACCATTACGGCTGATGGCACTCAGGATATCGACGCGGCACTCAGCATCGTGATCGATGCTGACGACTCATCCTTGGTCACCATTGAGAACGTCTTGGGCGCCCAGACCATTACGGCTGGCGAGGATATTTCGATTACTGCCAACGACTCCGCCGCTGTTGTAGTGGTGGCCGACGAAGGTCTGCAGACCATCACGGCGACTAACTTCATCGATGTTATCGGCACCGATAGCGCCGACATCGCGATCCGGTCGGATTCTGGCGCGCAGGAGATCACCGCGTCCACCGGGGATATCACGGTTAATATGACCGACTCCACGGCGACGATTTTTGCCGATACGACCCAGACCATCGACGCCACGGTTGGCTCGATTGATCTGATCGCCGACAACTCCACCATCACGGTTGAGGCCGGCACGGATCAGACCATCACCGCTGGCACAGCTGATACCGATCCTTCCGATATCACGATTGATGCCTCGAACGGCTCCACGGTCGATGTGCTCGCGGACAACGGTGTCCAGACCATCACCGCTCAGGGTGATATCATCATCAATTCAGATGCCTCCGCAGTGACGGTGGATTCTACCACCGATGGCACCCAGTTGATCACGGCAGTCAGCGGCGACATCATTGCCACCGCGACCAGTGTTGGCACGATCACGATCACCGCCGATGACCAGCAGGACATCGAAGCGACGGCCGGCAAGATCCAGTTGGACGCGGATAACTCCACCATCACGGTCGAGAACATCAGCGGTGCCCAAAACATCACCGCAGGAACCGACTTTATCGTGGATTCCTTCAACGCCGCCACCGTCAACGTTTTTGCCGACGACGGAGTGCAGACGATTCTGGCCGGCGGTGCGATTACGCTCACCGCTGACGCCTCGGCGATCACGGTCAGTTCCGACAGCGCTACCCAGTCGATTACCGCAACTACCGGCGACATCACCTTTGACGCGACTACCGCGACCATCGATGTGTTGGCCGCCGATCAGCAGGATATCACGGCTACTGCCGGATCGATCGCTTTGATCTCCACTGACTCGTTGCTCACGGTTGAAAACACCACCGGCACCCAGACGCTGACAGCCGGCGCGGACATCACCATGGATTCGTTGGATTCATCCACGGTCCTGGTTCGTTCGGACGACGGTTTGCAGACCCTCTCTGCCGGTGCATTCATCGAACTGGCAGCGGATGATGATTCCACTCTGACGATCAATTCGTTGACCAACGCACAACTCATCACGGCAGACACCGGCGATATCACTTTGGACGCGACTCTGGATTCCGATATTTTTGTGACTTCCGCCAACGCGCAAGAAATTGAAGCCACGGTCGGAAATATCGAGGTAGCTGCTTCCGATAGTTCTACGATCACGATCCAAAACGCGATTGGTGCGCAGCGTATCGCTGCCGGGACGGATATCACGGTTGACGCCTCTACTGCGGCCAAGGTGCTGATTCAATCCGACTTGGGTCTGCAGACGGTTTCTGCCGGCGACTCGATTACACTGACTTCCACAGATGTCACGGCTGACGCCCTCACCACCGATATCACCATCAATTCGGCTGCCGATAATCAGGATATCGACGCTGTCACCGGAAGCATTACCGCGACGGCTACGGGTAGCGGAGCTGCTGGCGATGCCGCCACGATCACTATTACCGCGAGCGGACTCCAAGCGATTGATGCCGCGACCGACATCGACCTTAACACCGACGATCTGGGTGCGATTACCATCCAGTCCACCGCCGCCAACCAGCAGGTGACCGCGGGCGACAATCTCCTTGTCGACGCCCACGGCACTAACGCCGCCTCCAGTGTGTCGGTTTTGGCCGCTACTCAGCAGGAGATAGCTGCTGCCTCTGGCAACATTGCGATCACGTCCGACGGTGACTCTTCGGTCACGGTTCAGAACACTAGTTCTACCCAGACGATCAATGCCGGCACAGATATCGTGATGATCGCAGGCACCGACGCCCCCGGCAGCACCGCGGGCACCGTGCTGGTCAGTGCGACCAACGGTCTGCAGTTTGTTACCGCCCAGGGTCAAATCGCGCTAACCGCCGACAACGCAGGCAGCGACATCACCATTGATTCCGCCGCATCGACCCAGTCCATCACTGCGGTTGCCGATGACATCACGGCGACTGCAACCGATTCGGCCACGATTAACCTCACCGCCGCCCAACCGCAGACGATCAACGCTACCGCCGGTTCCATCGTTCTCGATGCCGATACTTCCGCCGACATTGTGGTTCGCAACAATGCTGGAGCTCAGTCGCTTACCGCGGGCACTAATATCACCGCCAGTGCACTAAATGCGGCCACCGTGCTGGTGCGTGCCTCCAGCGGTGCGCAGTTCCTCGATGCCAATAACGACGTCACTCTGACCGCCGATGCGGTTGGATCTGATATCACCATCACCTCCGCTGCTTCGACCCAGTCGATTACCGCCCAGAATGGTGACTTCATCGCCACAGCCACCGACCAATCGACCATCAATGTCACGGCCGGTTTCACTCAGGATATTGAAGCCACCGAGGGCACCATTGAACTGTCGGCCGACACTTCAGCCGACATCGTTGTCCGCAATAGCAGTGGCAACCAGTCCTTCACGGCTGGCACTGATATCACTGCTGATGCCGACAATAGTGCGACCATCACTCTCGAGTCGTTGACCGGTGCCCAGTCGCTGGTCGCCGATCAGAATATCAGCCTCGATACCGCTACCACCACCACCGGTGCAGCCGATATTACGATCAATGCCGCCATCGGCACCCAGACCATCACTGCCACAAACGGTGATATCATCGCGACCGCCGCCGGTTCCGGTATGAACAGCTCGACGATCAACGTAACTGCCCATCAGGCTCAGCAGATCGGTGCCACCGTCGGAACCATCGGCCTCATTGCCAACACCGGCTCAGACATCTTGGTGCGCAACAACAGCGGTCTCCAGTCTCTCACGGCCGGTGCCGACATCATGGTCGACGCCGACAGTGCCGCGACCGTCACCGTCCGCGCCGTCAACGGCGCGCAGACCCTGAATGCTCAGGACAACATCGATCTCAATGCCGACGCTAGCGGCACCGACATCACCATCACCTCGGCGGCCTCGACCCAGAGCCTGACCGCCGTCACCGGTGACATCACCATCACTGGCACCGATCAGTCGACGATCAATGTCACCGCCGCGCAGGCTCAGGTCATGAACGCGACCGCCGGTAACATCGATATCGTCGCCAACACCTCAGGCGACGTGACGATTAGCAATACCAGTGGTGCTCAGACGATCACCGCCGGCACTGATATTACCGTTGATGCCGATAGCGCAGCCACGGTCTTGGTTAGAGCGGTCAATGGTCTGCAAACCATCACCGCAGACCAACTGATTGACCTTGATGCAGACGCGGCAGGCACGGACATCACCATTACCTCGGTTGCTGGTAATCAGGATATTGATGCGGTGAACGCCAGCATCACTGCTTCCGCGACCAACAGCGCCACGATCAACGTGCTCGCTTCCGGTGCGCAATTCATCGATGCCGAGACCTTCATTGATCTCGATACAGATAATTCCGCAGTAATGACGATCCGGTCCACCGGTTCTACCCAGAACATCACGGCCGCAACGGGTGATATCACGATCGATGCAGTCGGCACTGCCACCGCATCGGCGATCAATATCCTGGCCCAGCAGGCCCAGCGCTTGGAGGCGACCGACACGAATATCGACATCACCGCCACCGACGATTCAGCCATCACCATTCAGAACTCCAGTGGCAACCAGACCCTGTTGGCGGGCAACGATATCTTGATCGATGTCGCTACCGCAGCCAACGTTTTGGTCCGGGCTAGCGCCGGTCTGCAAACCATCCGGGCTACCAATCTGATTGATATGGGTGCCGATGGACTGAACTCCGACATCACGATCACTTCGGTTGCCGGCCTTCAGGATATCGATGCTCTGGATGCCAGTATCACGGTCTTGGCTGACAACAGCGCGACGGTAAACATCCTGGCCTCCAACGCCCAGACCATCGACGCGAATACATTTATCGACCTCGACACCGACAATAGTGCGGCTCTGACGATTCGGTCGACTAGTTCGAGCCAGAATATCACGGCGGCTACCGAGACCATCACTCTTGACGCTGCCGGTGCCTCAACGATCGACGTTCTGGCCTCTACGGCTCAGCGTATCGAGGCAGTCGTTGATGATATTGCCGTGACCGCCTCCGAAGCCTCGGCAGTCACTATCCGGAATAGCAGCAGCTCGCAGACCATTTTGGCCGGTGCCGACTTTACGGTGGATGCCGATAGTGCCGCTACAGTATTGATCGAAGCGCTTAGCGGTAATCAAACGATCACCGCCCAAGACCTGATTGATCTGAACGCCGATGCCACTGGCACCGATATCACCATCAATGCAGCAGCAGCCATCCAGAATATTACGGCCGTATCCGACAACATCGCAGTCACCGCAAGCGACGAGGCTACAATCAACATTACGGCCGCACAGGCCCAGACGATTGGTGCAACCGCAGGCTCAATTGCCGTGATTGCATTTACCGATGCCGATGTCGTGATCCGCAACAGCGGAGGTGCTCAAAACATCACAGCGGGGACGGACATAACCGCCGATCTCGACAGCGCCGCGACCCTGCTTGTGCAGGCAAACAACGGTTCCCAAACGATCACCGCTCAAAATCTGATTGATCTGAACGCCGATGCCGCAGGCACCAACATCACCATCAACTCATCCGCAGCCAATCAGGACATCACTGCGGCCACCGAGACGATCACGATTACCGCTTCCAACGAGGCAACGATTAATCTGACCGCAGCCCAGGCCCAGTCGATTGACGCAACTCTGGATTCGATTGCAATCGTCGCCAGCACTGACGCGGACGTCTTGATTCGCAATACGGCCAGTAACCAGTCCCTGACTGCAGGTGCCGATTTCACGGTGGACGCGGACAGTTCCGCCACGGTGCGGGTTCTGGCCATGAATGGCACGCAAACGATCATTGCCCAGGATCGCATTGACCTGAACGCTGACACCACGGTTACCACGAACACGCTGATCACCATCGATTCGGTATCGGGCTCCCAGACCATGCGCGCCCTGGACGAGTCCATCACAGTCACCGCTGCTGGGGATTCCGAGATCAACGTCACCGCCGCCTCCGGTCAGAACGTGACAGCCGGCACCGATATCACGCTTGATGCCACTGAGGCCTCCACGATTCTCGTCGAAACCACCACCGGCACCCAGACGATCACTGCCCAAGGGCTGATTGACGTCACTGCCGATGCGGCCAACTCCGACATCACGATCAATGCCGATGGCGGTTCGCAGGCGATCTCCGCGATCACCGGCGACATCACCATTGCTGCCACGAATGTGGCTACCGTCAACGTCACCTCCCAGAACGCACAAACGGTGACCGCCGTTGACGGTCTGATTGACATTGATGCCGCCAACGGCGCCGCCGTGGTGGTGCAAAACGCCTCCGCGCCGCAGACGATTACCGCGGGTTCCGGCGACTTTACCGCTAACGCCACGACTGGCCTCCTCGGTGCATCAACCATCTTGGTAGAGGCCCTTGGTGGTCCTCAGTCCATCCAGGCTCAAGGCTCGATTGGGCTAACCGCCACAGGTCTCGCTTCTGATGTGACCATCAACTCGAATGTGTCCTCACAGAGCCTGTCCGCCGCGACTGGCGCGATCACGATTGATGCCACTGGCGAGTCGACCCTCAACGTCACCGCCGCCCTTGATCAAACCATCGTAGCCACTGACGGCCTTGTGAGCATTACCGCTGATGATTCCGATGTGATTGTGCAAAATACCATTGCACCGCAATCGATCACTGCCGGTAACGGTGACTTCTCCATCGATGCTGATAATGGTGCCACGGTGCTGGTCGAGGCCCTCGCTGGTCCCCAGACGATCACCGCCCAAGGCGCGATCGATCTGAATGCGAATAACGCGGGCACCGATATCACCATCAACTCCAACAGCGCCCTCCAGTCGCTGACGGCGCAGACTGATGATATCATCGTTACCGCCACAGATTCCTCCACGATCAATTTGACCGCCGATCAGGCCCAAACGATTGCTGCTGTCCTAGGTGCAATCACCGTGATCGCCGAGGAATCCGATATCACCGTGCAGAATACCGCTGGCCTGCAGGCCTTGAACGCGGACACGGACATCACGGTCAATGCGACCGTTGGCTCCACGGTTTTGGTTCAGGCCGACGCGGGTGCCCAAAACGTCACTGCCCAAGGCTTGATCGACTTCAGCGCCGATGACTCGGTGATTACCTTCAACTCCGAGTCTGGCTCTCAGGCGATTACCGCGTCCACCGGGACCGTCACCTTCGACGCCGACAACGCCTCTACCATCAATGTTACTGCGAACACGACGCAAAGCATCGAAGCGACCGCCAGCGACATCATCGTGGACGCGGTTGACTCCACGATCAACGTGCTGGCTGATACTGATACGCAGACGATCTTGGCCAACGGAGCCATTGACGTGAAGGCTGAGGCCTCGACGATCACGATCGACGCGACGGGATCGACGCAATCGATCACGGCGACGACCGGTGCCATCACGATTGATGCGATTGACGGCTCGACGGTTGAGGTGACCGCAGCCGACCAGCAGGACATCGAAGCGACCGCAGGCACGATTGCGCTGACGGCCGACGACTCTGACATCACGGTGCAAAACACCACTGGCACGCAGGGCATCACAGCCGGAACGGA
>JBBKWO010000077.1:0-134967 GCA_037969015.1 Opitutaceae bacterium
CAGCGTGAGTGAGAAAGGGCGCTCGGCCAAGGCGACCGAGGCGGATGCGGGCCAGCGGCCCGTGCCGCTGAAGGACAACGCCGGCCCAGCGTGCTTTCTCGCCTCACTCGTAGCGCGACTGCGATGGACCGGTTTATTTCGAAAACACGGCCTGGGACTCAATCCCCTGGATTGGCTGGCACGCATTGCTGCAAAACCGATTCCCAGAGTGCGGCTTCACCCGGATGGCCGTGCAACGTGAGCTCTTGGGCGATGAAATTCTCGATCGGTTCGACCACGTTGTGTTTCGGGTCGTGCGACCACTCGGGCCGCAACCGGCGGGCCAGAGCCCAACAGGCCCAAGCGCGCCACTTGCGCTGTTCTTTGCGCGGCTCGCCCAACCGATCGGCATAGTGCTGAAAATGCACCCGGGGATTACCGATGAAGATCGAACGCGGCGTGTGCGTCATAAACCACACCATCGACGCATAAGGTAACGGCCACTCCCGCAGCACCGGCTCGTCGCCGGTCAGATTCGCCCCCATCGCACGATCCAGACAGAGCAGCGCCCGCGCCGGTAACGCGCGTTGCCAGAGGGTCTGGCTGTATGTGAGGGCCGTCAGGTAAAACTCGGCTCCCTGATTATCGCGCAGTGCGTTGAGCGCGCGCCAATCCATGCCCGGCTTGGCGGGAGGCAGGTGCGGACAGGGCGGCAGGATCAGCAACGGCGAATCGGGAGACGACATGATCGAAGGAGGGTGGGCACTCCTGCCCACCCAGAGCGACATTTTCCATCGGCAAAATCCTAAGGCCACCGAACGCGCAACCGGGGTGGACAGGAGTGTCCACCCTCCTTTGACGCAGCTGGTATGCCCGGCGGGATTCGAACCCACGACCGTCCGCTTAGAAGGCGGATGCTCTATCCAGCTGAGCTACGGGCACACGTCGCTGTCGGCTAGAGCGCTAGCGGGCGGCTTCGCGTCGGACAAGGGCAAAGGTCTGCCGATCAATTGTGAAGACCTAGGGCGTTTGCAGGCGCGCCTCTAGCGCGACGGCGAGGTCTTCAGTTTCCCAATAGCTTTCGATGACCTTGGAAAAGGCTGGAGTCGCCATGTCGAGAAAGAGGTAACCGGCCAGATTTTTGATCCGCCAAGAACGGGGCTCATCAAAGGTAATCGCTTGCTGTGTATTGATCGCACTGAAATCCCGGGCAGCAGCATGGTCCGACAGGGTGTCGAAATAGTGTCCGAACAGATTGGCAGTGGCTTTGGGATTAAAAAATATCCGGTGTCCGTAAGGTGAATCACCCTGAAGGGAATCTTCATCCAGTTGCCGGCCGATATTTAGCAGGGCGCCAGTGCTAACAAGGTAGTCCGACCAGACGAGCTTGCGCGCTCCTTCGACTGGATTTTCGCGAGATTGAAGAACGGTAAGTAAACGCAACCGGGACTCGACAGAGGTTTCTGAAACCGAGAGCACAAAGTCAGCGCTTTTAATAGCTGTTTTTTGCAGCACGACAGCAATCATTCTCCGCACGAGAGTGCGACTTTCAGGAGCTAGTTTCTGGCCGGCCTCAAGCAGTGTGGTGACCTCAGCCAAGGCTTCATCTCCGCGATTTTCGAGGGCCAGTGCACGGGCTTGCCACATCATGAAACGGGTAGGTGCGCGGAGATCCTTAAATGAAGGAATGGGGTCACTCAACAAGGTGATCAAATCCGCGAGCCGGTGCGCTGCGGCCAACTCAGCTACCCAAGCGCGATGCTCGGCAAGTTGCTCCCAGCCCTGCTGAATCTCCGCACGGTGCCCGGAGACGAAGGCTGTCCATTGCTCGATAGTTGGCGTCTTGTTGTTGGTGGTGAAAGGTTCGTGCAACTCAGGCAGGTCGACAGGCAGGCGAGAGTCTTCACCGCTGCGGTAACGCAGCACCAGATCATTGGTCACCTGAGCCTCCGGATAATTTGACGCAGATAGGTAGTTTTCCAGTGGGTAGTCCAGTTGGGGGTCATCCCAGGCCAACCACGACCAGCCACAAATCATAGCGACCAAAAGAGTGCCAATCATTCTAACGACCGGACGCGGGCGGAACAGCCAGAGCCACAGACCCGCCAAGACCGCCGCCAGGGTCGTCGCGGTCAGTAGACCCCGCCACACTTGCTGGCCCTGACCGGCCTCGGCGATGACCCATGGAGTTTGCTCACGGATAACGATCAACAAGGCAGTCGCCAAAAGCAGCACGCCCAGACCACGGCCCAACATCAACAGGCCTTTTGTCAACCAGCGCACACGCGATCCAGCCGGGTTAGTCATGGCGAAGTTTTTTCACATCAATAAGTTGTCCGCCAGTCCGAAACGATGCGGTTTCTCGTTTGCGGCGTGAACTGGATGTCATTCTTTTTGGGTCATGGTCAAAATCACCGGCGAATATCACGGCAATCTTCACTGCAACGCGGTTCATGGTCCCTCGGGCACCGTGCTCGACACCGATGCCCCCAAGGACAACCAGGGACGCGGCGAATCGTTTTCGCCGACGGATTTGGTGGCCACCGCGCTAGCCACCTGCGTGTGCACCACCTGGGCCATCGTCGCTCGCAAGCACGGCGTCGAGCTCGACGGTATCCGCTACGAGATTACCAAGGAAATGTCATCCGAGCCACCCCGTCGCATCGTGCGTCTGGCTTCCCAATTCTGGCTACCGATCAAACGCGACGCCCTGCCCGACGGCATGCTGGAAGAAATCGCCGCCAAGTGCCCCGTGCACAACAGCCTCAACCCCTGTATCGAAAAGCCGGTGACACTCCACTGGGCGGAGTGAGCAAAGGAACCGTTTTTATCGCGGAAACGCGGAAGCGCGGAAGGGCGGAAGGCACTGAATCAGTTTGAATAGGGAAGTCAGCGAACCAGATCAGATCGTTCCTGATTTTCCTGAGTTCCTTATTCAAAAACTCCGCGCTTCAGTCCTTCCGCGCTTCCGCGATTAAAACTGAAGTCGAGGTTTTCGCTCACGAACCGTTTTCGAGTTCTTCGTCGTTGGCCGGGGCGACTTCGGTTAATTGCACCAGCTCGTGCAGCGAGGTGAAGTGCCGACTGAGGTCGAAGTCGCCGCCGATGCCGCCGACGAGTTTATCGAAGAGGTCGCGCTTGGAGGCTTTGAGCGCCTCGATGCGTTCCTCAATCGTGCCGGCGGTGACCATGCGATAGACAAAAACGGTGCTCTTTTGACCAATACGGTGAACGCGATCCACGGCCTGCGCTTCGACGGCCGGATTCCACCAGGGGTCGAGCAGGAACACGTAGTCGGCCGAGTGCAGAGTGATGCCGGTGCCGGCCGCCTTAAGCGATACCAACATGGCGGCGGCACCTTCGGCGGCCTGGAAAGACTGCACGGGCTTGAGCCGGTCGAGAGTCATGCCGGTGAGCTCGTAGCGGGGCAGATCGGGGAAGCTGATACTGAGAGCGTCGCGCACGCGATTCAGCAGCATCACGAACTGGGAGAAGATCACGACCTTGTGACCATTCTCGATGATCTCGGCGAGTTTCTCGATCAGCAGGGTGATCTTGCCCGATTCCTCGAGCGGCGACTTGCGCCACGGGAGCATGTCGGGGTCGCAGCAGACCTGACGAAGGCGGGTGAGCAGAGCAAGGAAACCAAAGGACTTCTCGCGCATGGCCGCACCGACATCGTCGCCGAGGCGGGTGAGGCCCTCGTTACAGATCCGCGCGTATTCGGTGCGCTGCACATCGGTGAGCGGGCAGATGAGCTCCATCTCGACCTTTTGCGGAAGCTCGGTGGCAACTTGGTTCTTGGTGCGACGCAGCAGGAACGGTGCGAGTTGCGCGCGCAGCCGGACGAGCGTGCCGGCACGGTCGGCGTTGAGTGATGACTCAAAGCTGGCCCGCGAACCGAGCAGACCCGGCAGCAGATAACGGAAGATGGACCAGAGATCGAGTTGACGGTTCTCCAGCGGAGTTCCGGTGAGCACGATGCGATGATCGGCGCGGATGGCGAAACACGTCTGGGTGACCTTCGCATCGGGGTTCTTGATGAACTGCCCCTCGTCGAGCACGGCGTAGCCAAAATGATTTTTGGTTAGCAGTGCGCGGTGCTTGCGCAACTGGGTATAGCTGGCGATCCAAACCACCGGTCGGGCCGGACCGGTGAAATCGTTGCCCGTCTTGAGCACTTCGACACTCAGCTCCGGATGGAAACGAATAATTTCTTCCTGCCAGACTGGCACGACGCTGGCCGGACAAACGATCAGGGTGGGTTTGTCGACCACCGGGCGGACCGCCAGCAGCGTGATGACTTGAAGGGTTTTACCGAGACCCATCTCGTCGGCGAGCAGGCCGTGACAGGCCTTGTCGGCGAGATGGTGCAACCACTCGACGCCGCGGCGTTGATAGGGACGCAAACGTTCCGGTAGGACGGGCGCCACGGTGGGCGGCGCAAGCACACTTTCGCGCCAGGCTTCGAGCTCTGGCGAGAGGGTGAGCTTGAAGCGATCGTCCGTGAAAAGGGAGAAGATCAGGTAAGGCGAGAGCGGTCCGTGCGTGTGACTCTCGGCGACGTTGTCCTGCCAGGCTTTGATGGTCGCGAGGCGATCAACCGGCAGGGTCACAATACCCACGCTGGGAATAATAACGGGGGTGGTCGTCGACTTGGTCAGGTGGGCGACCTCTTCGTCAGTGAGCAGGTGCTCGCCGGCTTTGAAAATCCAACGCAGGTCCAGACCGTTGCCGCCACGACGTGGCTTGGCGACCGCCTCGATGGTGATCTCGCGCGGACCGTTGAGCAGGTTGGCGGCGCGATCATCGAGCTCGGTTGAAAAGAGCTTTTTCCAAGCCGGCAGCGTCACCCGCAGGAAGTTAGGAATCTCCACGACCGAGCCGAGCACGTAGCAACCCGTGTCCTGCGAGTAGGAAAAGTGGGCCTTGCGAGCGTAGGCCGCGAGACCGATCAGTTTGGCGCGTTCCGCCGAGCTGGCATGACCGGCCGCGGCGGCGTGGGCGGCCGCTCCCAGCGCGGGAACCCGGGTTTGGCCGGGGCGGGTCCAGAAAGCCTGAAAGGCCAGCCCCTCCGTGGTGGTCTGGAAACAAAGGTGCAGGGTCCGGGAACCACCGGGGGTCGGTGCTGGTGCGCCGACGGGACGCTTGGTGCGCACCGGCGAGGTTGCGGAGCGAACCGGACGCGGAACGGCAGGTGCGGATGCTCCATTACTATTCGACGAAGCGGCCGAGACAGCCGGATCGGCCCAATGCGGAGGCTCAGCAGAGGGTGTAGCCACCGGGAAAGGCGGTGCCGTGTCCTCGGGCAACGGGGAAATTTCATCCGCCACCAGTTCCTCGATTTCGTGTAAGCCGGCCACCGCCAGTGCGTGGGCCATATCCGTATCAGTAGAGGAGGAGCGGACGGTAAATCCACCCTTGCCCCACTCGATGACGGCATACTCGTCTTTTTTATCAATCCGCCGGTGTATGATGGCATCTTTATCCGTCAGTTCGAGCTCACGCACTTCACCGTCACGGTAAAGGGCATGACCGGACTCAAGTTGTTCGGAAGTAAAGAAACCATCCCAGTCGCGTTCCAGTTGTCCGAACCAGAACTCAAGGGATTGTGGGGTATAAACTCGTTTCGGGCCGTGGGTTTGCATCCAACGAAAAAGCCAAACGTAGATTCGTGCGAGGGGTGGGCAACCCTTATTTGATTTTACTGACGTTGAGTCGGGATACCGCCTGCAGGGTCCGCAGCAACGCGCCGGTATTTTCACGATGCCAGGCCATGCCCGCATCTCCCATGGTCAGGCGCGCCTCGTCATCAGCCAACAGCGCCTGCACCGTCGCCACCAATTCGCCAAGATCGCCCACACGTCGGGCGGCGCCAACTTCAAGCAACTCGGCCACGATTTTTCGGAAATTACCGGTGCCGGGTCCCACGATGATCGCCCGCCCATAGGCGGCGGCCTCGACCGGAGTCTGCCCGTCGGTGTGTGGCGGCAGGGTTTTCCCGACAAAAACCACCGAGGCTAGTTGAACCAGACGCCGCAATTCACCGGTCGTATCCGCCAAGACCACATCGACCGGGCCAGGCGCGGCGCCCCGCGAACGCACATGATAACTTAATCCGCTCACTGCCAGTAACGCCTCGATATCCACCCGCCGCTCGGCGTGCCGCGGCACTAATACCAACCGGCAATCCTTCCCCGCCTCCTTGGCCTCGATAAAAGCCTCCAGCAACGCCTCCTCTTCACCCGGCCAGGTTGATGCCCCCAAAATCAAGGTGTCGTTCGCAGTCATGCCCAACTCGGCCAGCAACTGTTTACGCTCAACCGCATCCATGAAGGTCAGCTCGAGATCCAGTTTGATGTTGCCGGTCACCTCAATCCGATCAGCCGCAAAGCCCAGTTCACGGAAGCGCTCCGCATCCTGCTCCGAGGCCGCCAAAATCCGCGTGGTTCCGCCCAACAAAGCCTGCACCAAGCCTGCCCACGGCATCATGCGCCGGAAACTCCGGTCGGAAAGCCGCGCATTGATCGCCACCACCGGCACGCCGTGCCGAACGGCCTGCCGAATATGCTCCGGCCAGCGTTCGCCCTCGGTCAACAAGGCGATATCCGGCTGGACCGCATCCCAAGCCCGACGGGAATAGCGCCAAAAATCCAACGGGAAATAGGCAATGGCCATCACCTTACGGGCATAACGCTCCTCCGCCAAAGCCCGCCCCGTGCTGGTGGTGGTCGTCAAATACACCTCGACCGAGGGGTCCTCAGACCACGCCTCGATCAATGGCCCCACCGCCAGCAACTCACCGACACTTACCGCCTGAAGCCAGATGCGGCGAACCCCGCGACGCTTGGCACGCAACTGCGGTATCTGACCAAAACGCTGGCCGAAATTCGCCTGATACCCACCCCGACGCCGCATCCGTAAAAGATAATACGGAGACGCCAAAAGCATGACGACCGGGAACAGTATTCGGTAAAGCCAGATCATTCGTGATAAATCAAAACGCCCACGGAACCCGTTCAACTTCTCAGGCTCAAAACAAATAACCACAACCAACCTCGAAAAACTCCGGTTATAAGCTAAGGACCTGACAAAGAAATCGCCCGCGCGCCGACAATAAGGTCCCCTTCCCCTTACTGCTGAAGCTTGTCCAAACCCAACATCTCCCATTTCCGCCCCACTGTTCCCATGCTGCTCCCTCGTTGCCTCCTCCGTATCGCCCTGCCCTTGCTGCTCATTGTCAACTGCTTGCAGGCAGCCGAGACCGCTGACCAGACAACGACAGGCCTTACACCCGATCCCGCGCTCGTCTCCGGCGTGCTGCCCAACGGACTGAACTACCTCATCCTGCCCAACCACGAACCCCGCGACCGCGTTTCACTGCGCCTCGTCGTCCACGCCGGCTCATTCGAGGAAACCGAACAACAGCGCGGACTCGCCCACTTCCTCGAGCACCTCGCGTTCAACGGCAGCACCCACTACCCGCCCGGCACTCTCATCGAGTTCTTCCAACGCTTCGGTATGAATTTCGGCGGCGACACCAACGCCTATACCTCCTTCGATCGCACCGTCTACCAGCTCGAGCTCCCCAACACGAAACCCGAGACTCTCACCGAAGGCCTGCGCGTCTTTGGCGACTACGCCGGGCACCTCCTGCTCCAGCCCGCCGAGATCGACCACGAGCGCGGTGTCATCCTCAGCGAAAAACTTTCCCGCGACTCCGCCGATTACCGCGCCCGCATCGCCGGCCTGAAGTTCCTGCTGCGCGACACCCGCGTCGCCACCCGTCTACCCATTGGCGAGGAATCCGTCATCAAAGGAGCCACCCGCGAGGACTTCACCGATTTCTACGACACCTGGTATCGCCCCGATAACATCACCCTCGTGGCCGTCGGTGACATCGACCCCGCCACCCTGCAAAAACTCGTCACCGCCCCCGACTCGCCGCTCGCCACGCTCGAGCCCCGCGGCCCCGCCCGCTCGATCCCCGACCTCGGCACCATCCCTGCTCCCGGCACTCTGCAGGCCGCCAACCACTACGAAGCCGAGGCCGCCGCCACCACCGTCACCATCGAAACCATCGTTCCCCAAGGCCACATCGCCGACACCGCCGCCAACCGGCTGAAATACCTGCCCCGCGATCTCGCCACCGCCATGCTCAACCGCCGGCTTGATATCCTCGCCAAGGCCGAGAACGCAGCGTTCACCACCGGCTACGCCGGCATCCACGATGGCTTCGATCTCTACCGCAACGCCGCCATCGAACTCACCACCACCTCCGCCCGCTGGTCCGACGCTCTCACCCTCGCCGAAAACGAACTTCGCCGCGCCCTCGAACACGGTTTCACCTCCGCCGAACTTGCCGAGGCCACCGCCAATATCCGCAACGCCCTGCAACAAGCCGTCGCCACCGCCGCCACCCGCCGCTCGCCCGACCTCGCTGCCGCCATCACCGATACCGCAGTCGAGAAAAACGTTTTCACCACGCCCGCCGACGACCTCGCGCTCTACGGCCCCGCCCTCGACACCGTCACTCCCGAGGATTGCCACGCCGCCCTCGTCGACGGCTTTAAAGCTCCTCAATTCCACGTCTCCGTGATCGGTAATACCGACCTCGGCGCCAACGCCGCCAAGACCATCACTGAAACCTTCACCGCCGCGCAGGCCAAACCCGTCGCCGCGCCCGATGTCACCACCGACGCCACCTTCGCCTACACCGACTTCGGCGCCGACGGCAAAGTAGTCAAACGCGACCACATCGACGACCTCGACCTCACCCTCGTCACCTTCGCCAACGGTGTTCGCCTCAATCTCAAGAAAACCCCCTTCGAAGCCGACACCATCAAGCTCACCGCCCGCGTCGGCACCGGCCAACTCACCGAGCCCGCCGATCAACCCGGTCTCGCCTGGTTCTCCGGCATCACCTTCACCGCCGGCGGCCTCGTCCAGCACAGCGCCGACGACCTCGCCCGTCTGCTCGCCGGCCGCAACGTCGGCGTCGGCTTCCGGGCCGCTAACGACGCCCTCGTCTTCAGCGGCGCCACCACCCCCGCCGACCTCCAACTCGAGCTCCAGCTGCTCACCGCCTACCTCACCGACCCCGGTTACCGTGAGGAAGCCCTGCGCACCGCCCGCAAAGGCATCGATCAATTCTATAACCAACTTGAGACCACGCCGTCCGGTGCACTGCAACTGGAGGTCCCCGGACTGCTCACCAGCGGCGACACCCGCTTCGGGCTTCCGCCTCGTGCCCAAGCCATGAGCCGCACCCTCGACGAAGTCCGCGACTGGCTCGCTCCGCAGCTCGCCAGCGGCCCGATTGAAATCGCCATCGTTGGTGACAT
This sequence comes from Opitutaceae bacterium, assembly GCA_037969015.1. Classification (GTDB taxonomy): domain Bacteria; phylum Verrucomicrobiota; class Verrucomicrobiia; order Opitutales; family Opitutaceae; genus JAUWBF01. Next base: position 9,324 of record JBBKWO010000077.1, read on the forward strand.
CGACCTCGACGCCACCATCGCCGCCGTCGCCAACACCCTCGGCACCCTTCCCGCCCGCGCCGCCAAGCCCTCACTCACCGAGGCCCGCATCGTCAAGGTTCCCGCCAAACCGATCGACGCCACGTTGCCCGTCAAGACCAGTATCCCCAAGGGCGTGCTCGCCTGTTACTGGCCCACCACCGACGCCTCCGACGTCAAGATTGCCCGCCGCCTCGGCCTGCTCGCCGAAGTCTTCGCCGACCGCCTGCGCGTTAAAGTCCGCGAGGAGATCGGCGGCGCCTACAGCCCCGACGCCGGCACCAGCCTGAGCGACACCTACAAGGACTACGGCTGGCTGCTTACGCAGATCACCATCGAGCCGCCGCGCGCCGCCGAAATCGAGGAAGCCGTGCTCGCCATCGCCGCCGACCTGCACGACCACGGAGTCACCGACGACGAACTCGAACGCGCCCGCCGTCCCATCCTCAACTCACTTGAAGAATCCGCCCGCACCAACGGTTACTGGCTCGGCTCCGTGCTCGCCTCCGCGCAAGAGCAACCACAACGCCTCGACTGGGCCCGCAGCCGCCCGACCGACTTCGCCACCATCACCGTCGACGAGCTCAACGCCCTCGCCAAACAATACCTGTCTCCAGACCGTGCGTTTCGCTTCACCATCGAACCGGTCGCACCGTAATCGGTTGCGCAGCGTAGAGCCAGATTTGGTCCGCGCCGTCCGAGGCCGGCACGTGTTTCTCCAACACATTCAGATTTACGCAGATCATCGTAGCGGGAGCTTCCAGCTCCCGACTCCACGCACGGGAGCAAGATGCTCCCGCTACTTTCGATCCCTACGTCGGAGCACGTCCATTAAGTCTCGTTGGGAGAAGTTTCAGTCTTCGGCTTGGCGTCTGCCGGCGGCTCCACAGCCGCCTCCGTTTCAGGAAGCGGCGCCTTCTTGGTGGCCAGATAGGCCCGCAAAATTTCAAACAACGGCACATCGCCGATCTGCTTCTTGAGCTCGATCCATTCAAAAACCACCTGGTCCACCGAGGTATCGTAAGGAGCCAGTTCCAATGCGGCGGCCGCGTAGTTTTTGGCGGCGTCAGAAACACTTTGATTCAGCCCCTTCAGACTCGCATGCGCGGCGATGTAGTCGTCGATGGTTTCCTTAAATTTCAACCCGCGAGGCCGCAGCTTCAACGAGGCGTAGTGAACCTCCTTTGAATTGATAAAGGGCTTGAGTTCGCCAAACGGATTCACGGTCAACCCCTGTCCGGCCATCGCCTCGATCCGCAGACGTTCTTCAAGCGTGGCCATCTCCACCACCGCCTCCGCCTCACTGGGGAATTGACGCTCATGTTTGGTCCCTCCCTCGGTCCAAACCAGCTGATAGGAGACGATTCCCCGATACACAATCTGCTGAATAATAACGGATGACTCGGTGCTCATATGATATTGAGGAACGGCATATTAGGGAGCACTCCCCATGCCATACCCCCTCCCGCACACGGCACTATTTATACCTATTTCAAATACCGGGGTATTTTCACCCATGACGGCACTCTACATTCGCTAAGATTCCGTAAATTAGTTTTCCTTTCGGCAGCAAAAATCGAGCAAAGCCCATGCTCGCCCCTCCCCACCCATCAGGCGAAAGGCATCATCATGAACGATTGGATCGAACAGCTTTGCAGCCTAGATTTCATGCCACACGGCCAGTGTTATTTATGGTCCCCCGAGCTGATCGCACTGCATGGGATATCCGACTCGCTGATCGCACTGAGCTATTTATCCATTCCACTGGCTTTGTTTTATTTCGTCCGAAAACGCCGCGATATCCCCTACCCCGGTATTATCCTGATGTTTGCACTGTTCATCATCAGCTGCGGTGTCACCCACGCACTGGAGGTATGGACGATCTGGCACAGCAACTATTACCTCACCGGCACGGTCAAGGCCCTCACCGCCGTGGTCTCATTGGCCACGGTTGTCGCGCTGGTGCGTATCATGCCCCACGCACTTCAACTGACCGGCCCGAACGAACTGCGCCGTCTGAATGAAACCCTCGAACAACGCGTGCAGGAACGCACCGTCGCACTGGAAAACGGCAATGCCCAACTGCGTAGGGAAATCGCCGAACGTGAACGCGCCGATGCCGAGGTCACCCGGCTCAACAGCATGCTCCAACTGCGGGTGGACGAGTTGCAGGCCCTGTTTAATGTGCTGCCCGTCGGAGTAGGCATCGCCGGAGATGCCGAGTGCAAGTCGATCCGCATGAACAAGGATCTGGCTGACATTCTGGGGTTGGATCCACAGGCCAACGCCTCCCTCTCGGCCCCCGAGAATGAGGCCCCCCACAACTTCAAGGTCACCAAGGACGGACGGGAACTCATGCCGGACGAATTGCCCATGCAAATCTGCGCACGCGAAAACCGGCCCGTCCTCGGCTTTGAGGAAACCGTCTGCCAACACGATGGCAGCAAGGTCGAGTTGTTGTGCAACGTGGTCCCGTTGCGTGACGCCACGGGGAACGCCATTGGTTGCGTGGGCACCTTTCAGTCCGTGACCGCGCTCAAGAAAGCCCAGGCGGGCAGTGCGCGTTATGCCGCCATCGTGGCCTCGTCCGAAGACGCCATCATCGGCATCGATTTGCAGCGAAAGATCACTGATTGGAATCACGCGGCCCAAAAGATGTTCGGCTACGATGAACATGAGATGATCGGACGCGACGCCGGCATCATCATTCCACGGGATCGTCTCAAAACCGAGTTGACCTTGCTCGAACAGATAGCCGCCGGGGCTCATCCCTCGCCGATAGAAAGCATCGGAGTGACCAAGGAGGGCGAAACCGTGGATCTCTCCATCATGATTTCCCCCATTCTGGATGAAGCAGGCCAAATCGTGGGTTTTTCGAAAACAGCCCGCGACATCAGCGAGCGTCGAGCGGCCGAACGCCGCAACGAGCAACTCGAAATCAAAATTCAAGAAACCCAAAAACTGGAAAGTCTCGGAGTGCTTGCCGGTGGCATAGCCCATGACTTCAACAATCTGCTGACCGGAATCGTCGGTAACGCCACGCTGGCATCGCTCAACCTACCGGAGAATTCGCAGGTAGGTCCCTATCTGGAGCAGATTGAAAACGCCTCCATGCGTGCGGCCGAACTTTGCAATCAAATGCTGGCCTATTCCGGCCGGGGACAGTTCAGCCTGAACAAACTCGACCTCAACCAACTGGTGCTGGATACCACCCAGCTGCTGACCCTCTCCATCAGCAAGACCGCACTGCTGAGGCAGAATCTGGCCGCCCACCTGCCCGCAGTCGAAGGCGATCCGGCGCAACTGCGGCAGATCATCATGAACCTGGTGATCAATGCGTCCGAGGCCATCGGTGATCGCAGCGGAGTGATCGCCATCACGTCGGGCGTGGTCAGGGTCGATGAGGATTATTTACAGACCCTGCGACATCAGGGGGACATCAAAACCGGTGACCATGTGTTTTTGGAGGTCAGTGACAGCGGCAGCGGCATGGATGCCCAGACTCTGGGCCGGGTATTCGAACCTTTCTTCACCACCAAGTTTACCGGACGCGGCCTGGGACTGGCGGCCGTGCTGGGCATTGTTCGCGGTCACCATGGCGCGCTGAAAGTCTATTCCGAGCCGGAACGCGGAACCACCTTCAAACTTCTGCTACCAGTCTGTGCTGGAAATCCAGATACAACCAAACCGGATCAGACACCGGTGGTATTTCCCAAGGTCCAGGGCACGGTCATGGTCGTGGATGACGAGGAAACCGTGCGCACTGTCGCCGCACACATATTGGAGGACATGGGCTACACCGTGGAGCTGGCTGAAAACGGCAGGGTCGCGGTTGAAAAGTTCAAGGCCGACCCCGCCCGCTACCGGTTGGTCCTGCTTGATTTGACCATGCCCTACCTCAACGGCGAAGAGACTTTCCGGCAGCTCCGCTACCTGCGTCCGGGCATCGCGGTTATTTTAATGAGCGGCTATAGCGAGCAGGAAGCCGTCAGTGGTTTCACCGGAAAGGGGCTGGCCGGATTTGTGCAAAAACCCTTCAACGCCCGGGTATTCAAAACCGCCATCCACAATTTTATGCTCAAGCACTAGCCGGCATGCCATCAGGATTGACTGACGCTGGGCATGAAATCATCGAGCAAGGCTCGCAGGCTTTCCAGATTGAACGGCTTGGCGAGCACCGCGAGGAATCCGTGGTTAAGATACTCCGCCACGGCTTTCTCGGAATCATAACCGGTCATCAATACCGCCGGCACTTCCCGGCCCTGGGACCGCAATCGCTGAATAACCTCCAGACCGCCAAGCCCCCCCCGGATGGTGAGATCCAGCAATATTAGGTCATAGGCCAGACCGTCGCGACGAGCCTGCTCAAAATGGTCGATCGCCTCCTCTCCGTTCCTGGCCAGACGGACCTTGTAGCCAAGTTGTGACAGCGTCTGCGACATGATCTCCAAGACGGCAGGCTCGTCATCCATCACCAAAATCCGCCCGGAGCAAGCCAAGTTGGATCGTTCCACCACCACCGACTCTAATACGCCCGCCTGATTGATAACCGCCGGCAGATAGCAGACCACGGTGGTCCCAGGTGTGGCGGCGGCGGGATCAATCGTTATCATTCCACCATGCTTTTGCAGAATCGCGCGACAGATGCTCAGCCCGAGTCCCATGCCCTTCTGTTTGCCACGCTTTTTAGTCGAAAAATACGGGTCGAAAATCCTGGGCAAGTCCTCATTGGAAATGCCGGTGCCCTCATCAGTCAGGCTGATACGAACGTAGTCTCCTGACGGATACTCGGGACCGTATTCGGCATTAAGAGTCACATTATTGGCCTGCAGGAGCAAGGTGCCGCCCGAAGACATGGCATCGCGAGCATTCAGCACCAGGCTGCGGATGACTTGGGTGATCTCATCGGCATTGACCTCCGCCGACCAAAGGCCAGACGCAATCCGGCAGTCGCCCAGGATGTTGGTCCCGACCAAGGCCAGATCAAAGGTCTGCCTGAGCAAATCATGCAAGGCGATGGTTTGTCGGCCGGACGGGGTCCCTCTGCAGGAAAAACTCACCAATTGCTGGGTCAATGCACGGGCGGCCAGCACACCCGACTGCGCTTGGCTCAAATGCTGGAGCTGCCGGGGATTCAAGGGGCCGGTGAGCTCCAACATGTCCAGATTCAACTGCAGTCCGGTGAGGATATTATTAAAATCATGGGCGATGCCCGACGCCAGGGTGCCGGCCGACTCCAACTTGCTCATCACCAGTTTTTCGAGGTCCGACTGACGACGTTCCGTGATATCCCGGGCGACTCCAAAAACCACTTCCGCCCCCTCTTGGATGGTGCACTGCCAGGAAAGCCAACGGTAGGCCCCGTCCTTACAAAGATAACGATTCTCGAACCCACGCAGCGGATTACCCTGCTTCAAACTGGCGCGGGCCTTGAGCGTGCGATCACGATCCTCAGGGTGCACAAACGACTCAACCGGACGCGACAACAGCTCCTCCTCTGTCCACCCCAAAACACGGGTCCACGAGGGATTGACCTGTTTAAAATAACCATTGAGCCCGGCCACGCAGAGCAAATCCAAGGATAAAGTGAACAAGTGGATACGATCCGTCGAACCCGATGGATCGTATTCAGATAAACTGGGAGTATCCGCCTGCATGATTGCTAAAAAAGCGTGAAGGGGCGCAAAGGCAAATCCAAGACCCCGATATACCAACTACATATTGGTCAATAATTAATAGCAAAAAGGCCGCCCGTCACGGGCGGCCTTAAAGTAAAAACAAATGCCAAACGATTTAGGTGGCTGCAGAAGCCGCCTTGACGAGCTCAACAAAACTGCGGGCCTCGAGGGCTGCGCCGCCGATGAGACCGCCATCGATGTCCTTCTGGGTGAGGAGCTCGGGGGCGTTGGCGGGTTTCATGGAACCGCCGTAGAGAATGCGGATCTTCTGGGCGATAGCCTCGCCGTAGAGCTTGGTGAGCAGGCTGCGGATGAAGGCGTGAACCTCCTGGGCCTGCTCGGTCGTGGCGACCTTGCCGGTGCCGATGGCCCAGACCGGCTCATAAGCGATCACCAGGCTGGTGGCCTGCTCTTTGGAGACGCCTTCCAAGCCTTGCTCGGTCTGGGTTTGGACAACCTTAAGGGTGTCGCCGCCTTCGCGCTCAACGAGGGTCTCGCCGACACAGAGGATGGGCTTCAGCTCGCTCTTGAGAGCGGCGATGACCTTCTGGTTGATGAAGGCGTCGCTCTCCTTGAAGTAGGTGCGGCGTTCGCTGTGGCCGAGAATCACGTAGCCGGCGTAGTAGCTGCGCAGCATCTGGGCGGAGATCTCGCCGGTATAGGCACCGGAAGCCTCGTGGTGCATGTTTTGACCACCGAGCTTGATTGAGGAGCCTTCGAGGGCCTTGCCAACCGAGTCGAGGGAGGTGAAGGGCGGGCAGACGACGATGTCGACGTCGTTGGTCTTGCCGACGGCGGCGACGATTTCCTGCGCGAGCACGGCGGCGTCGGCGGAGGTCTTGTTCATCTTCCAGTTACCAGCGATGAGTTTTTTACGGAGGGACATGTTTTTGTTGTGAAGAATTTTTTAACGCAAAGGCGCAAAGCCGCCAAGGGCGCAAAGATGAACAGCAGGTTTGGGGCCTTCGCGATCTTTGCGTCTTAGCGACTTTGCGTTAAAGGGCTCGGGTTCAGCTTTCGAGGAACACGACGCCGGGGAGCGCCTTGCCTTCAAGGAACTCGAGGGAAGCGCCGCCGCCGGTTGAGCAGTGCGAGACCTTGTCGGCCACGCCGAACTTCTTGGCTGCGGTGGCGGTGTCGCCGCCGCCGACGACCGTGATGGCGCCGCCTTCGGTGGCTTGGGCAACGGCCGCGGCCATGGCCTTGGTGGCACCGGCGAATTTCTCGAATTCAAACACGCCGGCCGGACCGTTCCAGATGATGGTCTTGGAAGCGAGAATGGCGGCGGTGTAGAGCTCGATGGATTTTGGGCCGGCGTCGAGACCTTCCCAACCGTCGGGAATGCCGGTGCCGAGGTCGGCGGGCTGGGTGTTGGCGTCGGGCGAGAAGCTGTCGGCGCAAAGGAAGTCGACCGGGAAGATCAGCTCGACATTGCGTTCGGCTGCCTTGGTGACGAGTTCCTCGACGATCTTGGCGCCTTCAGGGTCGTAGAGGCTGGCGCCGATCGGCGTGCCACGAAGGACCTTGTGGAAGGTGTAGGCCATGCCGCCGCCGATGATGATCTTGTCGGCCTTGGAGAGCAGGTTGTTGATGAGGGGAATCTTGTCGGCGATCTTGGCGCCGCCGAGGATGGCGAGCAGCGGACGCTCGGGATTGTCGAGGACCTTGGCGAAGGCCTTGAGCTCGGCTTCCATGAGGAAACCAGCGGCTTTCTCGGGCAGCGTAACGCCGACCATAGAACTGTGCGCGCGGTGGGCGGTGCCGAAGGCATCGTTGACGTAGACGTCGCCGAGCTTGGTCAGGGAAGCACGGAAGGCGGTCACGGCTTCAGGGGCGGCCTTGGTGGAGGTGCCGTCCTCGTTCTTGACCTTGCCCTCTTCCTCGATGTGGAAGCGGAGGTTTTCGAGCAGAACCACGGTGCCGGGTGCGAGCTTGGCGCAGGCTGCCTCGACTTCGGCGCCGACGCAGTCGGAGAGGAAGGTGACGGGCTTGCCGAGGAGTTTCTCGAGCTCGGCGGCGATGGGCTTGAGCGAGTATTTTTCGACGGCGGCGCCATTGGGACGGCCGAGGTGGCTCATGAGGACGACCGAGGCGCCCTGTTCGAGAGCGTAGTTAATGGTCGGGAGCGCGGCGACGATGCGCTGGTTGTTGGTGATGGCGCCGGTCTTCTTGTCCTGGGGGACGTTGAAGTCGACGCGCATGAGCACGCGTTTTCCGGAGAGCGAGAGGTCGCGGATGGTCTTGAATTTGGACATGTTGAAAAGTGGACAAAAATTAACCACGGATCACACGGATGAACACGGATGGACGAAATCTCATCCGTGTAAATCCGTGCTATCCGTGGTTAAGATAGTTCGGGTTAATGAACGTTTAGAGCTTGGCGGCGATCACCTTGGTGAGGTCGACGACACGGTTGGAATAGCCCCACTCGTTGTCATACCAGGAGACGAGCTTGAAGAACTTGCTGTTCAGCTCGATCGAGGAGCCGGCGTCGTAGATCGAGGACTGCTTGTCGTGGATGAAGTCAGAGGAAACGACTTCGTCGGAGGTGTAACCGAGGATGCCCTTCAGGTAGGTCTCAGACGCGTTCTTGATGGCGGCGTTGATTTCCTTGAGGGAGGTTTCCTTGGTGGAACGGAAGGTCAGGTCGACGACCGAAACGGTCGGAGTCGGCACGCGGAAGGACATACCGGTCAGCTTGCCCTTGGTCTCAGGGAGAACGAGCGCGGTGGCCTTGGCGGCACCGGTGCTGGAGGGGATGATGTTGATGGCGGCGGAACGGCCACCCTTCCAATCCTTCTTCGACGGGCCGTCCACGGTCTTCTGGGTGGCGGTGTAGGAGTGGATGGTGGTCATCAGACCTTCCTCGAGACCAAAGCCTTCCTTCAGGAGCACGTGAACGAGCGGCGCGAGGCAGTTCGTGGTGCAGGAGGCGTTGGAAATGATGTTGTGGACGGCGAGGTCTAGCTTGTCGTCGTTGACGCCCATGACGACGGTGATGTCTTCACCCTTCGCCGGAGCGGAGATGATGACCTTCTTGGCGCCGGCGGTGATGTGACCCTTGGCCTTCTCGGCTTCGGTGAAGAGACCGGTGGACTCGATGACGAGATCAACACCGAGAGCCTTCCAAGGAAGATCGGCCGGGCTGCGGGCGGAAACCACGAGGATGTCCTTGCCGTTGACCACGATGACGTCGTCTTCAGCCTTGTCCGGGGAGGACTTCTTGGAGGAGACGGTGCCGGCGAACTTGCCCTGCGTGGAGTCGTATTTGAGCAGGTAAGCGAGGTTGTCGGCGGGGACGATGTCACCGACGGCGACGACGTCGAGGGTGCTGCCGAGCAGACCTTGTTCAACGAGTGCGCGGAAGACGAGGCGGCCGATGCGACCGAAACCATTGATTGCTACTTTAACTGCCATAATTGGGCTCCGTTTGATGTGTGTTGATTGCTGATTCAGGTTAGGCGTGTCCGGTGAGACACGAGAAGTTCACAGAAGTGGGCCGGTGGTCGGTTGGCAAGGGTTTTGGCTGTGCAGGTGCTGGCAAAACCCGAGCGTATCTTGCAGGCGGGGTCATTTCAGGCATTGCCAGAGACCCAGTCCGAGGGCCGGGACAAAGAGGTCGGCTTCGACGCGTTGACCCCGTCGGGCTGCGGCTCCGTGTAAAAAATGTTCATGGTCCGCGATTTGCGACCATTCCCCTTCGGCCATGGCACCGATCGGGATACTGACGTCGTGCAGCGTGGGATTGAGCGCAAGCATGAGGCGAATCGGACCCTGACTACCGTCTGCATTGTAAACGACCGCTCCGGCAAGGGAGTCGTGGGCCCAGTAAAATTCGAAAAACCCATCGCTGGCTCGGGAAAAGTGGCGCATGAGCGAACCGAGCTCGGAGCGGCGAAAGGCAATCCAGTCGGCAAAATAGCAGTGGGTGCCGGGGAATCGCTGGATACGCCGGTAGTCGAGCGCGTTGATGTCACCGCGCTGGTAGGTGTTGTTAATACCGTGCTTCGAACGGAGGAAATCCTGCCCCGAGGACAGCATGGGAATGCCGATCGAACTGAAAAGGACCGCAGCCATGAGATGGGTGCGACGGCGGTCGTTGGCGGTGGTCAGGTGACCGTCGTTGTTGGGGTTTTCCGTGATCACGTCGATCCAGGAACGGTCATCGTGGGACTCGACGTAGTTGACGGTCTGGGCAGGCCATTTGGCGTAGTGCCACGGTGAACCCTTGAGGAAATACTCGAAGGTTTCGCGGTTGCCCTGCCCTCGCACGTATTCACGTAGGAAGTTACGGTAACCGTCGTTCCATGACGCCCAACCGGTGTCGCGAAGTTCGCCCGCAATGTGTCCACGGAAACTCCAGGGCTCGGCGATGAGGATCACGTCGGGCTTGGTGCGCTTGAGCGCGATCTCGATATCGACCAACACCTCGCGTCCGATGAGATCGGCCAGATCAAAACGGAAACCATCAACACCGTAGGCCTCAAGGAAGTGGCGGCAGCTGTCGATGATCAGTCGGCGCGCCATCGCGGAGTCGGCACGGTAGTCGTTACCGCAACCACTCCAGTTGCTCAGGTTGCCGGCCGGGTCCTGATAAAAGTAGTAAAGCTTGTCCAGGAACATGAGGTGCGCCGGCTCACCCACGTGGTTGTAGACCACGTCGAGAATAACCGCGATGCCACGTTTGTGAAAGGCGGCGACCAGCTGCTGGAGCTCTTTCACTCCTGTAGCCTGCTCGGGATGCAGCGAATAACTGCTCTCCGGAGAAAAATAGTTACTGGTCATGTAGCCCCAGTGATATTCCTCGGTCGTAACGTTATCGAACTCCTGCACGGGCTGCAGTTCGACGCAGTTAACCCCCAGACGGCTGAGATAGAAATCATCGCTCTCCACCCAACGGCGCAGCCCGGTGAATCCGCGGCGTTCGGCCTCATCCATCGCCACCGGAGCCTGCGCAACCAGATCGCGCACATGTGCCTCGGCAATCACCAGATCGTGCCAGGCGGGCGTCTTGAATCCGAGATCCCCTGACCCGATCCAAGCGCGGTCCAGCACAATGCCCGGACCATTACGGTGCACACTGGCCAGCGCGTAGGGATCCAGCACGCGTTGCGACGGATCAAACAACGCACATCCGCCGGAACGGCCGCTGACCTGATACCAGTAAAACCAGCCGTGCAGGTTTTGCTCCAACGTGATTTCCCAAATGCCGGCTTCACCGTGTGCGTCGGACCGGCGCGCCATCGCATAATGATGCGGATCGTTCTGTTGGCTGATATCCTGACAAAGGCACAAATCGATCCCCTCTGCCCGCGGCGCAAATACCCGGAAAGCAGTTTCATCGGTGCGCACCATCGCACCGAGCGGCAGATCCGAACCCAACCGATAGAAAAACGCCCCGGGCATCAACGGCGTCGACTGCTTGCCATCACCATCCTGCCAACGAACTTCGGGCAAAAACGACAGATCGAGCGGACGCTCCAACTCAAATTGAAACATATGCCGGCCGGTGCGCTTGGAATCATAACGCCGGTTCACGTTGCCACCTTCGTCGCGATCCGTGTTCGGAGCGTCCATCGGAACCGACAGCCAATAGCCCTCGTCGGTCACAAATTTGAAACGCGCCCAGCCTGATTCCGTTGCACAATCCCCCGATGCACCGGTCCAAGCCAGCACACGGCGGCCTCCCAAAACCATGACCTCAAGATGCCACGCCTCCTGACCACAGCCGCTCCAACCATTAAAATCCCCCGAAAGATAAATTTCCCGTGTGGTCAAATCCACCTCCGGATGATCCTCGGGGATACAGACAAACATCACCCGCCCCTCTGTCGGTGAAAAATAGCCGCTCTCAAATCCATAGGCATGCGAAGGCATCCGTTCCAGACGCCCCCATTTCACGCCTCCGCTCAGCGTAACCGGCGGAGCCACCCGCGACTTCCAATCATGAGTCAGTTCAATGACACCGCGTTCCAGCGATTCCAACCGGGCCTCAACCAATTTATTCGAACGCAATGGCATAAATAATAAAGGCACATCATTCTCCGTGCCATCTTGGTCACAAGGATGAATTCCCCAGCTGATCATCCCCCGATAATCGTTTGTCCCGCGACAACCATTTGACAACCCGCCGCGCACTCACACCGCTCTCCAGCATGTCTTCGCGTCCCAAAACCCTCGTTGCCCTCTCCGGCGGCGTGGACAGCTCTGTCGCCGCCCTCCTGCTCCAGCGGGAAGGCCACGACATTGAGGGCGCCTACATGAAAAACTGGATCAACGAGGATAACATCATCGGCGACTGCCCGTGGGAACAGGACATCACCGACGCCCGCGCCGTCGCCGAAAAACTCGGCATCCCCTTTCGCGTGGTCAATCTGATGGAAGACTACCGCGACCGGGTCGTGGCGTATCTTCTCGACGGATACAGGTCGGGCCTGACACCCAACCCCGACATCATGTGCAATCGCGAGATCAAGTTCGGCGTCTTCCGCCAGTGGGCGCATGACCATGGTTTCAACGCGCTCGCCACCGGCCATTACGCGCGTCGCGGCACCTTGCCCGACGGTCGGTTTTCGCTGCTCGAAGGTGCCGACAAAAACAAGGACCAGTCCTACTTTCTCGCGCTGCTCTCGCAGGAGCAACTCGCCGACGCACGCTTCCCCATCGGCGACATCGCCAAACCCGAGCTGCGCCGCCTCGCCTCCGAGGCCGGCCTCGTCACCGCGACCAAAAAAGACAGCCAAGGCATCTGCTTCATCGGCCAGGTAAAGATGCAGGACTTTCTCCGTCAATACGTGCCCGACCACCCCGGCCCCATCCTGCGCGCCACCGACGGTCGGGTGCTCGGCGAACACCGCGGCCTGCACTACTTCACCATTGGACAACGCAAGGGCATCGGCGTGCCGTCCAACACCGAGGGACAAGCCTATGTCGTCGTTGGCAAACGCGCGTCCGACCACGCCCTGCTGGTCGCCTTCGACGCGCCCGATGCCCCCGGACTTTTTCAAACCGAGGCCCGCGTGCACGCACTGCGCTGGAACAGCGATCCGATCACCACAGCACGTCACCTCCACGGACGCGTGCGCTACCGCGATCCGCGGGTCGGCATGGAATACATACCCGACGGCCCCGATACCGCGCTCGTCAAATTCGATCAACCCCAGCGCGGCCTCGCCGCCGGCCAGATCCTCGCGATTCACGACGGCGAGCGCCTGCTCGGCGGCGGTGTCTACCTCTAGGCAAAAAAACAGCCCCTCGGCTCCACCCGAATCATGTCGACCACCACGCGACCCAGCCTGCTCGCCTCCTTGGGATCGGCCTCACTCCACCCCAACCTCTCGCGGGCCACGCGTGCGACCACGGCTTTTCTAATACCGCTGATCCTCAGCTCCACGGTCGGCCTTCCCGTGTCGGTCATCTTTGCCGCCATTGCCGCTCAAAATATTGCCCAGCTCGACGTTCGTGGCGCCTACCCCATCCGCTTCATGCTGCTCGTCACGGTCACCCTCGTGCTGACCTGCTGTGCCGCGCTCGGCGTCGCCGTCTCCGACAACCTTCCCCTGGCAGTCGCCGGCACGGTGCTCATCGCCTTGGGCGCGGCTCTCTGGCGCCACCTCTGCGCCGACTACGCCTTGGGCATCATCGTCAGCACCTGCCTGCTTTACCTGCTGGGTATCGCCCACCCCGATTCCGCCCACGGCTCGGCGGTGCTGGGCGCGCTGGCCGGTGGAGCCATCGGCATGACGATTCAAACCGCCCTCTGGCCATGGCGCGCCCGACATCCTTTGCGACAGGCGGTCAGCGGCAGTTGGACCCGGGCCGCCGACCTGTTTACCCTCTGTCTTTCCGGAGACAAATCCACCGCTACCACTCTGGTGCGCGATGAAGCCGCGCTGCGTCTGGCCGTTGATCAGGCCCGCGAAGTCCTCGCCGGTGCCGGCCGTCATCATGATCCCCGGGTTCTCGAAAATCTGGTCACGCTCAACATCCTCGCCGCACGTCTTTCAGTTCGCGCGGTCTCCATCCTGACCGCTCTGGAATGCAGCGGTGAACGCAACCTGCGGCAGCGCCTCGCACCGTCACTGGAGCCGCTTTTCAACAACCTGACGAACTGTGCACGCTCGGTAGCCATAGCCATCGTATCCCGCGATCCCGCTCATCTGGCACTCTGCGAAGTCCGCTTCGCCCGGCTGAGGGCCCTGCTAACGTCGACCCGCGCCCGACTGCTGGCCCTCCATCCAAAATCAGCCGTCGACTCCTCCCTTTCCGAAGTATGGGGCCAAATGGAGACAGTCGCCGAGGAAGTGCCCGGTTTGCTCACGCCGATCGTCGATCGCAGTGGCGACGGCCTGCGCTTTCCCCGCGAGCTGCTCGATCTGGAAACCTGGCAACTGCGACCACTGGCCGCTTCACTTAATTTCTCATCCCGCATAGATCCCTTGCTCGTGCGCTACGGCGTGCGACTGGCCTGCCTGAGCGCAATCGCCACCGGTATCTGGCGACACTACGACATTTCCCACGGCTACTGGTTGCCGCTGACAATCTTTGTCGTCCTTCAACCCGCCTACGGCCCGACGCTCTCCCGCGCCGTGCAACGCATCATCGGCACGCTCGCCGGCAGTGTGGTGGCCGGCTTACTCATGCTGGTCGCCGTGCCGCTGCCGCTGCGAATCGCCGGCATCGGCATCGGTGTATTCACCTTCGCCTTCTACCTGAAAAGCCGCTACGCCGTGGCGGTTTTCAGCGTTACCATATTCATCATGCTGCTGCTCGGCCTGCATGGTGAAAGCTCGCCCAACCTGATCCTGGAGCGCGGCTGCATCACGCTTGGCGCCGGTCTGGCCACGCTGATCGGCGCCGCCCGGCTCTGGCCGGAAGACGAGCGCAAGCGTATCCAGAAAAAACTAACAACCGCCTTCGCGTCCTCCCGCACCTACCTGCTACAGGTGATCTCACGACTACCCGCCGGCCCCGGCGTCGACGAAGATTTGCTGAATGCCAAACGCTCGGCCGAGCGCGCCGCAGCGGCAGTCTTTACCACCCTCAACACCGTCGTGTCCGACCGCTCACTGGCCGGCGAAACCCGCCGCACCACCTCGCTTGCTCACGGCAACCAACGACTGCTTCGCGTGGCCAACCTCCTGCTCGTCCAAACCGGCAAAGGCCCGGCAACCCCGCCACCCGCACACGAACCCGTCGTGCTTGCCCTCGACCACGGCCTCGAACTGCTGACCAGCTGCTGCGAAGGACGCGGCGACGCCGGACGCGTGGCCCAGCTCATCACTGAAATCGACACACTGCCTCCGGCCACCAACGACGAAGACAGTCTGCACCGGCGCCTGCTGCAGGCAGCCAACGAAGTGCGGGCGCTGCTGGCCGCGGTTTAATCTCCCCCATTAAAGGGAGCATAAAACTCAGGCATGCACGCCGGCGGTCAGGTCTGCCGCCTTGGCCGCCATCGCCGGGCCGATCTTGGAACGGTCGGCAAGATTGTCGCGAATAACGTTCACCAACGCGCTGCCCACCACCACGCCGTCGGCGTGCGCGGCCACCTCGGCCACGTGGGCACGCGTGCCGATGCCGAAACCGACGACCACGGGCAACGCCGTGTGTGCCTTGATCGCCGCCACCGCCTCGGGGATGTTTTTCGCCACCACATCGCGCACACCGGTCACGCCTTCACGGGACACGTAATAAATAAAACCGGTGGCCGCCTTGGTCACCGTGTCGAGACGCGACTCCGGCGTGGTCGGTGCGACGATAAAAACCGTTTTCACTCCATACTTGGTGCATGCCGCCGCCACCTCATCCGACTCCTCGGGAGGCATATCGAGTGTTAAAAAACCGTCCACGCCCGCCTCGGCCGCCGCTTTGACGTAGGCGTCCACGCCATTGGAAAACACCAGATTGTAGTAGGTGTAGAACACCAACGGCGCCGCCGGAAACTCCGCTCGCAACGTCTTCACCAAGGCAAACACCCCGGACGCTTTCATGCCGCTTTCAAGGGCACGCTGGGCCGCCAGCTGGTTGGTCAGGCCATCGGCCAGTGGATCGGAAAACGGCACGCCGAGCTCAAGAACATCGACTCCGTTGCGCAACAGGGCGCGACAGGCCTCCAACGAAGTCGCCGCGTCGGGATCACCCGCACACAGGTAGGCGACAAAGGCGGCGCGGTTTTCAGAGCGGCAACGGGCAAAAGTCTCGGCGATACGGTCCATGCGAACCGTCATCGCCGCAAAAAGCTCCGTCCGGTGCAAAGCGAATCTTCACCCGGCCCCGCCGCGGCGCGCATTCACGCCGTTTAATCGATGGCAAACTCAACCAATACCGGCCGGTGATCCGACAGCCAACACGGCAACACTTCACTGCGCAGCACCCGGCAATGCGCCGGCACCAACACAAAATCCAACAGACGCGTCGGCAGCGGTGACGGAAACGTCCGGCCACCCGCCGGGTGCAGAGCATAACCGCCAAAGTGCTCCATCTCCGCCAGTAACTGACCAGGAGCATCATGGGGACCACCCGCCGCGTTAAAATCCCCGCAAACCACCGGCGGCACACTCCAGTGGGGCGTGCCCGAAACCTGTTTCGCGTGCAAATAGGCGAACACCTTCGCCACCTGATCCAGACGATGCCGACGCGACCGGTAATGGAGATGCAAATTGGCGATCGGCACGTGCCGGCCGTAGGCCTCGATTTCGGCGAATAAAAATCCCTTCTCCCCCACCGTGCGTTCTCCGAACGCGATATTTTCCCACGCGCCGATGGGATGATGCGAAAGAATCGCGTTGCCGTAACTCAGATTAAGCAGCCCCTCGCGCCGGTTGTTGATGCCGAAGACCGCGTGCGGGAAATTCCCGAATTCACGCAAAAACTCCAAGTGGTCAAAGTTGCCCGCCCACCGTGAATTCTCATCGATCTCCTGCAACGCCACCACGTCGGGTTTTAATTCATCCAAAAATTTGGCGATCTTGAGCAGATTACTCCGCAACCTGCGCCGGGTAGTCGTGCCTTGGATGGGGTTCAGTCCGCGACCGTGGGCGATGTTGTAGGTGACCACGCGAAACTTGCGCATGTCCACACTGTGCCCGCTCGATCGCTAAACGCCAACGGTTATATAAAACTGACGAACGGTTCACGCCTGTCCGAGCCGCGTTTCCTTCTCACTTATTTAAAATGGGGCGGCCTACGGGATTGGCTCCGGCCTGACGGCCTGCGGGGCTACGCCCTCGTCGCTAACGCGACGCCCTTTCCGCTTCGCTCCACAAACCCGCTGCGCGGTTTCTCATCCCAATTTGGCAGCCGGATTAAGTTCATCCGGCCTGCTTTTCCTTCTCACTTATTTAAAATGGGGCGGCCTACGGGATTCGAACCCGCGACCCCTAGAATCACAATCTAGTGCTCTAACCAACTGAGCTAAGGCCGCCGTGAGTAAGGGCGAGAAAACACACTGATCGACGCCCCCCTGTCAACCATTCTTCTTTCAGCCGTTCCTCCCTCGTGAATCCACCATCAACAATACGGTTTTACCCGACCAAAACCATTTCCCGCTTCTGCCTTCGGCCAATACTTGGCAGGCTGACCATATGCCCTTCGTCTCCATCAATCCGCACGACGGCAACCGCATCGCCTCTTACCGCGGCCATACCCCCGCCGAAATCGACATCAAGCTCACCCTGGCCGACGATGCATTTTCCAACTGGAGCCAACTCACCTCGTCTCGCCGGGCCACCCACCTGCGCCGGCTCGGACGCACCCTTCGCGGGCAAACTGAATCCCTGGCCGCGCTGATTACCGCGGAAATGGGCAAAACGCTCGCCGAAGCCCGGTCCGAAATCGGAAAATGCGCCGATTGCTGCGAGTTTTACGCGAAACACGGTGCCGGTTTTCTTCGTCCCGAACATCCGCCATCCGCCCCTGCTTCGGCCAGTATCCACTACCGTCCGCTTGGGGTGATTCTCGCGATCATGCCTTGGAACTTTCCGTTCTGGCAGGTTTTCCGCGCCGCCGTCCCCGCCTTGCTCGCCGGCAACACTATGGTGTTCAAACACGCGTCAAATGTCACCGGTTGCGCCCGTGCCATTGAACGCATCGCGCAGGAAGCCGGCCTGCCCGACGGAGCCCTTTCATCACTCATCATCGATGGACGCACCGCCGGTCGTCTGATTGCCGACCCTCGCGTGCGCGGCGTCACCCTCACCGGCAGCACCACCGCCGGCCGCAAGGTTGCCGCGCGCGCCGGCGAACACCTCAAGCCCTGCGTGCTCGAGCTCGGCGGCAGCGATCCCTACGTCATCCTTGAGGACGCCGATCTCGACCACGCCGCCGATGTTTGCACCGCCGCCCGCCTGCTCAACAACGGCCAAAGTTGCATCGCCGCCAAACGCTTCATCGTCCCCCTGTCCATCCTCGCCGCCTTCGAGGAAAAACTCCTCGCCCGCTTCGCCGCCCGTCGCGTCGGCGACCCCACCGACGCCAACACCGCCCAAGGCCCGCTGGCCCGCGCCGATCTACGCGACGAACTCCATGCCCAAGTCATCGCCAGTTGCCGCAAGGGCGCCCGGCTGTTGCTCGGCGGTAAACTTTCCCGGGGCAAGGGCTGCCATTACCCGCCAACCATCCTGACCGACGTCCGGCCAGGCCAGCCCGCCTACGACCAGGAACTCTTCGGTCCCGTGGCCGCTATTATTCCCGTGCCCGACGAAGCCGCCGCCTGGACCGCCGCCAACGCCACGCCCTACGGTCTGGGCTCCGCGGTGTTTTCAGGCAATCCGAAGCGGGCCGCCACGCTCGCCCGCCAACATCTGAACGCGGGCATGATCTTCATCAACGAAGCCGTTCGTTCCCACGTCGCCGTGCCGTTTGGCGGCACCAAGGACAGCGGGCTTGGCCGTGAACTCAGCGTGGCCGGTGTCCGTTCGTTCACCAACGCCACCCTGCTGTGGTCACGCGCACATTGACGCGGACAGGCTGTCACGTCCTCGTGACAATTTTGTAACTCGTCACTAAGAGCTGGTTTCGTCGCGTCTCTAAGACAGCATTTCAACTTTCGTCCATGTCCGACCCACTTTCCAATCCCGCCGCCTCCGTAGCCGAGACCGAGGACGATCGCGTCATCCTGCCCCGCAACCGTCCGGAACCGCTCAGCACCAACGCCCGTCCCGTCAAGTCCGCCTACTTCAACCGCGAACTCAGCTGGCTGGCCTTCAATCGCCGCGTTCTCGAACAAGCTCAGAACGAAAAAATCCCCCTGCTCGAACGCGTCAAATTCCTCGCGATCGTCTGCAGCAACCTCGACGAGTTTTTCGAAATCCGCGTCGCCGGTCTCATCCAACAGGTCGACAGCGACGTCACTGAAAACAGCTACGACGGATTGCCTCCCCGCGAACAGTTGCGTCGCATCCACTCGGTCGTGGCCTCGTTGGTCGAAGACCAATACCGTTGCTGGCACGAGCAACTCATCCCCGCGCTGGCCGAGGAAAACATCACCTTCAAAACCGCCGCCCAGCTCACCGCCGGCGAACTCGCTTGGGTTAAAACCTACTTCGAAGAACAGATTTTTCCCGTCCTGACTCCGCTGGCGCTGGACCAATCCCACCCCTTTCCGCAGCTCGGCAACAAGACGCTCAATGTCGTCGTTTCGCTGGACAACCCCGAGACCGAGGAAATCGAGCGCCACTTTGCCATCCTCCCGGTCCCTCGCATCCTGCCGCGGATCGTTCGCCTCGGTTCCTCGCCCGGCAAGGGTCACTCGTTCATTTTCCTGTCCGAGATCATCAAGCGCTGCGCCGGTCAGTTCTTCCCCGGCTACACCATCAACGGCGCGCACGCATTCCGCGTCACCCGCAACAGCGACCTCTACATCGACGAGGAAGAAGCCGAAAACCTGCTCAAGAAAATCGAGGAAGAACTGCGCAACCTCCGCCGCGGTGCCGCCGTGCGTCTCGAAATCGAGGACGGTGTCGAAGACTCCATTTTTACCACGCTCTGTGAGCATCTGGAGTTGTCCCACGAATACGTTTTTAGACTGGCCGGCCCCATCAATTTACTGCGCCTGATGAGTCTCGCCGACATCGACCGGCCCGACCTCAAATACCCGCCGGCCATCCCGGTCAACTGCACCGCGTTGCGCGAACCCGACAAGCTCTTCGATACGATCCGCAGTCGCGATATTCTGCTGCATCACCCCTACGACTCCTTTCAACCCGTCGTTGATTTTGTCGAACAGGCCGCGCGCGATCCGCACGTCTTCGCCATCAAACAGACTCTCTACCGCACCAGCGGCGATTCGCCCATCGTCAAGGCCTTGATCGAAGCCTCGCGTCACGGCAAACAGGTCACCGCGATGATCGAGCTGAAGGCCCGTTTCGACGAGGCCAACAACATCCAGTGGGCCAAGCAACTCGAAGAGGCCGGTTGCCATGTCGTCTACGGACTCATCGGCCACAAGACCCATTGCAAGTGCTCGCTCGTGGTCCGTCGCGAAGGCGGTCTGCTACGCCGCTACGCCCACCTCGGCACCGGTAATTACAACCCCAAGACAGCCCGCCTCTACACCGACCTCAGCATGTTCACGGCCAACGAAGCTCTGACCGCCGACGTCGCCGCGCTCTTCAACACGCTCACCGGCTTCAGCCGCTCCCCTGAGTTCACCCACCTGCTGGTCGCGCCCTACAATCTTCACCAGCGCCTGCAGGAACTCATCTGGCGCGAACAGGAAAACGCCCTCGCCGGCCGCCCCGCGCGCATCATGGCGAAGATGAACTCACTGGTCGACAAGACCACCATAGACAACCTCTACGCCGCCTCGCAGGCCGGCGTTAAAATCGACCTCATCGTGCGCGGCGTCTGCTGCCTCGTGCCCGGCGTCAAGGGCCTCAGCGCCAACATCCGCGTGCGCAGCATCGTCGGTCGTTACCTGGAACACGCCCGCGCCTTCTACTTTGCCAACGCCACCGGCGAACCACTCGTCTACGCCGGCAGCGCCGATTGGATGCCCCGCAACTTCTTCCGTCGCGTCGAAGTCGTTTTCCCGGTGCTCGATCCCCATCTGCGCCGCTGGGTGATAGAAGAGCTCTTCGGCATGGAACTTCAGGACAACGAATTCGCCCGCCAACTCCAGCCCGGCGGCGGCTACCTGCCGGTCGTCCCGGCCGACCCGGAGCAGCCTTCCTTCTCCGCGCAAAACTACTTCATGGCCGCCGCCTCCCAACGCGCCTGCGAACTCGCCGCGCTTGATAGCGAGCTGACCTAAAGGAGCGTGGAGATTCCTGTCCACGCCGTTGGACATCGCAGTTTATAAAAACGGACCGCGCCAAACCGGGTGGGCAAGAGTGCCCGTCCCCACCCTCCTCAGCCCAACAGCTCCACGACGCGCCCGCAAAGCAAGTCGACCCGCGCCTGATTCGACCGCACCAATTCGCGGAACGCCGCGAAGTCGATCGCCGTGCCTTCCAGTCCGTTGGCGTAGTTGTCGACCATCGCGATCAAGGTGTAGTTAAGCCCGAGCTCCGTGCATAAATCCGCCTCGTGCGCCGCCGTCATGCCGACCACGTCGCCCCAGTTTTTAATGACACGAATCTCCGCCTTGGTCTCAAACCGGGGACCGCGCATCTGCACATAGACCTGACCGGGCGTGAGTGAAAACTCCGGCGACAATCCCTTCTGCAAAGCCGACAGCAAGGTGTTCGCGATCCCCGGCGCCCCGCCCTGCAACTCGGTATCGTGATAAGTCGCCGGTCCCTGCTGCAACGCCACATAGTCCGAACACGACACCAGTGAGCCCGGCGGCAAATCCGCACGCAGCGATCCCACCGAACACAAGGCCAGCACCTCCGTGCAACCCGCGTCGGCCAAAGCCCGCACATTCGCCCGATGATTGATCGCATGAGGCGGCAACGGCGCGCTTGGTCCATGCCGGTTGATCACCACCAGGTTGCCGCGTTCGCGCAAAACAACCTCACCGTGCCCTGTGTCGACCTTCCGTTCGGTCCACCCTGCAAACACCGCCGAGTTTAGAATGCTCGTGCCGCTGATAAAACCCGTCTTCATATCCCGCACTAACCACCGGCGGACAATTGATGACAACGCGAAAACCCATCCCCACTGCTCTCCTCGGTTTGTTCCTGCCCGTCCTGCTCTGGCTTTCAGGCTGCGCCACCCCCGGACCGACCCGCGGTTATTATCTCAGCAGCAGCTCCAATGATTCCATTGTGCAATTTAACCCGGTCGACCCAGCAGCGCCCCCGCAGAGTCAAGACAGCTACCTCGGTGTGCTCGATATCCCCATCGCCCTGGCCTACGACCCCTACACCGACCACTTTTTCATCCGACTCAACCCGGGGGACCGTTTCCTCGTGGTCGACCGACCGGCCCAAAAAATCAAGCGCGGCTTCAGTCTTTCCACCATCACCCTGCCGGCAGGCGCCGGTGACATCGCCATCCGCTCAAGCGACCGTCACCTCTTCATCGCCCATCCGAGTGAACCCGCGGTCATTGAAACCAATCTCAACGGCCATTTTGTCCGCACCATTCAGCTCGCCGGCATGACCACCAACGCAGCCGGCCTGGCTTACGATCAGGCGACCAACCAACTGCTCACACTCGACCGCGACTCGCCCGACAAAATCTCCATCCGCACCCTCGACGGTCAAATCGAGTCAGCCGTCCAACTGGACCACCCCACCTCAGGCCGGGGTCTCGCCTTCGATTCGGCCGCACGAGAGTTTTTTGCCCCCCTGCCCGGCCCAGCGGGTGGGCTGGGCGTGTTTTCCTACACCGGCAGCCTCAAACGCACCCTGCCCCTGCCGGCCGACCCGGGTCTGCTCGGGTTTGATGTCGGCCCGCACTCCTTTTTACGGTTGTTCTGAGACAACGCCGCAAATCCACACAATGCCCTTGTCGGCGGCGGCCATTTGACGCTTGGTGTAGATTTTCCCATGTCCAACTCGGTTGAAAACGTCGTCATCGTAGGCACCGGATGTGCCGGCCTCACCGCCGCCATCTATACTGGTCGCGCCAATCTCAATCCCCTCGTCATCGAGGGAACCCTGCCCGGCGGGCAGCTCACCACCACCAGCGAGGTTGAAAACTTCCCCGGATTCCCCGAGGGCGTCGACGGCTTCATGCTCATGGACAGCCTGCGCAAACAGGCCACCAAGTTCGGCACCCGCTTCGAACAGGCCAAGGTCGACTCCGTCGATTTCTCCGGACCGATCAAGAAACTCATTTGCGGCAACAAGACCATCGAGGCCAAGGCCGTCATCATCGCCACCGGCGCCTCCCCCCGCATGACTGGCATCCCCGGTGAGAAGGAGCTCTACGGTGGCAAGGGCGTGACCACCTGCGCCACCTGCGACGGCGCCTTCTACCGCAAGATGGACGTCGTTGTCATCGGTGGCGGTGATAGCGCGGCCGAGGAAGCCCTGTTCCTCACCCGTTTCGCCAGTAAAGTTTATCTGGTTCACCGTCGTGGTGAACTGCGCGCCTCCAAGATCATGGCCGACCGCGCCACCTCGCACGAAAAGATCGAATGCGTCTGGAACAGCGTTCCCGTCGCCGTCGAAGGCGTCGAGGGCGGTTCCGTCACCGGCCTGCGTATCAAAGACGTCAACTCCGGCGAAGAACGTGTTATCGCCGCCAAGGGCATCTTTGTCGCCATCGGCCACGTGCCCAACACCGGCCCCTTCGCCTCCGCCGTCGAAGTCGACGAAAACGGCTACTTTGTGCCCGAAACCGGCTCTCAAGTCCGCACCAAGACCCCGGGCATCTACGTCGCGGGCGACTGCGCCGATCATGTCTACCGCCAGGCCATCACCGCCGCCGGAATGGGCTGCCAGGCAGCCATTGAAACCGAACGTTGGCTCTCCGAGCACAACGGGTAATTGAATAGATTAGCCCATGTCATACAATGGCATGGGAGTTTATTACCATTGATTAAAGGAGTTGGAATAGTCCCTTATCTGGAATGATTCCAATTCCTACTTGCAACTTGGAATGATTCCAGTTCGCTGTTCTTTCCTTTCATGAGAGCCACCTCCCATCCCCACAATTCCGATGCACTCGCGCAGCGCCTGTCCGACAGCGGCCTGCGTAATACCCCGCAGCGCGAAGTGGTCTACCACGCCTTGCTCACCAAGCGCGACCACCCCACCGCCGACGAAGTTTTTGCCCGCGTAAAAACCGAGATGCCCACCATCTCACTCGCCACGGTCTACAACTGCCTCGAAACCCTCGTGCAGTGCCAATTGGTCCGTCAGGTGAACTTCGAACGCGCCCCGACCCGCTACTGCCCCAACCTCCAGCCGCACGCTCATTTTCACGACGAACAGGCAGGCACCACCCACGACATCGAACTGCCCGCCGGCCTGATCGACAGTATTACGGCCATCCTGCCCGACGGCTACGATGCCGACTCCGTCGAAATTACTTTCCGCGGCAAACACACCGCCGCCTGAGTCCGCCCAACCTTCCGCTTCAACTTCAACTTTCCACTTCCACTTTTCCATACATGAACACGCTAGAAATCCGCGACCTCCACGTTGCTCTCACCGAGAGCCCTGAAAAGAACATCGTCAAAGGCCTCAACCTGACGATCAAGACCGGCGAAGTTCACGCCGTCATGGGCCCGAACGGCACCGGCAAATCCACCTTCTCCAAGGCCATCGCCGGCCATCCCGACTACGTCGTCACCCAGGGCGACGTGCTCATCGACGGCAAATCCATCCTCGAGATGGAGCCCGACGAGCGCGCCCGCGCCGGTATCTTCCTCGCCTTCCAGTATCCCTCCGAGATCCCTGGCGTCTCCATCGCCAACTTCCTCCGCGCCGCCGTCCAGGCCCGTATGGCCGAGGGCGAAGAAATCGACGCCACCGCCTACTACAAAAACCTCTACTCCAAGATGGACCTCTTGAAGATCGACCGGAAGTTCACCTCCCGCTCGGTCAACGACGGTTTCTCCGGCGGCGAAAAGAAACGCTGCGAGATCCTCCAGATGGCCATGCTTGAGCCCACCTTCTCGCTCATGGATGAGACCGACTCCGGCCTCGACATCGACGCCCTCAAGGTCGTCGCCGAAGGCGTCGAAGCCATGCGCGGCGACAAACTCGGCGTCCTCCTCATCACCCACTACCAACGCCTGCTCGACCACATCGTGCCCGACTTTGTGCACGTCATGTATGACGGTCGCATCGTGAAGTCAGGCGACAAAAACCTCGCCCTCGAACTCGAAGCCAAAGGCTACGACTGGGTAAAACAGGAACTCGCCGCCGCCGCGACCGCCTGATCCCAAACCGGAACACCATAAAGCTATGAAACCACCCACCGATACACTCGCCGAAGACGTTGTCATGGACAACCCGGCCGTCGGCATCGACCAGGCAGCCGGAGATTTCAAATACGACGTCAAATACGAATTCGACGCCGGCACCGGCCTGAGCGAGAACACCGTCCGCTACATCTCGACCACCAAGAAAGAGGCCGACTGGATTCTCGAATTCCGCCTCAACGCGCTCAAGAAGTTCCTCTCCATGCCCATGCCCACGCACTGGGCGACCAAGGACCTTGAAAACATCGATTTCGACAAGATCCGTTACTACCTGTCCTCCGGGCAGAAACCCAAGCGCACTTGGGACGAGGTTCCCGACGACATCAAAAAGACCTTCGAGCGTCTCGGCATCCCCGAGCAGGAGCGCAAGTTCCTCGCCGGCGTCGAGGCCCAGTTTGACTCCGAGGCCGCGTATTCGAACATCAAGGACATCGTCGCCAAGCAGGGCGTCATCTTCTGCAACTCGACCGAGGCCCTTCGCGAGCATCCCGAGATCTTCAAAAAGTTCTTCGGCAAGGTCATCCCGACAGGCGACAACAAGTTTTCCGCACTCAACAGCGCCGTGTTCTCCGGCGGCTCGTTCATCTACGTGCCCAAGGGCGTCAAGGTTGCCCAGCCGCTCCAAGCCTACTTCCGCATCAACGCCGAAAACTTCGGCCAGTTCGAGCGCACCCTCATCATCGCCGACGAGGGCTCCGAGGTCGTCTACATGGAAGGCTGCACCGCCCCCAAGTTCTCCACCTCCACGCTCCACAGCGCGGTCGTCGAACTCGTCGCGCTCAAGGGTGCCAAGATCCAATACATCACCGTCCAAAACTGGGCCAACAACGTCTTTAACCTCGTGACCAAACGTGGCGTCGCCCACGAGGACGCCGAGATCAAGTGGATCGACTGCAACATCGGCAGCCGCCTCACCATGAAGTATCCCGGCGTGGTGCTCAAAGGTAAGCGTGCCCGCGGCGAAGTCATCTCCATCGCCCTCGCCAACGACGGCCAGCATCAGGACACCGGTGCCAAGATGATCCACGCCGCCGACGACACCACCTCGGTCATCGTCGCCAAGTCGATCTCAGTCGGCCAGGGCCGCTCCACCTACCGAGGACAGGTCCACATCCCCAAGCACCTCAAGGGTTGCAAAAACAACACCGAGTGTGACGCGCTGCTCATCAACAGCAACAGCCGCACCGACACCTATCCGGCCATCACCGTGCGCGGCGACCAACACGCCACCCAGCACGAGGCCTCCGTGTCAAAGGTCAGCGAAGAGCAGATTTTCTACATGCAGCAACGCGGCCTCACCGAGGCCCAGGCCATGAGCCTAGCGGTCAACGGCTTCGTCAACGACCTCGTCCGTCAGTTCCCCATGGAATACTCGGTCGAGCTCAAGCGCCTCATCGACCTCGAAATGGAAGGCTCCGTCGGCTGATAAGATTCAGAATAATTAACCACGAAGCACACGAAGAGCACGAAGCCTTCAGCATCAATCAAAGTCCTAAACTTAGTGTCCTTCGTGACCTTCGTGGTTCAAAAACTCTCTCAATAAAATGTCCGCAATCATCGACACTCCTCCCGGCATCGACGCCGACCGCTTTACCCAGCACCTCTCCGAGCGCAGCTACCTGCCCGGCTGGTGGATCGAGGCCAAGCAGTCCGCCTGGGAACGCTATAACGCTCTCCCTATGCCCGGCCGCACCGACGAAACCTGGCGCTTCTCCAACACCGGCGGCATCAACCTGGACGACTATCTCGTTCCCCAGGATCACGCCACCACAGTTCCCCACCTGCCCGACTTTCCCCACACGGCCGAGATCATCTTCTCGAATCGTCAGGTCGTCGGCCGCAGCACCGTGCCGAAGGAACTGGCCGACAGAGGCGTCATCTTCGCCCCGCTCGACGAAGCCCTGCGTGATCACGGCAACCTCGTTCGCCAGTGGTTCCAGAAGCATCCCGCCGCTCTCGGCGGCGACAAATTCGTTGCGCTCAACACTGCCTTCACCACCAGCGGTGCCCTCCTCTACGTGCCCAAGGGCGTCGAGATCGAGCTGCCCCTAGTGATCCAGCACACTGTCTCCGGAGCCAACCACTCCGTGTTCCCGCACACCATCGTGGTGCTGGAAGACAACGCCAAGGCCACCCTCGTCGAGTTCTTCGTCAGCGCCGATCGCGAGCGTCACCTCGCCGCCGGCGTCAATGATCTCCACGCCGGTCCCGGCGCCAAACTCACCTACGTTGGCGCGCAAAACTGGTCGGCCGATACCCTCGCCTTCCAGACCAACGCCATCACCGCGCAGAACAACGCCGAAGTCCTCTCGCTTAATCTGCACCTCGGCGGTCGCCAAGTCCGTCACGAGTCGCACACCCGCCTGCTCGGCGCCGGCGCCCGCTCCGAGATGCTCTCGCTCTCCGTGGCCGACAAGGAACAGGAATTCGACCAGCGCACGCTGCAGACCCACTGCGCTCCGCACGGCTACTCCAACGTGCTCTACAAAAACGCCCTGCTCGACGCCGCGAAGACCATCTTCTCGGGATTGATCGTAGTGGAGCCCGACGCGCAGAAAACCGACGCCTACCAGAGCAACCGCAATCTCATGCTTTCCAACGAAGCCGAGGCCAACAGTCTCCCCGGTCTGGAAATCGAGGCCAACGATGTGAAGTGCTCGCACGGCTCGACCACCTCCCGCATCGACCCCGAGCAAGGTTTCTATCTGCAGGCCCGTGGTATCGATCCGCAAAAAGCACATGAGCTGCTCGTCTTTGGTTTCTTCGAGGAAGTCCTCGGCAAGCTCGACGACGAAGCCCTGCACACCGCTCTGATCGACCTCATCCGCACCAAGTTCAAAAAGTAAGGCCCGGCCAAACCCGTCCTCTACAGCAGCCCCGCTTCTTCACTGGAGCGGGGCTTTTTTCTGCTGACAAACCGTATCCCCAAGAGGACTCCAGAATCCCTCAATCAGCACGTTCTGCGGATTCGTCGGCACTCCAAACTCAGCGCGCTCAACCAGACTGGCCAGCAAGTCCACCGCCGCCGCCCCGATCACCGTGCTGTTCTCATCGATTCCGGCACACAACGGATGACCTGGATGCCGGCCGGTCAGCACAAATCCACATTCTCCCGGCACATCGACCCAGTGATCCCGAAGCCAGTCCAGAGCCTCCGACCGGTCCGTTATCACCACATCCACCCGCCGTGCTGCGCGCCATACCTGCAAGTCTAACGCAGTCCAATCGTCACCGATCAACGGATCCGGCATCCAACCGCCGGACTCGAAGTGTTGATTAAAATACGCGGCCGACCAAGCCCCGTCCACACTCTGGTTGATCGAGCGGGTCAAGGCCA
The DNA here is from genome assembly GCA_037969015.1 of Opitutaceae bacterium. Lineage (GTDB taxonomy): Bacteria > Verrucomicrobiota > Verrucomicrobiia > Opitutales > Opitutaceae > JAUWBF01. Next base: position 37,681 of record JBBKWO010000077.1, read on the forward strand.
GTCCAGGCCGCCGGTAACCCAGCGCCTTCAGCTCGGATAACAACAACTCCATCGAGCGGTAATGGTGGTTGTGGATACTGTGCAAGCGCGGCTCCACCCGCGAACAGCCAAACGACACCACCGCCAGCCCCTCCCACGACAACTCCACCCGGCCCACGTCCGGCGGCGGAGGAGGCAGTAACACTCCTCGCACCCCTCGTGCCCGCAGGATTTCCCGAAGCCGCACCGCGCTGGTGCCAGGCTCCCGCGCCCAAAAGTGTTCGATGTTGTAACCCAATTCACCCGCCCGGCGGCACGCCCCATCAAAATACGCGGCCTTCTCATAGTGCCGCCAGCCATCGCGCCGGGGTTCGTTGGTTACCCACGCCAACAACCCGCGAAAATCCAACGGACGCCCCTGCGCACGATACTTGGCCAACGCCCGCATATGCGGATCGGGACGATACCCCATCTCATCAGCCAACGTCTGAATGCGCGCCGTAACTTCTGGCCGTATCCGTTGATCGGATCGCAACGCACGCGAGACCGTCGCGCGGCTCACTCCCGCCCGTTCAGCGACATCACGGATCAACACACGTGTTTCCATCTATGCAACTGGGTGCACAATCACGCCATTGGAGGCCATCATGAAACACGACAGAGTGTTTCTTTTCTTCATCCATCCCACCACCCTGTCATGTATTTCAACAAGATCCGTCATCCGGCAAACTTCGCCTTCACCACCCCCGAGGCTACCCTCAAGCACCTCGGCGGCGACGTCCATCGCCTGACCGTCTCCGGCAAAAAGCCGTGGAAAAACCCGAGCCAAGCCGAGCTCGCCAAGAAGATCCCCGGCAAGGCCCGCCACGCCATCAACATCACCCCCGGCAATGGTCTGGAGATTACCGAAACCACCACCGGACGCGCCCTCCTGACCGGTGTGCCCGGCGCCACCTACGGAACTTCCGGCGACGCCTGGATGCTCCAGTTTCGCCACCATCCCGAGATCCAGTTCTACGGCCTCGGCGAACACAGCGGTAAACTCGAGAAGTCCGGTCAACGCGTGAAGTTCTGGAACACCGACCTCTGGGGCGACTTCTCATTCCACGAGATTCGTCACGCCCACCCCAACCCGCTCTACGTCTCCATCCCTTGGCTCATCGTAAAGCAGGGCAACGACTACATCGGCATTCTCGTCAATCACCCCGGCGCCGTCTTCATGGACCTCGCCTCCAGCTTCATTTGGTCGAAGGACAACCCCGATGATCGCAACCGTCGCTCGTTCTACGTCGGCGCTCCCGATGGCGACGCCGAGGTCTACATCATCGTCGGTCCCTCGCTGCCCGAGCTCACCCGCAAACTTCAGCAACTCGTCGGCACCACTCCGCTCCCGCCGCTCTGGGCGCTCGGCCACCATCAGTGCCGCTGGGGTTACGCCGGCCCCAAGGACCTGCAAAAACTCGACCGCGAATTCACTAAGAACAAGATCCCGACCGACGGCCTGTGGTTGGATATCGACTACATGGATCGCTACAAGGTCTTCACCTTCGAGCCCAAGCTCTGGGGCGACGATGCCGCCATCCGCAAGTCTCTCGCCGCTCTCGCCAAGAAGGACCGCCGCGTCATCCCGATCCTCGATCCTGGGGTCAAGGTCGAGCCCGGCTACTTCGCCTGCGACGACGGACTCAAGGAAGGCGTGTTCTGCCTTAATCCCGCCGGCACACCCTACGTCGGCTTTGTCTGGCCGGGCAAAACCTACATGCCCGACTACAGCCTGCCCAAGGCACGCAAATGGTGGGCCGACAAGGTCAAGGCCTTCGCCGAACTCGGCAACGCCGGCGCCTGGCTCGACATGAACGATCCGTCCGTCGGAGCGGTCGAACTCGACGACATGCTGTTCGATAAAGGACGCCAACCGCACGAAGCCTACCACAACCAGTATGCCCTCGGTATGGCCAAGGCCTCCCACGAAGGTTTCCTCGCCGCCCGTCCCGACGAACGTCCCTTCCTGCTCGCCCGCAGCGCCTACATCTCCAGCTCGCGCTACACCGCCGTCTGGACCGGTGACAACGTCGCCAACTGGCATCACCTGCGCGGCTGCATCCCGCTCAGCGTCGGTCTGGCCCTCTCCGGTCAACCGTTCAACGGGCCCGACGTGTGCGGCTTCGGCGACGACACCACCCCGGAACTCGCCATCGCCTGGTATAAGGCCGGTTTCCTGTTCCCGTTCCTCCGCAACCACTCCATTCACGGTTCCCGCCATCAAGAGCCGTGGGCACTCGGCCCGACCGCGCTCAAGGTCATCGGTCACTACATCCGCCTGCGTTACAAACTGCTGCCCTACCTTTACCAGTGCTTCATCGCACAAGAAGAGACCGGTGAGGCCATCCTGCGTCCGGTGTTCTACGATTACGCCGACACCGCCGAGCTTCCGCTGTCCAAGATATCCGACCAGTTCATGATCGGCCGCGACATTCTACAGGCTCCCGTTGTTGAGGAAAACGCCACCGCGCGCACCGTTGTGCTCCCCGGCGAGCATCGTTGGTTCTCCGCGCAAGACGCCCGCTGGCTCGACGGCGGGCAGTCCATCGAAGTCACCGCCAAGGCCGCCGAGACTCCGTTGTTCATCCGCGAAGGCGCACTCATCCCGATGCAGGTCGGCGAACGCACGACGCAGAAAAACGACCTCGGCCAGATCGAGCTGCACTGCTTCCTGCAACCCGACACGGCTGGCACCACCACCCTAGCCTACGCTTTCGACGACGGCCTCGGTTATGGTTACCAAAAGGGCCAGCGCACCACCGCCACGTTCACCGCAACCGCCAAGGGCAACGAACTGGTGCTCACCGTCGAAAACTACCACGCCGCCTACCAACCGCTCTCCGTGCAGCTAATCGTTCATGGCAAGTTCAAGCACGCCTCACTCATCCAAGGCGACCAAAACACCGCCCTCGAACTCAAGGCCGGCAAGGTCACTCTGACCGGCAAGTCGCTCTCCGTGCGCACAACCAAAGTGACCACCTTGCAGTAAATGGATCGCTGAATCACCTCACTCACTGCCGTCGGAGGCACTTCATTCAGACAAACGACGCACCGCGTCTTCGAGCGCGACCTTGACCTGTTCGGTGGGAACCCACGCATAAAAGTTCCCACCCGACAGCGCGATACCATGAGACGTGGCATGGTAGTTAAACCGTGTCACGTTCGACACGCGTTGGGCCAACGCCGGGTCCATGCCATGCCCCGCTGAACTCATGTCCAGCTCGACCGGTATTTTAATCCAATAAGGGGTTTTTCGGGAACTTGGATTCTTCCTACCAAAGGTGATCTTGGCTCCGGTGGTCGACGATACGACCCACACATCCCCGCCCGCCTCAATTTCCAAAGGCTGCGCACTCGCCTTCGTTATACCGGCTTGGTCATTCGGTGTGCGCTTACGCCAGCTCCGTTGAGCCACATCATAAATCCAACCAGTCATTCCCCCCACCACCAGCGTGGTCGGAGGCACCCTGATCAGGTCTTTATATTCCCGTCCTCCGCTATCCAAAGGCGATTCAGCCGGGTCACGTCGACTGCTCACCAGCATACGGTAGGATTTTTCCTTAATCCCATATTCAGCTATGCCCCATGTCGGCTCGCCGCGGTGGGCAAAATCCCCGAAACCCATCACCTCGGTTTTTTCGATCTCGGAATTATATAAGAACGAAAAAAATACGCTCCCCTCCAAAATTCTGACATCACAAATCATGTTAACAGGGAACGGTGGCAACAGCGTGATCCACTCCCCCGAGCGCCGGTCATACAAACGCACACAATCGACCATACGCGGCAGCCTTTGACTGCTAATAACACGGGCCTGCACGGCAATGTAGCGGTCCGTAATATCGCCCCCTCCATTCTCGCTCCGGAGTCTCGCTTCACCTAAAAAGAAATATCCGCCCCCCTGTTTACTGGGATGCTCCACCCTGTCGACCACCCGACCATCAGGCGCAAAACGGAAAATGATATCGCGCCCGACTCCCCCACTCGATCTCCACCAAATTTCCCCATCGCTCCGATAACCAGAATAATCAATCACGATGGCACGGCCCGTGAGATTACGTGTGTCCTCACCATCGACCGCCTCGGGGAACAACCACTGCGGAGCACCAAACTTCAGGGCCGGAGTGAAGGCAAGTCGTCTGACAGAATCGCGGTCAGTCAATTCATGAGTAAAACGTGCGATCGATTTCTCCGTCTCCATATAATAATTCCGCGCTTCCGGGTGTTCCCGAACGACCGCGTCAATCCACGGAGCCGCCTGTTTGATCGCGTTAAGAATCCGTTGTATTTCCTCATCCGAAAAATGCTGGCTCACTGCATAATGCCAGAGCAGGCAAGATCCGCCATGATCACGCATCAACGCGGCCTTCCGCTCATAACTTGCCAGATCAAAAGCAACCTCCTCTGGATAAGACCTCGACCCTGTTAATGGTCCAGGAACCCAACGTCCCTCGCTGAATGAGATTTTCAGTTGCGAATACTTGGACGCCCTCAGCGCGTCCCCATACCACGGGGCGGCGGGCACTGCCGGGAACGCCTTCCCCGACTCTTTGGTGACGTCGTATGCCATACGCCAGATACTCCCTGTCCACGCATGATCCGCCTCCAGCACGGCGGTAAACTCTTCTTTCAATCGATCACTAAGGGCCTCGGCGGGCGCAGGCGGCAGCTCCCGGCTCAACCACGCCAATCCCAATAGCCGCTCTTCCGCATCGGCAGACTTCACCAGCCGCCGTGCCAACCGCACCCATGCCTGCGAGGCCCGCCCGCCAATCACATCCATCTGAGCCCGGCCGCTCATGAAGACACTGCCCCAAATTGGATGCCCGCTCACCGCCGGTCGCGCTTCTCTTGCGTCATGAAGCACCCGCAAAACTTCCGTTTCAAACAAAGCCTCCTCCGGCTGCCACCAAGGCAGTAATCGGCAACGCAAACCAGCCAGGGTATGATACGCCGTTCTAAACTCCTTGGCTTTGGCCACCGTCAACGCCGCATCGTTCAGCTCAAACAAACGACGGCGCAACGCCTCGAATTCCGAGTGATGGACATGTTGATACGACAATGCCTCGCCCAATCTGAGCGGCACCGTCGCCGCATCCCAAACCGGGCTCATCATCCACGCTTCAAACTCCGACTGACTCCATTCCCCTGCTTTCTTACTTAGTTTCAGGTCGAGCAAATCGAGCATCCCGTCCGACAGCTCCAGGTAACCTTCCATCGACACCCCGCGTCCGCGCCCGAAGTCAGCCGCCACCAGAGGCGCGCGGTCAACAATCACATCCTCCAGCGTCAACCTCTTGTCCACCCCTCGTTCCTTTCCCGTCAGGTCCTTGACCCAGATCGGCCCTTCGCGCTTACCGTCCAAACTATCCGCAGAGAAAAGTGCCCGTTTCGCGGCCGCATAAACCCGCTGACGCAAAACCTCGTCCGTTTGCAGTCCCAGCGCAGAAGCCGCTTCCGCCGCCGCCAAAGCCTGGGTCCACATCCCGCTCTCGCCAAACGCCCGGCTTTTTTCGAAATAAAAACCAGCCTCGCGCATCGGCTCCCAAGTGATGTCTGTTCGCACGGTAAACACCTCTGCGATGTCTTTGGCCGCAGCCTCAATCAACGCCCGGGGATTGTCCGCCGGTCCAGTCGTCCGCACTGTTTTGACCATCTCGGCATCGTGCCCTCCTGATTCCAGTTTCAGACTCAGACTGTTAACCGCCACACGACCGGCTTGCGCCCTCATCACTTCCACCGAACCCGAGATCAGCCAACTGCTGTTCAGAAGCGCCTGATCGGCCGCCCCGTCCTCGCGCCGCAGACGATCCAATTCACGACGCTCAAGTAAAAATACACCCGGTAAACAAGCCAGCCGGGAGCACAGTAAACGCGTCAACCGGTTCTCTGTTTCACGCGCCTCAGCCCCGCCGGTCGAAGCGGACAACGGCAACACCGCGACCAGCTTCGCCTCCTGCGGAGACGTGAATATCCTCGGCACGTCCGCCGCGCATTGACGCACCGTCGCATCCACCCACGACTCTAGCACTTTGGGGTTCCACACTGACAACTGAACGGACGTGACCAATCCGGTCGCAACGCCCACCACTCGCGTTTCCAGCAGTTCCTGCTTTCCCTGCGGGTTAAGCTGCAAAAACACCATGGCATCCGCGCCAAGCAGAGCCCCCAACTGGCTGTTCTCAGACGGGCTGCCACCCAAACCAAACACCAGTCTCCGCTCCGCCAGAATGCGCCGGATATCAGCCCGTTCCAGCAGAGTCACCCCAGCCACAGCGGAAAGACGCGCCGCCAGCAATCCCTCCGCGCCGCCCAGACCGTCCGAAAGCGGCACAATCGCCAGCTTTGTCGGACGCACGAGCTGCGTCGGAAGATCGCCAGCAAACGTCGGCACGCTCGCCAACATCGTCGTAAGGTCGATGTCGATGGCCGGCGTGCCATCGATAACGGACTTGGGCGCATCCCCACCAGAATCCGGTAACCAGTCACGAAACGAAAACGCGACCGGCTCCGGCGCCCCCGCGTTTCGGAGCAGACGGAAACACTCGGCATCCCCCATCAGATCAGCCCAGCGAATCGCGCCATTTTTAAGCAATGCAGGATTCGCCCCATGCTTGAGAAGCAAGCCTGCCGCCTCGGGCTCATTTTTGATTACCGCCGTGATCAACGCAGTCGTCTCACCGTTGAACCAATGGGTCACATCCGGCAAGGTCGTGCAGGTCGCGTCAACATCGGCCCCGCGCGCCAACAATCGCTCCATCATCTCCGTGTTACCCTGCCCCGCCGCTCTTGCCAGTGCGGTCACACCACCCTGCCGGCCGTTAGGTGAAATGTTGAGCGCGAGCACATACTCAAGGACCTCCACGCGACCGCTCGCAACCGCCGCATGCAACGCAGTCGCGCCGTCGTCCTTGCCAGGCAGTGAAAAGCCAAGCTTCCGCAACTGATCGACCGTGTCGAGGTGGCCGGATACCAACGCCCCCACCCAGCTGTCATTGTTGTCCAAAATCCTGTGTCGCTCAGCCGAAGTCAGTTTGCTCCAAATTTGCAGCGCCACCTCCCCGCTCCCGAAATTCGCCGCCCAGGAAAACGGGACCCGCCCTTCGACCGGCGCCACCACGTCAGCGCCCCGGTCAATCAACAGCTTCGCAACCGCCCACTGCCGGGCATGCAAGGCATGAAAAAGCACGGGATAACGGAATCCGTATTCCACCGTTCCGCCGAGTTGGTTGATATCTGTGCCCTCTGCCAAGCTACGTTCGACCAACGTCAAATCCCCCATCCGCGCAGCTTCGACCAAAGTGATAAACCCGTCCGGCTCGGCCTGCGCTCCGGATTGCGCGGAAAGCGGAACAAACATCAACAAGGCACCAACGTATAACGCCGACAATACGCGCCTCGGGTCAAAGCGGGGGGATATATGCATGCAATTTCGAGTGGGTGGAACCAGCGGCGGGTTACCAGTTTCAGTTACCCATACGAATAAAGACGATCCCACGCGTAATTTCATTGGATATTTTTTCCAGAAAGTGGGTTTTACCCGTCCACCCTTGCTTGCGAACAGGAAAGCCGGCGATACATGTGTCTTAACATGTCCTCCAAAGACCGCACCCTCTCCCGCGACATCGTCGTCACCCAGATTCCGTCAGGCGACAAGCACACGCTCTTCGCCGGCACCAACGTGTTCATCCACCAGGTGCTCGGCGGCACCTATACCGTGCAGACCGACAGCGGCCTGTTCCGCATCGACGGCAAGGATGCCGACTCGATCGGCGAGGAAATCGTGACCGATACCGTCAGCGCCAGCACCACCGCTGACGGCGCCCCCGACCCTGAATCCGTTTGGGACCAGCTCAAGAAAGTCTACGACCCCGAGATTCCAGTGAACATCGTCGACCTCGGCCTTGTTTACTCAATGGACATCTCCGCCGCCGAGGCTCCGGAAACCGGCTACAAGGTCGACGTCGCCATGACGCTCACCGCCCCCGGCTGCGGCATGGGCCCGGCCATCGCCGAAGACGCCAAGACCAAGATCCTGCTCGTCCCCGGCGTGAACGCCGCCGACGTCCGCATCACTTGGGAACCAGCCTGGAACCAGTCGATGATTTCCGAGGAAGGTAAGATGAAGCTCGGTCTGATCTGAGTAAAGGAGCGTGGACATGGCGGACTGTCGGCCATTGGCCTCGAAACCTGTCCACGCAGAGCGACATCGTCCCAACAAAAAGCGCGCCTCCGAACGAGGCGCGCTTTTTTGGTTTAGGAACACCAAAGTGCGTGGGCAGGAATGCCCACGCTCCTTGCTCGTCCTCAGCTCTTAACGATCAGCGATTCGCCGGTCATCTCGACGGGTTTGACGATACCCATCAGGTCGAGCACGGTCGGGGCGATGTCGCCGAGGCGACCGCCGGAACGCATCTTGGTGCCGTCCTTGGTGAAGCCTTCGCCAACCACAAACACCTCGACGAGGTTCAGCGTGTGCGCGGTGTGCGGGCCGTTGTTGACCGGGTCCCACATCTGCTCGGCGTTGCCGTGGTCGGCACAGACGACGGCGCTACCGCCCATCTGTTTGACGGCGGCGAGCAACTCACCGACGCCAGCGTCGGTCGCCTCGCAGGCCTTGACCGTTGCGGGGATCGAACCGGTGTGACCAACCATATCGGGGTTGGCGTAGTTGACGATGACCATGCCGTATTTACCGGAGAGGATGGCTTCCTTGGAGAGGCGGGTGACCTCACCGGAGTTCATCTCGGGCTGCATGTCGTAGGTGGGCACCTTGGGGCTGGCGGGACAGGCGCGGTCTTCGCCAGGGAAAGGTTCGGCGCGGTAGTTATTAAAGAAGAAGGTAACGTGAGGGTTCTTCTCGGTCTCGGCGCAGCGGAACTGGGCGACGCCGGCGTTGGCCACGGCTTCACCGAGGATGTTCTTCAGTTTGGGGGGCTTGGGCGAAACAACGCGGACCGGCAGGCCGGCCTCGTATTCGGTCATGGTCGCGTAGAGCAGGTCGATCTTTGGGCCACGGTCGAAGCCGGTGAAATCGTCGAGCACAAAGGCCTTGGTGATCTCGCGGGGACGGTCACCGCGGTAGTTGTAGAATACGACGGCGTCTCCATCGGCGTAGGTAGCGAGAGGCTCGCCGTCTGCGCCGACGATGGCGGTGGCGGGCACAAACTCATCGCCCTTCTGGGTCTCGCTGAGGGGATTCTCGTAGTAGGCCTGCACTGCTTCGCCGGCAGACTTGGCGGTGGCCACGATATTGCGACCGGAGAGGAGGTCGTAGGCTTTCTGCACACGCTCCCAGCGGTTGTCGCGGTCCATGGCCCAGAAGCGACCGGTGATGGTGGCGATGCGGCCGTAGGCAAGCTCCTTGAGCTTGGCCTCGACTTGGCGGACGAACTCCAGACCGCTCATCGGCGCGGTGTCGCGGCCGTCGGTGAAGAGGTGCAGGAACACACGGTCTGCCGGCAGGCCGTCTTCCTTGGCTTGGATGAGCAGGCCGTAGAGATGCTCAATCATGCCATGCACGCCGCCGTCGGAGACGATGCCCATGAGGTGCAGCTTGGCTGTAGCGGAGTTTTTGATACGATCGACGACGTCGGTCCACACCGGGTTGCCCACGAGTCGTTTTTCGGAGAAGAGCTTGTTCAGGCGGACGAGTTCTTGGTCGACGATGCGGCCGGCGCCGATGTTTTCGTGGCCGACCTCGGAGTTGCCCATCTGGCCGTCGGGCAGACCGACGTCGAGACCGCTGGCGCTGACGTAGGCGACCGGCGAGTTAGCCTGGAGCGCGTCGTCGACGGGCTTCTTGGCGAGGGCCACTGCACTCGTTTTATCGAGAGTGTGGTCGGGGCTATGGCCCCAGCCGTCGCGGATGATGAGGAGAACGGGTTTGCGCGGATTGCTCATGTTGAGACCTCTAGGGATGAAGGCCCCGCCCGCCGGACAAAAGACTAAAACTCGACGCGAATCTTGCCGATTATGCGTCATCCAAAGTTTGCAGTCGGGGACAGCTTGGCAAAGCTGATGCTTAAGAGGTTTCCAGATGACGCTGATTATTCGAGATCAGTTGGTAAATCCACCGACGTGGTTCGCCTCGTTTCGGGATCTCACGCTTTACTGCAATGTCTTCCTGAAGGACGAAATCGTCATCGAGTCCGAGAACCCGGATCCCTACGTGCGTTGGATGCGCCCCAAGGGCGGCATGGATTTCATCGAGGATTTTGTGCGGCCCGGCAGCGAGGCCGGCCTACATCTGGATATTGAACACAACTATCCGCAGACGATTGTCACCGACCGCATCGCTCCGGAAAACGTTCATCGGCTGATCGCGATGATCCAAAGTCTGCGCGCGGCCTGATTCCACCAGCTGATATCTGTAAAAATCGCTTCAAGGTGCGTTTGACAGGGGGCTCGTTATTATCCCCCTTCAGAGTGTATGCCGAAACGCGCCGTCCTCCTCGTAAATCTGGGCTCTCCTGACTCCACCGCGGTCCCTGATGTCCGCCGCTACCTCAAGGAGTTCTTGGGCGACGAACGCGTCATCGACTTGAAACCGCGTTGGCTGGCCAAGTTTGTCGTCAACGTCCTGATCTGTCCCCGCCGCGCCCCCAAGTCCGCCGAGGCTTATCGTCAAATCTGGACCGACGAGGGGTCTCCCTTGGTGGTCACGTCCAAGCGGGTGCGCGAAAAACTCGCCGCCGTCACCGGTCCCGAGGTTCCCGTCTATCTCGCGATGCGCTACGGCAACCCGTCGATCCCCTCAGTGATCGCGCAAATGAAGGCAGACGGCGTGGAGGAGGTCCTGCTATTCCCCCAATATCCGCACTACGCGATGTCCTCGTGGGAAACGGTTACGGTCAAAGTCTATGCAGACGCCGCCAGCATCGCCCCCTCGCTCAAGGTCACCTCGGTGCAACCCTTCTACGAGGACGCCGACTACATCGAGGCGCTTTACGCGGTCACCAAACCCTACCTTGAGCAATACCCGAACGACTACGTGCTCTTCAGCTATCACGGCATCCCCGAGCGCCACCTGCGCAAAGGCGATGCGTCCAATGCCCACTGCACATTGGTGAAAGACTGCTGCACCACCTGCTCAGCCGCCCATGCGATGTGTTACAAGGCGCAGATCACCAAGACCACCCAGGCCCTCGTGCGCCGCGCCGGTCTGGCCGACGGAAAATGGTCCATCTCGTTTCAATCCCGTCTAGCCGGCGAACCGTGGCTCACGCCCTACACGGACAAGGAACTCGAACACTTCCCGTCCATCGGTCGTAAACGCCTGCTGGTGATGACGCCCGCCTTCGTGGCCGATTGCCTGGAGACGCTTGAGGAAATCGCCGTCGAGGGTAAGGAAGAGTTCCTCAAGTTTGGCGGAGACTTTTTCCAACACATCCCCTGCCTGAACGACCAGCCGCCCTACATCGACTTCCTCGCCGGCCGGGTTCGGGCTTGGGTTGACGGTGCCTCGCCAACCCAAACGCGCGTCACCCAAGCCGCCAAAACGTTGGCAACTGTCAGTTGACCCCCGCCCAAACCTACCTAGTTTCGCGCTAAACCAGCCGTGACTACGCCTACTCCCAACGCGACTCAACTTCGTGGGGTGCTCCTTCTGGACACCCGGGGTGAAATCCTTTCCAGCAATCAGGACGCCACCACCTTTACAGGTCGTGGTCTCGACGAGCTGACCGGTAAAAGCTTGGTGTCTATTCTTCAAGCCGAGATGACCTCGGACGAGCCCGACTGGGAACAGACTTATTGGGAAGTCCTGCTCGCGACTTCCTGCAATCGTCCGACTCGGGTGACCCTAGCCAACAGCAGAGGAGACCGGCCGGTATTGCTAAAATTGGAGAGCTGCAATTTGCCCCAGCCATCCTACTGGGCCTATCTGGAGCCCGCCCCCGAGAGCACTTCCGGCAACGGCACGCCCTCACCCTTCCCGCCCCCTACCGAGGCTGATTACGGACTGAGCCTGCTGGCCAACCAAAGCCCCGCGGGATTCTTCGAGCTCAATTACAAAACCAATACCGTCCGCTACTCCGTTGGATGGAAACGCATTCTCGGCTACAGTCGCTCGGAACTGGCGGACAACTACGACACTTGGCTCGGGTTGCTTCACCCTGAGGACAGCGGCGCCGCTCCGGATAAACTGCGTTCACGCAGAGCAACGGGCACCCTGCCCTTTGTCCGTGAATACCGCATGCGCCACCGCGACGGACACTACGTGTGGATCGCCTGCACCGGTGTGCAAGTCGTCACTCCGGAAGGCGCGTTGGAACGGGTTTGCGGACTTCACCTCGACATCTCCGAGCGCAAGGAAATCGAGGAGCTCGGTCTTGAAAACGAAGACCGGCTCCGGATGTTAAGCGACAACGCCAACCTCGCCGCGTTTGACCTCGATTTCGTAAACCACCGGCATTGGTTCTCCCCGGCCTGGCAACGCCGCTTCGGCACCGGCACGGACGAAGTCTACAAGACCCCGGATCCACTCAACCAGCTGCTCACGCCGGAGGATTTAAATGCTGGTCTTGGACAACTCTTTCCCCCCACGGCCCCTGGGTCATCCAGCAGCGGTGACGCCAAAATTGCGTTACTCACCGACGACGGCAGTCATCAACCGGTGCTAATCGCCTACGGTCGCCAGGACTCACGTCGGCAGGAAATGCAGCGGCTCACCGGACTGGTCCTGCCCGCATCTATAGCCGAAGCCGTCGGCCGCACTGAAGCCACCCCAGGCACATACATTGATGAGATTCTCGCAACCCTGGCGGAGGGCGTGATCATCACCGACGGACATGGCCTCGTGCAGACACTCAGCGATAAGGCCGCCAAGCTCCTTAACACCACACCAGAGAAGGCTCGTAACCAACCGTTGGCCGAAACCTTTCCGCTGATCCATATCGTCAATTGCCAGCCGGCTACCGATGCGGTCGACCTCGCACTGGTCACCGGCACACCCGTGCTTTGCTCGGAACACGGTCTGCGTTCTCCCGATGGCGAACTCCACCCCATCGTCTGGACCTCCCGCCAGATCTGGGATGCCGAAGGCCACATCGCGGGTATCATCGTCGTTTTCCGTGATCCGCAGGAAATGAGCCTTACTCCGGAAGAACTGATTCGCGCCAATCGGTTCGAATCACTCGGCCTGCTCGCCGGCGGCATTTCCCACGATTTCAACAACCTGCTGACCACCATCCTCGGCGGCATTTCCACCGCCAAGGAAAACCGGGAATTCAACCAGTTGGAAGACTCCGAGGCCGCCTGTCTCGCGGCCAAAACCCTGACCCGCCAGCTGCTCACGTTCGCGAAGGGCGGTAGCAATGCGGTGCACCAGACCGTGCCGACGCTCGACCTGTTGCAAAACGCCGTTCGTATGGCCGCCGCCGGCAGCACTTGTCGCGTCACCGTTGAAACATCAAACGGCGTAAACCCCATTCGGGTCGACCGGGGACAAATCATGCAGGTTTTCCAAAACCTCATCATCAACGCCATCCAAGCCATGCCCGAGCCCAACCTTGGTCTGGTGCAGTTGCGTGCCTTTGACGTCACTCTGGCCGAAGACGATGTGGCCCCACTCCCCGCCGGCCAATACGTGCAGATCGAGGTTCAGGATAATGGCAGCGGTATCCCGCCTGAAGTCGCCGAACATATCTTTGATCCGTTCTTCACCACCAAGAAAAACGGCACCGGCCTCGGTCTGGCCACCGTGCTCTCCATCGTGCGTCGCCATGGCGGACAGCTCGGCATGCAGACCGCACCGGGCGAAGGCACCACCTTCACCATTTTTCTCCCCAGAGCCGAGGAGCCGGTCGAGGCCACCGTTCGGGCGGCTCCCGCACTTCGCTTCGGCACCGGCCGCATCCTGCTCATGGATGATGATATCAAGATCTGCGAACTCACCGGCGGCATGATCGCCAGTCTGGATTATACCCACGACATCGCCCACAACGGTGAAGAAGCCATCCAACTTTATCGGCGCTACCACAACGTCGACCGCCCCTACGATGCGGTCATCCTCGACCTGACCATCGTCGGCGGAATGGGCGGAGAAGAATGCTTCCACCGCCTCCGCGAAATGGATCCAGACGTGCGGGCCATTGTTTCCAGCGGCTACGATGACGACGAACTTGCTCAACGCATGTTGGATCAGGGCTTCGTCGGTTATCTGACCAAGCCCTATCGCGTGGGTGACGTCGGCCGGGTGCTGAAAAAAGTCCTGGGCCGCTTACCCGGTTAACCGGCGGCGCCCAGCAACTCCGCGGCGTGCGCCCGCGCGCTCTTTGCCTGTCGGTCCCCAAGCATACGGGCCAACTCGTCCACCCGCTCCTCACGATCCTCGTGAATCGGCTCGATGGTCACAAACGCGCGATCCTTGGACTGGTCCTTGACGACCACCAGATGCCGGTCGCCCTGAGCGGCAACCTGAGGTAGGTGGGTGATGCAGAGCACCTGATGCCCGCGGGCGATCTCCGCCATTTTTTCGCCGACCACGCGGCCAATTTCACCGCCCACATTCGCATCGACTTCGTCGAACACCAACACCGGCACGCCATCCAGATCCGCCAGCACCGTCTTTAGTGCCAACATCACGCGGGCCAGCTCGCCGCTCGACGCGATTCGACTGAGCGGCAGAGCCGCCTCGCCCACATTGGGTGAAAACAAAAATTCCACGCCGCTGTCACCGGTGGGTCCCGGCGACGACAAAGCGGTCACCTTTACCTGGAAATCCGCCTTCTTGAAACCGAGCTGGGCAATGCCTTCGGCCGCGACCTTCGCCAGTTTTTTGGCCGCCTTTTCACGCACTTCACGCAAAGCGGTGCCCTTGGTCCGCACAACTTTTTCGGCGGCGGTGATCTTGCCATCCAAACGGATCAACGCGCCTTCAATGTCACCCTGCGATTCCAACCGGCGCCGCAGCTCGTCACGCGCGGCGGCCACCGTGTCGGGGTCACTGCCATGTTTGCGCTTGGCTTCCAACCAGGCGTTCATGCGCACCTGCAACTCCTCGGCCTGCTCGGGATCAAAATTCAACTCGCCGCCCAGCGCCTCAAATTCCGCGCCGAGATCGGCCAACTCGATGCTCGCCGACATCAGACGGTCCGCCAGCGGTTTGCTGGCCGGATCGAGCTCTTCAAGTTGACGTGCCACGCGCAGTAAACCCGCCACCCGTGGCGTCGCCCCGTCGTCACCGGTCAGCCCGCCGGCCAAGGCCGACGATAACTCCAGCAATTCCTGAGCACTGCTCATACGCTGAAAATCACGCTCCAGTGCTTCGATGGCCTCAGCATTCAAATCCAGCTTGTCCAAACGCGTGAGTTGACCCTGCAAAAACGCAATCTGGTCCGGCTCCAGACTAGTCTCGCCAGCCAGTTGCTCGCGTTCCGTCTGCAAGGTCCGCCAGCCATCATAAGCCTCCTGATAGGCCACCAGCACGTCACCACTACGACCGAACAAATCAAGCAGTTCCAACTGACAGGACTCCTTGAGGAGCCGACGCGGCTCGCTCGGTCCGTGGAAATCCACCCAACACTCACCCAACCGCTGCAAGGCAGACAGGGTCGCCAGACTGCCGTTGACCGTAATCTTGGGCGCCTTCTCCCGCGGAAGCGTGCGCTTAAGCAGCAACACCCCATCCTCACACAGCGGCAACTCCAGCTCGTTCAGAACCGCGTCGATTCGCTTCGGGTCGATAAAAAACAAAGACGCCTCGACTTCGCAGACCGCCTCGCCTTGGCGAATGATGGTCTTGTCTGCGCGTTCGCCGGCCAAAAGTGACAAGGCGCCCAGCAGGATGCTCTTGCCAGCGCCGGTCTCACCGGTGACGACGGTAAAGCCCTCTTCAAATTCGAGGGCGACCTCGGCCAACAGGGCCAGATTTTTGATACGGAGCGATTGCAGCATGATGCGTTTAAGCGAGTGAGTCAGTCAGACGGAGGTCCGCAAGCCTGAGCCGAGGTCAAAACAAACGGAAAGGCACAAAAAAGCGGCAACCGATTGACCGGTTGCCGCTTTAAAAATGGTGGACCCTACTGGGCTCGAACCAGTGACCTCTTCGATGTCAACGAAACGCTCTAACCAACTGAGCTAAGGGTCCAGAACTGAAAGGTCGGAGAGTAAGCACGACGCCACCGCCTTCGTGCAAGGAAAAATCTCACGAAATTTGCACTCCGCGCAGCACCACATACGTGCGCAACTTGCCCAGAGAGTCCCATCCTGGTCCCCAGCCTTGCCACCACCCCGCAACTACTGGTTATTTTTCGACCTCCTGCGCCTTAAACGGTTTGTAACTGGCCCCCTCTCTTCCTTGCCCACCAAATCCCACACCCGTCGCTTCAACGCCTTTGCGCTTTCCCATCCCGGGAAAATGCGACGTTACCAGGAAGACGCCTATGTGCTCGGCAAGCATGCCCAGGCCGCCGGACTGATGGACCTCGCCACCACCGAGGCAAACTTGAGCAACAACGGCGCCACCGTCGCGGTGATTGACGGCATGGGTGGCATGGGCGGTGGCGACATTGCCTCCACCTGGCTCGCCCGACGCTGGCTGGGTGCCCGTCCGCGCACAGTTGCCACTCTCAACAGCAGCCTGCAGCTCGACAACGAGACCCTGCTCAGCACTGCAGCCAAAACGACCACCCCTCAGATGGGTGCCGCTGCCACCGGTTTGGTTCTCCAGCCCAATCACGTGCTCCTCCACCACGTCGGCGACACCCGCGCCTACCACGTGACCAAAACCAAGACCACACAGCTCACCACCGACCACGTCTGCCACAATGGTGGCCTGACCCAGTGTTTTGGCGGAGGCTACGAACAAGCCCATTTTCAAACTTTGGAGCCCCAGGTCACCAAACTCCCCTACTGGACGGAAGGGATTTTATTGTTGGTGTCCGACGGTGTGTGGCCGGACCTCAGCCCCGAGCTCCTGACGCAAATTTTGAAGGCCAGACCCGATCCCAAGGACTTGGTAATGACTCTGGCCGGATTGGTCCTGGAAGGCCCGGCGTCGGACAACCTCACCCTGCTGGCTCTCAGTGCCCATGGCTGATCACCATCAAGGTTAAGCTCAAAGCCCAAACCGAGCCCGCGCCGTGGACCGGTCGGCCGCAATGGCGGCGCGAAGTCCCTCCACATTCGCAAACTTTTGCTCGGGGCGAATGAAGCTCAACCACTCGACCCGCAGGCGGTCGCCCGGACCAAACGGACAATCTTCGTCGATAATATGGACCTCCAGTTGAGGCGCGTTGGTCTGTTCCACCGTGGGACGAAGACCAAAGTTTGCCACCGCAGGATAGCCTGCTGCACCAGATTTGTCGTCAGCGGAAAAAACGCGTTGCACGTAAACCCCCAGACGAGGAGGCAGCGTCGCGCCCCAGGGCAAGTTCAGCGTGGGAAAACCGATGGTGTGGCCCAGTTGTTTGCCGGGAGTGACCACGCCGATTGTCTCATAGGCACTGCCCAACAGTGCATTGACGTCATCCATGCGGCCCTCTGTAAGCGCTGCGCGGATACGCGTGCTGCTAATCGGTTCACCGTCCTGATTGATACGCGGCGCGCTGACCACGTGAACACCGTGTTTCTTTGCCTCCGTGACGAGCATATGAATATCACCACGGCGACCACGGCCAAAGCGCCAGTTCTCACCGACGTAGATCGCAGCGAGACGCGGCATGGCTTGACGCAGATGAGGTATCAATGCCTCGGCCTCGATGGCGGCAAAATCGGGGTCGAAGGGCTGCACGATGACCGCATGCATACCGAGTTGGAAGAGTGCCTCCACCTTGGCATTATCCGCCATGATCAATCGCACCGGATCCTGCGGACGAAACAGATGGCTGGGATGCGGCGAAAAGGTCAGCACGGCCGCGACACCACCGGTGCGGCGCGCTGCGAGCACCGCCGCATCCAGCACCGCCCGATGACCGATGTGCACCCCGTCAAACATGCCCACCGCCAAATGCACGGGACGTCCGGCGGGAAGCGCGGAGGCTGCGGCGATACTGGAGAGAAGCTGGGGCACGGGTTATAAAAGGGACCTAAGGAGCGTGGACATTCCTATCCACGCCGTTGGAAATCGGGAGTCGAAAGCCAGAGTGATGGTTTTAGGTGTGGTTCATCGCACTGCGTGGACAGGAATGTCCACGCTCCTTTTCAACCCAGCGCGACCGATGGCGCGGCTTTATAAAGCGGAATAAGCGCGGCCTCGATTTCGCTCGGCGTCATTTTTTGAACCGCTTCGAGTGTCACGGATTGATCAACATGAAAGTCGCCGGAAAAGGTGCGGCGCAGGGCGGAAAGATGCGCACAACAACCCAGCTTCTGTCCGAGATCATGGGCGAGCGTGCGCACGTAGGTGCCCTTGGTGCTGCGCACCACAAAGTCGATCTCGGGCGATGCCCAGCGGGTGCAATCAAACTTCATCACCCGGATGAAGCGTGCCTCGCGCTCAACCTCCACTCCGGCGCGGGCGCTCTTGTAGAGGGCCTGTCCTTTGATCTTCACCGCCGAAAACATCGGCGGCGTCTGGTATTGGTCGCCCAACATGGAGTTCAAGGCGGCCTTGATATCCTCTTCGGTGAGCGCCGGCACCTGGCGGGTTTCCACAACCTCACCCTCGGCGTCCTGAGTGTTGGTGCTGCTGCCCAGCGTAATGGTGCCGGTGTATTCTTTGTCCGCGCCCATCAGAAACTGGGAAAGCTTGGTTGCCTTGCCGAGCAATACGATGAGCAGACCGGTGGCCATCGGATCGAGCGTGCCGGCGTGACCGATACGCTTCATCTTCAGGATGCCGCGCAGGCGGGCAACGACGTCGTGCGAGGTGTGTGCGGGCGGCTTGTCGACCAAGAGCACCCCGTTGTAATCAGCAGCAGGTGCGCGCATCAGGCTTTGGCGGCTTTGACCGCGGCGATTTGTTCGGCGATGGCGGCCACCAGTTCGGCCCGGAAGGCTTCCAGTGTGACTCCCTTGACGTTGAGGCCGGCGGCGCAGGCGTGTCCACCGCCGTTGAAGCGGGCTGCTATGCGATCCATGCGGTAGTCGGCACTGGTTGAACGAAGGCTGGCTTTAATGGCACCATCACGCATCTCGATCAGCACGCCGATCTCCACTCCTTCGATACTGCGCGCGTAGTCGACCATGCCCTCGGTGTCTTCGGGCGTGGTGCCGGTTTCCTCGTAGGAACCCTCGGGCAACAAGCCGACGCAGACCATGCCGTCGCACTCGGTTTTAAAGGAGGCAAGGAACCGCTGCAGGAGCTGGAGTTTGCCGAAGGTTTCCTGTTCGTAGAGTTCATTGCCGGCCAGCGCGGGGTCGGCGCCACGGCGGACCAGTTCGGCGGCGAGTTCAAAGCAGCGACCGGTGGTGGCCGGAAAACGAAACTGACCGGTGTCCGTGGCCATGCCGACAAAAAGTCCCTGGGCGGTAAGCGCGTCGATCGGCAGATCCTGATCAAGGAACATGCCGGCCAGGATTTCGCCGGTGGCGGCGGCGGCGGTGTCGATGAAGTTGTGTTCAGCGTAACCGCTGTTGGAGATGTGATGGTCCACATTGCCCGCCGGCGTGGGGAAAAGGGCCTTGGTGGCTTCACCGGCACGACGCAGATCGGCGCAATCAACGTAAACCGCGAGGCGGGGCTGGTTGTCCAATTCGGCGACGCGAACAAAGGGTGTGTCCCCGATCAAAAAAGCCAGACGACGTGGCACCGGATCCGGGTTGGCGCAGATGGCGTCGATGCCCTTGGCACGTAGCACACGACAAAATGCAACCTGGGAACCGATGCAGTCACCGTCGGGACGGGCATGGCCGATGACGACGACTTGATGGCCGTTCAGACGTTCTAACAAGGCCGGCAAACCGGCCGAGAGTTTCGGAAAATGAGCGGACATGAAGCAGCGCGGCGGGTTAAACGACGACGGAGAGAACGGGCGGACGAACGGCGGTTTTTACTCGCCGGCAGGTGGCTCGACCTGAAGTGCGGCCGCTTTTTCTTCGGCGGCGATCTGGTCGAGGAGATCGAGCACGCGGTTGCCGCGCTCGGTGACGGTATCAAGTTCGTATTTCAGCAGAGGCATCTGCTTGAGCACAAGATTGCGGGCCAGCTCGTGACGAATGGCCCGGGCGTGGTGACGAATCCAGTTGAAGCGGTTCTCGATGTGCTCGTCGTCACCGGTGACGGCGACAAAAACCTTCCCCTCATGGAGGTCGGGGGAAACCTCGACTCCGGTGATGGTGATGGTGACGGCCTCGGACTGGTAATGTTTGCGCAAGATGGCCCCGATCTCGCGATGGATAAGCTCGTTAACGCGTAGGGTGCGGGTGGACATAGCGGTGGTGCAGGTGACTGGTCTCCGGTGAGCGGATACCAGTCTCTGGAATTTTTAGAGCGAAGCGCGGACCTTTTGGACCTCGTAGACCTCGATGACGTCGCCCTCGTTGTAGCCGTTGAAGTCGTCGAGTTTGATACCGCACTCCAGACCGGCGCGAACTTCGTTGGCGTCGTCCTTGAAGCGCTTGAGCGTGGCGATCTTGCCTTCGTGCACGATGTCCTTCTTGCGACGGAGACGGGCGGAGGCGTTGCGGGTGATCTTGCCTTCGGTAACGAGACAGCCGGCAACGAAGCCCTTGCCCTGGGCAAAGGTCGCGCGGACTTCGGCGGCGCCGAGTTTGATTTCCTTAAGATCGGGATCGAGCAGATCGGCCATCATCTCCTTCACCTTGTCGGCGAGCTCATAGATAATGGCGTAGGTCTCGACACGAACACCGTGATGCTTGGCCAGCGGCGTGACGCCGTTTTCAAGCTTGGTGTTGAAACCGATGATGACGGCACCGCCGGCGGCACCGGCCATGAGCACGTCGTTTTTGGAAACGAGGCCGACGTCGGTGGCGACGATTTCGAGGGAAACCTTGGTGCTCTTGATGCCTTCAAGCACATTGCGCACGGCTTCGGTGGAACCGAACACGTCGGTCTTAACGATGACCTTGAGGATCTTGGCCTGGGTCGCGGCGATATTGGCGAAGAGACTCTCAACCGTGACTTCCTTCGGAACAGCGGCTGCCGTAGTGAGGGTCTTCTTGATCTCGTGAGCGGCTTCCTCGGCGAGGTTCTCGGCTTCACGGGCATTCTTAACCACGGTGAAGTTGGCTCCGCTGTCAGGCGTGCCGGACCAACCGATGACGCGGACGGGAGTGGAGGGAGGAGCCTCTTTGATGTTCTTGCCCTGATCGTCGAACATGGCGCGAACCTTGGCATGCTGCGCACCGCAAACGATGGCGTCGCCGACGCGGAGCGTGCCGCGCTGAACGATGACGGTGGCAAGCGGACCGCGGCCGACGTCGATTTGGGATTCAATGATCACGCCGCTGGCCGGAGCCTTCGGGTTGGCCTGCAGTTCAAGCACGTCGGCTTGAAGCAAAATCATGTCGAGCAGGTCGGGAATGCCGGTGCCCTTGAGGGCGGAAACCGGCACGGTGACAGTCACACCGCCCCACTCTTCGGAGGCGATATCGCGTTCTTGCATCATCTGCTTCACGCGCTCGGGGTTGGCACCTTTGACGTCCATCTTATTGATGGCCACCATCAGGGAAACGCCGGACTCCTTGATGTATTTGAGAGCTTCGTCGGTCTGCGGCATGAAGCCGTCGTCCGCCGCCACCACGAGGATGGCGATGTCAGTGACCTGGGCTCCACGGGCGCGCATCTTGTTGAAGGCGGCGTGACCGGGAGTGTCGAGGAAGGTGATGTCACGGCCCGCTTGGTTAACCTGATAGGCACCGATGTGCTGGGTGATACCACCGGCTTCACCAGCGGCGACCTTGGCCTTGCGAATGGCGTCGAGGAGGGAGGTTTTGCCGTGGTCGACGTGACCCAAGATACAAACGATAGGGGGACGGGTGGCCAGGTTGGCTTCCTCTTCCTTGGCGGCGCGCTTTTGTTTCTCTTTCTCGGTTTCCTTGGGGGCCTGCTGCGGAGCGGTTTCTCCGCGATGCTTGATCTCAAGCATGAAGCCATGCTTCTCGGCGAGTTGGATGGCCACGGGCTCCTCGATCGACTGGTTCATCGAGGCAAAAATACCGGCTTCCATCAGCTCGGAGATGAGCTTGAACGGCTTCAAACCAAGAGCGGTCGCGAAATCGCGAACGATGATTGGAGGCTTCAGGTGAATGATCTTAACATCGCCTTCGGTCGTAATGGTTGCGGTCTGCGCGGGCGGCATCGCGGGCATGACCGGCGTGCCGGGGGCGGACAAAACGACCGGCGCCGGAGGAGCCTTTGGCGCGTTGGGAGCGGGAGGAAGCGGCGGGGCTGAAACCGTGGCGGCGGGACGAACCGGAACCGCAGGGGGCGGGGTCGGTGACGCCGGCGAGGCAACCCGGGCAGAAGGCGTCGGAGGCAGTGACACGGGACGCGGCGAGGCGGCTGAACGAACCGGGATGGGAGGAGGAGGCGGCGGCGCGGAGACGCTGCGCGGAGCCGGCGGCGGCACGGGTGCAGTAGGCGCGGCGGCGGGAGTAGCAGCAGGCTTGGGGGCGGCGGCTTCAGCAGCGGCGGCGGCCGCGGCAGCCTTCTCACGGGCAACATCGTCGGCACTCTTCACCATGACACCGGCGGGGAGCTTGGTCGTGAAGGCACCGGGCGTGGTTGCAGCCTCGGTATCCACCTCGGGAGTCTCTTCGGCAACGGCAGTTTCCGGCGCCTGGACCTCGGGGGCTTGAACGGCAAATTCCTCCTGTAGAGCCTCCGCGGAAATGTTGTCGATCGTGCTGGAAACGCTCTTTACGTCGTATTTGCGTTCCTTGAGCAGGGACAACAATTCCTTGTTGTCCATGCCGATCTTTTTCGCGAGTTCGTGGATGCGGATGCTCATTCGTTGCAGGTGGTGTCGGGTCGGGTCCGGGCGTTTTTGCGGGGAGTATTAGGTTATGGTTTATTGCGCGCCAGCGACGCGCGTGATGATGTCCTGAGCCTCTTCGGCCGAGAATCCGGCTTCAACGAGGTCTTCGGCTTCAACGCCTTCGAAGGCCGCCGGTGAATTGATGCCGGCAGTAACCAGACGCTCCGCGAGGATGGCGGTGAGGCCGAAGGACTCGACCAGCAGCTGGATAGCTTGGGTGCGGGGATCGATGGTCTCGACACGATATTCCTCAATGTCGATGCGCCAGCCGATAAGACGGGAAGTGAGACGGGCATTCTGTCCCTTGCGGCCGATGGCGATGGCAAGGTCTTCGGTCGAAACCATCAACAGGATACGGCGGTTCTTCTCGTCGAGAATGATTTCGCGCGGAGCGGCGGGCTTGAGTGCCTCGATGACCATCTGCTTCGGGTCGGCGAAGTAGTTAATGATATCGATCTTCTCGCCGTTGAGCTCGCGGACGATGGTTTTGACACGGGCACCACGGGCACCAACGCAGGCGCCAACCGGATCGACCTTCGGGTCGGAACTGGTGACGGCGATCTTGGTGCGATAACCGGGCTCGCGGGCAAATGCTTCGATTTTGACGGTGCCGTCGGCGATTTCAGCGACCTCAACCTCAAAGAGGCGGCGGACAAATTTCTGGCTGGCGCGGCTCAAGATGAGCTCGGGACCACGGGGAGTGCTCTCAATGGCGAGCAGGATGCAGCGGATACGGTCACCGGGCTGATATTCCTCGCCGGGGGACTGCTCCTTGCCAGGCAACACGGCCTCGGCTTTGCCAAGATCGATGAAGATGTCGTTGCGCTCTTTGCGACGCACGGTGCCGGTCACGATATTGCCAACGATGTCTTTGAAATCGTCGTAAATGCGGTCCTTCTCGAACTGACGCAATTTTTGCATCACGGCCTGACGTGCGGTCTGCGCGGCAATGCGGCCGAGGGTCGCGGGATCGATTTCCTTCTCCACGGTGGAGCCGAGCTGGGCGGTCGGATCAATGGCCTGGGCCTTCTCGATATGGATCTCCGTCTTGGGATCACTGACCGAATCAACCACCTTCAGCAGGCTCCAAGCGTGAAGCTGGCCGTTCTTGGGGCTGATATCGATGCGCAGCTCTTGACCAGAGCTAACCCCTTTTTGGGCAGCAGTCTTGATAGCATTAACAATCGCCGAAATCATGTCGGCGCGGCCAATGCCCTTTTCCTTTTCCATATACTCAAGGACGGAAAGAATTTCGCTGCTCATAGAAGGTGTAGGTTAGTAGAGAAAAAAAAAGCGGGCCAGAGGCCCACTTAGGGAAAGTGAACTTTATATCAGAATCCGATAGTAAGCGCCGCCGATAAATCGATGTCAAGTCCCGCACCGGTGCAGGCTTGCCGGTCAGGATTCAGACCGCTCGATCAACCAATCCAACAGCCCTTGAAAGGCACCATGTGACGCCGGCTTTTCGCGGCCACCGATGACACCCAATCTTCGCAAATGTCCCGAAAGCTCGGCCGGCTGGTCGCCCGGATACCAAACCCGCCAAAGTTCACCGATATCATCACGACTACGAGCAGCCCATAAGGGCAGCAAACCGTCACAGATAAAAGTATCCAGCCGCGGTCCACTCATAACTCCTCCGCACACCTCCTCCGATACTTGACGGCGCAAAGCGACCAAACCCGCCGCGCGCCGAGCCGGTCCGGCATCGACTCCGACGCAATCCGCGGCCGCGTTACTCAAGGCCGGTGCCAACTCAGCCCATCGCTCCGGCCAATCAGGAACCGCCCGCACCCAATCGGCATATTGCTGCAAACGTTTTTCAGGACGATTCACGGGACGCACGCCAACCCTGACCCAGTCCCCTCCTCCATCATCCAAAGCAGCCGGAATTACTCCAGGATCACTCCAAACCGACAACGGCCAGTGGGCCGCCACCCGCAGCATCGGCGTGCGGTTAAACCGGTAGCCCAAGATCTCCATCGCCGTTTGATGACAGGCTTCGGTCCAACCCAATCGTTCAAATCGGGCTCGGGCAAAATGAACCTTACCCCGCCAACGTCGACTTGCCCTGGCAGCCAATTCACCCGGCGCCTTGGATGCCGGCAGTTCATCGAGCCAACGGCTCACTTGGCTGGCCGGACGGCCGGCCAGATTTTCCATCGCCGCATCGGCGGCATACTCCTCGAGGTCATGATGCAGCCACGGCAACAAAACCAGCACCGGGATATCGCGGCGCCCGGCCCCCTTGGTCACCGTCAAACTAGGCGGAGGCGGAAAGAGCACCACATGCAGCACGACCTGATCGTAAGCTTCATCCTTGGCATGACCGTGCAGATTCCAGTCCCTCGCATGCAGGTGCAACTCGACTTCGCCCCGCACTTCGCGGCCGCCGATCAGCAGGCGCGCTCCGTGAAAGTCCGGCCCGCCTAATAAATTCCAACGCCCCGGTTCAAGCACCTCAACACGTTCGCCCTGCAGGGTCCGCAAGGCCGATGCATCAAACTCACGACGCCACCAGATTTTCTGCAGCAAGGACTCGGGAAACGAGAACGGTCCATAAATCCCCTGGATCTCCTCAACTTGCCCGCCAACTGACGACGGCGGCTGCGATTGCTCGGCGGTGGGGGTTTTCATGTGCGGTGTCTCCATTGTTCGTTGTTGTCTTTTCGCAGCCGGGTGACCTTGGCGCTTTGTCGATTACCCGCTTGTTTGAGTCGTGCGGCCAAATCCTCTGACGAACACCAGACCGCGCCCCCCGCTTCGATGGTGGCGCGCTCAGCTTGATCCCCCGTGCAGACCATGCAGGAACCCGGTTGCGTCGACCGACCGACCAATTGTTCGATCACATCATCAGCAGTCGCCCCGTCAGGTGTGTAGATGACTGCCAACGAATCAGGACCAGCCGGATGCTCGATAACCAGTTCGCCGCCCCGGCCGTCAAAGACCAGCGTGACTCGCGCGAACTCGGTGGGCAGCAAGGCCAGTAAACTCGTCGCCAGTCGCTCCCTCGCGGCCGATTTGTCGCGCTTGAGCAAGGCGCGCAACTCGGGCCACGCATGGATCACATTAGACCCATCAACCAGCAGATGTTCAGGAATCGCCCCCACGCCGAAGGAGGCTGCAACGGGTGTTTTAATCGGCAACCCGTAAAAGACTTGGCGGCAAGAAAGCTGGACAAGCCCGCATCAGTCGGGAGAAGTTTGCCGACGCGCCAGCCAAGTGTGAACCGGAGAGATGGCAGAGTGGTCTATTGCGGAAGTCTTGAAAACTTCTGAGCCGCAAGGTTCCGGGGGTTCGAATCCCTCTCTCTCCGCCATCCTTCGCCCTGGAGGCTTCGGATGGCACGGCCATCTTCGCTGTCTTGAGTTTATAGGCAGCCTGTTGACGGTCGAGCGAAGGATGCCCTGCGAAGCCTTGGCGAAGCAGGACCGTTGTTTATTAAGCAAAACTGAAACCCAGTGCCGTGCTGATGGACATGAACGCCTGAAAAACGTCAGCGCCGGGATCATCCACGTGCGGCTGCCGGGGTAAACGGCCCCGTTTTGACTTTGCCAGTTTCCCGGTCGATTATTCCGACAATCGCCCATGAAAACCGCCGCCATCATCCTCTGTTTCGCCGGGATCATCCCCGCCTCCCTCGTCGCCGGTGACACCATCATCACCAGCAACGGCACACCGATCAAGCTGCCCGACATCACCGTATCCAACGAGATCACCGATTTGGCCTCGGGTTATGCGAAGGCTTTCCAAGCACTCTCCCGCCAACCGATCTCGATAGTCCTGCGTCGGGGTGATAAAACCGTAATTCTAAAGGACGTTTCCAATATCAAAAACTTTGGCGGCTCACTCTTGATCGAGATTCGCGCCGGCCTCAGCTACATCGTCAATCCGAGGGATGTCATCGTTATCACGGATGATACCCGGGTAGATTCATGACCGTCCGCAAGATCAACGCAGTGCGCGTTCGATAAGCCGCTGCAACTGGGCCGCGCCCACATTGTCCAGCGAGCCATCCAGCCGGATCTTTTCCACCAGTGGCAGGTAGCCTTGGGCGTCCGCTTCCTGCCCCAGCAGTTTCAAAGTATTAAGTCCCTGCGCCAGTTTCCCACCGGCCAGTAGCTGCAGATCAATCACCAGCGGCTGGCTGAACAATGAAACGCCCGGCTTGTTTTGAATGGAACCGCCTCCGATCAGCCGCACCCACTTCGAATCAAGCGACAGATCCTTGATGGTCAGATTGTGGTCCAAATCGCGAGATGCGCTGAGGTTGATGCGATCAAATTTCACCGCCGCCAGCTGTCCGACCACATCGGTGGCTGCCGCATATTTAAGCACATCCTGATTACCCGTGGCCGCGCCCAAAAGCCCCAAGATGGATGCTGCCGGCGTGGCAAGGTTTGCGATGTTGGTCAGTTTAACCCCCAGCGCACGCAGAGTGCCCGCGGTCCCGGTAAGTTCGACCACCCCCAGACCGTCCTCAATCAACGCAGCCGGTTCTACCGCCCGACCGGACAAAGCAGCGGTGAGATCAAAAATCCCCTCAAGCGTGGGTGGATTTTTTGGCGCACTCGCCCGCAAAAACGGACCTGGATCAAAGCCGGTCATCTTGACGTTACCCTGAATTTCATAGGGCTTCGCATTGGTCGCGTCGTGCAAAACCTTGGCCGCGGCCTGCAGCTTGCCGGTTGCCCCCACCAACGCGTTCAGATCCTTCAGCGACAATCCGTCTGGACCGATTTTAACCACACCCGTGATATTGGTCGCCTCTACGCCCGGCGCATAAACCACGCGTTTGATGTCGAGGGTTAGCTCGCCCCCCAATCCGGCCCAGAACGGTTCACTGGCTGGTTCCGGTTTTTTGATAGTTGGGGTCGTTGGCGTGGGCTGCTTCGCGACCGGTTTGGTGGCCTCCGAGGTCAGCGCTGAAAAGGATTGGAGGTCTTCGATGTAGAGCAGATCGGCGTTAACCGACGCTATGATCTGCGTCAGCGCGGCCGTCGTTTCGATCCGGGCCTTCAACAGGGCGTCGCTGCGACGGCCACCGGAGCCGATCACGGCAACAGGCACTTCGGCATTGATATGACCAGCCTCGTCCTGCGTGGCCTTTAAGGTAAGGGCGATATCCGGGAACACCGCGCTCAAGGCGGTGTGCAACCCGGAAATGCCCATGGTTGCTTCAACATAAAGTCCCGTCGACATTTTGCCGGAAAAGTCCCCCTGTATCCGTCCATCCGTGACAGCCAGATCCGCGGGAGCGAAGGGCTGCCGGATCACCGCCTGCAGATCGGAATCGTAGCTGCCGGTAAAAGTGATCGACTGATCAACGCCGGCCGCCTGCCCGGCCTTTGCCGTCAGCTTGATCAAGGTGCGACCTTCACGTCTGGCGGCAAACTCCAGCAGGTCGGCCTGCCAGCCCGCCGGACCGTAGGTGCCGCCGGCGGCCACACTGAGATCAACCGCGCGCAACAACGGCGCGCCGGCTTGATCGAGATTTATCCCGTTAACCGTCAAAGGAGCCACCGGCCGCACCCCGACGGCATCGTCCTTCATCGCCAGGCGCCATTCACCATGGGCGGATCCACCCTCAAGTTTAAACTCAGGCAACCAAGGCTGAATCCAATCAAGAGGCAGACGGGTCACCGCAATGCGCGCCAAATCATTGACCGGCTCCGCGGGCAGCACCTTTCCTGAAGTCATCTCATAGGCAAACCCCTGCAGCGTCTCCATCGCCAACACTGGTTCCGCACCGGCCAAAGCAACGGTCAACCGGCGAACCCGCAGGCGGTCACCAGAAAGGGAAACATCGAACTCGGTGGTCAGATTAAGCGCTCCCAACGTGGCCAGTTCAGGCGCGATGGTTTGCAGACGATCAACTGCCAGCGAAAGCCGACCCGATGCATCCGGATGTTGTCCTTCGATATCCGAGGAGACCTTGCCTTCACCCGTGGCAGTGAAAGCCGGCAACGGTTGTCCCAAGACAAAGGGGGCGATGTCCGTGTCACTCACGTTGACGACCCAGTTTCCGGCAACCGGTCCGCTTCCGGCCGGCAGGGCCAGATCCAGCTTGAGCAAGTCGCCGTTTTTCCCGACGAGCTGCAGCGCGTGGGTCTCGCCACCATCCTTGGCGCGTTCGGCATTCAATACAAAGCGTAAGGTCGCCCCATCCGGGACCTGAGGTCCGCGGGCCGTGGCCGTGAGGTCGAGTTTGAGCTGATCAAACGTGGACGCAGTAAGTTGACGGGCGGTTATGTCGGCACGCACCTTGACGGTTTCCATTGCGGGATCCGAGGGAGCCATTTCAACCGCCAACACAAAGGCACCGCTCTTGCCCGGAGCCAGACTGCCACCGGTAAGCGTGAGGTTGGCCCGTCCGGCGGGAAGTTGAATCTTACCCGCGACATCAACGCCATCGACGGTCAGCCCGACG
Organism: Opitutaceae bacterium; assembly: GCA_037969015.1. Taxonomy (GTDB): domain Bacteria; phylum Verrucomicrobiota; class Verrucomicrobiia; order Opitutales; family Opitutaceae; genus JAUWBF01. Next base: position 67,015 of record JBBKWO010000077.1, read on the forward strand.
GGAAGTTTCAGCGCATCAAATAAACCATGCAGTGGAGCCGACTCTGCGTCGCTTTTTGCAGGTGTCGATTGATCGGTGGTCGCGTCACTGGTGACTTCAATCGTCCAATCGCGGGCAACGAGTTTGCCGATCTCCACTTGGCCGCCGATAGCGGCGATCAGGGGGATCTGCACTTCAACCGAAGGCAGGTGCAATTTGAGTCCGGGTTGCGTCAGTGTGAGATCAGTCACCCGCACGGAGTGCCAGCCAAGCGACACCGCACCGAGCTCCGCCTGCATATCGGGTTGAGCGGCAAGAACACGACGGGCCGCCCAGGTTTGCACCGGGCTCAGACAGGCGAGGCCAAAAAGAATCGCCGCCAGCGCGACGGGCACTGCGGCGATGATGGAAACTTTACGCAGAGGACTCATGGGGAAATAGACCCCCACTCTGCAAGCCGGTGCGGATGGGCACAAGCTTGGTCGGATTTAGTTCACTCCGTAGCCACACCGTCGGTCTCACCAATGGCTTTTTGCACCGTGGCGGCGGCCACCAAATAACTGTAGTTGGCCTGCAGTTGATTGGTGCGGGCTTGGGTCAGGGCGACCCGGCTTTGCAGGATGTCCAGCTGGGTGGCCGAACCGGCAGAGTAGCGGGCGTCGGCCAGACGGAGGGATTCCTCGGCCTGCTCAACCACCTTTCCGGCGGCTTCAGCCAACTCGGATGCCTCCTGCAGGGAGGAAATTGCACGACGCACCTCAACCTCAATCGTCAGGCGTTGCTCATCGATCGCCAACTCGGTCTGACGGAGTTGTGAGCGGGCTTGGATGATCCGTCCGGAGGTAGCGCGTCCGTCGAAAATCGCCCAAGTTGATTGCAGGCCGACGGTCCAGCCATCCAACGAATCGCTGAAACGATTGGATGTGTTGGACTTGTCGAGTTCGTAGCCGCCGACCAGCGCCAGATCCGGATAACGATCGGACTTGGCAACCCTGACACCGGCTTTGCGAGCCTCGGCCACGGAAGTCAGACGCTTGAGCTCGGGACGACGTTCTTCGGCCGAAGCGAGCGCTGATTGTAGATCATATGCGACCGGAGTGAAGACCAGCTCACCGAGGAAGGTCGGCGTTTTGTTCAGGTTGTTCACATCGGACTTCAGGTAGCCGATGGAACGGCGCAGTTCGTCGATTGACGTGCGGAAGGCGTTGCGCGCACGGATGAGGTCGGGCTGGGCATTCGCCAGTTCAACCTCGGCTCGCAGGACTTCAAAACGGGAGACCGAACCGGCGTCGAAGCGATTGCGGGCGTTCGCCAACTGCTCCTTGAGCAACTGCACGTTTTGCTCCTGCACTTCGATGCTCTCGCGGGCGAGCAGCACATCATAGTAGCGCGTGCGCACATTGAGCAGCACCTGGTCTACGGTTGCCTGCAGGTCGAGCAAGGCGGCCTCGCGGGTATATTTCTGGGCATCAAGCGCGGCAGTAACGCCACCCCCGGCATACAACGTCTGGCGAACCTGTAGGGCGACCGTCCAACTCTGGGTGCTGCCGAAACCCTGGACCAGATTACGGTCGCGGACACCGTAGCTCGAGTTGATGGCGGCGTTGGGCAGAGCCTGCGACCTCACCTCCACGATGATGCCCTCCTGCTCCTTGATGCGCTCACGCGCCAGCAAGATGGCCGGGCTGTGTTCAAGAGCATAGCTGATCATGCCGTTAAGATCAACCCACTCGGGCACGTCCGGCGCCTCGCCGGAGGCAACGGCTGCCGCGGGGGCATCCTGCGCAGAGAGAAGACCGGTCGGTAAAAGAACGGCCAAGGTAAGGCTGATGGTGGCAAACTTCATGAGTATAGGAATTACGGTGTTACGCGTTGGCAGACGATTCCCCTTCGATTTCATCGGGAACCTTTTCAGAGGCGGAATGCTCGCGGGCGATCAGCATGTAGAGGGCGGGCACCACAAAGATAGTGAACATTGTGCCGATAGCCATACCGCCGACGAGGACCAGACCGATCGAGTTTCGAGCGGCCGCGCCGGCGCCGGTCACCATCGTGAGCGGCAAGTGACCGAAGACGGTTGCAAAGCTGGTCATCATGATGGGACGAAACCGGGTCAACGCCGCTTCGCGAACCGCATCGAGCTTTGAGTGCCCGCCACGCTGGAGCTCGTTGGCGAACTCCACGATCAGAATGCCGTTTTTAGCAATAAGTCCGACCAGCGTGACCAGCCCGACCTGAGCATAAATGTTGAGCGTGGTCGTCCAGCCGGCGGTAAAGAACTGCAGGTTGGGATTGGGCAGCTTGAGGAAGGTAAAGATCAGTGCACCAAACATGGCCAACGGCACCGAGCCGAAGAGGATGATCAACGGATCGCGGAACGAGTTGAACTGCGCGGCCAGCACCAGGAAAATCAGCACCGAGGAAAGCAGCAGCATGACCAGAAAGGCCCCGCTGCCACCCTCTTTGCGGAGCTGACGGGACTCACCGGAGTAGTCGACCACGTAGCCCGCGGGGAGAATTTCCTTCGCGGTGGTCTCGAGGAAACTGAGTGCCTCGTCGAGCGAACGGATGGTGACACCGGATATCTTCACGGCATTGAGCTGCTGGAAGCGATTCAATGAACGCGGCTGCACGCTTTCCTTGATGGATGCCACCGTGCGCAAAGGCACCAGCTTGCCGCCGGGTCCGGTAACATAGATGTCTCCAAGCTGATCGGGCGTAAGGCGGTCGGTGCGCTCAATCTGCGGGATTACCTTGTAGCTGCGACCGTCGATGCTGAAGCGGTTGACATAGTTGCCGCCGAGTGCGGCGGAGATGTCCTGACCGACCTGTTTGAGGTTCAGTCCGAGCGCAGCCACCTTGTCGCGATCAATGACGATCTCGGACTGCGGCTGGTCATATTTGACGTCAATCAACGGAGGGAATGCGAACATGCCGCTGGCCATCGCCTTGGCTTGGATTTGGCGGGCAAAGGACAGCACTTGAGCGGAGTCGGCGGTCGAGGCGACGATGAATTCAACCGGGAACTGTCCTCCGCTGGGCAACGCCGGACGGCTGACCATGAAGGCGTTGATACCGGGGATCTGCGAAACCTTTCCCTGCACCTCGGGAGTGATCTGGGCTGCGGTCCGTTCACGCTGACTCCAGGGCTTAAAGACCATGCCTCCGATCGCGAAGGTTGGGCGGGTCAACTGGAAGCTGAACCCGAATTCAGGGACTGATTGGAAGGCATCGAACATCTGCTTGGTCGAGTGCACGGTCTGTTCAATCGTGGAATTTGGGGGCGTGTCCACGATGCCAATAATATAACCTTGGTCCTCGGCGGGAGCGAGTTCACGCGGTGAGAACATAAACAGCGGAATCGTTAGCAATGACAGGATGATCCAGACTGCGTAGATGACCGGACGCGCGCTCAGGGCTGCATCGAGGGCAGTCGTATACTTACGCTTCATCCACTCGAAACCATGGGTGACCTTGCCCGCAAATCCGCGCTCGCTCTCATCACTGCGCAGGATGCGCGAAGCCATCATCGGCGAGAGCGTGAGGGCAACCACGCCGGAGATGAGCACCGCGCCGGCCAGCGTGAAGGCAAACTCACGGAAGAAGGCGCCGGTCAAACCACCTTGCAGACCGATCGGTGTGTAAACCGCGGCCAAGGTGATGGTCATCGCGATAATCGGGCCGACCAACTCACGTGCAGCCATGAGCGCTGCGTTGATGGGCGTCTGACCTTCGGCAAGATGTCGTTCAACATTCTCCACCACCACAATCGCGTCGTCGACCACCAGACCGACCGACAGCACGATGGCGAGCAGGGTCAGCAAATTGATAGTAAAACCAAAGGCCTGCATCAGGAAGATGGCACCAATCAGCGAAATCGGGATGGCCACCACCGGCACAAGCACCGAGCGGAAGGATCCGAGGAAAAGGAAGATCACGATTACGACGATGAGCAGAGTCTCACCAAGGGTATGATAGACCTCGTGAATCGCGTCCTCGATGTAACGGGTGGAGTCATAAGCGATGCCGGCCTTCATGCCCACCGGCAGGTCCTTTTGCAGGGCGTCCATCTCGCTGCGGATACCATTGATAACGTCCAATGAATTGGCATTGGGCAAAACCCAGACCCCCATGAATACCGATGGCTGACCAGTAAAGCGCACATCCACGTTGTAGTCCTCGGCGCCGAGCACGACATTGGCGATATCGTCGAGACGCACGATCGCACCGTTTTCCTCGCGGATGACCAGCTTGCGGAATTCATCAAGACTGCGCAGGTCGGTATTGGCGGTCAGGTTAACCGAAATGAGGTTGCCCTTGGTCTGGCCGACGGCGGAGAGATAATTATTGTTGGTCAACGCGGCACGAACCGCGCTCGGACTGACGCCCAGCGCGGCCATGCGGTCGGGCTTGAGCCAGACGCGCATCGCAAAAACGCGACCACCGAGGATCTCGGCCCGCTGCACGCCGACCACCGCAGTCAAACGAGGCTGGACAACGCGCACCAGATAATCGGTGACCTCGTTCGGTTCGAGCGTGTCCGAGGTGAAGCGCAGATAGGCCGCGGCCAATGCGGAGTCGGCCGTTTCAATCGAGAGAATCGGCACCTCCGACTCCGGCGGCAGGTCGCCGCGGATCTGATCGACCTTGGTGCTGATCTCGGAAAGCGCCTTGTTACCGTCGTAGTTGAGCTTCAGATACGCCTTGATGGTGGACACACCCTGGGCGCTGGTGGACTCGATGTAGTCAATACCGTCCGCGGAGGAGACCACGCGTTCCATCGGCGTGGTGATAAACCCACGCACGAGATCGGCGTTGGCGCCGATATAGGCGGTGGTGATGGTGATAACCGCATTCTCATTGCGCGGATACTGCCGCACATTGAGCGAATTGTAGGCCTGCAACCCCATGATGATGATCACGAGGTTGACCACGATCGCGAGGACCGGGCGGCGGATAAAGATGTCCGTGAAAGCGGACTTTAAAGTCGTCATGTTGGCTAAGGGTTGACGGCTCAGGTGTTGTCAGGCGTCGGGTTCAACTTGGGCTCCACGGCCCGGTCGTTATGCAGTGAAACGGACGCGCCGGGACGAAGTTTAAAAGCTCCATCCGTGACGACCTGTTCTCCGACTTTCAGGCCCGAGACGATTTCCACAAAGTCTCCGCGGGCCTTGCCCAGGCGGACGATCTTCTGGTTTGCCACCAGTCCGTCTCCTTCGGCGGCGGGCTCTACGACGTAGACCGAGTTGCCATAGGAAGCGTATAGGATCGCAGTGGCAGGCACGATCAACACTTCACGTTCCTTGGCCTGCAGGACGCCGACGTTAACGAACATACCAGGGCGAAGTTCGCCATCCGGATTGGGCAAGGTCGCCTGCACCTCGATGTTGCGGGTGTTGGCATCAACCTCGGAAGCCAGCGCAGTAACCTTGCCGACGAATGGTTCACCGGGACGGGAATCAGCCAGAACGCTGACCTTAAGATCAGGGCGCACATCGGCGATTTGCTGCTGCGGCACATTAAAGGTCACATAGACCGGATCCATCGATTGCAGGCTGACAATGGGTGTGCCGGCACTGAGGAACTGACCGAGATTGATTTTCCGGATGCCAAGGCGGCCTCCAAAGGGTGCGGTCAGTGTCTTCTTGGAGATCAGCGCCCGGAGGTTGTCGGCATCGGCGACTGCCTTCTGCGACTGGGAAACCGCGCTATCGAGTTCGGATTGGGAGATAGTGTTATTTTCACGCAGCTCATGAGCACGACGCAGATTGATAGCCGCGAGTTCGGCGGTCGCCTCGGCCGCCCGGAGCTGGGCCTGCTCGGTGGAACTGTCGAGCTCGACCAACACGTCGCCGGCCTTCACCAGCGCACCTGATTCAAAGCTGATTTTTTTCACCAGACCGGCGGCCTCGGTGCTGAGGTTGACACCCTGCACTGCGGTCACAGTGCCGATGGCATCGACGGTCGGCTGCCAGCTTTGCAACTCGGCCTTGGCGGCCGCCACCGCGGTGGGCGGCGCAACCATTTTGGCACCGGCGGCAATCATGGTGCGGATTTGCATGACCTTAACACCGGCCAGAGCGGCCACCAGAACGACAAGACCCACGAGGGTGACCAGAATAAAACGCGCTTTGTTAGACATAGTTGGAGAGGATAAATTAAAGGGAGGACGCAGGTTTGGCATTCAGGCCGCCCAAGGTGCCGATGACCTTGGCCAGAAGCCGGACGAGGGTCTTGCGCTCGCTTTCGGTCAAACCGGTCATCATCGCGGAAATCAGCCGGAAATGAACGGGCAGCAGATCATGCATGAATTTGTCACCGGCCGGCGTAAGACTGACCGTAACCATACGACGGTCATCAGGCGCCGGTTCACGCCGCACAAAGCCGTCCCGTTCCAAGGTATCCAGCAGGCCGGTGATGGTGGCTCGGGAAACTTGCGCGAGCTCGGCGAGCTCGGCGGGGGTGCCGGCCCGGGGACAGCCGCCGGTTTTTTTCTCCAAGAGAAGCATCAATACTAAAAACCGGCCTTGGGTAATTCCATGATCGGCAAAATGACCGTTCATCACCCGCCAGACATCATCACTGGCATGGATGAGATGCAAAAACGCCGCACTCGCACTCGGGTCCAGGTCGGGAAACTGCTGGGCAGCTTCGGACAGGCACTCGTATCGCGGCAGGTCTTTGAGAATTAAACGGGTCATGCGGACTGGTTAAGTAAAGTCGTCAAAACGGTAAACAAATTAGGACGCTAATCATTAGTGCCCTAATTACATTAGCAAGTGGGAATTTTAATTTTCCCTGATCGTAACCCGCCGACAGCAGACCCTGTCGCGAGAAAGAAAAGGCCAAGCAATCGCCCGGCCGCCAGTTACGACGTAAGAGTGGCACGCAGCATCCAGGCGGTTTTCTCGTGTGCCTCCAGCAAGCCGGTCAGGAAGTCCGTGGTGCCTTCATCGCCGATCTTTCCGGTGGCGCTTATATCGGTGCGCAGCTGACGTATGACTGCTTCGTGATCAGCGAGCAGCGCGGCCAACATCTTGCCATGTTCAAGATGACCGCCGGGGGCTTCATTGAGTCGGGCAAGCTTGGTGAACTCCTTCATCGAGCCGGGGGCGTAGATGCCCAGGGCTCGAATGCGCTCGGCAATCTCGTCAATCGTCTCGGCGAGAGCGTTGTATTGCCCCTCGAAGAGCGCATGCAGCGAACTGAAATGAGGGCCGGTGACGTTCCAATGAAAATTACGCGTCTTAATGTAGAGCACATGCTCGTCCGAGAGCAGTCGGGAGAGAGTGGCGGCGACTTTATCGCGAGCTCTGTTGGTGAGTCCGATGTTGGTCTTCATGCAGTAAACGGATGGCCCAAAGCATCGCGGGATCAAATCACAGACGCAAAAAAGCCGGCCCCGATGGAGCCGGCTTGAGATGAAGCGGTTTCGATCAGATCGAAATCAGAGCGACTGCGCGGCGGCAACAACGGCCTCGGTGGTGATACCGAGCTCCTTCATGACCACGTTACCGGGGGCGCTGATGCCAAAGCGGTCGATACCGATGACCTTGCCGTCGAGACCGACGTATTGATACCAGAGACCGGTGACACCGGCTTCGATCGCAACGCGCTTGCGGCAGCCGGACGGAATGACCTCCTCGCGATAGGCGGCAGGCTGGCGATTAAAGCGCTCGAAGCAGGGCATGGAAACGACGCGAACGCCGGAGCCGAGTTGCTTGGCCGCGGCAACCGCGAGGCTGAGCTCAGTGCCGGTGCCGAACAGGATGTGGGTCAGCTCGGTGGTCTCGGCGACGGCGACGTAGCCGCCCTTGAGAACACCTTCGCGACGGGTCTGCACGGGAATGTCATTGAGAATCGGCATGGCCTGACGCGAGAGCGCGAGCAGAGTCGGTCCGTCGGTGCGCTCCATGGCGGCGGCGAAGGCACCGGCGGTTTCTTCAGGATCGCCGGGACGAATGACATCCATGTTAGGAATGACGCGCAGTCCGGAGACGGTTTCAACCGGCTGGTGGGTGGGACCGTCCTCGCCGACACCAACGGAATCGTGGGTGTAGATGTAGGTGACCGGCAGCTTGGCCAGCGCGGCCAGACGCATCGGGGGACGCGAGTAGTCGGCAAACACCAGGAAGGTGGCGACCGAAGGACGGAAGATGCCGTCGTAGGCGAGACCGTTGGCGATGGAGGCCATGGCGTGTTCGCGGATGCCGAAGCGGATGTTGCGACCACCGCGGCTGGTCGGGTCGAAATCGGTAGAGCTGGCGATGTAGTTTAGGGTAGAGCCGTAGAGGTCGGCGGAACCACCGATGAGCAGCGGGAGCGCGGCGGCGACCGGCTGGAGGATTTCCTTGCCGGCGGCACGGGAAGCGAGCTTGGCATCGGCCGGGAAGGCCGGGATCTTGGCGAGCAGATCGATGGCGCAGGTAGCGTCACCACGGGAGGCGAGTAGCGCGGCTTGCTCGGTATTGGCGGCTTCCCAAGCCTTGAAGGTCTTGAGCCATTTCTTGTAACCGCGGATCGCCTTCTTCTTGGCGTCGGCGAAGTAAGCACGGACATCTTCACTGACAAAGAAGTGCTGATCGGCGGGCAGACCGAGACCAGCACGAGCGGCGTCGATGAACTTCGCGCCGCCTTCGCCGTGGCCCTTGGCCGTGCCGGCGACTTCGGGAATACCGCGGGCGATCTCGGTCTTGGCGATGATCAGCTGGGGCTTGCTGGAGGTGGCCTTCTTGGCCTTGGTCACGGCCTTGGCGATGGCCACAAGATCGTGACCGTCGATGGTCTGCACGTCCCAGCCGAGGGCTTTGAAGCGCTTGGAGTCGTCGCCGCTTTGCGACTTGTTCGCCATGGCGTCGAGGGTGACGTCATTGGAATCATAAATCAGGATGAGATTATCGAGCTGCTGGTGGGCGGCGAAGGAAACGGCCTCGAGGGCGACACCTTCCTGCATGCAACCGTCACCGCAGAGGGCGATCACGTGGCTGTCGAAGATGGTCTGCTCGGGTGTGTTGAAACGGGCGGCGGCCATCTTACCGGAAACGGCAAAACCGACTGCATTGGCGATACCCTGACCGAGCGGGCCGGTGGTGCACTCGACGCCGGGGGTCTCATGGAACTCAGGGTGACCGGGGGTCTTGGAGTGGAGCGCGCGGAACTTGGTCAACTCCTCCATCGAGAGGTCATAGCCGGAAAGGTGCAGCCACGTGTAAACGAACATCGAACCATGGCCGGCGGAGAGAACAAAACGGTCGCGATTTAACCAGCGGGGCTCGTCAGGGTTGTGCGAAATCAAACCGCCGAAGAGGACGGACCCGATTTCAGCGGCGCCGAGGGGCAGACCAAGGTGGCCGGAGTTGCACTTGTGCACGGCGTCCATGGCGATGCCACGGGCTTGGTTGGCTGCTTTGGCGAGGATTTCAGTATTGAGCTTCATAAGTTGGGAAGTGGAAGGATATGAACGAAAAGACGTAAACCCTAAGTGGGCACGGCTTCGGGTGAGAAGTCCAAAAAAAAACGGACCTTCAAGAGGTCCGTTTGGTGAATTTTCTGAATGAAAACCAGTAGAATTACTTGGCGACCGCGGTCGGGTCGTAGCGTTTTTCCTTGATGGCCATAGCGGCCTTACCGGTGCGCTTGCGCAAGTAGTAGAGACGGGCGCGCATGGTCTCGGAAACGCGATCGATCTCGATCTTGTCGATGTTCGGGGAGTTCACCGGGAACACGCGCTCGACGCCTTCGCCGTAGCTGATACGACGAACGGTGAAGGTCTCGTAGATGTCGGTGCCTTTGTGGGCGATGACAATGCCGGCGAAGATCTGGATGCGCTCTTTGTCGCCTTCGCGGACCTTGGTGTGCACACGCACGCCGTCACCCACCTTGAAAGCAGGCGTGTCGGTCTTCAGCTGCGAAGCAGTGATCTCTTTAATGATGGGATTCATGACGGTAGTTTTTAAATAAATCGGGTCGAACTTGGCTGGTTTTCTCAATCTGCTGCGCGAGTCGCCAGGCTTCGATTTTGGTGTGATCGCCGGAAAGAAGGACCTTCGGCACTACCATACCATTGAATTCAGCGGGACGCGTGTATTGAGGAAAGTCGAGCAACTTGCCGGTGAAACTTTCGTGCGTCAATGACTTTTCTTCCCCTAAAACGCCCGGTATAAAACGAGCCAAAGCGTCGACCACCACGGCCGCCGGGAGAGTGCCGTTGGTGAGCACATAATCCCCGATACTGATCTCCTGATCGATGAGATGTTCGCGGATGCGCTGGTCGATTCCCTCGTAGTGACCGCTGAGCAAAATCAGGTGCTGCTTGGTCGAAAACCCCCGGGCAATCGGCTCGGAATAAGGGGTGCCATCCGGAGTTAAATAAACCCGATGACAACCGGGGGTCTGTATCTGTTCGAACGCGGCGAAGACCGGCTCGGGTTTCATAACCATGCCGGCACCGCCACCAAAGGGACGGTCATCTGCATTACGGTGTTTATCCGTGCACCACTGCCTTAAGTCGTGGACTTTTACACTGACCAGTCCGGCCGCGATGCCCTTGCCTAGGATGCTTTCAACTAGGAAACCCTCCAGCATGCGCGGGAAAAGCGTCAAAATATCGATGTGCAAAGGCATGGTGGCTGGGCAAAAAAAATCGCCCGAGCGCTAGGCTGGGGCGACTAAAATGAGTCGTTGATCGCTCGGCTTGAATCAGGCAGCCGGAGCGGCAGCGGAATTCTTGGCCTTCTTGATCAAGGAGTTGGCAGTGTCGGTCGGCTTGGCACCCTTGGAAATCCAGTAGTCGGCGCGGGCAACATCAAGGATGAGACCATCCTTCTTGGCGCGAGGATTGTAGGTGCCGAGCTTCTCGGCCGGACGGCCATCGCGGCGGGAACGGGCTTCGGCGACAACAACGTGGTAAATCGGGTTGTGAATGGAGCCGATGCGGGAAAGACGGATTTTGAGTGCCATGGACGGAAGTGTTTCGAGCTGTGTTTCTTTGGAAAAACGGAGAGCACACCCTTTGGCGGGATGCGTGTCAAGTCGCCAATTCACCCCGCCCTACCCCTTTGATCCAGTCGTGGCGACGCCTTGGATAAAGGTCTTCTGCGCAAAAAAGAATATCACGATGACCGGAGCGACCACCACCGCGCTGGCCGCCATGAGCAGCGGCCACTCCACGCCACCGGCCTGCGACTGGTAGTTTTGCAGCGCGATCGCCAGCGTGAAGGTCTCCTGTCGGGTCAGATACAGCAGCGGCCCCAGAAAATCGTTCCACGCAAAAAGGAAGTGAAACAACGCCGCCACCGCCAGCACCGGCGTGCTCAACGGCAGGATCAACCGCCAGAAAATCGTCCACTCCCCCGCCCCGTCGATCCGTGCAGCCTCGCTCATTTCCTCCGGGATCGTCCGGAAAAACTGCCGCATCAGAAAAATATTAAACGCACTGCCAAACCACGCCGGCACCCACAGCGGCAACAGCGTGCCGATCCAACCCAACTCGCGAAACACACCGTAGAGCGGCACCATTAACACCGGCATCGGCACCATCATGGTTGCCAGCGTGACCGCAAAAAACGCATCACGCCCCCTCCACTTGAGCCGCGCAAAACCGTAGGCGATGATCGCGTTGGACAACACCGCGCCAAATACCCCCAGGACACAAACAATCAGCGTATTGCCCAGAAACGTGCCAAAACCCACCCGACCGCCACCCATGCGGGCCAAGGCTTCCGGGTAGTTTTCCCAACGTGGCTCGACTCGGGTGTCCACTTCCGCGCGGGGCAGCTCCAGCCTCGTGCCGGTGCCGTCTTTGATCGTCACCTGCCACCAACCGGGCCGGCCCGTCAGTTCGCGATCAAGCGTCACCTCTGCCTCCCGACCGTCAACCTGCACATAATGGGAACGCGGCAACATCGTCGGAGGAAATGCCGCCGACTGCTCCGGTGATTTCAACGAGGTTGAAACCATCCACACCAACGGAAACGCAAACAGCACCGCCCCTGCGAAGAGCAGGAGGTAGATCGAAAAACGACGGGTGGGCGTGGCGCTCGGCATGATTGATTCTGGATAAGGTCAGTCCTGATAATGCACACTGCGCGCCGCCACCCGCGTCGCGATCCAGGTCAGGGTGGCGATCAACATGAAGAGTATCCACGCCATCGCCGAAGCGTAGCCCATGCGCAGATCGTAGAACGCGTTGGAGAACAAATAGAGCGCGTAGAAGAGCGTCGACCGCGCCGGATTGCCGTCGGTGCCGCCGGTCATGACAAACGCCGTCGTAAACACCTGCATCGCTCCGATGATGCCCATGACCACGTTAAAATAAATCACCGGCGAAATCACCGGCAGCGTGATGTGCCAGAACTTTGCCCACGACCCCGCGCCGTCGAGCTCGGCCGATTCGTAAAGCTCACGCGGCACGTTCTGCAGGCCCGCCAGATAGATGATCATACTGTGCCCCGCCCCCCACGCGCTCATCAGCACCAGCGCGGGTTTTGCCCAAGCCGGATCACCCAACCACGCCGGCGGCGTGCCGCCCCACAACGCGAACACCGGACCGAGCACCCAGTTGAGCAGACCGCCCGATCCGTTAAATATCCACAGCCACAACATCGCCGAAGCCACCAGCGGCACGATCGATGGCAGGAAAAACAAGGTTCGAAACAACGCCCTGCCCTTCACGTCCTGGTTAAGCAGCAGCGCCAGCGACAGAGACACCACCGTGCCCAGCGGCACCGCCGCGCCCGCGAAGTAAAGCGTGTTGCGTAGTGACAGCCAGAATACGTCGTCGGCCACCAGCGTCCGGTAGTTTTCCAAACCGGTCCAAAGCGGACGCTGCAACACCGAGTAGTCGCAGAAGCTGTAATACAACGACGCCACCACCGGATAGAGCGTGAACACGCTGAATCCAATGATCCACAAACCGGTGAAACTCAGTCCGCTGCCCAGTCGTTTCCAATCGGCGGAATTCATGGCGAGCCCTCCTCCTTGTCGGGCCTCACCTCGAGTGAGGCCGCAGGCTGAAGGTCTCCGGAACCGGGGGACAACGCGGCCGGACCCAGGTCCGGCCCTGCGGTTTCACCAGCGGCGGCGGCCTGACGGGCCACACTCGCGCGGTGGCGTTGCCACGAGTCCGCCAAGCGCTTTTGGGCATAGTCCAAAGCCGCGGCAGGTTCGACCTGTAACAGACGAATGCGCTGAATTGCCGTGTTGTATTCCCGCAGGTATTCCGTCCAGACACCGATCTTCGGCGCGTGCCAGGCACGCGGACTGGCTGCAAGTTGCCTAAAGAGCTCAATGTGGGGATGAGGGTGGTTTTCACCAAACCAAGGACTCCAAACGCGCAACGGCGACGGCTTCTGCTGACCCAGACAAAGCAACTCCACTCCGCTAACTTCATCGCGACTCCTGGCAGTCGGATTGGCCGAGGTGGCAAAGCGGATAAATTCCCAAGCCTCCTCCGCATGCTTCGCACCGCGCGGAATAACCAACAGGTCGGCGTCAGCCACCGTGAACGCCTGAATAGGCGGACCGGGAACACGACCGGTCGCTTCGGGCCAAGCGGCCACACCGTAATCCAGTCCCGGAGCATATTTGGCGATGAAGCGATCAAACCAGACGCCCTGAAACACCATTGCCACATCACCGGTAAAAAACGCCTGCTGCGCTGAAGCGAAAGATCCAAACCCACTGGCAAATACCTTGAGCTGATCAACACCAATCAACTCGGCATAACTGCGCTCCCAGTTGGCAGCGGCCAGATTTTCCGGCCGGCCAGCCAGCGTGATATCGGAGGCGTCATTGATCAACCCGCCCCCAAACCAGGCCGGATAACTGTAGCCAAACCAACCCGGCTCCTGGGGCAAAAATCCGGTGCGCTCAACCACGCCGGTATCGGAGTTTCGCTTGGTCAGCACACGCGACATTTCGTTGAGTTCGGCCAAGGTCCGCGGCGGCTTTTCGGGGTCCAGACCGGCTTCACGAAAAACAGTTTTATTCCAGTAAAGCGCCGTGGTCCCCGGTGCCGAAATCAGCGCGTAAACGTGACCACGATAAGCCTGCATGTCGGCGTAGACAGGCGGATAAGTTGCCGCCAGCCAGTCGTCCACCTTCAGGCCGGAGTCGCGGTGAATAAAGTCGTCAAGCGGGGTCAGCGCGGCGCGGTCTGCGAACGACGACATCTGTGCAAACCAGATGCCCGCCACGTCGGGCGGATCGCCACCGGCGGTGGCGACGATGAGTTTGCGGTCGATCTGCGACATCGAAACGAAATCGACAAAAATGCGGTCCTGCGACGCATTGAATTGATCAACCACCGCCCGCATGGCCTCGGCTTCAAAACCGCTCCACTTTTCCCAGTAGGTGATCCGCACCGGTTCGGCCCGGGCAACGACAGCCAACCCGAGCAGGACGGACAATCGAAGCAGAGGTGAGCAACGCATGGGTGGGAATTTAACAGGCGGCCAATCGGTTGATTTCAGCAATCGCAGACGAGCGCGTGGTCGCATCGACCGAGGCCACTGCCCAGCCGTTGGCGGCGAGACGTGCAAGTTCGGCCCGGGTAAATCCAGCCTCGGTGGCGAGGGATTGGTATTCGCTGTTGACCGTATTGCCAAAGACCAACGGGTCATCGGTGCTGATGGTGCAGCGGACACCGGCATCAATCAATCGACGCAGCGGATGCTCGGCGAGCGACGGCGAGACCCGCAGACGGACATTGCTGATAGGACAGACATCAAAGGTGACTCCACGCTCGGCGGCCAAGGCGACCACCAACGGGTCCTCGGCTGCACGAATACCGTGCTGCACGCGGGTAACTCCGAGTTGTTCAATGGCCTCGCGCACGCGGTGCGGTCCGTCGAATTCACCGGCGTGACATTTGGTGACTTTTCCGGCGGCGCGAACCCGCGCCCAGACCGGCGCGGTCCAGGCCTCGGTCGGCACGGGTTCATAGCCATGCAAGTCGACACCGGCCAGCTCGTCCCAATTGGCCAGATCGTCGATCACGGACTGCAACGGACCGGCATAGTCGGTGCGCAGCATGCCGGCGAAGATACGAACCTCGAGCCCGGCAGGCACGGCCGAGCGGATCGCCGCGATGATCTCGCGGGCGGGGGTGTTGATAAAGCCGCTGACCGGCAGGTGAAACGAGAGTTCAACGTAACGGACATTCTGCGCAACGTGCGCGGCAAAAACCGCCTTGGCCGCCTCGTGGTAGCGCGCGGCGGAAATGAACCAAGGCAATGCGTGGCCGAGTAAGACCTCGTCGAACTTCGGAAAGGATTCGTAGCGGAAATCCGGCGCATAGAAGTAAGGAATTTCCGGATACTTGGCCAAATCGAGCGTGCGTAGCAGCGCGTAAGGTAAGGCCCCTTCGAGATGCAGATGCGTCTCGGTTTTCGGCAGGGATTGGATAAATTCGGCGTCGGTCATTTCTTAATCGGGACAGGCCCACGAAACACACGAAAGACACGAAAAAAATGCAGCGAAATTCGTGCCTTTCGTATGTGTATTCGGGGCTATAAAATCATTCCCCACCAAGGAGATATTCCGGGTTGAGTTTATAGAGGGACTTCGGGACGAAGTGGCCGTCCTTGCGGATGAGCTTTCCGTCGAACCAGATTTCACCGCCGCCCCACTCGGGGCGCTGGATGTTGACCATGTCCCAGTGAACTTGGGATTTGTTGCCGTTGCCGACACCTTCGTAGGCTTGACCGGGGGTGAAGTGGAAGCTGCCGGCGATCTTCTCATCAAAGAGAATGTCGCGCATGGGCTCGGTAATGTGCGGGTTGAACCCGAGGGCAAACTCGCCGATGTAGCGGGCGCCGGGATCGCTATCGAGAATCTTGTTGATGCGTTCGGTGTTGTTGGCGGTGGCTTCGACGATGCGGCCTTTTTTGAAGACGAGCCGGATATTATCAAACGAGGCTCCGAGGTAAACGGTGGGCGCGTTGTAGCTGATCACGCCCTCGACGCTGTCCTTCACCGGACAGGAAAAAACCTCGCCGTCGGGAATGTTGCGCAGGCCGCCGCACATCTGCGATCCGATGCCCTTGATGGAGAACGTGAGGTCGGTGCCGGGGCCCTTGATGTGGACGCGATCGGTTTTGTCCATGAGGGCCTTGAGGGCCTTCATGCCGGGGATCATGCGGGAGTAGTCGAGGGTGCAGACCTTGAAGTAGAAGTCCTCGAAGGACTCGGTGCTCTTGCCGGCTTGCTGGGCCATGGCGGGGGTCGGCCAACGGAGGACGACCCAACGGGTTTTATTCACGCGATGATCGAGCACCGGTTTCATGAGCCGGGAGAACATACGAACGCGTTCGGCCGGAACGTCGGAGGACTCAAAGATATTGTCGGAACCGCGCAGGGCGATGTAGGCGTCCATTTTCTCCATGCGCTTGAGCTCGACTTCGGCGTGGGGGGCGAACTGGACCTCGTCGGCGCCCATCATCAGCTCGCGGGATATTCGTGCACGATGGAGTTGCACGAGGGGATGCGCACCGAGGGCACGAGTGGCGCGAACGAGGGCAACGACCATCTCGTCGGGCACATCGTAGGCGTCGATCAGGACGCGTTCGTCTTTTTTAAGGGCGCAAGAAAAGCCGGTAAGTCCGGCGGCGAGTTCATGGAAACGAGGGTCGATTAGCATGGCGTAAGTTAGAAAAAAGTTAGTTGGGTGGACTCTCGGGCAGCGGCGAGCGCGAACCGGAAGTGGGAAAACAGATACGGGAAACGGCTTCGTCAAAGTCGGCGGCGCCACGCATGATGTCGATTTCAAGCCGCAGATAATAGATGGGAACCGGACAAGGCAGATCCTCGGGGATGCGCACCGCGTCTTTCTCGGTGGTAACGATGAAGTCGACGCGTTTTTCAAGCGCTTCACTAAAGATGTTCACGAAGTCGTCGTAACCAAAGCGGTAGTGGTCGAGGAAGCGGCGGTTGAACTCAATCTTGCCGCCGAGGTCGCGGACAAATTTCTCGAAGCTCTCCGGCACTGCGATGCCGCTAAAGGTGCCGACCCGGCGGCCCTGCAGGTGCTCCAGCGGAAGGCGGTCCGTGCCGCCATGGCGCTGGAGGTATTGGGGACGATGGGCGCACTCGATGATTTCCGCGGTCGGGTTGTGCCGGTGAATGAGTTCCTCGAGCTCGTGATCGCGTTCGCCATTGGACTTGGTGAGGAAGATGTAGCTTGCCCGGCTGAGGTGCTTGACCGGTTCGCGCAGCACCCCGCGCGGGAGCAGGTGGCCGTTGCCAAAAGGGTTGGTCTTGTCGACCAGCAACAGATTCAGCCGGCCCTTGAGCGGCAAATATTGGAAACCATCGTCTAGGATGAGGGTGTCGCAGCCAAACTTCTTGATGGCAAAGGCACCGGCTTTGACGCGGTTTTTGTCCACCAAAACGACCACGCCGGGAAGATTTCGGGCCAGCATGTAGGGTTCGTCGCCGGCGACTTCGGAGTCGAGCAGGACTTTTTGGCCGTCACTGACAATGCGGGGCGGCGGCTCAAAGGTATGCGTGATCCAATACCACGCTTTTTTCCACGCCGGGGGAGCCTTGCTTTTGTAGCCGCGCGAGAGGATGGCGACTTTCCGGCCGCGATCACGCAAAGCGCGGGCGAAGGTTTCCACCACGGGGGTCTTGCCGGTGCCGCCCACGGTGAGGTTGCCCACCACCACCACGAGGCATCCCAACGGTTGATCGTGCAGGATTCGTTTGCGGTAGAGCCATAAACGAGACTGGGCGATGCCGCTAAACAGCCAGGAAAGGGATAACAAAAACGCACCATAGATCGTCGCCGCCATGTCTTCGCGGCGGCCAAAAATGACATCGATGGTGAATTGTTCGAAGCGGGTAAACTTACGCTTGAGCCAGGAAGACATGAACCGAGGATACGGACGGGAGTGGGAAAAAGGAATGGGTTTGACGGTCTGGCGTCGCTGGCGCTGTTTTAACGGTTTCCACGCGCAAGCGGCACCAGTCGGCCTGATAACCTTATTGGTCCCCCCGCCCTCGCCCGTCGAGCATCCACCAAAATTTTTTCATGAGCTACAAACTGTTCATCCCCGGCCCCATCGCCGTATCTGACAAAACGCTGCAGGCCATGGCCCAAGGCATGATCGGGCATCGCAGCCCCGATTTCGTAAAACTCTACGAGTCCATTCAGCCGGACTTGCAGGCGCTATTCTACACCAAGGATCCCGTCTACATCTCCACCAGCAGCGCCTGGGGCGTCATGGAAGGTGCCATCCGCAACGTCGTCCGACCCGGCAAAAAGGTCCTCAACTGCATGAACGGCGCGTTCTCCGACAAGTGGAACGACGTCTCCAAGCGCTGCGGCAAGGAAGCCGTTGCCCTTAAATTTGACTGGGGCCAACCCGTCGAGCCCGACGCCGTCCGCGCCGAGCTCGCCAAGGGCGGATTTGACGCCGTCACCCTCATTCATAACGAGACCTCCTGCGGCTGCATGAGCGATATCGACGCCCTCATGGCTGTCATTCGCGAGTTCCCCGAGGTTATCTCCATCGTGGACACCGTCAGCTCCTTCAGCGTGCTGCCAATCAAGAAAGACGAGCTCGGCATCGACGTGCTCATCACCGGCTCCCAGAAGGCCCTCGCGCTGCCCCCCGGCCTCGCGCTGTGCTCGGTTTCCGAGAAAGCCCGCACCCGCGCGGCCGAGGTCACCGACCGCGGTTACTACTTCGATTTCCTCGAATTCCAGGCCAATCACGAGAAAGGCATGACCCCGAGCACCCCGACCATCGCACTCATTTACGCGCTCAAGTCCAAACTCGACGATATCAAGGCCGAAGGCGCCGAGAACCGCTACGCCCGCCACGCCCGCCTTAACAAGACCGTCAAGGACCACATCCTCGCCAAGGGCTTCAAAATGTTCCCGAAGGACGGCTACGGCTCCCTCGCGCTCAACTGCTTTGCCAACACGCTCAACATCGACCTCTCCGCGCTCAACAAGACTCTCAAGTCTAAGCACGGCCTCGTGATCGACGGCGGTTACGGCAAGCTCAAAGGCAAGACCTTCCGCATCTCCAACATGGGTGACGAGACCGACGAAACCATCGCCGCGATGCTCAAGTCTTTCGACGCCGCCCTCGCCGAGACCCCAGTCTTGCCCGCCGCCTGAGTTGTAGCGAAAGATTTAAAACCAAGCGGTCCAACCGCCGGTCCCTCCCGACCGGCGGTTTTTTATGAGTAACCATGTATTTCCTTCTGAAGCCGGACTTTCGTTGTTCACTTAACGTTGCCCCCCGCTGTTTATTTTAACCATCGTTGTAGCCTAACCGCACACCACAGCGTCTCCCTGCTCCACATGCGCCATCTCCCCACGCACGCCCCCGCCTCAATTAAGCGCGGCATCTCCACTTTTATCGTTCTGGCTGCCCTCGGTGCCGGTCACGCCTACGCTCAAGACGATGTGGCCCAGACTCCGGTGCCGACTCCGGCTTCTGCCGTCGCCGAGCCTCGGCCCGTTCCGGTCGCCAACACGCTGATCCCTGAGACCACCCGGGATCAATTGGTTGGTCCGGTGATTCTCCGTGACGAAAGTCTGTCCCAGGTCCTTGACCTCATCGAACGCTGGACCAGTCGCACCATCCTGCGCCCCCAAACCCTGCCCGCGACCACCTACACCCTGAACCTCCCGCGCCAGGTGACCAAAACCGAGGCGCTGCAGGCACTGGAAACGTTGCTCAACATGAACGGTGTCGCGCTCTCGCCCATGGGTGACCGCTACATCAAGGCCTCCGCGCTCAATCTGGTTCGCAGCGAAGCTCCCCAGCTACTTGAAGGCTCCACACTCGAGTTTCCCGCCAGCGGTCGCATTGCCGCCAAGCTTTTCCAACTCGAATTCCTTCGCGTCACCGAGTTTGTCCCCCAGGCCAGCACCCTCCTCAACCAGGCTCTCGGCGCCGCCCCGGTGGTTTTCGAAAAAGCCAACGCCGTGCTCATCACCGACTCGGTCAGTAACCTCCAGCGCATTGAGACCCTGCTGCTGCAGCTCGACCGCCCCATCCTGGCCGGCGTCGTCGCCAAGTCCTACACCCTGCAATTCGCCAAGGCCAGCGACGTGGTCAACAAGCTCCGCACTCTCCTCAGCGGTTCGCTCGCCGCTCAGATTGGCACAGCCACCACCTATCAGGCCGATGACCGCACCAACAAGGTCATCCTCATCAGCGACACCCGCCAACAGGCCTTTTTTGACGGCCTCATCGCTCAACTCGACGTCAGCGCCGATCCCAATACCCGCACCGACGTCATCAAACTCAACAACGCCAAAGCTGAAGACGTCGCCACGTTGCTGAGTCAGCTCGTATCCGGCCAGACTGCCGCCGCCCGCACATCGGGACAGGAAACCACGAATAATAACCGTCAAAACAACACCCGCAACAACCAGAACGCCGCCGCCACCCCTGCGAACACCAACGCCGCCACCCTGGTCCAAAACGCCGCCGCCGCAGAGACCTTCAGCAGTCTGCTGACGATCCTCGCCGACGAACGCAGCAACGCCATCGTCGTCTCTGGCACCGCCGACGACATCCGCCTCCTGCGTGAACTTGTCGCCAAGATCGACGTCCTGCTTGCCCAAGTCCGCATCGAGGTCGTTATCGCCGAAGTCACCCTCAACGACGACTCCGACACCGGCATCGACAGCCTCGGCCTGCGCGTTGAGAACAACAAACTCACCGGCTTCCTCTCTTCCGGCCCCGGCGCAGCCATCGGCGGCATCGGCGCAGCCGGTCCTTCGGGCTTTGCCAACAGCAGCGGTTACGGACAAAATCTGAGCGCCGCCATCGGCCTCTCAACCACGCCGCGCAAGGATAACACCACCATCCTTTCCGTGCCCACGATCGTCACCTCCCACAACAAAGAGGCCGAAATCTTTGTCGGCGAAACCCGCCCGGTGATCTCGGGCACCACCACCTCCGCCTCCGGCAGCGCCACCGGCACCACGACCTCGTCCACCGTTACCCAACAAGAGATTGGTATCCGGCTTAAGGTCACTCCGCTTATCGGTCCTGACGGCTCGGTCCAACTCGAAGTCGAACAAGAGGTCGAAGACGTGCTCGGCACCGTCACCATCGACGGCAACGAACAACCCCGCATCGGGCGCCGCACCACCACTTCCTTCGTCAGCGCCCGCAACGGTGACATCATCGTGCTCGGTGGACTCCAACGCGACAGCAACTCCAACTCCACCAGCCGCCTTGGCCCCATCCCGATCATCGGCGATCTGTTTGGCCATCGCTCCAGGAGTAAATCCCGCACCGATCTGATCTTTTTTCTGCGTCCCGTCGTGCTGACCAACACAGCACTCGACAACGCCGACGTCATCAATCGCCTCGACAAAAATCCTCAGGGAGCAGCCATCAAGGCTGTCATCGACGCCCGCCCCGCCGCCGCTCCGGCCGCCCCGGATGAGCCAGTAGCCAGTCCGGAACCACCGGAAGCCGACACCAATCGCACATTCCGCTTCGGTCCCCGCCGGTAATGTTCCACCCGACCATCTCCGACCTGTCATGATCGCCCCCAGCCCCACGGCCGGACTACCGGCTGACCTGGCCGCCCGTCTCAACGAGGAAACCCGCGCCGCGTTGGCCGAGGCACCACGCGAACAACGTCAGGCCCTGCTCGCCATCGCCCTCGGTCTCGCCGACGACACGGTCTGCACCGAGCTCGCCCGCGCGACCGACCTGCCTCTGGAGCTCAATCCGGCGGCCGATCTGGACAGCCTGCGTCTGCTCCCGCCACGCCTGGCCTCCGACTTTCAGACCATTCCCTTGGCCCGGCCCTCTCCTCCGGCAACCGATGGCGAAGCCAAACCGGACGTAGACTCCCCGACCAAGCCGCTCCATCTCGCCACCTCCTGGACGGCCACTCCCGAGATGGCCGACTGGATCGCCACCTTCACTCCCCGTCCCTTGGTCTGGCACCTCGCTCCGGCTGAGCGCGTGCAGCAACTCATTGTTGAAAACTACGGCGTCGGCTCCGGCTCCCTCGACGAATCCGACGAAGACGACCTGATGCCGGCCGCCGGCACCGCCGATTCCAACCTCGATGCCGATCAGGACGCGGCAGTCGTGCGCTTCGTCACCGACGTGATTGCCCAAGCCGTCACCGACGCCGCCACCGACATCCATTTTGAACCCCAGGAAGGCCAGCTGCGTATCCGCTACCGCGTCGACGGTCTGCTTGTCGCCGTGCCCGTGCCGGAAAATCTGCTGCGCTTTCAAGACGCCATCATCTCGCGCCTCAAGATCATGGCGCGCCTCAACATCTCGGAAAAACGCCTTCCGCAGGATGGCCGCATCAACTTCCGCGCCGGATCGACCAACCTCGATATCCGCGTCTCCACCATCCCCACCATCTACGCCGAATCCATCTCCCTGCGTCTGCTCAACCAGCGCAAAGAAGCCTTCAGTATGGATAAGATTGGCATGAGCCAGGAGGAACAGGCGCAGATCGACCACGTCCTCGATTTCCCGCACGGCATCATTCTCGTCACCGGCCCGACCGGCTCCGGCAAGTCGACTTCACTCAACGCGTTTTTGCGCAAGATCAACTCTCCCGATCTGCGCATCATCACCATCGAGGACCCGATCGAATACGAAGTCCCAGGTGCCAATCAGGTCCAGACCCGTGCCGAGATTGGACTCACCTTCGCCGCCGCCCTGCGCCACACCCTGCGTCAGGACCCCGACGTCATTATGGTCGGTGAAATCCGCGACCTGGAGACCGCTGAGATCGCCATCCGCGCCTCACTCACCGGTCACTTGGTTTTTTCAACCCTGCACACCAACGACGCTCCCGGCGCCATCACGCGTCTGATCGACATGGGCGTGGAACCCTTCCTCGTCGCCTCCGCCGTGGAGCTGGTCATCGCCCAGCGCCTTGTGCGCCGCCTCTGCCCAGATTGCACCAAGTCTGCGCCAGTGAATCCGGTTGAGCTCCGCGCCACTCTGACCGCTCTCGGTCTGCCGACCACGGTCGCTGCCGACATCACTCATCTAAAACACCCGGTCGGGTGCCGTAAATGTCGTGGCACCGGTTACCGTGGTCGTATCGGCATCTTTGAAATCCTCCGCCCCCGCCCGCTCCACGACTTGATTGTCCAACGCGAGTCCAACCGAGCTCTTAGCGAACGTGCCCGTGCCAACGGCATGCGCACTCTCGTGCAATCCGGTTGGGAAAAAGTGCAAGAGGGTAGCACGACGCTGGAGGAGTTGCTGCGCTCCATCAGCACGACGGACTGATCACGATGCCCGCCTTTGCCTACAGTGCCCGCGATGCCTCCGGCAAGACCGCCGAGGGCACACTCGATGCCCCCAATCGCCGCGATGCCGTCCGCCGGTTGCAAGCCCGTGGTCTGCAACCCGTGCGCATCAATGAGGAGGGAATCCCCGTCGCACCGCGCCGTAAATCAGCCGCCTCCTCCCCTGTAGGCAGCCTGCTTGCAGGCGCTCCGGATGACTCGCCCCTAACCAGCACCAAGCCAGGCGGGAAAACCGACCCAACCCGCAAAGAGTGCCTGCCGTTCCTCGAAGCCCTGGCCGACCTCATCCGTAGCGGCATGTCCGCCGGCGAAGCCATCCGCCTGCTCGCCCTGCGTCTGCAACACCCGCGCCAGCGCGCCCTCTTCGCCGGTATCTGGAGCCGGCTCGGCGAAGGTCACAGCCTGTCGGCCGCACTGACCGCCTACCCGCACGTCTTCGATTCACAAACCATCAACCTCGTGGCCGCCGGCGAGGCCACCGGTAATCTTGGCGAAGTTCTCGAACGCCTGATTCACCATTTCCGCGAAGTGAAGGAAATGCGGTCCAAGCTGGTGGCCGCGATGGCCTACCCGACCTTCATCTGTCTGCTGGCCGGCGGCGTGATTCTCTTTTTCCTGTTTTTCCTACTCCCCCGCCTGAAATCGTTGCTCGGATCTTTGGGAGGTAAACTGCCGCCTTCGACCAAGTTGCTGGTGGACGTATCCGAGGCAGCCTTACGCTACGGACCGTTTATTCTGATCGGCGCAATCGTCGCTTTGGTGATTGTTTTCGGCTGGCGCAAAACCGCCGCCGGCCGGCTCGCCTTTGACGCGTTGCTGCTGCGTATTCCGGTTCTGAGCGGACTCGTCACCCGCACCACCGTGTTGAATTTCTGCCAGACGCTCTCGGTGCTGCTGGAAAACGGGGTTACCACCGCCGACGCGCTTCGGTTGACCGAGCGCACCGTGGCCAACGAGGCGCTCAAACAGCGACTCAACGAGGCCACCGACCGCGTGCTGGAAGGCGAAAGCCTGTCGGGTGCATTGCATCGCACGGGCTTTTTCCCGCGCCTGCTCATCGACCGCGTCGGCATAGCCGAACAAACCGGCAACCTCGCGCCCGGTTTACGCGACATCGCCCGCAGCTACCGCGCCGAGCTCGATCGCTGGCTGCACACCTTCACAACAACGGTATCCGGCAGCGTGTTGGCCTTTGCCTTCGGCTTTGTCGCCTTCCTCGCCTACGCGATCGTCTCGGCCGTCTTCCAAGTCAGCTCGAGCTTCAGGTTCTGAACGACAAACTTTTTAGGAGTTTTAACGCAGAGACGCAAAGACGCTAAGGCGCTAAGCTTTTTGTAGGGGCCTTGCTTGCAAGGCCTTCGACGTCCGAGAGCGAATTGACGTCCATTTTCGGTCCCATGTTCAACGGGCTTCGCGAGCGAAGCCACTACATCCCGGAGCTACTCTGCGAACTCAGTGCCTTTGCGTCTCTGCGTTAAAACTCCGACTGCCCAGACTGCTACTCCACGCGACAACCGACGTTGTCGGCGGCGAGGTCGCGGACTTCGGACGGAATACCAGCCTCGGAAAACGCAGCCTGCATGGCCGCGCCGACCGCGAGCGCCAACTCCTGCGGAGCCACGCACAACACGCTCGATCCACTTCCGCTCAACCAGCCCGTGTAGGCCCCCGCGGCCACGCCAGCGGCGATGGCCTCACGCCCACCGGCGATGCGCGGCAGCCGATAAGGCTCGTGCATGTAATCGGCGACGCCATCGCGCAGGCGCTCAAACTCACCGGTCGTCAACGCCGCCACCAGGTAGTTGGAGGCATTGATGCTTTTGACTGCGTCAAAATATGGAAGGTTCGCCGGCAATACACCGCGCGATTCCTTGGTCAGCATTTCGACGGACGGAGAAACCACCACAAAGCGCAACTCGGGCGGTAGGGGCACGCGAACGGTGCCGAGATAACGGCCGTCGGCCGGATCGCAGCGGGCCACGCAAAAGCCGCCCAGAATTCCGGCTGCGGCGTTGTCGGGATGGCCTTCGAGTTCGTTGGCAATCGAGACCAGCGTTTCGAGATCCAGACCGGTGTTCGCCAGCTCATTCAGACCCACCAGCACACCACCAATCACCGTGATACTGGAGCCCAGTCCGCGGGCCGGCGGCACGTCCCCTTCGATCGTATAGGTAAAACCCATGGTCAGCACGGCGGGCGCACGTTTGGCCATGGCCGCGACCGTCGCCTCAACCATGTCCGCGGCACGGGCATCGCACTCACGCTCAGGTTTAACGATACCGTCTGTGCGAACGGTCAGGGTGACGCGGTTGTAAATTTGCAGAGCCAGTCCGAGCGAATCAAAGCCGGAACCGCAGTTGGACGTGCTGCCAGGGATGCGGACGGTGACTCGTGGGGGCGTGTGACTATTCATCAGCGGTGAACTTTGAGAGCGCGCTTGAGCTCCATCATCTCGGTTTTGTTTTTCAGGTCGTCGCGCTTGTTGTAGAGTTTTTTGCCCGTGCAAAGGGCGACCTCAACCTTCACGAGCCCCTGTTTAAAATACATGCGCAGCGGAATCAGCGACTTCCCTTCGGTCTGGAGGGCCTGAACGATCTTGCGGACCTGATGCTTGTGCAGGAGCAGCTTGCGGGTGCGTTTGGCGGCGTGGTTGTAGATATTGCCGAAGGAGTATTCCTCGATGTGGGCATTGTGCATCCACAGCTCGCCTTTTTCGAGCCGACCAAAGGCATCATTGATTTGGGCGCGGCCCCCGCGGATGGATTTGACCTCGGTGCCCTTCAGCTGGATGCCCGCCTCAAAACGTTCATCCACGGAAAAGTCGCGCAGCGCCTTGGCGTTGCGCACCTCCGTGTAACGTTGGGCGTCTTTTTTTTTGGCGGACATGAATAGCGAAACCTACGACTAACCCGCGACTTTCACCAGCCCATTGGTGAAAGATGCGCCCCGTCGGGCCGACTTTGTCGGGGTTAGCCGCGACAAAGTCGCTTTTGCCAAAGGCAAAACGAATATTCGGGTGAGCGGATTGTCCAATGTTGTAAATTAATCGGGCTAACGGGGACATGCAAAACCGCCATCCCGGAATCCACCAAAAGGCGTGACTCCAAAATGACGGTCGGAAAGGACCGGTCGTTCAGGACCGGAGGACCAACGAGCCGATGGGATCAGTTGGCCTCGAGCTCGAAGGTAATCTTGCCTTCGATGATCTCTCGCAGGGCAACATCTTCAGGGGAAAGCTTTTCGAGCGATTCCACCAGCGGGCGGCTGCCACGGCGCAGCTGTTTCACGCGGCGGGAGACCACATTGATGAGCAAGTTGGCGTCGGGAATGGTTTTGTTGGCTTGTCTAAGATAATCGTCACGCATGGCTGACTAATTTGGTTAAACGGTCATCTGACCGCCCGGCTGGAAACGGGTCAAGGGCAATTTCCCCAGCTAAAACGGACGCGCAGCAGGCTTGACCCGCCCCCCTCCTCTGCACGAACGTCCACGGCTTATGCTTAAAGCCGGCATCGTCGGACTCCCCAACGTGGGCAAGTCCACCCTCTTCAACGCCCTCACCCGCTCCCGCAAAGCCGAGGCCGCCAACTATCCGTTCTGCACGATCGATCCGAACGTCGGGGTCGTCATCGTTCCCGATGACCGCGCTCTCGTCCTCCAAAAGATCGCCAAAACCAACGTCGTGGTGCCCGCCGCCATGGAGTTCGTCGACATCGCCGGCCTTGTCGCCGGCGCCAGCAAAGGCGAAGGTCTGGGCAATCAGTTCCTCGCCAACATCCGCGAGGTCGACGCCATTGTGCACGTCGTGCGCTGTTTCGAGGACGACGACATCATCCACACCATGGGCTCGGTCGACCCGGTCCGTGACATCGAAGTCATCACCACCGAACTGGTCCTCGCCGATTTGGAGTCCGTCGAGAAGCGTATTCCCAAGACCCAGAAGGCCGCCAAATCCGGTGATAAGGATGCCCAGGCCGAACTCGCGTTGCTCGAACGCCTCCTCCCCCATCTCAACGAAAACAAGCCGGCCAACGTGCTTGAGGCCACCGACGACGAGAAGAAGCTCCTGAAGTTCTTCCAACTGCTCTCCGCCAAGCCCGTGCTCTACGCCTGCAATGTCGCCGAGTCCGATCTGGCCGACGTCGAAGCCAACCCGTTCGTGAAAAAAGTCGCCGAGTTCGTGCGCACCCATCACGACGCCGCCTACGTGCCGATCAGTGCCCGTATCGAATACGAGCTCATCGACCTCAGCCCCGAGGACGCCAAGGAATTCCTCAAGGATCTTGGCGTCGATGACTCCGGCGTTTCCTCCCTGATCCGCGGCTCCTACGCGTTGCTCGAACTCGAGACCTATTTCACCGCCGGTGAAAAAGAAGTTCGTGCCTGGACAATCCCGAAGGGCTGCAAGGCCCCGCAGGCCGCCGGCGTCATCCACACCGATTTCGAAAAGGGCTTCATCAAGGCCGAGGTTGTTTCCTACGAAGACCTCACCCGACTCGGTAGCACCGCCGCCGCGCGCGAAGCCGGAAAATACCGCCTCGAGGGCAAAGAATACGTGTTCAAAGACGGCGACGTCGCCCTCTTCCGCTTCGCGAACTGAGTCGCCGGGAATAGGAATCGTTACACAGAGAGCACAGAGGAGACACAGAGCATGGGGAGGCTTTTTCAACTCCGTGACCTCTGTGCCACCTCGGTGAACTCTGTGTAACTCTCAGAGAGTTTGACGTGACCCCTGTCTCAGCAGGCCGGCCAATTTTGTAAACGACTCCTCGCCGAAGCCCAGCCGGCGCTTCAGCTCCACGTCGCGCTCCAGTGGGTTGGCGATATGCGCCGTCTCCCGCCAGTTGCGCCACGACAACATACCGAGGCCAAACATACCCGCACCGGTCACCGGCACCGGCACGTCGCTGCCGTGCAGGATACGCCCAGCCAACTCCTCCGAGACCAACCGCCGCAACGCCGATGGTCGCAACCGGAATGTCAGCGCCGCCAGTGCACTATTGTCGCCATACAACCGCGGAAACTTGGCAACCATCTGCGCAAACACGTCGAAATAATCCGGATCAACCAGCATCGTGCCCGTGCCGCAGTGCGCGGCGATACAGGTGACGCCGATCTCCAAGGGACGCGTCAAAACCCGCGGACTCGCCAGCTTCGGCGCCGCCACCGGCATCGTTCGCTCACTGCCCGTGTGCGCCAGCAGGATCAGCCCGGTCTCAGCCATGCGCTCCAAGAACCGCGTGTATCTCGGCAGACTCCAGTCGATATTCTGCACATTGGGCAGGCACTTGAGCATCACCGCGCCGCGCTCTAGGCAGCGCTCCAACTCGTCGAGTGCATCCACCCGCGCCGGATGGATCGACACCGCCGGCAACAACTCGCGGTGACGCTCGGCCAACCCGAGCACAAAATCGTTGGGCACATAAAACGACCCGCTGTTTTCAATCTTCTCACCGTTTTCCCGATAGGCCTCCTCATGCGCCAGGATCACCGCCGCATCCAACGACGACTCACGCACAAAATCCACGATGCGTTCGGCATAACGACGATCCAGGTCGCCGGTCAAATCCGCGCCGGTCAATCCGACGCCACGTAGCATAAACGGCGCACCATACTTGGTCAGTCCAAGCGGACGATACCAGCAACCCGTTCCGCCCGTGCCATTGCCGACCACATGAACATGACAATCGATTCGCATAGTCGTGCGCGTCAGCTCGCCACCGCCGTCAAGGCGAGTTCCTTGCAGCCCTTGAGGTCCAGCTTGCCCGTGCCCAGCACCGGAATCAAATCCACCTTCTTCAATATGCGCGGCACCCACAGATTAGGCAGCCCCGCCTTGGTCAACACATCACGCACTTGGTCGAGCGTCATATCGAGCGTGGTCAACAACACGAGCTGCTCGCCCTTGGCCGGATCAGGCACACCCGTGACCACCGCCGCATAACCCTCCGCCTGATCAATCCCCAGCGACTCCAGCAGCCGCTGCTCGACCGTGCCGTGCGGAATCATCTCTCCACCGATCTTGGAAAACCGGGACAGACGCCCTTCAATGCTGAGAAATCCATCCTCGTCAAAACGCCCGAGGTCGCCGGTCACAAACCAGCCGTCGTGGAACGCCGCCGCCGTCTTTTCGGGGTCGCTGAGGTAGCCGCTAAAAATATTGTCACCACGAAACGCAACCACTCCGGACTCAAGCGCGGACATTTTCCCCAACGTATCCGGATTTAAAATACGTGTGGTCATACCGGGCATCATACGTCCGACGGTGCCGGCCCGTTGACCCTCCTGATGACGGGCCGTATCCGACGCCGCCCAGGGATCGGGTTGGTTCACGTTGCTGGCCGGCGAGGTTTCGGTCAGCCCGTAACCTTGGAAAATCTTGATATGAAATCGTTCCTTAAAGGCTGCATACAGATCGTCCGGGAGTTTTTCCGCACCCGAAACGACCACCTGCAAAGATCGGAGTTCACCCGATTCAGCCCGTTTCAGCAAGGGACGTAAAAAGGTCGGCGCACCGATCATAACCGAGACCTGTTCGTCGCGAATAGATTCCACGATGCGTCGGGTATCCAGCGGACTCGGCACCGTCACCACCCGGCATCCCTTTAACAGCGGATACCACAGGCTCACCGTAAAGCCGAAACTATGAAACACCGGCAGACAGCCCAGCATGACCGAGTCTTCCGGCAAAATCGACAGCGACGATATCTGCGCGCAATTCGCCAAAATGTTCCGGTGCGACAACACCACGCCCTTGGGTTCGCCCGAACTGCCGCTGGTGAACAACAGACCCGCCTCCTCGTGATCTCCACGTTTAGGCAAATCAAGCAGGCTGGCGATTAACTGGTTGGGCAACACCCACGCGGCAATTACCCACGGCAGAATCGCCTGCTTACCACCCGCGGCGGTCATCAAGTCACGGAAATCCAGGGTCTGCTCCGGCCATGGAAACTGCGGCACCTTGGCCTTCACCGCGTCGGCCGTGATCACCGTCTTGATCTCCGCCATACGCAGGCTGCTTTCGATCGCGGCCTTACCTGCAGTGAAGTTTAAATTGACCGGCACCTTGCCTGCGCAAAGCACCCCCAGATTCGCCAGCACCGCACCCGCCCCGGGTGGCAGCACGATACCCACACGCTTTTCCGGCACTGTCTTGCGCAGATGTCGCGACAACGCGGCCGACGCCCCCAATATCTGCGCGGCCGTCAAGGGCCTGCGCTTCGCGGTGCAATCCACCAACTCCACTTTCCACGGGCGACGCGCCAACCCGCGCACGATCTCCCGCCCCAGATGGCGCTTCAACAAGGGACGCTCGCTGAAGGCCGCGCAGCCCAGATCCAACAAGGCCTGACGCACGGCCTGAGGTTCGGCGTGTTCCGCGGCGATCGGCTCGCCCCAGGCAACAAATACCGCCGTCCGACGCACGCGTGGCCATTTCCAGACATAACCTCCGCCCGAGAACGAGAACATTGTGCCCCACAGGCCGTCATGAAAAACCGGCACCACCGGCACACCGGCCTTTTTAGCCATCAACTCGTAACCACGTTCCAGCTTCATCAACTGACCCGTGCGGGAAATCGCGCCCTCGGGAAACAGCAATACCAGCTCCCCGGCCTGCAACGCCTTTGAGACCCGACGCATGGTATCCAGCGCATTTTCCGGAGAAACTGGAATCGTATGCGTCAGCCGAAACACCAACCGGAAAAACCAGTGTTTCAGCAACACTTCGTGACCCACAAAACAGATCGGACGCGGACAGGCCATCTGCAACACCAGCACATCGACATAGGACAGGTGATTGGCCACCAGCAGCGCCCCGCCTTCGGGCAAGCGCTCGGCGCCGGATGAACGCACCCGGTAAAGCAATCGTCCCAGCCAAATACACGGCAGGGCCAGCCAGGCACTCGCATGGGCACGTTGAAAAGAAGTCGATTCACTCATGAGTAATATAAATGGCTAAAAGCTTAGGGGTAGGCCTGACCGTCAAGGCGCAGTTCTTTGATGTAAAGGCGATGGGTGGCACTGACCGACACCAATACCTCCATGGTCTTAAATTCAGGCCTGCCCTTCCCTTCCGGCACAAAAAATTCCTCAATGCCGTAGTTCAGGTTAAGTTGGTTCGTTCCGAAAGGATCGATGCTCACATCGGCCCAAACCCACAAACGGGGATCGGTCTCGTCAGGCTCACCTTGTCTGATCTCATCGATCACATAAAAACTCCCTTCCGGTTTGAAGATCACCACGGCTTCAGTTTTACCATCCTTGGGCCAACCAACCGGAGCGGCATGACGACTGATCTGGTAATTCAGGATCATGTAATCGCCGCGTAATATGTCACGTGGATCGACCGGTCTCGTCTCCAGCAGAATCTCCGGAGCATGTCGCCTGATGCTTTCATGGTAACCCGCCCAACCGAGCAGGAACAGCACCTGCAAGCCCACCAACAAAGCCAGAATGATGTCGCGCCGTTTCATGAGGCACCTCCCCGGATCGCCCGCATTTCAAGCAGCCAGCCACGCCTTTTGCGCTCCAGGTAGAAGCCCAGCGTCAGCACCAGCACACCCGAAACCACAAAAAACAATCCGCCCTGCATCATCGTGCCGAACAGATCAAAGTAACGGGTCACGATATTCAGCGCGATGAAACCCACCGCCAAATTTACCCAGCTCTCGCGGCCCGTCCGCAGACCTTGGTGGATCATCGTTAGATTCAGTCCGAAAAGACTTACCCAGGCCAGCCCACTCCACAACCAGCCGCCATCACCGACTTCCACGTCACCGATAACGGCCAGAACCGGCACCAACGCAGCGGCAAACCCCAGCCCCAACCAATTCAACGACCAGCGATGCCTGCGCCAAGCCACCAGTCCGGTGACCACTACCAGCACCAGGACCGGCGCCGCCGCGTTCCAGGCAGACAAACCCAAGTCTTCGTATAGCCAACCGTCGCCATGGCGCACAAACCCGAGAATATACAGGCCCAGACAAACCAAAGTAGTTCCCCACCAGCCATGGACGCCCGCAAAACGTCGCTCCGAGGAAAGCCCTGCCAACCACAGCGTCATCCCCAGCAGCACGTAAATGGCGACCATAACAAAGAAGTGATCCGACTGCCGGCCGCCGATCTCCAGCCACGAGCCCGAAGTGGTCATCTCCATGCCCAACCAAATCACTCCGGCCAGAATACTCACGAACTGCGTCCCTTTTGATCCGGTCAACCACGGCAATGCGGCAATACCCACCCACCAGATCAAGACCCCCGTGGCCGGCCGTGCATTCAGGTGGTAAATCTGACTCACCAGCGCAATCCCCGCCATAAACAGGCCGGCACCCACCATAAACAAACAGTCACCAATTTTCGGATACCGGCCCGGATTCAGCCGGCACCACCAGCCGCCGGCATGGGCCGCGACCAGTAATGTTAGCAGTCCGCCGATCTTGGTCCAGGCCTCGATCTCTTGCCAGTTCGCGCTAATCAACAGACAAATACCCGCCAACAACAGTCCTCCGCCGGCAAAGCCCAGGATCGTGGCAAAGCGGCCACCACTCTCATCCTCCGGAGTGCGGGCCAGCAGCTCGTCACGCTGGGAGGCGGTGATAACCCCGGCATTCACCCAGTCGATCGACCGGGCCGTGAGTTCCTTGGGGAAATTCCGGCTCATGTTTATTTTTCGCCGGCCAGCCGCCAGTCGGCGGCTCCGGACTGAAGGTGTTTCAACGCAACCAGGGTGGTCCGCGCGGTGCGGTCATCCACCGCCGAGGTCACCAGGGCGACCACTTCGGCAAATTTCGGCTGCACTTTTTCCCAGATCCGCCGGCCCGCCGGAGTCAGCTCGATGCGATGAATCCGCCGGTCCGTCGGATCGGCGGCCCGCCGCACCCAACCGAGTTTGGTCAGCCGGTCGATCAGTCCGGTCACATTCGACCGGTCCACCACCAGCGTCTCACTCAGTTCACGTTGACTCAATCCGCGCGATTGGGCGGCCAGCACGTTAAGCACGTTGAACTGCACCGCGGTCAGCCCATGCGGGCGAAACAAGCGTTGGCTTTCCCGCACAAAGGCGTCGGCTGTCGCCATTACTTCTCGGATCAATTCCAAACCCTGCATCGTTTGCATGGAAGATCGTTGTGGTGGTATTTGTTTATATGTCAACGAAGCTTAGGCCATGCCCGGATATCCTCCGAAAGCGCGGCGAATCCGGGGAAGTCATACTCCAACCGGCGAAGATCCAGTGCGTGCCGACGGGCCGCCGCTACCGCGTATTCCGTCTCCAGCTGCAGGGACGGCCGGTCGGTTCCATAGACCCGGGCCTTGAGCTCTCGGCGCGTGTAGGGAGCCCTTCCCGACTCCTGCCCCTGAACCCAGGCGATCTCAGACACCTGCGGCTCACGTCCGCACAGATACCACCCCTCCACCGCTGGCACGGCCAATCCGATGCCTTGCAGCACCCGTTCGCGACCCTGCGCGGCGGGGAAGTTTTTAATGGTCTTACGAAAGACCGCCCGCAACTGGCAGAGCCGGCACTGCGGGTGGTGTTGATGCTCGGCGGTGTGCACCACGGTGTCGTCGCTATCAACCACCACGATCAGACCGGTCACATCGGTCTTGAAGTGCAGGTGCCGCAAGATCGCCGGCAGAACCTGCAAAACCGACGGCCAACCGCGCGCCCGCAACGATGGATGCACTCGCTTAAACGGATGCCCCAAGACCGCCTGAACCAGCACAGCGAGGGCCGCCTCGTCGGCTGGAGACTCACTGAGGAGCGCGAGTTTCATCGGCGAAGTTTTCACTGATTTTCCGGGACTCCGCCTAAAATGCCGGAAAACCAGAGATCACCCAGCGATCCCTCCTGCAAAAGCTCACCCAAATCCTCCCGATCAGCCAAACGCGAGAAACTGGCCACACGTCCCTCTTTCTCGGCGATGACCACCTCTTCGGGATGATCCCGATAAAGATCCAGCAAGTAAGGCGAATGCGTGGTGACGATAACTTGAACCGGTCTGCGCGTAAGCCCGGAGGCTTCAGGGTGGCTGAGCCTGTAAAGCACATCACGGACTTCCCGCAACAGGCGGGGATGCAGACCACGGTCCACCTCTTCGATACACACCATGTCGGGCGGTTGCGGATCATAAGCCAAAGCCAACAGGGCCAGTGTATACAGCGTGCCTTGCGAAAGTCCGTCGGCGTCAACCCATGTCGCCGTGTCGGTCAAACGCAGACGAAACCGCACCAAATTGTCCCCACCTGTCACCAGTTCGAATTGATCATACTCGGGGAACAGGCGGAGCGCCTCGGCTTGGAACAGGGCATAGTCCGCTGAAGTTTTTTCGCACCGCACCGCCAGCACCGCGGCAAGATTCGATCCATTTCCGGACAGCTCGGTGGACTCCCCTCGCAATACCGGCACCGCCATCGCGTAGTGGTCGAGCAGGTAGGCGCGAATGCCCAACAAACGCTCACGCAGTCCGGACCAATCGTCCGTCCCCTGCCCCGCCGGCAAGGGAACCACCTGCAACAGATCGCAACTGGTGTCAGACACACAGCTCATGACCGCCTCAAGTCCATCATGGGGCGCATTAAAGCGGAAACTGATCTCGGCGGCTCCGGGCAGCGATTCCTCGTTTTGACCGAGAGGCAAGCGGGCCAGCGTGCGCAGACGCAGCATTGCTTGGATGAGGCTGGTCTTACCGGAGCCGTTGGCCCCGATCACCAGATTGAAGGGTAGTATATTGAGGCTGGTATTTCGCAGCGCCTTAAAATTCCGGAAAGCAACGGAGGCAATCACGAGGACAGAATGCAGCTAGTCAGATCAGTTTGGCCAGCCCGGTCTGCAATCGACCGGGCCATGGCGTTTCATGAAACGATTTCCCTACGTTCATCGTAGAGCTGGGAAATGCTCAGATGACTCCACAACCACCTCACCTGCACATAATTTCTCAGGGTATGGGTGATTTCACGGGCTTCCTCCAAATCCGAACAGGTCTCCAACGGCGTGCCCAACCGGTGCTGCATATTGATCAACCTCTGGCGTAATATAACAAAGTGGGCACTGATTTGCTCCGCCGCAATATAAGGCAGACAGGCCGTGGGCGCGGCCAACACGCCCTTGACCGGCAACATGTCGGCACTCGATGCGCAAAGCGCCGCCAATTCGGCAGAACGCGGAGGCATGGCAGTAGCCGGCTCCGAGTCAACTGGGGTGGGTAAACTCATGGACGGCTTGTAATAACCAGCTTTAAGCCGCTGTGAACACAATTTATTCCCGTATGCAAAATTCAGCATTCGGTTTATCAATAAAAAAGCCCCAAATTATGGGGCTTTTGACTTCGACGCTCAGTGGACTGGCATCGGAAAAATCTGACCGGATTAGATCTTATTTATAGATCTCGAGCTCAGGTCCGGTCCAAGGCTTGTCGCGAGAATCAGCCTCACGGATTTCCTTTACTCGCGCCGGGGATATGGGCTCGGCCGTATTGCCCCACTCCTGACGGACGTAGGTGAGCACAGCGGCGATTTTCTCATCGTTCCATTTATAGCCGGCGGCGCCGAAGGCAGGCATGGCACCGTTGTAGGTGGTGCCCTCGACTTCGATGGGACCACCAAGGCCGTTGATCAAAATGCGGACCACGAGTTCGTCCTTGCCCAGGGCCCACTCGGAGCCGACCAAGGGAGGATAAGTGCCGGGCAGACCCTTACCGGTCGGTTGGTGACAGGTGGCGCAGGTGTTATACTGCTTTTTCCCCAAAGCGATGAGCTGCTCGGGAGTGAGCTCAACCGGACCGGCGTTGGCCGCGGCAGTCTTGGGGTCATAACGCTCGTCATAGACCAACGGGTCGAAACCACCAAGATGCTGCACAAAGTAAATCGCGCAGATGAAGATCATCGTGGAGATGAAGCCCAGTAGGAAGAGCGGCATGGGCCGATAACCTTCGGACGGCTCGGGCTTCTCGCGGATCAGGATGGAGTGGACTTTCTGGATGCTCTCGTCGGAGGCACCGGCCTGTTCCATGCTATGTTTGCTCTTGGGAGGCTGCTTGCTCATTTGGACTCCTCCTTGTGCTCGGTCGTTGCGGTGGCTTCGGACTTGGACTCTTCGGCGGAATGCTTGGCCTTTTCCTTCGGTTCAGGCTCGACGTAGACATTCTTGGTCTCGGGATAAGGGTAGGTGTCGTTCAGGCTCAGGAGATAGGCGACCAACGACTCAGCGCGCTTGGTCGGCACGATCTCGTAGCCGGCTTCGGGTTGATACTTTTCGGGGAGGAGACTGGTGATGGCGTTGTCCGAGGACTCGCCGACGATCTTGCGGGTCTCGAAGAGGAACTTGAACGGGGGCATGTTCGAGTCCTTGTTGATCACCTGAGGATCGTAGAGGTGCAGGTAGTGCCATGCCTTGCCGGCGTCGCCGACAAACCGTGCGCCGACGTTCCGCAGATCGGGACCGGTGCGCATGGTGCCAAGGAAAACGCGGGGCTCGCGAATGTAGTCACGGGCGACTGACTGGCGCTCACCCCAACCACGTTCGATGTCGGCACCAAAGCCGGGACGACGCACCTGCTGGGTGTGGCAATAAATGCAGCCAAGATCCTGATAGACCAGACGACCCTGCTGGGCGATGCCGGGCAGCGCCTGAGGGTAGGCGATGTTGTCGTTCTCGTCGTAGACGGGAGTCAGGTCACCGTAGCTGATCTGGTTGACCAGAATGATGCCGGTCCAGGAGAAGGCCAAGGCGAAGAAGACACCAAGGAAAATAAGGGGTGCGCGGTTCATCGTGCGGAGGCCTCCAGTTCGATTTCGGGGCCGGTGCGGAAGAGCGTGGGGGCGGTGGTGCCAGCCTTGCGGGGCTTGAGCAAGATCCAGGTAAAGTTGATGGCAAAAGCGATGTGACCAATGGTCATGAGCACGCCGGCATAGCTGCGGAGCTCAAGGTATTGCAGGGTGTGCTTGACCGTATCGATGAAGGCGATGTCGGGATTGTTCATCTCCAGCCCCTGCTTCACACCGCCGACCGAAAGGGCGACGACGTAGAAAACGACACCGACCGCGCAGCACCAGAAATGCACCGAGATCATACTGGCGGACGGCCACTCCTTGAGGAGGATACGGGGCAGGATGTAGTAAATCGCGCCGAACATCACCATGGTGAAGAAGGCATACATACCGAGATGCGAATGACCGACCGTATAGTGGGTGAAGTGAGTCACTTCATTCCACGAACGAATCGCCATGGAAGAGCCTTGCAGCGATGCGATGGTGTAGGACACCGCGCCAAATACGATGAAACGCAGGGTCGGGCTGGTCTTCAACGAGGAGAAACTGCCCACCATGGTCATGTGATGGTTGATCGCGGTGACGACGACCGGCACGACCATCATGAACGAAGCCGCGATACCGGCGGACTGCACCCAGACGGGAACGGGACCACCGATCAGATGGTGAACACCGGCCCAGTTGTAGAAGATGGCCAGCGACCAGAAACCAAGCACCGAAAGATAGTAGCTATGAATCGGCTTACCCAGCACCTTTGGCAGGAAGTAGTAGATGGCACCCAGACCGATCGGAGTGAACCAAAGGCCGAGCACATTGTGGGCGAACCACCAGTTGACCAGCGCCTGCACGGTTCCGCGAGCCGGCGAGAAGATCATCATGATCTGGGCCACCGAGTAGAGCCACGGGAACCAGAACAGCGCAGCGAGGATATACCACTGCGAGACGTAGATGTGCTTCGATTTGCCGAAGCGGAAAGTGATCACCGCCCAAGCGCCAATGAGGGCGTAAGCCACAAATAGCAGCGGCGTCGCATAGGGCGGGAATTCCAACCACTCAATGGAAGTGGAGTCGCCGATCAGAATGCCGACGATGCCGATGGTGACGCCGAGGTTCCAGAACACGGTGGCGATGAAGAGCAGTCCGCTATGACGCAGCACGCCACGGGACAGCCGAGCCATCAGCCAAAAGGCCACGGCAAACGAAGCATTGACCGACCAGCCGTAGACCACTGCGTTCAAGTGCGCGGTGCGAATGCGGCCAAATGTCAGCCACTCGTAATCACCGAGGAAGTGTGGCATGTGCATCTTAAAGGATGCAATCAGGGCAAACACGGTGCCGATCAGCAGCCAGAGCACGGCCGAACCGAGAAGAAAGAGCGCCGGCGCCTTGGTGGAGGCGTCAATCTCGCTCAGTTCGGCACGCTTCACCATGTCGGGTGAAGCCTCCGGATGAAGCGATTTGGCAAGACTGGTAGCGGAAGCCATCGTAAAGTTGTTTATTTCTGAGTCGGCGTGTGCCGGGGGGCTTTGCCGGGAAAAAAGTCGGTGGGTTGGCCGATTGGTTCCTCGTCGTCGAATATCGATTTGGCGCCTTTATCAAATTCCTTGAGCTGACCGTTCTTCGACGCCCAATGAAGGGCGTAGACGGCCGAGGCCAAAAAGAGCAAGGCGACCGGCAGGGCGACGACGTAGTAGAACCAATCCTCCATTAGAGTATCAATTACGGGCGGCCTTGAGGTCGCTCAAAGTGAGCTCCATGGCGCGCTCGATAGGCAGACGGACAACACCCTTGGTCTGGTCGACCCAGCCGTAGGTGGTGGCACCATCGTGCTCCTTCGCGCGCATATCAGCCAGACGCTCGGAACGCTGAACCGGGGTCAACGCACCCTCTGGCAAGGGTTCTGGTTTTTTGGGCAGGTAGGCGATCACCAGGATCAGGACAAAGATGGCGAAACCACCGATGATGGCCGCCACATTGACCAAGAAGCCGTTAGAGGAAGAAGGTGCGTCATTCATGATGCGTGAGACATTCGGTGATACGAGGATCGCGGATGGGAATCAGCTTGGTGGTGGGGAGGCTGCGCAGGTAAGACCACACCCAGATACCACCGACTCCGATGACCGAGGTCACGGCCCAGAGCAGGTTCAGCGAAAGGAAGGGCTGGGCATTGCCAGAAGCATCCTTGAGCGAGGGATAGGTGTTGTAGATCAGATCGATCAACAGAATACAGAGGATCCAGATGACAATCGGCTTGATGCGCTTGTGCACCACCTTGTTTTTGTAGGAGAGCAGATACAAGAAGGGCACTAAGAAGTGACCAAAAAGAATCAGACCGATACCGACGTATTTCCACTGGTTGGGTGAACCGTCGAGGTTCACTTCGCGAATGTTATACCAGAAGGTTTCTTCAGGGATGTTCGCGCCCCAAATCAGGAAATACTGGGAGAAGGTGATGTAAGCCCAGAACACCGTGAAGGCAAAGATCAGCTGGCCGATCGAGTGCAGGTGATTGGTGTTCAGAATGCCCTTGTAGTCGCCGCGTTTGTAGAGCCAGAGCATCATGATCAAGCCCACGCCGAGTGCGCCACGCATGCAATTCGCGAAGAACCAGACACCATACATGGTGGAGAACCAGTGGTATTCGAGGCTCTTCATCCAGTAGATCGCGCCACCAGTCAGTGACAGGGCGGTGAGGATCAAACCGATCGCGGCG
This sequence comes from Opitutaceae bacterium, assembly GCA_037969015.1. GTDB lineage: Bacteria > Verrucomicrobiota > Verrucomicrobiia > Opitutales > Opitutaceae > JAUWBF01. Next base: position 106,748 of record JBBKWO010000077.1, read on the forward strand.
GTGCGGCGGTTCATGAAAGTCCACTTGATGTCGCCATCACCATCCTGAGCAAAGGAGGCCTTGCGCAAGCAGGCGGCGAGTGTGCACCAGATCACAAAGAACAGGGCCGACATCACCGTCAGGGTGTTAGTGTTCAGGAACACCTCTTTCTTAAGGTAGAGCTCGTCGGTGCCCACCGTGCCGCCGCCATGGATGTGGTGGGAAAGATCGGTCCAGGGCCAGACGGCGCCGGGATGAATCCAGGTCACAATAATCAACGGGGCAAACAGGAGCGCGAGCCACTTGAAGCCATTGATACCGTGTTCAAACTGACGACGGATCACCACCGACCACGAGGCGTCGAAGATGTGGTGGATCATGATCATCAGCAACATGCCAAGGGTGATGGCCAGCCAGAACATGACACCGACCAACCAGGCGACAGCGAGGTTGTGTCCGTTGTGCGGGACCAACAGACCGAGCGCGGTGACCACGATGCCGGCTACGCCGATCATCAGTGCCTTGCTTGCGCCGGTGCGATTGGACTCAGAAGAAAGGGCCGCGGGGGCGGTTACTACGTGGGTGCTCATTTAAGACCAAGCTCCGGTTTGTGGCTGGCGGGAACATCCTCGACCGTGCCGTTTTCAGCGCGTTGGAGGGCGCGCACATATGAGATGATGGCCCAACGGTCCTGCGGGACAACCTTGTCGGAATACGACAGCATGTTGGCCTTACCGTGGGTGATAGTGTTGAAGATCTCGCCGTCCGCCATGTTGCGCAGGCGATCGTCATGGTAGGAGGTCGTGGCGCCCATGCCGTATTGTTTGGTGATGCCATTGCCATCACCCAGAGCGCCGTGGCAAGGCGCGCAGTAGATGGTGTAACGTTCGCGACCGCGCTCCATCAACTTGGCATTGACCGTGATCGAAGCCGGAATGCCCTTCAGCCAGTCGCCCGAGGCGGTCTTGCCGGTGAATACTTCGGGATCGGCGGCCAGATAGTCCGGATCAGCGGCGTCAGAGAGACGGCCGAAAGGAACCGTGCCGGCGGGTTGCGGACGGTCGGCGCGACCATCGGCAAAGAACGCGGACTCGGCCTGCGGCTTGTATTTGGCCTGCTGGTCCATGTCCGGGAAGATTTGCAGCGGAGTGCGAGTCGAGATCGAGCCACGGAAGCCCAAGATCGAGACGGCCAACACCACAACAAAGAAGGTGACGAAATATACGTAACGCATGGCTCAGGACTCCACTTCGGTAATCGCTTGACCGCCGATCTGCTCAAGCAGCGTGCGGGTTTCAGCGGAGTTAAACTTGGGATCGCGCGCTTCGATCACGATGAGGAACTTGTCGTCCATCGCCGCGACGATGTGTTCCGACTTAAGCACCGGGTGATAGTGCATGGGCAACCGGTTGAGGAAGAGCATGCCGAGGATAGTGGCGAAGGCGGTGAATAAGATGGTCAGCTCGTAGGAGACCGGGAAGGCGAACATCGGGCTGAACAGGGGCTTGCCGCCCACCACCAGTTTGTAGTCGATCGCGCCGGTGAAGAAGATCAGCGACATGCCGGTGGTGAAACCGCAGATACCACCGACCAACGAGAAACGCGGCACAACCGATCGCTTCAGACCCATCGCGCCATCGAGGCCGTGGACTGGAAATGGCGTGATGCAGTCCCAGTGTTTATAACCGGCATCGCGCACCTTTTTTGCCGCCTCGTAGACACCAGGAACGGTGTCGAACGTGGCCATCAGGCCATATAATTTTTCAGACATCGTGATAAAGGTATTAATGGTGATCGTGGCCGCCGTGCGCGTCAGCCTGGGGCATGACCGCCTTGATCTCAGCCATGGGCATGATCGGGAGGAAGCGGATGAAGAGCAGGAAGAGCACGCTAAAGACACCGAAGGTGCCGAAGAACGTCATGATATCCACAATCGACGGGGAGAAGTAACCCCAGCTCGAAGGCAGGAAGTCACGGGTCAACGAGGTGCAGATAATCACGAAGCGCTCGAACCACATGCCGACGTTGACGAAGATCGAAAGGATCCAGACCATCGCGGTGTTGTTGCGGACCTTCTTGAACCAGAAGAACTGGGGCGTGATCACGTTGCAGCTGATCATGATCCAGTAAGCCCAGGCAAAAGGACCGAAAGCGCGATTGATAAAGGTGAAGCCCTCGTAGGGGTTGGCACTATACCAAGCGATGAAGAACTCCATCGAGTAGGCGTAACCCACGATGGTGCCCGTCGCCAAAGTGATCTTACACATACAATCGATGTGATACTGGGTGATCAGGTCCTCCAGCTTGAAGATGCCACGCAGCGGCAGCATGAGGGTGAGCACCATGCCGAAGCCGGAGAAAATGGCGCCGGCCACGAAGTAAGGCGGGAAGATCGTGGTGTGCCAGCCGGGGAGCAACGCGATGGCAAAGTCGAACGACACGACCGTGTGCACGGAGAGCACCAGCGGAGTGGCGATACCCGCGAGGATGAGGTAAGCCATCTCGTAGTTGCTCCAATGGCGGTTCGAACCGCGCCAGCCCAAGGCGAAGAAGCCGTAGAGGCGGGCCCGCAGCTTGTCGCCCTTCCGGAGGAAACGATCACGCAAAACCGCGAGGTCGGGGATCATGCCGACGAACCAGAACAGAACCGAGACGGTGCCGTAGGTGGAAACCGCGAACACGTCCCACTCCAGCGGAGAACGAAAGTTCTGCCAGATACCGTTGGTGTTCGGAATGGGGAACAGGAACCAGGCGAACCAGACGCGACCGACGTGGAAGACCGGGAAGATACCGGCGCAAACCACCGCGAAGATGGTCATCGCTTCGGCCGCACGGTTGATCGACGTGCGCCACTTTTGACGCAACAGACAGAGAATGGCCGAAATCAGTGTGCCGGCGTGACCGATACCGATCCAGAACACGAAGTTAACGATCGGCCAGCCCCAGTTGATCGGGTTGGTATTGCCCCAGACACCGACACCGGTCGCAACCAGATAGACGATGCCCATGACGGTGAAGGAGGCGATGCAGCATGCGAGGGTGAAGCAAACCCACCACCAGGTGGGAGTCTTACCCTCAATAATGCCGCAAATCTTCTCTGTGACCCACGAAAAGGAGCGGTTGTTTTCAACCAACTGCGCGCGTGGGAGTGATACCGGGTTCACCTCTTTGAGGATCGCCGGCATGTCAGCCGTAGTTTCAGCGTGAGCCATTAGCTAAGTCCTCCGAATGTCTGGGCATTGATCGCGGTATGACCGTGTTCCTCTTTGGCAGCGGGAGCGCCTTCTTCGGAGTGGCCGGGATGATTCTTGGTGTTGTATTCCTTGCGGCTGAGCGGCAGGGAGGCGTAGTCGGGCATCTCTTCGTTCGGATTCCGCAACTTGGCGAGGTAAGTGGTGCGGGGACGAATGTTAAGATAACCGAGCAATGCGTAATCCTGCTCGCGGGCCTTGGCCTTGGAGACGGCGCTCTCGGTGTCCTTGATGTTACCAAAGACGATCGATTCCGCTGGGCAAACCTGCTGGCAGGCGGTGCGGATAGAACCGTCGGGAACGACCACGTCGCCAGAGGCGCCGGCTTTGACCTTCTGCTTGATCTTGCCCTGCTCGATACGCTGGACGCAGTAGGTGCACTTTTCCATGACGCCGCGCATACGCACGGTGACGTCCGGATTTTTGACCATCTTGACCAACTCCGGCATGCCGGATTCGCCCAAGGGACCAAGGTAGAGTTCGTCCGTGCGACGCTTGTTCCAGTCGAAATAGTTGAAGCGACGAACTTTGTAAGGGCAGTTATTGGCGCAATAACGAGTGCCGATACAACGATTGTAAGCCATCACATTGAGGCCTTCTTCATCGTGCACCGTGGCATTGACAGGGCATACGGTCTCGCAGGGAGCGAGTTCGCAGTGCTGACAGCCGACCGGCTGGAGGGAAGTCTGCGGATCCTCGGGGATCTCGCGGTTGCCCTCACCACCAAAAGCGGCGGCGTCGATGTTGCCGTCGGAGTAATAACGATCGAGGCGAATCCAGTGCATTTCGCGACCGCGGATGACTTGGTCCTTGCCGACGATCGGGATGTTGTTCTCGGCCTGACAGGCGACCACGCAAGCGTTGCAGCCGATACAGGTGTTGAGGTCGATGGACATACCCCACTGATGGGTGCCGTCGAATTCGGGCGTCTTGTAAAGCGAGTTACCACGCGGGATGGCCACCGCGCGCTCGGCGGTGATCTTGGCACGCTCTTCTTCGGGGAGCTTGGACAACTGCTCCGGGGTCATGTCTCCGTAGATCGGAGGAGCTTCGGCCTCGAGGCCGATGGCGGCGGCAAAGCCGGGTTCTTTCTGGTATTCCTCGTAGTTGCCTTCGCGGACGAGTGCACGGCCTTCCATGGACCAGTGCTCCTGGGTGTTGGCCAGGGAGTAGTATTCGTCGGGGACGATGACCAGCTTGGCGCCGGTGACAAACGAAAGCGTCGCGCTGGTGCGGGCCGGATAGAAATCGAAACCAACGTCCTGACCAACATGGCCGGAAACGGTGCGCCCGTAACCAAGCGGGAGGATGAGGGTGTAGTTCGGCAGACCCGGCTGGATGTGCAGGGGACCACGAACCGTGACACCGTTGACCGTGATTTCACCGATGAAGGCTTTTTCGATGCCCTTCTCGATGTTGGCGAGATCCTTGCGGGCGACCTGCAGGAGCGAGCCCTTCGGATCGATATTCAGTTCCTTGGCCAGACGCGGGCTGATCAAGATGGCGTTGTCCCAAGCGATCTTGGTGATCGGGTCCGGGCATTCTTGGAGCCAGCCGTTATTGGCGAAGCGACCGTCGTCGACCTTGTGGTCGAAGGTGAAACGAACCTCGAGGTTATCGGCGGAGAGGGTTTCGAGCTTGGTGCCCTCGACGAGCAATGCGCCAAACGTGGTCGGGCTGAGTCCGACCTCAGTCACCTTGTAGGCGGTTCCGGCGAGCAAGCCGTCATGGAGGAACTTGCGGAATGCCTCGTTGGCATCACCACCGGCCAAAGCAGTGATGGTGTTGAAAACGAGGGTGTAGGAATCGGTGACGTCGCTGCCGGAAATACGGGCGAGGACTTCGAGTTCGGTCAGGCCGTTGAACAGCGGCATGATCATCGGCTGCACCGGCACGATGGTGCCGTCGGCCGTGCGGGCATCGCCCCAGGACTCGAGGTAATGAGCGGCGTTGATGTGTGCGCCGGCCAGCTTCGAGGTCTCGTCGACGTAGTAACCGTAACGAACCACTTGCGGAACCTTCGCCAGAAGGTCGGCAAACCTAAGATCGGCGGGAGCGTCGTAGGCGGGATTACCACCGAGGACCACGAGGGTCTTGACGTCACCTTGGTTGATCGCGACGGCGAGTTCACCAATGGACGCGGACGTGTCGGCGGGAACCGCGAGGAAATCAACCGTCTTGCCGACGTTGCCGAGGGCAACGTTCATGGCGTAGGCGATCGCATGGGCCTCGGCGGGAAGGTGGCTGCCGGCAACCACGATGCACTCGCCGCGATGGGCCTTGAGGTCATCGGCGCAGGCTTCGAGCCATTTTTCCTGATCCTTAAAGGTCAGGCCGGTGGCGAGTTCCTCGAAGGAGGCGTCACCGGTAACCTTGGCGGCCAACGCGGCGGCGAAAGCCGTCATGTGGCTGGCGGCGAGACGCAGACGGTGATCGGCCATGGAGCCAACCAGCGTGAAGTTGCTTTCGACCGCGTAGAGGCGGTTCATCGGGTCGGTCGCCTTCTTGACGCGCCGGGCCTTGGAAAACTCGCGGGCGTAGAAGATGGAACCGGACTCGGAGGCGAAGAAGTCGGAGTCGATGGCGACGACGCGCTTGGCCTTGGCGAACTGATAGTAGGGTTTGACGTGCTTGCCGAAGGTGGCGAGCGCGGCGGCCTGCGGAGCCTCGTCCTGCACGGCCTCGTATTCGGACCAGATTGCCTTGGGATAGGCCTTCTTGATCTTGGCAATGAGGGCGGCGCGGGTCGGCGAGCTCGATTGACCGGCGAGGAAAGCGAGACCGGCGCCGGCGTTGGCGGCGGCTTCCTTGCCGATGGCGGCGAGGAGGTCCTGCACGGCGGCGGGCGTGACGGCGGCACCCTTGATCGTCGAGGTCGAAGAGCGCTCCGGATCGTAGAGTTCGAGCACCGAAGCCTGGGAGAGCAGCGAGCTGGCGCCACCGTGGGGGGCGTAGGTCGGGTTGCCTTCGAGCTTGGTCGGGCGGCCTTCGTGGGTCTCGGCCAGAAGCGGAATGGCCTGACGACGCAACGGGAAGGAGGTCGCGAAGTAGAGCGGCAGACCGGGGATGTTGGTGTCGACCGACTTGCTGAACGGCAGGATGTGCTGCTCGGGGCGACGGCAACCGGCGGCCAGACCCACGCCACCGAGGGCAAAGGAGGCGGCCATCAGCTTAAAGAAGCTGCGGCGGTCAACACCCTGGAGGTTGTCGGCACCTTCGGGGAACTCGCGCTCGACCTGGGCTTGGAAGCCGGGGGTCTCGGAGAGTTCGTCGAGGCTGCGCCAGTAACGAGGGCCGGTGAGCTCGGCGGAGGACTTTTCGGGATGATTAAATTTACGTTTCATCAGTTTTGATGATCAGCGGTGGCAGCCGGAGCAGCTTTGCGGAGGTTTAACATTCCAGTTGTGCTTAAACTTGGTGCCCTGTTCGAGCTGACCTTGTTCACCGCCTGGGTGCTTCCAGTCGAGCTGGGTGACGAGAGAGGGATCGCGGAGCGCCTTTTCAGGAGCACGGTGACAGTCGAGACAGAAGCTCATGGAGAGCGGCTTGGCCTGGTGAACGACGTCCATCTGGTTGATCTGACCATGGCACTCCACGCAGGAGACACCGCGGCTGACGTGAACCGAGTGGTTGAAGTAAACGTAGTCCGGAACCTGGTGGATCTTGACCCACTGGACCGGCTTGCCGGAGGCGTAGCTCTCGCGGATGGGAGCGAGCAGCGGGCTGTCGGTCTTGACCTGATTGTGGCAGTTCATGCAGGTCTGCGAGGTGGGGATGTTCGAGTGCCCGGACTTTTCCACGTTGGAGTGGCAGTAGCGGCAATCGATACCCAGCTGGCCATTGTGCAGGGCGTGGCTGAAAGGCACGGGCTGGACGGGGGCATAGCCGACGTTGCTATACTTGTTGGTCCAATAGTAGGTGGTGGCAGCCGATAGTATGCTGCCGAGCACGATCACATAGATGATGATCTGCAGCGGCAGCTTATTGGCCGATTTGGGAAAGATGTAGGACATAGGCCGGAAAGCTCCAAGAACGCCTGAGGCGCTGGTTAAACCTCGTCCCCCGTGCGGGCGACGCTACGCGCATCCGAATGGATGCGAAAAGGGGCTTGGGCCGATACCAAAGTGGCGGCACGGGGTGCGGGCTTGGAAAACAGCCGCGGCACTACGCCGAGGGCGGCTGCCATGCCGAAGAATTTAGCGAAGAATGCTTTTCGCGTGTGTTGTGTGCTCACAGGTGGTCGTCAGGTTAAAATCGCGGCAGAGCGAAGGGGTCGCGGATTCCAAAGTAAAACAAAAATTCCACGATCTAATTCGATGGAGAAGAAATAAGCGCGAAAGCGCGGCATCGAGGCGAATTCTTATCCTAACTGATACTGTATCCCAACTAATAGCAGGAGATCCGAAAGTCTGCGTCTCCGCTCAGGTCTTTCCCAAGGCCTGCAAAAACTCTTTTGGCGTCGGCGCCGTAGCCGAAAACGAGTGGGTTTTCCCTCCGCTTTCGTAGCTGAATTCCGTGTGGTTCGAGTGAAGGCAGAGCCTCTTGAGCCCCGAGTGACGGGCAAAGTCGCGGTTGAGTCCGTAGTTTCCGTAGGTGGCATCACCAACGATGGGCAGGTGACGACCGGCACATTGCACCCGCAATTGGTGACTGCGACCGGTGCGCGGCTCCAAACGAATCAGCGCCAACGGCGGTGAGCCGGAACGGTGAGCCTGCAAGACTTGCATACTTGCTTCGCTGGGAATATTGCCCCCGACCGCGGTGCGAATTTGTCCCGCCTTCTTCTGAACCGCCAGCCGGTCCTTCCAAACCTCCGAGGCACGGCCGGGCGCACCAAACACCAGGGCGTGGTAAATTTTCTTAATGTGCTTCTGCCGGAAAAGTTTCCGAATCGTCGCCGCCAGTTCCTCGCTGGCCGCGACCAAAATCACCCCCGAGGTCCCCGAATCCAACCGATTGAGCAACCAAAGCCGCCGCGGCGGAACCGACAGACGCGCCCCTCCACCCGCATCCTTCGACCCGGCGCCAACCGGAGCCGGCCATTCAAAAAACTCCCCGTCCAGCGTGTAGGCGGCATTGAGCAGCGACCGCGAAGCCTCGCCCGGATGATTCGGATGCGCCAAAACCCCGGCCGGCTTGTCGAAAGCGGCCAGGCCGTTGCGGTCGGCGTTCAACAGGCGAACCCCGGGCCCCAAGGGCAGACTGGTCCAAAATTCGGCAGGCACGGCACTCATCGGTAGAAAAAGCTAAAGGTTATCTCCTGGGATTCGCCCAACACCCCGATCATGTCCTCACTCCATTCGCCGTAGGGGGCACGCTCGGTGATCGCACTGACGCAGAGGGATCCGGCGGTCTGGTCGTCAGATCCGCCAACCTTAACGATCCGGTCGATCGCGCCATGCTTGTTGAGTATAAAAACCACCACGATTTTGGTTCCGGGCACCGGGTAGATGCGGCTCATCAAAATCTGACGCTGCCACTGGGCGTCGACCGTCTCGATCAGTTTTTGGAGGTAAGCCCCGTAATCGCTCCATTTCGCATCATAACCAATGGCTCCGATATTTTTGGTTCCAATGGAATTTTTCAACAGCGGAGCCGGACGCGCGGTGCCGCGGATTGTCGCCAACTCAGGCCGGGACTGGGGTTTGTTGCGGTCAACTTTTACCATACCACGCAAAAGCGCATAACCATCGGGCCGGCCATCGGCGACGCCGTCGATTTTGGTATCGGACGACCCCGGATCCGTTCCGGCCGTGGTCGCCAGTCCAGCGGGGTTGTCACCACTGACCGCGGACGGTCCAGGTCGCGGGATTTCCTGCAACTTGGCCGGCTCCTCCGGCGCAGCCTGTTCCGGTTCCGTCGACTTGGACGGAGGCGACGGAGCCACCTGTGGTAAAGACGAGGGGGCCGATTGCCCGCTCACCAGAGCTGAACCGGGATCGGTTTGTTCACCGTCAGTCGCGGGTGCCTCCGCTTCGGCCATATCCGGCGCGGGCTCCGGTTGGGCCAACTGCTGATCCTGTGCGCCGAAATTACGCGTTTCATCCGGCGCGTTAGTCGGCGCGTCGGGATTCACCTCAACAAAACGATCCGGCCGCGGCGGTTCAGGAAGCACTTCGACGCCTTCAGGCACCGCAAATGAATCCGGAGACAGTTCGATCAAAAACGAGCGATTGTCGTCTGTGTTGACCGGAACCTCCGTCAACACCGCCAGATGCGGCGCCGCCCACCAAAGCGCCAAATGCGCCAGCACCGTGCAAATCACCCCGATCCAAACCGCGCGCATCTCCCCTGCCCGACGCCCCAAGCCGCCACGCGAACGTGTCCAGCCCGCCACCTTGACTGGCGGCGCGGGAACGGGACGACGGGATCGATTGGAAGGAGCGGGCATGCAACAAGCGCCGGTAGTGACGCGTGGTAATTCAGCCTAGCAGACCATGCGCGGTCAAAAGTTGTTTCACTGAATCCATCGGCAACCCCACCACGTTCGAAAGCGAACCGGTGTAACCCGCCACAATCAACTCCCCCGCCTCCTGAATCGCGTAGCCACCGGCCTTATCCAGAGTGTGCACCCGCGCCAGGTAGGCCTCGATCACCGTTTCGTCCAATTTCTTGATCGTCACCTCGGTCGCCTCACCCGTGTCCACCGCGACGCCCGCCGCCACATTGCGCAACGCCAGTCCGGTAAACACCGTGTGCGTCCGCCCCGAAAGCCGCCGCAACATCGCCCGAGCCTCGGCCCCGTCGACCGGTTTGTTCAACGCATGTCCGTCAATAAACACCGTGGTATCCGCGCCCAACACCCAGGCGTCCGGAAAACGCGCCGCCACCCAGTCCGCCTTGATGGCCGCGTTGTGCGTCACCATCTCGCGCGGATCGGTCGTCGGATCCTCGTGCTCGACCACATCGGCCGTGACGACCTCAAACGACACGCCCAGCCCCGCGAGCAATTCGCGGCGACGAGGCGAGGCAGAGGCAAGGATCAACGTCATATCAACAAAAGCACGGCAACGCCCCAACACACCACCCCTCCCCGCCCCCAAGCAAGCGCACACTCAAGAAACCCACCGTGCACAAAGTAACCATAATGGTTACTTTGCGCCGCTTCTACTTCGTCCCTACCAATGAAAAACCGTCCACTTCAAAGTAACCATTATGGTTACTTTGTGCACGAGCCTGGCTCTGGGTTCACAATGGGCATTGCCACCGGCGCCCGCGCGGGCCTTCCCTTTTGGCCAGAAAATCATGCGTATCGGACTGGCTCAGCTCAACCCCACCGTCGGCGACCTCGCCGCCAACCGCCAAGCGATCATCGCCGCCTACAAGGAACTCGTTTCCGCCGGCGCCGAGCTGGTCGTTTTTCCCGAACTCGCTGTCTGCGGCTACCCGCCCCGCGACTTGCTCTTCAAGAGCCGCTTCGCACCGGATATCGCCAAGTCCCTCTCCGAGATCGCCTCGATCACCGGCACCGTGCCCGCCATCGTCGGCACCGTCTCCCCCGCCGCCAAGTCCGCCGGCCGCCCCTTCATCAACGCCGCCGCCTGGTGCCGCAACGGCCGCGTCGAACAGCTCGCCGCCAAGTGCCTCCTGCCCACCTACGACGTCTTTGACGAAGACCGCTACTTCGAGCCCTCCGACGCCCCCACCGTTTTTCTACTCAACGGCAAACGCATCGGCGTCACCATCTGCGAAGATCTCTGGAACGACGCCGATCCCGCCGAACGCCCCCGCTACCGCATCGACCCCGTCCGCCTGCTCGCCGAACAGGGAGTCGACTTGATGGTCAACCTTTCCGCCAGCCCATGGCACACCAACAAGTCCGCCATCCGCGACCAACTCGTCACCACCGCCGCCAAACTCCTCGGCGCGCCCGTGGTCTACTGCAATACCGTCGGCGGAAACGATGAACTCGTCTTCGACGGACGCAGCATCGCCGCCAACGCCGCCGGCGAGATCAACGCCCGCCTACCCTCGTTCGAGACCTGCATCCAGATTATCGATACGGCCGCCCCCGCCCTGCCCCTCGACATGGGCGACGATAACGAGTCCTTGCTCGAAGATATCCGCAAGGCCCTAGTCCTCGGCCTGCGCGACTACGCGCACAAGAGCGGCTTCAAGCGTGCCCTCATCGCCCTCTCCGGCGGCATCGACTCGGCCGTGGTCGCGGCCATCGCCGTCGAGGCCTTTGGACCGGAAAACGTCACCGGCATTTCGCTGCCCTCGGCCATCAGCTCGCAACACTCACGCGACGACGCCCGCATCCTCGCCAAGAATCTCGGCATCGCCTTCGACACCATTGCCATCGCCGACGCCGTCGCCTCCACCGAGGCCGCGCTCGCCCCGATCTTTGCCGGACGCGAACGCGACGTCGCCGAGGAAAACCTGCAGGCCCGTCTGCGCGGCGTGCTCATGATGGCCCTCTCCAACAAGTTCGGCTCCCTCCTGCTTACCACCGGCAACAAGAGCGAGATCGCCGTCGGTTACTGCACGCTCTACGGCGACATGTGCGGCGGTCTCGCCGTCATCAGCGACGTTTTCAAAACGCAGGTCTACGCCCTTGCCCGCCACATCAATCGCGAGCGCGAAATCATCCCGGTCAACACTATCGAAAAACCACCGTCGGCCGAACTGCGTCCCGACCAAAAGGACGAGGACAGCCTGCCGCCTTACGACACCCTCGACGCCATTCTCAACGCCTATGTTGAAGAAGGTTTGTCGCGCGCCGAGATCGCCGGACTCGGTTTCGATCTCTCCGTGGTCGAAGACATGTGCCGCAAGGTCGACCTCAACGAATACAAGCGCAAGCAAGCCGCCCCCGGCCTGAAGATCACCCCGCTCGCCTTCGGCGTCGGCCGCCGCATCCCGATCGTGCAACGCTACGTCAACTGACGCGGCGCCATTAAAATTACGGCCTCGGATTCCATCTCCGATGTAATACCAGCGTCCCTTAATATTTAGACTGACTCAAAGGTGGGGACGGACCGCTGGGCCGTTCGGCTCGACGACGGCAAACGGTGGTCAATTGTCGCACGCGGCGGGCCCAGCGGTTCCGCCCCACCCAAAGTCTGATTCTTTCGGGCTGTTGGTATCAGGCCTCACCTCGGTGAGGGCGCGTTGGGTGAACGCCGGCCCCCTGGGTGGATGCGCATCGCACCGGCCTCACACAAGGTGAGGCCCTACCGCTAAAACCCGAAAAGCAAGCACGGCATCAGCGCTTGAGCACCTGGATAAAGAAATCGTCGATATTCTTAAAGCGCAGTTCTCCGCTGCCCTTGTGCACGAATTCGTATTCGACGCCGACTTCCGTGAGCTTGTCCGCGAGCAACGCGCCGTAGTTGGCCGAGTGCACCGGATCCTTGGGCTCGCCTCCACGCATGACTTCACCACCGGGATAATAGAGGTAAATCGGCGGGTCGTCCTTGGTGACGAGCGCATATGGCGAATACTCGGCGATCCACTGCTTTAACTCCGGCGATTCGCGATCAGCATAAAAGCTGCGGATCTCCACAGTCTTGTCGCTCTTGTCCCAGACGTAGCCAAAGGCGTGACCGCCATAGGTGTTGTTGGGCGTGAGCTCTAGGATCTGAGCCGGATCGAGCGTAGTCTGCGCGTCACGCACCGCCGCGCACCAGGGTTTGGTCGATTGCCGCGCGATCGGATCGGCGGACTTAGGATCGGCCATGTCATCGTGCAGCGCCAGCCAGAGCGAGGAACAGGCGCCGGCTGAGCCTCCGGTCACACCAATACGCTCGGGGTCGATGTTCCACCCGGCCGCGTGACTGCGGATAAATTGCAGCGCACGGGCAATGTCGTTCAACGGCACGCTGACCGGCGGCATCACTTCATACTCCATCCGCGGTTGCAGCGGACCGGTGCCGACGGTGCTACCGGTGTCGACGATGGTCTGCTTGAGGTAACGGTAATCAATCGAAACCACGGCGATGCCCTCCTTGAGCAGATTGCCGAGATTAATCGAGAGCTGCGTCTTCTCTCCCTGCAGCCAACCGCCGCCATGAATGTTCATCACGCACGGCACCGGCTTGTCTCCGGCGTCGGGAACCAGCCACACATCCATGACCTGCTTTTCGTCAGGCCCGTAAGGCAAGTCGGCAAAAGCCTTCTCGATTTTGGCGGCGGATAAGGAACCCATGGATACGAGTGCGAACAGAAAACCGAGGGTGGTTTTGGAAACGAGCGTTGTCATCATGTGCATCACGCGTGTTCACCCGGAATCCAGAAGGTGGTCTGTTTGGTGAGCGGCTCGGGAGTGCCCTCAACCTCCAGCTCGATGATGCTGCCCAACGGATCAGGCAACGGGACTGGCAGGTCGCGGATGAAGAGGCGCTCGCCTTTTTGCTCAAAGGAAACCGGCGCGCCGCCGTCGAGCCAGCGCGCGGAGATAACGCGGTTCTTGAGCTCGGCCCAGCACAGCTCGGGGCCCGGCGAATTGCGGATCGCGAGGTAAACGCGGCTGCCCTTGACCCAGACCTTGCCCCAGAGATTCCACGGGAAAGGATTGCGCTGCGAGTTGGTGAACGCCTCACGATTGCGACGCAGCCAGTCGCCCGCCTTACGGAGCATGGCCACGGACTCAGCCGGCACGGTGCCATCGGATTTCGGGCCGATGTTGAGGAGGAGATTGCCGCCATCCTTGGAGGTTTCCCAAAGCATGCGAATGATCTCATCGGCGCTCTTCCAATGGGTGTCGAGAGCATGCCAGCCCCAGTTGTCGTTGAGAGTCATGCAGGCTTCCCACAACACGGTCGGATCCTTAGGTGCGTTGATCGCCTGCTCGCTGACGTGCACGTGAGAGGGCGGTCCATTGCGGACGTTGATCAATAGGTGCGGCTGGAGCCGAAGCATCTCTTCGTTGACTTCGGAGCTGTGTAAATCGTCGGGGATACTACCGTCATACCAGAGGTAATCGATCTTACCGTAGTTGGTCATCAGCTCGACAAGCTGCGCGCGGTAATAGGCGATGAAGCGTTCGCGCGCCTCGGGTGAGGCCCAATCCTTTTCGTTGGGCCAGTCGCGGAAGTAGGGTCCCGGATAATCAGGATGGCTCCAGTCGGCGGGCGAGTAGTAGAGGCCGACTTTCAAGCCGGCGGCGCGCATGGCTTCGACGTAGGGACCGACGAGGTCGCGCTTTGGGCCGATGTTACCGGCGTGAAAATCACTGGTCTTGGTCGGCCAGAGGGCGAAGCCGTCGTGATGACGCGTGGTCAACACGGCGTAGCCCATACCGGCTTCCTTCGCGAGAGTCGCCCAGGCGGTGGGGTCGTAGTTTTCGGCGAGGAATTTATCCGCGTAGAGCCGGATGTATTCGTCCTGCGGGATGCGTTCGCGATTGAGGAACCACTCGCCGCGGGCACCGACAGCGTAGACGCCCCAGTGAATAAAAAGTCCGTAACGGGCTTCGTTAAACCAAGTGTGGTTAGGATTCATAAAGGTAAATAAACTTAAGGGAAAACGTTATGGTGCGATACCGAGCTGGGCCACCCGCATATCAAAATTATGCCCCGCACTCCCGGAACAGGTTTTGAGGTAAAGCTCGTTCACGCCGGACTTGAGTTGCACCGTCAGGAAGAGGGGGCGTGGGTGCGGACCATCCAACACGAGGACCCGTTCGCCATTGAGCCAGAGCTGGGCGTAGTAATCGACATCCAACGAAATGATCGCCGCCCCACCCTGTTCGCTCCGAAGTGTGGTGCGGGCATAAGCAACGGCAGGCGCATCACTGTTGGCCAATACACGCAAATCGACCAGCCCACCGTCTCCAGTCGCCTGCTTCCATGTCATGTTTTCCAGCGAGAACTGCACATCACCAGGCTCAGGCCAAACCGGATTAAATAACACCGAACGCGCATCCACCGTCTGCAAGCCCTCCATGGACTCGACAGGAACCGGGGTCGTGTAGTGCCAAGCCGACGCCGCGATGTCGGTGAACACCAAATCGCGCATGACCTCCGCGGTGAACTCGCCCTGCGGACTCGCCTCGCGACTCGCCCCGGTTTCACCAGCGACCAACAGGTAGCCCAGCTTCACCGGACCGTTGAGTTTGGGATCTTCCGCATTTTTTGCCGGCAACACCAAGGTCAGCACATGCTCGCGGGCCGGCAAATCCGAGGCGAACCCGGTGTAGCTGTATCCATCGCGTGTATTCGTAAAAACATGACTGGGCAGCCCTCCGTCCACGGACGCATAGAAAGAGCCGTAGTCTTTACTCAGCGCGGAAAACACACCGATGGTCGTCCCTCGCACGGGAATTTTGAGCACCGCTCCGGGTTTATCCGCAGTCAGCACGCCTTGGAAAAATCGATTCCACCACGCAGGCAACGAAGCCTCCGCCCTCCACCCCGGAGTCACGTAACCTTGCAACGGAATCATCCGCGCATCCAGCAACAGCGGCTTCACACTTAACGGCGCCGGCAGCATCGCGGGCTTGATCTCGACCCGCGACGACCGTGCCCGCTCGACCAGCGGAGCCAGCACCCCGCTCATGGTCTTCGCATAGAGTTCATGCCCGGCTTTATTCGGATGCACAGTGTCACTGAAATAGTCGCTCCACGTCCCTCCCTGCGCATCCACCGCCACCTGCATATCCACCTCAATCAATCCGTAATGACGCGCGACCCGGCGGTGCCGTTCCAGATTAACGCCTCCCTGTGAGGCCGCTTCCACGATCACAATGGCCGGCGGCTTCGGCAGCGATTTCAACCGCACTACCAACGTCTCCATGTAGCGCACCACGTCCTCGTCGCTACCCCCGCCATCGTTCACGCAATACTCGATCGCCACCAAGTCCGGCTGATGGGCGATAACGTCGCGATCGATTCTGAAAATACCCAGCGAACTGCCCGTCGCACTCATACCCGAGTTGACCACGGTGACGTCGCTCTCAGGAAACTGCTCCCGCAGCCATTCACCGACCCAGCCGTCGCCACTCGCCTGAGTGATCGATCCGCCGATGGCCACATAACGCAACGGCTCACCGTGCGCCGCCCGGGCAAACGCCGCCACGACATCATCGCCCGACGCAGACGCGACCGCTCGGCACACCACCACCAAAAGCAGACCGAGACATAGGACCACTCGCTTCATCATCGTTAAAGTCAGTTGTGCTCTCCTTGACCAAGCGCCGCCGCGAGTTGCCCCATCAGGCCCATGCCCATCGGCGAGAGCACGCGGTAATCGCTACGTTGCAGGGCTTCCCCGCCACGGTTGCTTTGCGCCGCGCCATCCAAATATCCGTCTACTGTCAGGTGCGGTTTCAATCCTTCCCATGTCCGCATCGCGGCGGCCGTCGCATCCGCTGACAGCAAGCCGGCATTCGCACCGCGGGCCAGCGCCGCCGCGATGCCCGACGAACCGGACGTATCCACCGATACCTCGGGCGCATCGAGGAAGCATCCCCAAAGTCCGTCAGCCCGCTGCAAGCCAATCACCCACGTCGCCACGTCCTTGAACTCCTGTTCCAGATCGGTCGTATCCACCCAGCCGCGCAGCACTTCGAGCGAGCGCCCCAGTCCATTCAAATACCACGCAACTCCACGCGCCCAGGAACGGAAGTGGCGCACCGCATCCTTACGCCAGTAACGCAACCACAGCCCATCGGGCCGACGCAGTAGGTCTTTGCGAATGCGCAACAACAACGCCGCCTGCTCAGCCAGCGCCTTGTCGCCGCGCACCCGTGCGATCGTCGCCATCGGATAAGCGATGGTGTAGCTGCCCTCGGTAGAAACCAAACGGTCTTCATTCTCAACGGAGCCTCCTTCCTGCGTAATGCTCTGCCAGTAATCGAGCGCCAGCTGAAGCAGTGGACTTTCCGGGGCGGCCTTGGCCAACACGCCGAAGGGCAACGTCTCCTCGATGCAGCGTAGCTCATTATCCGCCGGCTGGCTGCGCGGGTCCTCATAAACAAGCCGACCGTCACGGAAATACACCGCCAGATGCGCATCGCGCGCAGCAGTCCACCGCGCATCACCAGTTTGTTCAGACAAATCCTGCAACGCATCGAGCACGCAGCCATCCATCCAACCAAAGGGCTGCACCGAGGCCGGTGACCTCAGCCAATCAAAAAACGCAGCAACCCGATCCGCTCCCTCGCCCGCCACCAACAGGTGCGGCGTGAGCGCGGTGTCAGGCGCTTCGGCACCGAGTAACCACATCGGACGTTCGCCCGTTTTGCGCAGCGTCAGGGCCACACCCTCGCGAACAACCTTCGCCCACATGGCTGTGTCGATTTTCAACTGAAACGGTTCCAACGCGTGCGCGTGGCGCAGCTCAATTACCCCGACCTGTTCACCACTATCGGCCAGCTTCACGTCGATCCGCGTCACCTCCGATTCGTCAACTCCAGTGGTAATCCGCAGCCATCCGCCGCTCGGCGCATCTCCAGGTAAATCCCGCCACGTCAGCTGAAGCCCCTGATCTTTTGCCAACTCCAACAATGGCCAGCCACACGACGCCCGCAAATCAACCGGAAGGTGGATGTCCATGCCTGAGGTTTGGGCAACAAAACGACGAAAAGACATGCTACGGGTAATAGAGCTGGATAAAATGGGCTGCCAGACAGGGGTTAAAGCCACCTCCACCCAATCGTAATTACTGAATCATATCCACCCTCCAATGCTGCACATTGTTGGAAAAATAATGGATATTCTAAACCCACCTGCCGCCCCCAAATCGCTCGCCCACTCAAGTCCCGACCGACTTCACGATAAACTCCACCACCGGCGTCGGGTCTTCCAAACCGTGCGGGTGGTGGCCGCAGCCCGGTTTGATGATCTCGGCATAAGGCGACCCTGCCGCGCGCAAAACGTCGCGTATGCGATAGCCGTTTTCCACCAACGGCACGGCTTCATCCGCGTCACCCATGACTTGGAACACCGGGATCTTTGACGCGGCGATTTGATCCACCGTATCGACCGGATTACCAGCATAGCTGCGGGCGGTTTCTTCCGTCAGACCATAGACCGCCAGGCAGCGAACCCAGTCGTCAGGACTTCCCTCGCTAGTGCCCCACCCCGCCGGCCAACTCTTAAAGTCAGCCACTGCATTGTCCGCGTAAATGCAGGCTACCCGTTCCGGAAACTTCACGGCGTAGTTAAAGGCAGACAAACCGCCGCGACTGATCGCGATGATGGCGACCTTCGCGGAAAACTGAAACTGCTCCACGACGTAGCGATGTAACGCATCGGCATGATCCATCGCCGTGGGACAGCCGTAGTGGTTTTGCAGATCGAGATAGACCAGGTGAAAGCCGCGCGCCAACAAAGCTGCGCTCTCTCCGGAGTTGTAGCCAAAAAACTCCGGCCGCCACGCCCAGGGCCGCCCCGGAAGCGGCGTATCCGGCATCACGATTTTTAACGTGTAACCGCGAAAAGTGCCCTCACGTCCCTGAAATCGTCCCCAAGTAAACGGGGTTCCCCATTTCGATAATGCCAACGAAGGATCGGTGCTTTGCCCGGATGTCATATTAAATCGTGGAGATAGATCAGCGCCCCAGGCGCGTCCACCCTGTTTAACCGAACAATAAAAAAGCACGGCACGAAGGAGACCTTCCTTCGCGCCGTGCCGGCTATCAATTCAAAGACGATCAGAAACGACTTGGCCGAATCACTTCGCAGGAGCGACCAACGCGAAATGCGCCGAACTGGAAGCACTGTTGGTCTTGCCATTCCAGCCCACCCGACACGCACCGTGCGCGTCACCGAGCGCGCCGGCGGACACCACAAAATCGAGGTAGAACGCGCCGCCTTTGCCCACGCCAGCTGTCGACAGATCGGCCTTGAGCGCGAAGTCGTAGCCGCCCTTGTCGATCTTGACCTTGAAGGTCGCTGCCTTCGACGGCTTGCGCGTCTTGTCGAGCACCGTGGTGCCCTTGACTCGCGGCAACAGGAACAGCTGTTGCGTCTGTTTTCCTCCTACCGTCGGCCGCACGAATAGCTCGATGACCGATCCCCACCACGGCTCGCGCTCGTTGATCTTCACGTCCGTGTCGATGACCCGGCCGGTGATTTCCAAGGTCGATCCCTTCACGGTCAGGTCGCCCTTCAGCAATTTATTGGCCATGAACTCGATCTCGACCGGCACGGTTTTGCCGGCGGCAGGCACCTCGACAATGCGCGGCGCGGAGAAGTTGTAATCGCGACTGAGCACCCGCACATCGGCCGACACCACCCGCAAGGACAGCGCCTCGGCAGCGGCAGGCTGAAGCATCACGCGCTTGGTGATCGTGGCGCCACCGGCGATCTTGATCGCGACGGCCCCGCCCTTGACTGAAACCGCGCCGGCGCCGGACGCGAAGGCGAGTTTTCCGCTGAAGGGTTTAGTGCCTTGGTTGACCGCCGTGAGCGTAAACTCAACCGGCTGGCCGGTGATGGCAGAGAGGGTCTTGGACGGGTCGAGCGAGATGATGACCTTGTCGCCAGTGCCAGCCAGCGCGCGGCCGGTGCCGGGGATCGTCTTGGAGTATTCGCCGAGCAGACCGACCTTCTGGTGCGCCTCGATGAGGTCGTCGCACATGGCCCAGATCCTATCGAGCGGCAGGGTGGCCGCCGCGTGCGGATCGGTCATCACCGCGTGGTAGATGTGCTCGCGTTTGCCGGTGAGCGCGGCCTCCACGGTGAGCTCCTGCACGTTGACGTTGGTGCGGCAGATGGCGGCGAGTTGCGGCGGCAGATCGCCGATGTGGGTCGGTTGCAAACCCTGCGCATCGACGAGCACAGGGAGTTCAACGCAGCAGCGGTTAGGCAGGTTGGTGATGAGGCCGGTGTTGGGCACGTTGCCGTAAATGACGCGCGGCGTATTGGTCTCCATCGAGTGAATGATGAAGCTCCCGTATTCGTGCGTCTGCGGATTCACCGTGATGTCGCCGTCGTCACCGATGAGCTCGGCCTCGGCCTTTTTCCAGGTGGAGATGATCGACTCGCAACGGCGCAGGTATTCGTCGATCGGAATGTCGAATTTCTTGATGACGTCCTTCCCAAAGTGAATGAAGTGCGGGTTGTATTCGCTCTGATGCTCGGAGGATTCGGTGACAAAATATCCAAGGCGACGCATCATCTCGAAGCGGACCTTGTCCTGCGAAAACGACGGATCGTTGAGCAGATTAAAGAGGAACGGATAGGCGTCCTGACCACGGTATTTATATTCGAGGTAGAACGCCATGTGGTTGATGCCAGCCACGCGGTAAGTGATGTGCTTGCTGTCGAGCCCGGCGTAGTTCGCGAGCTGCTGACTGGTGCCTTGCACGCTGTGGCAAAGCCCGACCATGGGCACTCCGACGGCCCGATCCGACGCCATGCACAGCATCGCCATCGGATTGCTGTAATTGAGGAACGTGCAACCCGGCGCGCCGACCTCGGCGATGTCGCGGGAGATTTCCAGCGTCTTGGGAATCGTGCGTAGACCGCGGAACACACCACCAACACCGAGCGTGTCGCCGATGGTCTGTTGCAGGCCGTATTTGGTGGGAATCTCGAAATCGATAACCGTGCCCGGCTTGTAGCCGCCGACCTGGATGGTGCAGATCACGTAGTTCGCACCAGTGATGGCTTTGCGGCGGTCAAGGGTCGCCTCGATCTTGGCCTTCACGCCGAGTTTGCGCACGACGCGCTCGGCCATGACGCGAGCCGTCTCCAAACGCGCCGGATCGATGTCCATCAGCGTGATGGTCGAGTCGCTCAACTCGGGAAATTGTAGAATGTCGGAGATCAGGTTCTTAGCGAAGACGACCGAGCCGGCGCCGATAAGGGTAATTTTAGCCATGGATAGTAAGGGTGGATGAGAGCCCGCAAATCGGGGCAGGACGTCATCCTCAACGGGAGACACTGCACATTGCGCAGATGAAAAGTTTGATATTTAATGTGCATTTTGTGATCAATGGCCATGCCCGAATCCGTTTTCCCCAGCCTCATCGGCACCGCCCAAGAAGTGCGCACCACCCCCGCCTACCACTGGGTGAATCGGGAACGCGCCGACTCAGCTCAGATGGTTATTCAGAGGACAATTTCAGGAAACGGATGGTTTCAAGATACCAACGGCTCACACGCCGTGCCCGCTGGACACGCCATGCTATTCAAGCACGACGATGGCAGCACCTACGGCTACCCGGCGGATGCCCACGAACCCTATTGTTTGCGATATGTGACCGCCGAGGCCGGCTCACTTGACCCCGTCTTCAAACGACTCCGCCAGGACTTCGGCCCGGTCGTGCGCATGCCGGACGACTCAGAAGCCACCTCGTTGCACAACGAATTACACGAACGCTTCACCCACCGATCCTTCCGCGACCGCCTCCACGAGGCCGAGCTACTCCATAGCCTGCTCATCTCCATCTACCGCGAGCAAGTGCAAGGCACCCGCACCAGCGACCCCATCGAATTCGGGCATCACTATCTGCGCAGCCACTTTCGCTCGCCGATCAACCTCAAGCTCGTCGCCGACAAATGCGGCGTCAGTCGCGAACACTTTATCCGCCAGTTTACCGGCCGTTATCACGAATCGCCCGGTGCCCTGCTCCGCCGCCTGCGCCTAGAACAGGCCCGCGCCATGCTCGGCTCGACCGATACCGACGTCGAATCCATTGCCCTCGCCAGTGGCTACGCCAGCGCCAACACCTTTTGCCGCGCCTTCCGCCAAAAATTCGGCCACAGCCCGCGCGGCACACTCACCGATCGCCAACAAAAAGGCGCCGGAGTTTAGCCCCGGCACCTTTTCGATCTAGGCAACCAAACGACAAACACCGTCAGTCAATTACTGCGCGGCGTCTTGCACGGCTTCACCGGCAGCTTCCATGTCCTTGCCCACGCCTTCCGTCGTGTTGCAGCCGGAAAGAGCCAAGGCGCCAAACAGGAGAAGACAGATCGAGGTGATTTTGATGGATTTAGTTTTCATACGCCGGACAGTATCGCAGCCACCATGCCAGCGTGATTACATAAAATATTAAGTAATTATAAATAAGCATTTTAACATACATTCAGCCACACCCCACACGCCTCCTCGCCCCCTACCCTCTTTTGCATTTTGCAGGGCCAAACCCTGCTAACCCTGCAACTTGCCGGAAAACCAACCCTCGCCACCTCCACCGCCCTTTCGCCAAGTCATCAGCCCGCCTTCCCTTAATTACTTTTGACCACGCTTTTGGCCCGCCCTTAGCTGACAGACTCATTAAAAAACGCGCTATTCCATGCGCATAGCTCCCAGCCCGCACCATCTTATGTCCGCCAAGCCTACCATCATCTACACCATCACTGACGAAGCTCCGGCCCTTGCGACCTACTCGCTCCTGCCGATCATCCAAGCCTTCACCAAGCACTCCGGCATCGCCGTCGAGACCCGCGACATCTCCGTCGCCGCCCGTATCTTGGCCAACTTTTCCGACCTCCTCCCCGCCGACCAAAAATCCCCCGACACCCTCGGCGAACTCGGCGCGATGACCCTCACCCCCGAGGCCAACATCATCAAACTCCCCAACGTCTCCGCCTCCATCCCGCAGCTGAAGGCCGCCATCGCCGAACTCCAGGCCAAGGGCTACAAGCTCCCCGAGTTCCCCGAAGTCCCCTCCACGGACGCCGAGAAAGACGCCCGCGCCCGCTACGCCAAAGTCCTCGGCTCCGCCGTCAACCCCGTCCTCCGCGAAGGCAACTCCGACCGCCGCGCGCCCGGTGCCGTCAAAGCCTACGCCCGCGCCCACCCCCACTCCATGGGAGCCTGGTCCGCCGACTCCAAGACCAACGTCGCCACCATGGGCAAAGACGACTTCTTCTCCAACGAGAAGTCCGTGACCGTCCCCGCCGCCACCGACGTCAAGATCACCTTCATCTCCAGCGACGGCGCCGAGAAAGTCCTCAAGGCCAGCACGCCCCTCAAAGCCGGCGAGATCATCGACGCCACCGTCATGCGCAAAACCGCGCTGACCGCCTTCATCGACACGCAAATCCAGCGCGCCAAGACCGAAGGCATCCTCTTCTCCGTGCACATGAAAGCCACCATGATGAAGGTCTCCGACCCCATCATCTTCGGCCACGTCGTCAAAGTCTTCTTCCGCGACGTCCTCGCCAACCACGCCGACACCCTCGCCACCCTCGGCGTCGACCTGAACAACGGCTTCGGCGACCTCCTCAACAAGATCGAGAAACTCCCCGCCGACAAAAAAGCCGCCATCGAGGCCGACATCAAAGCCGCCTACGACAACGGCCCCGACCTCGCCATGGTCAACTCCGACAAAGGCATCACCAACCTCAACGTCCCCTCCGACGTCATCGTGGACGCCTCCATGCCGGCTATGATCCGCACCTCCGGCCAGATGTGGAACGCCGCCGGCAAACAACAAGACACCCTCGCCGTCATCCCCGACAGCTGCTACGCCGGCGTCTACCAAGCCACCATCGACTTCTGCAAAAAGCACGGCGCCTTCGATCCCCGCACCATGGGCTCAGTGCCCAACGTCGGCCTCATGGCCCAGGCCGCCGAAGAATACGGCTCCCACAACAAGACCTTTGAAATCCCCGCCAGCGGCCTCGTCCGCGTCACCGATTCCGCCGGCCACATTCTCCTCGAGCACAACGTCGACGCCGGCGACATCTGGCGCGCCTGCCAAGCCAAGGACGCCCCCATCCAGGACTGGGTGAAACTCGCCGTTAAACGCGCCCGCCTCTCCAACACCCCGGCAGTATTCTGGCTCGACTCCTCCCGCGCCCACGACGCCCAGATCATCGCCAAGGTTGAGACCTACCTCAAAGACCACGACCTCACCGGCCTCGACCTCCGCATCCTGCCCCCCGCCAAAGCCTGCGAGTTCACCCTCGAACGCCTCGCCGCCGGCAAGGACACCATCAGCGTCACCGGCAACGTCCTCCGCGACTACCTCACCGACCTCTTCCCCATTCTCGAAGTCGGCACCTCGGCCAAGATGCTCTCCATCGTGCCCCTCATGAAAGGCGGCGGCCTCTTCGAAACCGGAGCCGGCGGATCCGCGCCCAAGCACGTGCAGCAATTCACCGAGGAAAACTTCCTCCGCTGGGACAGCCTCGGCGAATTCTTCGCCCTCGCCGCCAGCTTCGAGCACCTCGCCGAGACGACCGGCAACACCCAAGCCAAAGTCCTCGCCGACACCCTCGACATCGCCAACGGCAAGTTCCTGGAAAACGACAAGAGCCCCGCCCGCAAAGTCGGCGCCGGCATCGACAACCGCGGCAGTCATTTCTACCTCGCGCTCTACTGGGCCCAAGCCCTCGCCGCCCAGACCAACGACGCCCAGCTGAAGGCCATCTTCACCCCCGTCGCCGAGAAACTGACCGCAGCCGAGCCCGACATCGTCGCCGAGCTCATCGCCGTCCAAGGCAAGCCCACCGACATCGGCGGCTACTACCAGCCCGACCCCGCCAAGGCCTCGGCCGCGTTGCGTCCCAGCCAAACCTTCAACGATATCCTAGCCAGCATCTAAGCCCACGTGTCCTGCGAAGCCCCGGCGAAGCAGGAAGCGCGACCCTTAACGAGATCCTCGCAGCGATCTGACCCAAGGAGGGCGGGCACTCCTGCCCGCCCAGAACGATGCGATCCCACCGAAACGCCGGGAAAGCGTAAAACGCCCTCCCCCGAATCCCGCCGCGCCAAGTCGCCGGCGGGATTTTTTGTGTCTGCCACCAGACGCTGGCTTGAAACATGCAGCCAACCGCCTGACTATCATCCCCATGAGCAAAGCCGAAACTCTCGCGGAGCTGCCCAAACTCTCGGCTGAAGAGCGTGGCGACATCCTTGCTCAGCTCTGTAAAATGGAGGAGGCCGCGGGCCCCAGCCTACAGGAGCAAACCCTGCTCAACGAAGCCCAGGCCGCCTACAATGCGAATACCGAGGCCGGCTCAACTTGGTCCGAGTTAAAAAAACGCCTGCGAAGTCTCGGATGAAGTGGCTGCTGCACACCCAAAAAAACCACCCATCACTTTCAGATTAAGCTAAAGTCAACAATCAGCGGCGGACCCTATTGGCTCTGCGGCCGTGTATGATCTTAACGTTCGGCAAGAAAATATGAAAACACACATTATTTGGTTTTTAGTAAGCGTTACCGCGTTACTTATTGGTGCACAATTCCCCCCGAAAGAAATAATAACCGTCGAAAAGCCTGTTGAAGTTATCAAAACAAAAGAAATAATAGTTGAGAAACCGGTAGATGTCATTCGGGAAGTCCCAAAGGAAATAGAAAAGATAATTGAAAAGCGTGTAGAGATACCCGCTGAAATCCCCCAGGATTATAAATTCGCCAAGTATTTCCTCGATTCCTATACTAAAGCTAAATTCTTTGAAAAGAATGAAATCCTTGCGGACATCCAGGGAGTCAAAGTCATCATATCACTTAGCGACAATATTGATGGGAAAATTACAGAAAGTGAATTGAAGGACTCGATAGAATTAGCTCTTAGAAAAAACGGAGTTCCCGTAAATGACGATGCTGTATATATTCTTGAATATGTTATTTCCGGTCTTTGGGACACGAATGAAATTACATACTCATACTCTGCCACTATGAATCTACGTGAGGGCATACCTGTATTTAGAGTCGCAGGCTTTAAGCAAGCGGCGCTTATTATTTGGTCCAATGGCTACAATGGATATGCTGGTAAGCAAAAAGTCACCGATGGAATCTCTGGAGCAGCAGAAAAACTAGTGGTTTCATTCTCCAACGCATATCTTTCGGCCAATACAAAATGAGCCGAAAAAAACGCTACAGACAACTCCGCCTGCGGTCACGTCCTGTGCTTGCACACAGGCCACGCCATCTGGTTGCGTGTCTGACCTGAAACGTCTAGGCAGAAAAACATGAACCTTTCAAACATCGGCCCCCTGTCTCGCGGAGCGCTTTGGGTGAAGGAAAATCCATATCCACCACGCCTTGTCGGCGCCGCTTTCTTTGTCATTACCGTAATCTTCGGGATACTCTGGATTGCCGGACGAGATGTTGAGCCCGTCACGTTTGCCCTAAGCCTTTGCTCCACCTTCTTTTTTGCTCTTCCTGCAATTGCAGACCTTATTGTGAACAAGAAGGCGATATCGGAGATGGGCTATGATGAGCTCATGCTTTATATCCAAAATAGTGATCCGAAAAACGATTGGAAGAGCATTTCAGCTGATAAGAAAGAGGAGTTCTTTTGCCTTCACGACACTCGCCTCCGAGTGCGTCATCATTCAGGAGAAGACGGGATTCAAAATGATGATTTTAAAGAGAATTGGGCGAATTCATTTCCGGACGAACATGCATACGGTCTATGGTATGACATCGTTTATGATGGAGGTTGCATCCGTAGGTTCCTGATCGTGGCCGTTGATGGTTTTAGAGCTTACCTCCCGTGCCCGTCTAGACCGGACCATACCATCACGCAACTCGAAGACAGAATTGGAAAAATTATAGCTATGCACGATAATCGATATGAGGATTATAAGCAGAGGGCGAAAATTACAGTCAAAGAAAACTGAGCCTTACCCTGAGAGTTGTGTTGTCGCCGTCGAGCCGAGGGGGTCGTCGAGCCGAGGGGGTCAGGCCGGAATGGCACTAAGTTAGGCACGCAGTGCTGAGCGAATATCGGCATACTATTCGATGTAAATTGTTCATTATAAGGTTGATATAGTCCCTGATTGGTATTGTCATAAACCCATGCGCGTAAGGACTTTATATCTGAATGGGTTTTCGCATCGTCTGCATGGTGGACGGGCGGCCAGAGCGGCCGAACGCTTGGCCTGCCCCAAGTTTGATGGCTTCGCTAAGCTTGTCGGGCGTTTCGTGCCGCGGGGCCTGTTTGACGAGCTGGCGCAGCGCCAGCGGATCTTCACCCCGTGGGTCACCTTCTGTGCGTTTTTAGTCCAGGTGCTCCAGCGCGACTGTGCCTGCCGGGAGGTTGTCCAGCGGGTGCAAGCCTCTCGGCTGACGCAGGGCAAGGCAGTGCCCTCGACCAATACTTCCGCGTATTGCCAGGCTCGGGGAAAACTTGAGCTGGAGACGCTTGGTCATGCCCACGAAGCGCTGGTGGGCCGGTTGGACGCCAGCGCCAAGGGGCACGATCAGTGGAGGGGACGCACCGTCAAGTTGATCGACGGCACCGGCTTCTCGATGCCCGATTCGGCGGAAAACCGCGCTGTCTACCCTTATGCCGGAGGCCAAAAGCCCGGTTGCGGCTTCCCTGTCGGCAAGCTCGTGGCGGTCTTTTCTCTGGCTGGGCATCTGGTGCGTCTGGCACACGCCTCGTGGAAGACGCACGAGATCGGCCTGGCGCGGCTGCTGGTCGGGTGGATCAACCCGGGCGAGGTAGTGGTGGCGGACCGGGGGTTTTGCGGCTGGGGATTTATCGCCTTGTTGCAAGGCAAGCACGTCGATGTGGTCGCTCGCCTGCACCAAGCCCGGACGGACCGGGCCGGACGCAGTGTTTGGAAAAGGCCGCAACGCCCGGAAACCTGGAGTGAGCAAGTATGGAGCAAACTCCCTCGGGAACTAACGATGCGCATCGTGTGCTTCCGATTGGAGCAGGCCGGGTTGCGCACGAAAACAATTACCCTGGCCACGACACTGCTCGACGAGCAGGCCTATCCGGACGAAGCGTTGATCGAGCTGTATGGACTGCGCTGGCAAATCGAGGGCAACTACCGGGACGTTAAGGTTACCCTCGGTCTGGACGTGTTGCGCACCCGCACGCCCCGGATGATCGAGCGCGAAGTGCTCATGCAGGCCATCGCCCATAATCTGGTCCGCACGCTGATGCTGGAGGCGGCCCGCAATCGCGATGTGCCCCTGCAGCGAGTTTCCTTCAAAGGCGCACTCACCGCCATGCGGCAGTGGGCGCCACTTCTGCATGAGGCCACCGGCCGCCAGCGCGACCGGCTTTACGAGGATCTGCTCGGGGTGATAGCCTCCGACCTGCTGCCGCTCAGGCCTGGCCGACTCGAGCCGCGCGCAGTCAAACGCAGACCCAAGGTTTGCCAACTGATGACCAAACCCCG
>JBBKWO010000078.1:0-49741 GCA_037969015.1 Opitutaceae bacterium
TTCAAGGAGTCTCGTTACTTCCGAAAGCTTTTCACCGAACGCCAAGGGATCAGTCCGCGTGACTACCGGAAGCTGCATGCCCGGGCGTTTGTGAATACACGATAAGCGTCCAAGCCGAAAGTGGGCGGTCCGACCTGAAGGTGCCCAGTCGATCCCCTCCTCCACTTCGCGTCCCCGCACCTGCGCGTGAACCGCTTCCGATCCTCCGTCTCTCCGTCGTTCCTCCGACCTCGCTCGTAACCAGCTCACGGTTAAGTGCTAAAAAATCATCACCCCGCCCTTTCGCCTCGCCTGTGATAAAAAACATGGCAAAACCTCCGCCATCATGAATTCCGGAATGCTTCCCCCGCTGGCCTCTCGGATCACAGTCGCCGCCGACCTGCCGGCTTCTGGCCTTTGCCTTAACATCACCTACCCCAATAAGTCAAAAAGTAGCAAGTAACGGCCTAACCCCATCTTCCGAGCCGACCCCATCTTCCGAGCCGAATACGCGCCATGGGTGCAGCAGTATTGGCGCAACCTCGCCCAAGAAAAATGAGCCTGATGTTTCCTGACCTCTCCGCCTGGTGGAGCGCATTGACCCCGATGCGCTGGTTTGCCGTGCCTCCGCGCCAAACGAACGTGTTGAGGTCAACCCGTTCCACCCTCCGCCCCTCCGCCCTTTGCCCTTCGCCCTTCCTGCTTCTCGCCGGCATCGTTGCTGCGACTGCCAACGCGGCGAGTCCCTCCGCGCAGACCGACTCGGTCTTTGGCACTCAAGAGCGGCAAGGCGCCACGCTCATCGGTATCTTTTACGACCTCAAACAGACCCAGCAGCACGTAGCCATCAATGCATTCACCGAGCGCTACACCCCGACCATCGACAACTTCATCGTGGAGGGCTTTGACGAGTCTCTGCTGAACCGGTTTTTCCGCGCGCCACTGCCACTCTACACCACTCAGCTCGCCATCCCCAAAATGAGAGCCCATGTCGCGCCCAGAGCCTTCGGGGTAGCTGCCGAGGTCAAAGCCAGCTACTGGGTCATTCACTATAAAGCCCAGGTGTCGCCGCCGGAGGATGGCACCTATCGTTTTGTGGGTAACTTTGACGACGTCTTGGTCGTATCCGTCAACCGCAAGGTCGTGCTCGATGGCTGCCGTCCGGATACGAAGCTTGTCAGGCTCGGTTGGAAAGAATCTGCCGACAAAGGCCACACGGTCGCCGCCAATTCTCTGGCGCGGTATGGTGACTGGCTTGAGCTCAAAGCCGGCGTGCCGGTCGATCTCGACATCTTGATCGGCGAACGTCCCGGCGGTGATTTTTACGGAGTGCTGCTCTATCAAAAAAAAGGAGAAACCTATCCGCGCACCGATAAGGGCAGGGCCATCCTCCCGTTGTTCCAGACCGCGGCGCACCCCATGACGGATCAAACCTTTCTCACCGATCGGTCGCCTTGGACATGTTATGAATAGTCTGTCAGTGCCAGTCAGTTGTTACCCCGCAAAAACACACGTCGGCCACCGTGCAGTTACGCTGGCAACGTTCACCCACCCGTTTCTGCTCGCCCTTCTTTTGGCTGCGTCCACCACTGCGCGCCTCGCCGCGGGGGATGTCGGCTCGTTTGGCAGTGCCGAGCGCAACACCTCGGCGCTCATCGGCATCTTCTACGATCTGAAACAAACCCAGCAGAAGGAACCAGCCGACGGCGGCAAGCGTTACGCCGAGATCATTGATGATTTTGTGGTGTCGGGTTTCGACGAAGCCCTGCTCAGCCGTTATTTCCGCGCGCCTCTGCCGCTTTACACCACGCAGGTCGACACCGGTCGCCTGAGTGCCGAGGCCGCGCCCAAAGCCTTTGGCGTGGAAGCCGAGGTCAAGCCCCGCGCCTGGTTCGTGCACTACAAAGGCCAAATCGCCCCGCCGTCCGATGGCACCTATCGATTCCTCGGACGGGCCGACGACATCATGCTCGTGGCCATCAACCGCCGCGTGATCCTCGACGCCAGCCTCGACTCCACCAAATTCCCCCGCCTGAACTGGAAAACGCCCGCGTCCAAAGGCCCGGCAGTCGCGGCGCACTCCGGCCCGATTTACGGAGATTGGATCGACCTCAAAGCCGATCAACCCGTCGACGTGGACATCCTGATCGGCGAGCGTCCCGGCGGCATTTTTAATGCGATTCTTTTGTATGAGAAAAAGGGCGATGAGTATCCCTCGCTCGGCGGCAAACGAGTATTGCCGCTCTTTCAGGTGGCTGTGCAAAAAAGCGACAGACGCGAATACCTCACCGACCGCCCCGTCTGGCGCTGCATCGAGTAAGCGTGGAGGGCGAAGGTAAATCTGGTTTGGGTAGTGTCTGGCACTTCCGGCCCGACGACTCATCGCGGCAACGGCTTTGGTGATGATGAGCTCTAAAGCTACTGCATCACGAAAACTGTGCTCGTTCGCTTGTTAACTTTTCACGGTCTGCTGTGTGAGGGTTTCGTGGATACGCGTCCCGGTCATTTAGGGCATCCCCGGATATGTGTGCCGTCATGGGTGACATCCCTGGAGGCTGTGCCCGCATCGCTGGCGCTTCGCAAAAAAAAGGCGCACTCCTCAGAGTGCGCCTTGAAATTAAGCTAAACGTTACAATGACAACTGACGACGACGGCGGCCGCCGACCAGCAATAGGACGGATCCTCCCATGAGTAGTGCGAGAGCTGAAGGCTCGGGGATGGCGACGGGGACCACGATTAGATTGAGGCTACCGATTTCGAAGTAGGCGAGTTTGCCGCCTCCTAAATCATAGGCGTTTTCGAGACCGATATTGGAGATGTTCGCACTATTCACGCTGCCGACGATCAGGTTGTAAGTGCCGCCAATGGTTTCGCTGTCCAGACCAGCCACATCGGTAATGCCGAATCCATCGAAACTAACCGTGCCGGTAGAGACGGTCAGCGTTTCGGTGAGGCTAAATGCAAAGCCCGCACCCGTCTCAAACAGCATGTCGCCGATGATCGTGCCGTTTCCGCTCAGAATCTGTCCAGCGGCCAAAGAGAAACCACCGGCGACTCCGGTCACGTCAAACGTCGCACCATCGGCGACGATGATCGCGGAGGAGTTGGCAATGTTATTGGTCCCCGCCGTGAACAGGGAGACGGTGCCTGCGTTGATCATCGTTGCACCGGTGAAGGTGTTGTCGCCTTCAATGTTCAGCGTGCCGGAGCCGGTCTTGACCAAGTTCGCGCCGATGGTGTCGCCGCTGTTGAATTGCCCCAGATTTTTCAGCGTGCCGCTTTCCACCGTGAAGGTATCCACCTTGATGGTGCCACCGGTCATATCGAGGGTGCCGCCATTCAGATTGACGGTCGAACCGACCACGGCGAGGGGCTCGTTCGCGGCGTTCTCGGTCATGTTGCCGCCCACTGTCAGTGAGCCGCCGGTAATGTTGACGGTCGCCTGAACACCCGTGCTGCCGCCAGTCCGGGTGCCCATGGTGATGTCGCCAGTCACATTGACTGCGCCTGTTCCCAATATATTCACTGTTCCAGTCGCTGCTCCTGCGCGCTGGGTGTCGGTTAGGTTTCCTGTTCCGATGTTATCGCCCAGGGACATGGCTCCAGCAGTAAACGTTCCCCCAGACACATTGAGGATACCGTTGGAACCATTGGTGGAATCTTGGCTTCGATATTCGTTATAACCTAAAAGGACGGAAGTCGCATCGATCGTCCCCGCATCCATGCTCAGTGTCCCCGTGGCTCCGCCTGTCGAGAAGGCATTAGAGAACCCCATCTTCACCTCTCCGAGTAGGGCATCCACCGTGCTGCCGGTGAAATCAACGGTGCCCCTTGCGTGAGTGTTGGTCACTTGCCCTGGGATGTATTCCATGAGAGCAATCGACAGATCGGCCCGGGAAGTGCCCCCAGTGGCACCTCTGATGGTCACGCTGGAACCAGCATTTTGAAAAGAGATGGTTCCGCTTGCTCTTTGAACTTGAGCCACATCACTCGCGCTGGCCGCGACGAAGATGTCGTCGACATTCAATGTATTGGCGGTTCCCAAGCTGAGAAGACTCACGCCGCCTGGATCGCTCCCGTTGCTGTCGCCAACGGCCAGTTTCGAGGCGGTGATGGTATTGGTCCCAGCCTCGGTTGAGGCGAGAAGGAGGGTGCTGGTCATGCGTTTGCCCTGACCGACGTAAAAATTGGCGACATTGGCGGAGAACGAACTCAATCCGGAAAGGTCCAGGCGGGCCGTGCCACTGTCGTTGGAAGACACCTGGGTTATCAGGACGTTATCATCGCTGGCGTTGATGACGAGAGAACCACCACCAGTCATTTTTGCGTAGGTGTATTGTTTGCCTGTAAGTGCGGCATTCGTCGATCCCAGGAAGAGCACGTTGCCCCCAGTGATGCCGCTGCCATTCAAGGTCAAAGTCTGCGCGGCGCCGATCTGGACGACTTGCCAGTCGGTCGTGCCGCTGTTGCCGGTATTCACAAACGACAAGGAGCTCAGGGTCGTATCCACATCAACAATACTATTAACCGTGGTGGAGCCCGTCTTGTCGACGTCGCCGAAGGAAACATCCTGACCCACCGGGCTGGCGTCCGTATCCCAGTTGCCGGTTGTCGACCAGTTGTTGTCCACGCTGCCGTCCCAGGTGGCGACTGCGGCGCTGGTGGTTCCTAGCAGTCCTAGGCTGATAAGAGAGAGTGTGATGCCGCGGCAACGAGCGGCAGCGACTGACGGATATCGTGAAGATCTTTTCATGGGAGTAGGTGTTGGGGTTTAATTGGAACCTTCATCCTAATGCGGCCGACCCAATGGGTCCGATGCCGTTGTGGCTTTATAATAAAGCGAGAGGCCGGACGGCGACTTCCGCGCATCAGCATACTCTTGGTCGAAGGGGGATGAAATCCACGGAAACGAGGCCGACTCAGCGCGGTTCAACTCCTCCCCTTATACCGCCTCCGACTGCGTTGACGGTGTCAGCCTGTAACCTGGCACTCAAATCAAACGCGCGGTTTATATAAATCGTAATTAACTATAAATAAACGTCTTAATGAATAATTATCCATGGCGTCAGCATTCGGAAAACCGCTATGGTTCGATTAAAATGGTTATGGCGTGACGGTTTGTCGGGGACTCATTTTCAAACGGCAAATCGATGATCGCGGCCGGGTTCTCGCGCATCAAACGGCATCCTCTCGGCAGTGATGTAACGATGGTTTGGAGAGCACTCGAAATTGGCCCGAAAAGCCACCTGTGAACCTTCGTATCCTGAAATAGATTTGCTGGTAGTTTTGCTTATCCACAAATGCCTAGCCTCTCGTTTCGTCGTTACCGCCCCCCCCCCAATTTTAAAACCCGTTTTCTATGCATTGGATCGATTGGATTATCGTCATTGTTCCCGTCAGCTTGATTCTCTGGCTGGCAGTTTATTCTAAAAAATACGTGCGCGGAGTCGTCGACTTTCTCGCCGCCGGACGCGTCGCAGGTCGCTACGTGCTCTCGGCTGGCGACATGACCTCGGCCATCGGTATCATCACGCTGGTCGCGCTCGTCGAATCCAGATACCAGGTCGGCTACGCCCTCGCTTTTTGGGAATACCTGACGATGCCGGTGGGCATCATCATGAGCCTCACGGGGTATTGCGCCTATCGTTTCCGTGAGACGCGTTCGCTCTCCATCGGGCAGTTCTTGGAGATGCGTTACAACCGATCTTTCCGCATCGTGGCCGCGACGCTCCGCACCATCTCGGAGATGGTCACCAACGCGATCGCGCCTGCCATCGCCGCCAATTTTTTCATCTATTTCCTGGGTCTGCCGCACAAGGTGATGATCATGGGCATGGCGCTCCCCACGTTCGCACTGTTGGTGGGCTTCATGCTCTGCCTGTGCATGTTGGTCATCTGGCCGGCCGGCCGCATCTCGCTGCTGATCACCGACGCCTTTCAAGGTCTGATCAGCTACCCCATCTTCGTGGTCATCGCCGGCTATATTTTCCTGCACTTCGGGTGGAACGATACGATCGCCCCCGTGATGATGGACCGTGTCCCCGGCGAGAGTTTCATCAACCCCTTCGACATCGAGAAGCTGAGGGATTTTAACATTTTCGCCCTCGTGGTCACCATCATGGGCAGCATCATTAATCGGGCCAGCTGGATTGGTAACGGCACCTCCAATTGCGGGCGCACCCCGCATGAGCAAAAGATGGCGGGCATTCTCGCCACCTGGCGCGGCCTCTATGCCAGCCTCATGCTGCTATTGGTCGCGGTCATGATCATCGCGCTGATGACTCATCATAAATTCGCGAATCAAGCCCACGAGATCCGCGCCAATCTGACCTCGAAGGTCACCCACGAAGTGATCGTCGATCCCGAGATGCGATCGCTGCTCAATGCCAACATCGCCAAGATCCCGGTGAGCACTCACCAGATCGGCGTGGATGCACCGCTCTCCAATCAGAGCAGTATCGACACGCCCTACATGGACACCGCCCGCCAGACCCTGGGCAACACGCCCGAGGGCAATGTGCAGTTCCAGAAATTCCGCACGCTCTACTATCAAATGATGCTGCCGATCGCGTTGCAGAATCTGCTCCCGGTGGGACTCATGGGACTCTTCGCCCTGCTGATGGTCATGCTCATGTTGTCAACCGACGACACCCGCGTGTTCAACGCCTCGTCCACCATCATTCAGGACATCGTGATGCCTTTGCGCAAAACCGTGCTGACCCCGACTCAGCATCTCCATTGGTTGCGAATTTGTTCGGTGCTGGTGTGTGTGTTCTTTTTCGTGGTCTCTCTGTTTTTTGTGCAGCTGGACTACATCATGATGTTCACCACCATCATGACTGGCATATGGCTGGGCGGCGCGGGGCCGATCATGACTTTTGGCCTCTACAGCCGTTTCGGCACGACTACCGGCGCCTTCTGTTCGCTCATCTTTGGTTCCGGCTTGGCGATCGTCGGACTGTTCGTTCAACGCAACTGGGCGGACAACCTCTACCCTTGG
Organism: Opitutaceae bacterium; assembly: GCA_037969015.1. Lineage (GTDB taxonomy): Bacteria > Verrucomicrobiota > Verrucomicrobiia > Opitutales > Opitutaceae > JAUWBF01. The sequence goes on from JBBKWO010000078.1 coordinate 6,980, forward strand.
CTGGCTCAACACGGTTGGGCCGCTCCGTTCGGACGTTTCCTCGAAATCGTATCAGGGCCTTTTAATCCCTACATCGAGTGGACCATGAGCCCGGTGAAGTTCCCCATCAATTCTTACGAACTTTACTTCTTGTCCATGGTGGCCGGCATCATCGCCTATGTCGTGGGCTCGCTGCTGACCTACAAGGCCCCCTTCAACATGGACCGTATGTTGCACCGCGGCGTTTACGATATCGAGGGCCACAAACATATCCAAGCCAAGTGGACCCTGCGCAACACCTGCAGCAAACTGGTCGGCATCACCCCGGAATATACGCGTGGTGACAAGATCATCGCCTGGTCGGTGGTGGCCTACGCCATCGTCTACAAGTTCGGGTTGTGCTTCGTCGGCGTCTTGCTCTGGAACCTCATCTCCCCATGGCCACAGACGTGGTGGAGCACTTACTTCTTTATCACCAGCCTTTGCGTCACAGGTGTCGTCGGTATCATCTCCACCTTCTGGTTCTTGATCGGCGGCGTCATCGACATGAAACAGCTCTTCAAGGACCTTGCCGCCCGCATCGATGACCCGTTGGACAACGGTTCGGTCGACGGCCACGTGTCGCTGGCCGACAAAGCCATCCTCGATGCCAAGGCCCATAAAAAGCAGGACTGAGATCACATCGGGTCTGGCGTGAATGGCGCTTAGTTAGGCAACGCCGCAGCATGGGCGAATTGATGTCATTTTCCATAAGTAGTTGATTATTATGTTGATATAATATTATTATCGAAATAGCATAAGCCCATGCGGGAAAACACTTTATATCTCAATGGGGTTTTCGAGCCGTTTATTCGGTCGGCGGGGTGAAGCGGAGGTCCGGCAGCTGCGGATCAAGGCTCGCCAACTCGATGGTTTGGCGGCGCTGGTCGCTCGGTTCATCCCGCCGGAGGTGTTTGCCAAAGCGGCAAACGGGCGGGATCGAGTGTTCACTCCATGGATTACCTTCTGTGCCTTTCTGGGTCAGGTTTTACAACGTGGTTCGAGCTGTCAGGACGCAGTGCGGCGGGTGCAGGCGATGTATCTGGCACAAGGCGACGGGACAGCGGTGGACGATGGCACCGGTGGCTATTGCCAGGCTGCGGGTTCCCCACCGGCCAATTGCTGGGTTTGTTCAACCCGTGCACCGGCCATTTGGTGCGGTTTGTGGTGACGTCGTGGAAGCTGCACGAGGCACCTTTGGCTCGGCAGTTGGTGGGTTGGGTGAACCGGGGCGAGGTTCCCGGCTTTCGCACCAATGAAATCACCTTGGTGACGGCGCTTTTGGATCAGGTCACCTACCCGGATGCGTCCTTGGCCGAACTGTATCGTCGCCGCTGGCAAATCGAGGTCTGCTTCCGGGATATCAAGACCACTTTGGGTCTGGATGTGCTGCGCACTCAAACCCCCGCCATGATCGACAAGGAAATCCACCTGCAGGCCATCGCCTACAACGTGGTTCGTGCCTTGATGCTGGAGGCAGCCCGGCAGCATGACCTGCCGCCTTGCCGGTTGTCCTTCAAGGGGACCGTTGGAGTCCTCCACGCCTTCGCTCCACTCTTTGATCCGATAAAGAAAAACGCCGGCCAGCGCTACGAGGAACTCCTACTCGCCTTGGCCTGCGCACCCGTTCCACTACGCCCCAACCGCAGCGAACCCCGCGCGGTGAAGCGACGGCCCAAACCCTTTCAGCTACTCACCAAACCCAGACGCAAAATGATCGTATCCAAATCACTGAGACGTAAATCACCGATCACCCCCTTTAACTAAGCGCCATTCGTTGCTGACCGCATCGGATTAGCGGCGTTTGTCCGCGCACAAAAAAGCCGCACCCGGAGACCGGATGCGGCATCAATTACAGGCAGTTACCCCTAACTGCCGATAAAACCTGATTGTGTCAGGCGCGGCGGCGGCGCTTGCAAACCACACCGGTCAAGGCCAGCGCGCCGAAGATCGCCGCGTAGGTCGTGGGTTCGGGAATCACTGCGGCGGTAAACACGAGATCCAAGCTGTTAGACATTCCCACCACCGAGAAAGAACCACCGCCCAAGGCGTTGGTGAAACCGTTGGTGCCATTATTAGCACTTACATTCACATTGAACAGCGATCCGACAAAACTGGTGAGATCTCCGGTATTCGACACCAACGTCCAGGTCTGGTTGATGCTGTTGTCGAAGCTGGTCGCGTTGCCGTTCACATCGGGTTCAATCGAACTAAGCGACCACAGGTTGATGCTAAAGCCACCGGTGGTAAGACCGCTCAGATTGAGTCCGCCGGAACTGATCGCAATCGAATCAAAACCCGTTCCCGCGCTGCCGGCCGCATTCACAACCTGCCAGTTATAGTTGCCGCCATTCGACCAGGTCTGCGCACCCGTCGTAAGCAGGCCGGGGCTGTTGCCGGGCGAAATCGTGCCGGACACCGCCACCGTTCCACCGACCGTGCCCGAACCGCCCAAGGTGCCGGAAGCACCGATGGAAACCGCTGAGCCCGACGCCAGGCTGCCGTTTACCACGAGCGTGCCGCCGTTGACCTGGGTCGCACCGGTGTAGGTGTTGGTGTTGGAAAGAGTCACGGTCCCACTGTTAGTTTTGGTCAGCGCGATCCCACTGCCCGACAGGGAAGCGGAGATGCTGCCATTCTGGACCGCGTAGGACGAGCCGGTCAGGGTGCCGTTGTTGATCGCGCCGCCCGTCAGGGACACCGCACCGACCTGGTGGCTTCCCGCCCCAAGATCGAGGGTGCCGCCAGTGACCGTCACTGGGCCCGTTCCCAAAGTGGAATAGCTCAAAGCCGAAATGTCGCGGCTGGATGCCGTTATAGTGGTTGTCACGGCCTTGCTGATCGTGAAGTTCGCGCTGTCGATGATGCCGGTAATCACCGTGTCCGCCGCAATATTCGCGCCGGTGATTGCCTGTCCCACCACCAGCCCGCTGGTGTTCCCGGTGGTGACGGTGACCAGCCCGGCGTTACTCGTCGTGCTAGAGGTGATTGAGATCGTCTTCGAGCTCGCCGAGCCCGTGGACACATTCAGGGTTCCGTTGTTGACGGTCACGCCACCGGTCATGGTGTTCGCGCCGCCCAGAGTCAGGTTGCCCGACCCGCTCTTGACCAGGGTGCCGGCTCCGGTCAACAGGGCGTTGAGCGTGGAATCGGCACTGCTGTTGATCGTAAGAAGCGAAGCATTGTTGATCGTTCCCGCATTCGCTGCGCTCGAGAGGGTCCCGTTGACCGTAAACGTGCCGCTGGTGTTGTTGTTCAGAACGGAACCGGCCAGGAGCGTCAGCGAGCTGCCCGAGTCCACCTGGTAAATGCCGGTGGCGTTGTTGTTGAACACGCCCGTCCCCAACTTCAAGCCACCCCCCGCACTCGCGCGGATGGTGCCCGCGTTGGTGTTGGCTCCAGCGAGATACTGGTAGGGATCCAAGGTCATCGCATAGGTCGCGTCATCCGCGTTGATCGTCCCATTGTTGGTCAGCGTTCCCAAGGAGTTCGAGCCGACGGTTCCCGCTCCGCTAATGGTGTGGCCGGCGGAGTTGATAATCGTGGAAGTGGCGACGCCGCTGATGCCGACCCGATCCACCGCCCCACCTACTCCCACCTGCATGACCAGCTTGCCGCCACTGCCGCTCAACGAGACAGTTCCGGCGGCGGTGCTCGCATTAAAATCGGTCGTGTTTCCGGTGGACTTGGAGATCAGGTTGATGGTTCCGGTATTAGTGATCGCAGTGGTCCCGGCAACGGCCATCCGCATGCCCTGGATGGCATTCCCGCCGTTGCCATCCGTCGTAATATTCACGATTCCGGCGTTGCTGAAGGTGGTCCCCGCCGACACCGAAAGGCTGGCTAGTTGGACGACCGTGGTGCCAGCAACCAAGTTACTGGTGAAATTCGCTATGCCAGTGGAGGCATTGTTGAATTCAGTCGAGCCGGTAGTTGGGGTGAGAAGACTGAAGGTGATGCCCGCTCCCATGTTGCCTGAGACTAGGTTCGAGGGTGTGCTCCAGGTGAACGTTCCCGCGTTGTTGAAGATGGTGCCAGCCGCCGACACTTTGTTGCCAGACGCCCCGAGTTGTATCTGTCTGCTGGAAAGGATCGTGCTGCCAGCGGCATTGCTGATCGTGCCGCCCCGGATCCAGATGTTTTCACCATAGCCAGTGTTTGGGTTAAATTCAATGGTTGAGCCCGACCCTACGGTTTGGATAATTCCACCGGTGTTGTTCAGTGTCAGGTCCTTACCACTGTTTGAGGCGAACCTCAGCGTGCTTGAGTTCTTGGCCTCAAGTGTTCCGGTGTTGACCGCAGAAGCACTGCCATTTGATGGTGCAAAATGGATCCAAAAAATCCCACCCTTGTCAGAAGAAATCGTGCCCGCGTTGCTGAAGGCAATCGTCCCAGGACTTGCGCCTGCATCCATGGTTAATTTAACGGTGGCCGAACTGGAGGGCGAAAAGGTTTTGCCCGTCCCGAGTGTGAAACCGCCAACAGTGTAGTTCCCGTTCAAAAGGGGATTGCCGGTGCCGCCAGTGATGGTAGCAGTGTCTGCCGTCGTGCTGGGGTTGACGGTTGGGCTCCAGTTACCCGTCGTGTTCCAATTGAAATTGGCACCGAGACCGTCCCAGGTATAGGCCGTCGCCCGGGCGGTTTGTGGTGCAACGAACGTGGCACACGCCAACAAGGATACGGCGGAACATGCGCGGAGCATGACTTTGCGGAGGGCCTGACTTTGGGATAGCTTCATAAATGAGCTGGGGTTGATTTTTGGGGCGGCGGCGAGCAGGTGCAGCCGAGCTGTGTTCTTGGTCAAGGGGCGGTAGCTGGAGGCGGAGCTTAGGGTCATCGGGAGGGTGTGGTGTTCCATCGGCAAAGATGCTGATCGCTACTTTCCCCAACAAGTGCCTCGTAGCTTTACGATAAAGCCACCGTGCGATGAGAGGGAGAAGCGACTGAACGGGGACGACTTATACCCGCCTCAAACGAACGATTAATTTGGGCCGCGCAGTTATTCCTTGGGCAAAATCGCCATCGACAGGGTGGAGGTCCGGGAACCCCCGATGCAGCAACGGTGTCAGCCAGCTCGTCGATCCGAGAGGCCGGGTCTCCAGTCCGATGGGGTCCTCCAGTCCGATGGGGCCCGGCCGTTACTTGCTACTTTTCCCAAGGCAGAATGAATCCGATGCCCTGTGAATGGCGTAGCCGTCGCTGATCTCAAAACTCGTTCGCTGGTCTGCATCAAGCATCCCCAACGTCTCGGCATCCGTCATCACCCCACCCTCGCGCAGACGCTTCAGCATGGTGTCGGCACGTTCATACGCACGACCGACCGCCTGAAACCGCTGCCGACCAGCCGGCCCGAATGCGGCCACCATGAACTCTGCGGCGGCAAAACTGACCCGCACATTAAAGCTTATCCGACGAAGCTTCGATTGATGGCTTAATTCCACCGCCGCCAAGCTTGCCGCACTCACCGCGCCCGGCATCAACTTGGGAGGCCAATATGCGACGACGCAGCCGCCGATATACTTGTCGATGATGCCTCCGTGACGCCGGATGATCTTAGTCTGCATTTCCAATGTCCGGTTGGTCAGCTTGACCAACTCAATCGGAGTCAAACGCTCCGCCAGCAGATGCACATTACACAGGTCGCTGATCAGAACGACACCCAGCCCAACAAAGCACTCGGGATCAGGCTCCGGCTTTTGGAAGAACGCTTTGAAACGAGAAAACATCGGTTGTATTTGAGATTGGGCAAACCAAGGGGGATCGGGCGAGTTTTGTCATCCTCTCCGGAAATCTGCGCAATCTGAGTAATCTGCGGTTAAAACTCAGACTGACGCGTGTCCTGCGGTCGAAACGGCTCCGCCGTTCCGCTACGGGATGGGACGGTTTCGAGCCGAACGTATTGAGGACAATTCGTTCCACCGAGGAACGGCGCGGACCAAGGTCCGGCCCTACGGCAAACCTCACAGCTCCGTATACTTATCCGAGCGGCCCTTGGCTTTTTCGACGGGGTATTTAGCGGCGTTGGCGGCCATCTTGGTTTCGATCGCCTTGGCGACGTCGATACCGGTCATGTTGGCGAACTCCAAGGCGTAGATGATCACATCGGAGAGCTCTTCCTCGATCTTGGCGCGCTTGGCGGGATCGTTAACGATGTCGCGGGAGGCTTCAGTGGTCGCCCACAGAAAGTGCTCCATCAATTCACCGGCCTCGGCGGCGAGCGCCATGCTCAGGTTCTTCGGCGCGTGGAACTGCTCCCAATCGCGTTCCTTCGCAAACGCGAGGATACGCGCTTTGATCTCAGCCAAGGTAGTCGACGAATCCGAAAAAGCGGCCATGTCGGCGAAGCCTGCCCGCAAATGCTGTCACGGCAATCTCGATCAGTTTTAACGCAAGGGCGCTAAGTCGCTAAGGTCGCAAAGGTTTTCCGTAACGGAGATATGGCCACAAAAGGCACAGAAAGCGCATAAGAGAGAGTCTTCAGTTTTTTGCGTCTTTTGTGCCTTCTGTGGCCAAACAACTGACCGCTGTTTTCTGATACGGAGGGATTGCCACAAAGAGGCACAAAGATTCGGTCTTATGCCTGTCCGGATACTTCGACTCGATACCATGCGCCTATAGGCGCCACGTGTCGCTCGATCTAACGGCCTCGGCACCAAACGGCATCTTTGCGACTCTTTGCGGCCAAAACTCATTCTGCCGGTTTGTAGCCTTTGCGAACTTAGCGTCTTTGCGCCTCCGCGTTAAAATTCCGATCCTACTGAATTAACCACGGATCACACAGATGATCACGGATACTTCGGACGGATTGGAATCCGTGCTTATCCGGGCAATCCGTGGTTGAAAAATGGACCGAGTCGATCCCAGCCAATCTCTTCACAACGACTCCAAAGGTTTGCCCAACCGCGAATTTCCGCGAATCAGAACCGGCACAGAATTTCCGGAGGTATTGCCGCAAAGAGGCACAAAGATTCGGTCTTATGTCTGTCTGGTTAGCTTTTCTCGATACCATGCGCCTATAGGCGCCACGAGTCGCACGACCAAATAGCCTCGGCTCAAACCAACATCTTTGTGTCTCTTCGTGGCCACTCTCATTCTGTCAGCTTGTAGCCTTTGCGAACTGAGCGTCTTTACGACTCTGCGTTAAAATTCCGATTCTCGGCCTTACTTCGTGGCGTCGAGCAATGCTTGGGCGGCGGCGACGACGGGCAACCTCCCGTCGGCGACGGCGCGTTCGGTGGACTCGAGTTTGGCCTGCACTTCCGAAGAATTGTAGAAGCGCGTGCGGAGGCCTTCGGCGATGAGGGCATGCATCCACTCGACGGATTGGCGGCGGCGGCGTTTTTGCAGGATGCCCGACGCGGTGACGTTGGCCATGAAGTCGTCGATCTTGGCCACGACTTCGGGCACGCCGTCGCCGGTGCGGGCGGACGCGGTCAGCACCGGGGTTTCCCAGCCGGTGGTCGCCGGTTGCAGGAAGTGGAGCACGCGCTTGAGTTCACCTTGGGCGAGGCGGCAGCGGGGGATGTTGTCGCCGTCGGATTTGTTGACGACAAAGAGGTCGCCGAGCTCGACCACGCCTTTTTTGATGCCCTGCATTTCGTCGCCGGCTCCGGCGATCATGATGACCATAAAGAGGTCGACCATGGAGCGCACCGCAACTTCGTTTTGGCCGACGCCAACGGTCTCCACGATGATGGTGTCGAAGCCGGCGGCTTCGCACACGAGGATGGCTTCGCGGGTCTTTCGGGTGACGCCACCGAGCGAACCGGACGAGGGCGAGGGTCGGATGAAGGCGTTGTGACGGCGGCCGAGTTTTTCCATGCGGACTTTATCGGCGAGGATGCTGCCGCCGTGCACCGAGCTGGAGGGGTCGATGGCGAGCACGGCGACACGATGGTCGTTTTCGCAGAGGTGGTCGCCAAAGGCTTCGATGAAGGTGCTTTTGCCAGCGCCGGGGATGCCGGTGAATCCGAGGCGACGGGCCTTGCCGGTGTGCGGCAGGAGCTTGGCGAGGAGTTGTTGCGCGAGGGCCTGGTGCGCGGGGGCGTTGCTCTCGACGAGGGTGATGGCGCGGCCGAGCAGCGCGGTGTCGCGGGCGAGCACACCGGCGGCGAGCGTATCGACGTCGATGGGCGGGCGGCGGCGCGGCACGGTGGGATCAACGGGCGGGGTTGGTTGGCCGGACATGATGCGCGTGGTGAACCCGGGGCCGGCGTCGGGCGGCACCCAGTCGGGGCGGTCGGATGGCGGGGGCGGGTTCATGTTGTAGAGGCGGTGACGGTAAAAGGGTGGAGCGTGTTGTCCTCAACGCGCTCGGTTGGACGTGAGAGGTTTGAGATGATGTCGTTGGTCGGATGACGTCGTTCTGCGCGGGCAGGGATGCCCCCGCTACTTTGGGAAAAATGAATGCAGGACGCTTCGGGGGCGAAGGAGGGGAAAGCAATTAAGCCCGCCGCGCGGCGATCGCGCCCTGCAAAGGGATTGTGTAGGGTCGTCGCTGGGCGACGACCCTACGTTGGTGGTGATCAGGCGACGGCGGTGTCGCGGTTTTTCATGAGCAACTCCAGGGTCTTCAACGTCGACGTGGTGATGACGGTGCCGGGGCCGAAGATGGCGCTGGCTCCGTTGGCCATGAGGTAGTCGTAGTCCTGCGCGGGGATGACTCCACCGCAGACGATCATGATGTCGTCGCGGCCGAGGGCGGCGAGCGCATCACGGAGCTGCGGCAGGAGGGTCTTGTGACCGGCGGCGAGCGAGCTCATGGCGACCACGTGGACATCGTTCTCGACGGCTTGGCGGGCGGCTTCCTCGGGGGTCTGGAAGAGCGGGCCGATGTCGATGTCGAAGCCGAGGTCGGCCATGGCGGAGGAGACAACTTTGGCGCCGCGATCGTGTCCGTCTTGGCCGAGCTTGGCCACGAGCAGACGCGGGCGACGGCCTTCGAGCTCTTCGAACTTGCCGATGAGGTCGCGAATTTTGACGACGGTTGCGTCTTCGCCGAACTCCTGGCGGTAGACGCCGGAGATGGAGCGGATCTGCGCCTGGTAGCGTCCGAAGACGACTTCGCAGGCGTCGGAGATTTCACCGAGGGTGGCGCGGGCTTGGGCACAGGCGACGGCGATTTCGAGCAGGTTGCCATCGCCGCCACGGGCGCACGCGGTGAGCGTGGCGAGGGCGTCTTGGCACTTTTGTTCGTCGCGGTTGGCGCGCAGTTCCTTGAGGCGGGCGATCTGCGAGAGGCGGACAGCAGTGTTGTCGATGTCGAGGATGTCGATCGGGTCTTCTTTGGTGAGGCGGTATTTGTTGAGGCCGACGATGGTTTCCTTGCCGGAGTCGATGCGGGCCTGACGGCGGGCGGAGGCTTCTTCGATGCGGAGCTTGGGGATGCCGGCTTCGATGGCCTTGGTCATGCCGCCCATGGTCTCGACTTCCTCAAGGTGGGCGCGGGCTTTTTTGATGAGCTCGGCGGTGAGGTATTCGACGTAGTAGGAGCCGCCCCAGGGGTCGACGACGTTGCAGATGCCGGTCTCCTGTTGGAGGTGCAGCTGGGTGTTGCGGGCGATGCGGGCGGAGAAGTCGGTGGGGAGAGCGATGGCTTCGTCGAGCGCGTTGGTGTGCAACGACTGGGTGTGGCCGGTGGTGGAGGCGAGGGCCTCGAGACAAGTGCGGGCGACGTTGTTGAACGGGTCCTGTTCGGTGAGCGACCAGCCGGAGGTTTGCGAGTGGGTGCGCAGGGCGCGGGACTTGAGGTTCTTCGGGTTGAAGGTGCCCACGATCTCGGACCAGAGGGTGCGGGCGGCGCGCATCTTGGCGACTTCCATGAAGTAGTTTTTGCCGATGGCCCAGAAGAACGAGAGGCGGGGCGCAAAGGCGTCGACATCGAGGCCGGCGGCGACACCGGTCTTCAGGTATTCGAGTCCGTCGGCGAGGGTGTAGGCGAGCTCGAGGTCGGCGGTGGCACCGGCTTCCTGCATGTGATAACCGGAGATGGAGATGCTGTTGAACTTGGGCATCTTCGTCGACGTGTAGGTGAAGATGTCGGCAATGATCTTCATCGAGGGCGCCGGCGGGTAGATGTAGGTGTTGCGCACCATGAACTCCTTGAGGATGTCGTTCTGGATGGTGCCGGAGAGGTCCTTCAACTCGGCGCCCTGTTCGAGGGCGGCGGAGATGTAGAAGGCCAGGATCGGGAGGACGGCGCCGTTCATGGTCATGGAGACGGAGACCTTGTCGAGCGGGATGCCGCCGAAGAGGGTCTGCATGTCCAGGATGGAGTCGATGGCGACGCCGGCCTTGCCGACGTCACCGACCACGCGAGGGTGATCGCTGTCGTAGCCGCGGTGAGTCGCGAGATCGAAGGCAACGGAGAGACCGGCCTGACCGGCGGCGAGGTTGCGCTTGTAGAAGGCGTTGGATTCCTCGGCGGTGGAGAATCCGGCGTATTGGCGGATGGTCCAGGGCTTGGTGACATACATCGTGGAATACGGGCCGCGGGTGAATGGCGCGGCGCCGGGCACGGTGTCGAGGATGTCCTCGGGCGGGAGGTCATCGGCGGTGAAGACGGGCTTTACCGGGATTTGTTCATAGGTGTTCCACACGAGGGCGTCACGGGAGGGCGCGGGTGTGGGCGCGGCGGCAAAGGTGAAGTCGTCGTAGCCGAGTTTGGTGAAGTCGGGTTGGGTTTTCATGCGATGGCTCCTATTTTTTTGAGCAGATTGGCGAGGGTGGCGCGGACGTTGGTTTTGATGTGAATGAAGTCGTCGAAGCCGGCTTCGCTGTAGGAGGCGGCGAGCTCCGGAGTGGCGGGCTGGCCGGCAAGGATAATGGTCATGGCCGGCGCGAGTTCGCGTAGTTTTTTGGCGAATACCGGAGCGATCTCGGGATACGTGTCATCGGTGGAACAGAGCACCGTGACGGGTGCACCGGATGCGGAGGCGGCCTCGGCGGCGGCAATCGCGTCGGTGAAGGTTTCCTTGGCGAGCGGTTTAAAGCCGCCGACGGCAAAGAGGCCGGTGGTGAAGTCGGCGCGGGCCTTGTGTTGTTTGACGGGGCCCATCTTGGCGAGGAAGACGCGGGGCGGGTTACCGTTGGTTTTCTCAAAGCCGCGGGCCGCGGCACGGAGTTTTTCGAACGGCACGGCGGCGCGTTGCGAGATGAGCGCGGCGATGACATCGCAGCCAATGAAGCTACGGGCGTGATCGTCGGCGGCAGGCACGGACTGCGGAACCTCGTTGAGATTGGGAAACAGGTTCGTGCCAATCAAACCGGCGCGGCGGGTGTCGAGCGCGGCGGCCTTGGTGGCGGCGGTTTCGTGGACCAGCTTCTGGGGAATGCCCGCCCGAAGCGCATCTGCCAGACCGCCGACTTTCTCTATCTCTTGGAAAAGATCCCAAGACTGACGGGCGAGTTCGTCGGTGAGGCTTTCCACATACCAGGAGCCGCCGGCGGCGTCGGCCGTTTCGGTGAAGTTAAACTCTTCGGCCAGCAGCGTGTGGACGTTGCGGGCGATACGACGGGAAATATCGTCGGTGGTGCCGGTTACTTCGTTGAAGGGGGCGATGTGCAGGCTGTCGACGCCGCCAAGCACCGCTGACAGGGCCTCGGTGGTGACGCGCAGCATGTTCACATGAACGTCCTGTAGAGTTTTGTTCCAACGGCCGGTGCGGGCGTGAACCGCGGGCATGTTGGCCGCGGTGAGTTCAACACCGTAACCGGAGAGAACTCGCGACCAGAGCAGTCGGAATGCGCGGAACTTGGCGATCTCGGTGAAGAACTGCGAACCGATCGAGAAGGTGAAGCGGAACTTCGAGGCCGCCAGAGTGGGATCGACGCCGCGTTCGACGAGCGCCTTGAGCAGGGCCGCACCGTTGGCGACCGCGAAGGCGAGTTCCTGTTTGGCCGATCCGCCGGCATCACTCCAAGCAGTGGCGTCGACCGCAATGGTGCGCAGTGCCGGGGCGATCTTGTCCACCCGCACCACCCAGCTCGCCAGTTCATCAAGTAGATCACTCAACTGAGCGACCAAACTGCCGCAGCGAAGCCAGGCGCTGAAAGGATCGAGGGTGACACTACCGGTCAGCTTGGCCGGATCAAATCCGCGGGACTTAGCCAGTTCCAGATAGGTGTTGGCGATATAGTCCGCGCGAACTCCGCCGGACAAGTGCACGGACAGCGCGTCGAGTGCGACGTCCTTGAGCGCGGCCTCCAAATCGGTCCGCCGGTAGCAGGTGGCGGTGGCCGGCAGAATGACGCTATTTTGACCGTGCATGAGCTCGGACAAGAGAATGCGGTTAAATTCAACCGGGCTGGCTGCGGTGATTTCCTGAGAAACCTCCCATGCAGTCTGCTTATAGCCTTCGGGGCGGGTTCCGCGCAAAAACGGCGCGGTTCCGGGTGGTTGGTCGATCGTCGGATGAAGTCCGGAAAGGTTGGCCCGGGTGTAAAGCGGCTGGAGGGCGATGCCTTCCGGCGTGCGCGTCACGAGTTTCTTTTCGAACGGAACTCCCTTGAGCTCTGCATCTACGGTTTTTCTCCATCCGGCGAGACGTTCCTGAAGAACGGCGTCGGCTGGGGATTGGGTTTCGGTGGGCATGACCATGGCGGAAGGATTAGCGGACGGTTGTAGTTGAGATTACATTACAATAATACCCGAATGCCGCGCGGTCTTCTCCGCAGATTTTGGCAAAGGATGACTGCCTTTGACCAAGGGATGCGAAGCTGCGAACGGGGCTTTCGGGCACACTGGTCGGCGTCACTTAACCACCGCTGATTTTAAAAACGCCATGATCACCCGCATCGACCACCTCGGCATCGCCGTCCGCTCACTGGATGAAAGCGTTGCCTACTACGAAAAAGCGCTCGGCCTGCGCTGCGAACACCGCGAGGAAGTTCCCTCGCAAAAGGTGCGCACCGCCTTCTTTTCCGCCGGCGAGACGCACATTGAATTACTGGAGGCAACCTCGCCCGACAGTCCGATCGCCAAGTTCATCGAGAAAAACGGCGAAGGCATCCACCACGTCGCCTTCGCTACCGACGACATCACCGCCCAGCTCAAGGGCGCGGCCGATGCCGGTGTAAAACTCATCCACGAAGTCCCGATCGACGGCGCCGGCGGAAAACTCGTGGCCTTCCTTCATCCCAAGTCCACCCACGGCGTGCTCACCGAATTCTGCATGCCCAAGGTCGACTGACCGACCGCTTAACAACGCCACTCCCCCTACCCGCCATGCCCATTGCACCTGAACTTCTCGAAACACTGGCCGCCAACCGCCAGACCGCCATCCTCGGCGGCGGCCAAGACAAAATCGACGCCCGCCATGCCAAAGGTCTCATGACCGCCCGCGAGCGCGTGCTGGCTCTGTTTGAACCCGGCACTTTCATGGAGATCGGCATGCACGCCCAGCAGCAGTGCGTCGACTTCGGCATGGCCGGAAAATCCATGCCCGGCGACGGCGTCATCACCGGTGTTGGCTACATCGACGGCCGCCCGGTCGCCGCCTACAGCCAGGACTTCAGCGTCGGCGGCGGAGCCGTCGGCCGTATCCACGCCAGGAAAATCTGCGACCTCTTGGAATACGCCATGCAGGCCGGCATGCCGGTTATCGGCATCAACGACTCGGGTGGCGCCCGTATCCAGGAAGGCGACGAATCTCTCTCCGGCTACGGTCAGATCTTTTTCAAAAACGTCCTGCTCTCCGGCGTGGTTCCCCAGATTTCGATCATCGCCGGTCCCTGTGCCGGCGGCGCGGCCTACTCCCCCGCCCTCACCGACTTCGTGATCATGACGCGCAACAACGCCAACATGTTCATCTGCGGCCCCGAGGTCATCAAGGCCGCCACCGGCCAGTCCGCCTCGCTCGACCAGTTCGCCACCGCCGCCGCCCACGCATCGGTCAGCGGCAATGTCCACTTCATCGCCGAGGACGAAACGCATGCCCTGGAAATCGTGCGCAAACTTCACTCGTTCCTGCCGTCCAACAACGTCATGGATCCGCCCCACCGTCACTCCCCCGCGCCGACGCTCGCCACCGATCCCGCGATGAACGACCTGGTGCCCTCCGACCCGAAGGCGCCGCTCGACATCCACAAGATCATCACTCGTCTGGTCGACGAAGGTGACTTCCTCGAGGTTCATCAGGAGTTCGCCAAGAACATCGTGGTCGGTCTCGCCCGCATCGAAGGCATCGTCACCGGCATTATTGCCAACCAGCCCATGGTCAAGGCCGGCACGCTCGACATCGACGCCTCCGACAAGTCCTCCCGGTTTATCCGGTTCTGCAACATCTTCAACATCCCCCTGCTTACCCTCGTCGACGTCCCCGGCTTTATGCCCGGTCTCGCCCAGGAACGCGGCGGCATCATCCGCCACGGCGCCAAGATGCTCTTCGCCTACGCCGCCGCCACCGTGCCGAAGATCACCGTCATCATCCGCAAGGCCTACGGTGGTGCCTACCTCGCCATGTGCAGCCGCGACATGGGTGCCGATATGGTCTTCGCCTGGCCCACCGCCGAGATCGCCGTCATGGGCGCCGAGGGTGCGGTCAAGATTCTCTACAAGCGCGAGATCGCCGCCGCCGAGGACCCCAAGGCCGCCGAGGCCGCCTACGCCAAGGAATACCGCGACAAGTTCGCCTCCCCCTACCTGGCCGCCTCCAAGGCCATGATCACCGATGTCATCGAGCCCGCCCAGACCCGCTCCATGGTCGCCATGGCCCTGCGCAACACGCTTTCCAAGCGCGAGACCCGGCCGCCCAAGAAGCACGGCAACATCCCGCTCTGATCAACTCAGACGTATCAACCGCCATGTTTTCTTTTCAACATCTCCAGCTCGCCGTATCGCCCGGACACCCATTGTTCGGCAACCAGTGGCTGGCCCTGCTCGTCATCCTGGCCGGCGTCGTGGTGTTTGTGTTGGCAGTGGCCGGCTTCGGCCGGTGGCTGGCGGCCACCCACCCGGCCGCCCAGGAAAAAATCGCCCCCGGTCGCGCGGCCACTCCGGCCTCGTCTGGGCTCGAACCCGAGCTACTCAGCGCGATCTTCGCAGCGGTAACGATAGAGCTCGGGCCGACCGCCCGGATCGCCTCGATTCATCCCGCACCAATTCAACCGCCGTCCGTCGAAGGCCTCATGTTGCAATGGGCCGTCGAGGGCCGTCGTCAAATCTACTCTTCCCACAAAGTCCGTTAATCAGAACCAAATTTTCCCATGAAAAAACTACGTGTTACCGTCGAAGGTAAAACCTACGAAGTGCTCGTCGAAGTGATGGAGGATTCCTCCCCCGCTTCCCAATCCGCGCCCCGCCCGCCGGTCACCGCCTCCATCGCGCCGCGCCCGGTCGCCGCTCCAGTGGCCGCCGCCCCTGCTCCGGTCGCCTCAGCCGCATCCGCCGGACCCGGCGATGTGCCCACCCCGCTCTCCGGCAAGGTCGTCTCCATCGACGTCAAGGTTGGTGATACTGTCGCCGAAGGCGCCCAGATCGCGACCGTCGAGGCCATGAAGATGAACACCTACATCTACGCTCCCACGGCTGGAAAAATCACCGCCATCCATGCCAACGCCGGCGACGGTATCGAGGAGGGCGCGTCCCTGCTCACCATCTCCTGAGCCACCCGCCATGAAATTCGCCATTCTTTTGTCCGTCGGTCTCTACGCGCTGGCCTTCTGCATCTCCATGCTCGTGGCCCTGATGATCAAAGGACTGTTCGGAATGCTCCGCCGTTTCTCCGGCGGAGCACGCTGACCCCGCACCACCCACCACCATGCACGCCTCTCAAATCCTCGATCTCTTCCAAGGCATCACGACGCTGATCGCTTCGGATCCGTTGATTCTGTTCGGCCGCATAGGGCTGATGTTGCTCGGCGGCGCCCTTGTCTACTTCGGCAAGAAGGGCGTGCTCGAACCGTTGCTCATGATCCCCATGGGCATGGGCATGATCGCGGTCAACGCCGGCGTGCTCTTCCTCGACCCCACCACCGCGGCCGCGACCACCGAGGCCGCCGTGGCTGTCGGCGACAAAATCCCGGGCACGTTGTTCATGGCTCCGTTGGTGCAAAACACCGACAGCCTGATGTATCTCATGCAGGTCAACTTTCTGCAGCCGATCTACACCTTCGCCTTTAGTAACGGCCTCATCGCCTGCTTCGTATTTATGGGTATCGGCGTGCTGCTCGACGTCGGTTTCCTGCTCGCCCGTCCGTTCCTCAGCATGTTCATCGCGCTCGGTGCCGAACTCGGCACGGTGGTCACCTTCCCCATCGCGGTCGCCCTCGGACTCACCTACGGCGAAGCCGCCTCGATCGCCATGGTCGGCGGTGCCGACGGCCCCATGGTGCTGTTCACCTCGTTGACTCTGGCCAAGCACCTCTTTGTGCCGATCACCGTGGTCGCCTACCTGTATTTGGGACTCACTTACGGCGGTTATCCCTACCTGATCCGGTTCCTCGTTCCCGCCAAACTGCGCGCCATAAAGATGCCTCCCAAGAAGGCCATCCGGGTCACCGCTGACGAGAAGCTCGCCTTCGCCGTGGTCGGTTGCGCGGTGCTCTGCCTGCTCTTCCCCTCGGCCGCCCCGCTCTTCCTCTCCCTCTTCATCGGCGTGGCCGTGCGTGAGTCCGGCCTGAAGGTCTTCATGTCCGTGCTCGACGGCCCCCTGCTCTACGGCGCCACCTTCTTCCTCGGACTGCTGCTCGGCGTGCTCTGCGAAGCCTCGACCATCCTTAATCCCAAGGTGCTCATCCTGCTGGTGCTCGGCATCCTCGCACTCTTCCTCTCGGGTGTGGGCGGCATCCTCGCCGGCTTTTTTGCCTACTGGATCAGCGGACGAAAAATCAACCCCGTCATCGGCATCGCCGGCGTCAGTTGTGTGCCCAGCACCGCCAAGGTCGCCCAGAAGGAAGTCACCAAGGTTGCCCCTGACTCCATCATCCTGCCCGAGGCACTCGGCGCCAGTATCAGCGGCGTCATTACATCAGCCATTTTCACGGGTATTTTCGTCACGCTGATCCCGCTCCTCGATCAATGAAAAACATTTCCTCCAATCCCCTCCCCTGGCTCATCGGCACGCTCCTCGCCCTCGGCGGTGTGGCGATCGATCGACTGGGTCCGGATCTGATTGGTGGCTCACCACGTCTCGTCATGCTCGCCGGTCGCATCATCGCGATCATCGGACTCGGCGTGATCATGCACGGTATCCGTAAACGCATCCAGCGGGACGAAACCGCCTCGCCCGACGCGTAGAAACCGCCGTCCAACAAACGTCCGTCAAGACAACCTCAACCCGTTCTTGCCTTGAACAACCTCCTCACACTCCCTCTCGCCGCCCTGCCCGAACACCCGCAACTGTCCGAGACCATCAGCTTTCAGCTGAGCGGTCTGGTCGTCGTATTCCTGGTGCTCGGCAGCATCTGGTTCCTGCTCGAAATCATCGGGAAAATATTTGTCCTGCGTGACAAGGTTCCCGCCAAGACCACCACCATCGTCTGCCCCGGGGCGCCCGCAGCCGCTCCCGACAAGGCCACGGCTCCGAGTCCGGTTCCCGCTCCTGACGATGCCATCCCCGCCGAAACGGTCGCGCTCATCGCCGCGGCCGTTCACCTCGCGGTCGGTTCAAGTCACCGGATCGTATCCATCGTGCCTATTGCACCCACTCCCCACTGGGCCCTCGAAGGCCGTCGGCAGATCTTTGCCTCGCATCGTCCCCGCTAAAATCCCCGCCCCGCCATGTTACAGAACCTCATCGACTATCTATCGACCACCGGCTTTCACGCCGTGACTTGGCAGATGCTGGTCATGTGGGGTGTGGTCGCGGTGCTACTTTGGCTGGCGGTTGCCAAGGGTTTTGAGCCGCTCCTGCTCGTGCCGATCGCCTTCGGTGCACTCATCGCCAACCTACCGACCCGCGGCGTGATCACTTCGGAGCTCCGGCCCGACGGAGTCTACGAAAGCGCGACCTTTAACCTCGAGGTGTCACCAGTCCATTCCACCGACTCACCCGCCTCTTCACCTGACGGCTCGCAAACCCTCAAGGTCGAGAAGGTCGAGGGCGGTCTCTTCGATTTCATCTCCCAGGGCGTTAAGCTCGAGCTCTTCCCGCCACTGATCTTCCTTGGCGTCGGCGCGCTCACCGACTTTGGCCCGCTCATCGCCATGCCACGCACGCTGTTCCTCGGGGCCGCGGCACAGGCCGGCCTGTTCGTCACTTTCATGGGTGCATCGCTGATGGGCTTCACCGCCAAACAAGCCGCTGCCATCGGCATCATCGGAGGAGCCGACGGCCCCACCGCCATCTTTCTCTCCAACAAACTCGCGCCCGAACTGCTCGGAGCCATCGCAGTAGCCGCCTACAGCTACATGTCGCTGGTTCCACTCATCCAGCCACCGATCATGCGACTGCTCACCACCGACAAGGAGCGCAAGATCCGCATGAAATCGCTGCGCAAGGTCTCCAGATTGGAGAAGCTCATTTTCTCCGTGATGGTGTTGATGGTCTGCGTGCTCCTCGTTCCTGACGCCTCCGCACTGATCTCGATGCTCATGCTAGGCAATTTTCTGCGCGAATGCGCCGTTACCGAACGCCTCGTTAAATCCGCCCAAAACGAGATCATCAACGTGCTCACCATCTTCCTCGGCACCAGCGTCGGCATGACCATGCGCGGCGACAGCTTCCTCGCCGGCGGCACCCTCAAAA
The DNA here is from genome assembly GCA_037969015.1 of Opitutaceae bacterium. Lineage (GTDB taxonomy): Bacteria > Verrucomicrobiota > Verrucomicrobiia > Opitutales > Opitutaceae > JAUWBF01. Next base: position 25,684 of record JBBKWO010000078.1, read on the forward strand.
TCATCCTGCTCGGCGTCGTCGCCTTCTGCATCTCGACCGCGGCCGGCGTGCTCGCGGCCAAGCTGATGAACGTCTGCTCCAAATCATATCCCATCAACCCGCTGATCGGTTCCGCCGGCGTGTCAGCCGTCCCGATGGCCGCCCGCGTTTCCCACACCGAGGGCCAGAAATACGACTCCGGTAACTACCTGCTCATGCACGCCATGGGCCCGAACGTCGCCGGTGTTATCGGCACCGCCGTCGCCGCCGGTTACTTCATCTCCGCCTTCGCCGACTAACCCGTCCATGACCCATCCCGCCGAAAAAAATCCCCAGGTGGAGCGCATTGTCCCCAATGCGCTGGGTCTCGAAGTGCCTTCGTCAAACGGGCGTCTTGAGGACAAGTCGCCCCACCCCGAGTGGACGCTGCACCTGCACACCGAGGCAACGTCAACCAACGACCTCGCCGCACCCTTTTCCGGCTGGAACGCCGTGATCGCCGACCGGCAGACCGGAGGCCGGGGACGCCATCGCCGCACCTGGACCTCCGACGAGGGCGGTCTCTGGATTTCCGCCGTGCTGCCCACTCCCGGATCCGCCACCGACTGGGCCATTCTCCCGCTTGCCGCCGGTTGGGCGGTTCGCGCCGCCCTCGCCGACCTGGGCGTCTCCAATGTCCGACTACGCTGGCCCAACGACATCATGGTCGGCCGCGCCAAGCTCGCCGGTATCCTCGTCGAACGCTACCGGCCCGACGCCGCCGTCATCGGCATCGGCCTCAACCTCACCAATCACCCCGAGCAACACGACGAAACCCTCGCCGGCCAGACCGTGCGCCTCGCCGACTTGCTCGACTCCGTTCCCACCCGCGCGGTTGTCATCGATAAAATCCTCAGCCGACTTGCCCACGCCCAGCACCTCATCGCCGACCGCGCCGTCGAAGACCTGCTGCCCACCCTCAACACCGCCTGGACCGGCGCCCGCGTGTCCATCGAACTCGACGGCCGCGCCGAACCGCTCATCGGCCGTCTCACTGCTGTCGACGCCGCCGGACGCCTCCAGCTCGACGCCGACGACGGCGTGCGCCACCATCTCTCTCCCCTGCAAGTCGCCCGCCTCCGCGAACTGTTCGATTAAAAACAGCCGCCTATTTCAGCCTTTCAGCATTTCCGCATTTCAGACCTCCCCCTCTCCCCTATTTCGCCATGACCACCACTCCCTATCCTGTGCTCTCACCAGAAGAAGCCGCCGCGATGATTCATCACGGCGCCACCATCGGTTTCAGCGGTTTCACCCCCGCCGGCGCCGCCAAGGCGGTGCCCAAGGCCCTCGCCGCCCGCGCCGTCGCCGAACACAAGGCCGGTCGCCCCTTCCAGGTTGCCGTGGTCTCCGGCGCCTCCACCGGCGACTCGCTCGATGGCGAACTCGCCCGCGCCGACGCCATCTCCTGGCGCACGCCCTACCAGAGCAACAAGAGCCTTCGCGCCAACATCAACGCCGGCAAAACGAAGTTCTTCGACATGCACCTTTCCCACCTGCCTCAGCAGGTGCGCTGCGGGTTCCTCGGCGAATTCGACTGGGCCATCGTCGAAGCCGCCGACATCACCCCCGACGGCCAGATCGTGCTGACCACCTCGGTCGGCGCCTCGCCCACCTTCCTGCGTTGCGCCAAGCGCGTGATCATCGAAGTCAACAGCTTCCACTCACCCCGCCTGCGCGGTTTCCACGACATCTACGAGCCGCTCGACCCGCCCTTCCGTCAACCCATCCCGATCATCCGCGCGACCGACCGCATCGGCAGCCCCGTGGTCAAAATCGACCCGTCCAAGATCGCCGGTATCGTCTACACCAACCTGCCCGACGAAACCGGCGGCTTTGATCCCACCGATCCGGTGACCGCCCGCATCGGCGCCAACGTCGCCGAATTCCTCGCCAACGAAATCACCGTCGGTCGCATCCCCCGCGAATTCCTCCCCCTGCAATCCGGCGTCGGCAACATCGCCAACGCCGTGCTCGGCGCGCTCGGCCAAAACCCCGACATCCCGCCCTTCGAGATGTATTCCGAAGTCATCCAAGACTCGGTCATCGAACTCGTGCGCTCCGGCCGCATTCGTTTTGCCACCGGCACCTCGCTCACCGTCGCCCAGCCCGTGCTCAAGAGCTTCTACGACGACCTCGAATTCTTCCGTTCGCGCATCCTGCTGCGTCCGCAGGAGATCACCAACAACCCCGAAATCATCCGCCGCCTCGGCATCATCACGATCAACACCGCCATCGAGCTCGACGTGTTCGGCAACGTAAACTCCACCCACGTCATGGGCAGCAACCTCATGAACGGCATCGGCGGCTCCGGCGACTTCACCCGCAACGCCTACATCTCCATCTTCACCTGCCCCTCGTCCGCCAAGGGCGGAAAGATCAGCACGATAGTGCCGCTCGTGTCGCACATGGATCACAGTGAGCACTCCGTGCAGATCATCGTCACCGAGCAGGGCATCGCCGACCTCCGCGGCAAGGACCCGCTGGAACGCGCCCGCCTCATAGTCGAGAAGTGCGCTCACCCCGACTTCCGCGACACGCTCATGCACTACGTCGAGATGACCAAGGACGGCCACAGCCCGCAGACCCTGCGCAACGCCTTCGCCATGCACGAGCAGTTCCTGCGCACCGGCGCCATGTCCGCCACCGAGTGGCGCGCCTGAGCCCACCCAGATCAATCACCACCGGCGGCATAGCCCCCGCTCTCCGCCCTGAAAAAGTTTAACCCAATAGGTTAAACTTTTTCAGGGCGTTTTTGACAGTTGCAGGACAAACTGGGGCAAGGCATGAGAAAGTTACGACATGGCGGAGCCGAAAACGTATCCAGAGCCCAACGACAGCAACCGGCTGCGCAGTCTGGCCGTCGGCGAACGCCCCCAGGAACGCCTGCAACGTCTCGGTCCCGCGCATCTGAGCGACACCGAGCTGCTCGCCATGCTGCTCCGTAGCGGCACCGAGGGGAATGATGTCATCAGCCTCGCCACCCGCCTGCTCAGCGAAGCCGGTTCACTGGCCAAGCTCACCCGTTGGACCGACAAAGACTTTCGCAAACTCAAGGGCATCGGTCCGGTGAAGGCCCTGCAACTGGTCACCGTCATGGAGGTCGCCAAACGCGTCGCGCTCCAAGGGCTCGGCCAATCGCCGCTGCTCGACAGTCCCGAGGCCATCGTTTCCCAAATGCGCCCGCTGGCCATGGGCCTTGCCGTCGAAAAGTTCTGGGTGCTCTGCCTAGACCGCAAAAACCGCCTGCAACGCTGCGTCGAGGCCACCTCAGGCATCGCCCACAGCGCGTTGGTCCATCCACGCGAGGTATTTCGCATCGCCATCCAGGAAGCCGCTTCGGCCATCGTTTGCGCCCACAACCACCCTTCGGGCGACCCCGCCCCCAGCAGCGCCGATCTCCGCGCCACCCGTCAACTGCGTGAGGCGTCAGAAGCGGTGCAAATCCCGCTGATCGACCACGTGATCATCGGCTCGGTCGAGTGCGATCCGCTCGGCAGGGGGCATTATAGCTTCCGTGAGGCAGGGGTGCTCTGATCCGTCGTAGGGCCGGACCTTGGTCCGGCCGTGTTAACCAAACGCCTGACTTCAACGCGGATGGACACACTCAGCGGCCGGACCAAGGTCCGGCCCTACGGTCTAAAATCGCCCTCATTAAAAATTTTCCTTGCCCCTCCCTGCCTGCTAGCCTGTTTTCTTCCCCTCCTTCACTTTGGTGGGATATCCAAGTGGCTAAAGGACGTTGACTGTAAATCAATTCAGCTTGCTGTTCGTTGGTTCGAATCCGACTCCCACCACCATTAACCCCCGGAAGCCACTCCCGGGGGTTTCCTTTTGCCCAAATCACTGCGTGTTCAGATTTCATCGCGGAAGGACGAAAACGCGGAATTTTCGACTAAGGAACTCAGGCTCCGGCGATGAACCGGTCGACAGCTTCGGAGAGCGTCTTGTAGGTCCCTGCCTGCCGCCGGTAGGTCTGATAACGTAAAAAAGGCACCACTTGGTGCGTGCCCGTCGCCACTTCGCGGTAAAACAACCGCCCCATCGGTCCGGCCTTGTCCAAGTAACCGCTGTCGTGAAAACGCCGCAGGGTCGCGGCCACGTCGTAGCGGACCATACGATGCCGCACCCGCCAGCCATCGCGCTCGAGGGTGTCGCGTTCCAGCAGAACGTATTGCGCGGATGGGTTGCCGTCCTGGGTCAGTCCAACCGAGCCGCTGGTAACGATGCGCCCGCCCGACCATTCGCGCTGGGCGCAGAAATGATTATGACCACGGACGATGAGCGGAACGCCTTCGGCACCGGAGAACATGGTCGAGACAATCTCCTCGGGCGTGTAGGCAAAGACCGAGTCGTTGTCGCTGCGCGGCGAGGCATGCACAACCAACAGGCCGGGCGCGTCGGGATCGGTCCAGCGGAAGGGCAAACCGGCGAGTTCGGAAATCTGATCCTGACTCAGCTCAGCCCGCGCCACGTGCAGCGGTGCAAACTGCGGATCGGCCCACTGCGGGTCGGCTTGCTCGGTGCCAAAATCGTAGACGTAACGCTCGTGGTTACCGCGCAGAACGGGACAACCGACGGCCTTGACCCGTTCCCAGCAGGCGGCTGAGTCGGGACCGCCATCCACGATGTCGCCGGCGATGATCAGCCGGTCGGGATGTTGGCGTTCAACATCCGCGAGAGCTGCCTCCAGCGCGGGCAGATTCCCATGAATGTCGGCAAGGATCGCGATACGCATAAAAACCAACTACGGGCATAACCGCTCCCGCGCGCAAGTCCGGCGTCAACCAAACCGACGGGGAACAAAAATCGCGGGGTTGCAGAACGCGTCCCGTCGCTGTCAGGTTCAACCTAGGCATCGCAGTCCCAGTCCTTTACCATCATGAACTACCACGTAGGCCGCGCAGGCCAGCAACTCGGCACCTTTACCGAAACCGCCATCCGCGAAAAACTCAGTTCCGGAGAATTTAAAACCGACGACCTCGGCTGGACCGAAGGCATGGCCGAATGGAGCCCACTGGGAACTTTATTTCCGCCCCGCTACGCTCCGCCCATGTCTCCCGGAGCCGAGACCGCGCCGCCCCCGATTTTCCAGCCGCACAGTGCCACCACCCTCGGACCCAAGCCCGGCAACAATCTGGTGGTCGCGATTTTGGTCACCCTCTTCTGCTGCCTGCCGCTGGGCATTCCCTCGATCATTTTTGCCGCCCAGGTGGATAGCAAATACGCCTCCGGTGATTACGCCGGGGCAGTCGATGCCGCGCGCAAATCCAAGACGTGGATGTGGTGGTCCGTCGGCGTCGGTCTGTTTTTCCAGATCGGCTACATCGCCCTGATGATGATCGGCATGGCGGGATCCATGGCCCAAGGTGGCGGATTCTAGAGCATTTTAAATGAAGTCTTGGCCCAAATTGGTGGGGCGACTTGTCCCAAGGCGACCGGTTTGACGCGGACTAACGAGCAACGACCGCGTTGGGGTCAACGCAGTTCACCCCAGTCGTAATGGGGACAACTCTATTTGAAATGCTCTAAACCACCTCCCCTACCGGCGACAAAAGGCTGTCGGGCGAAACTGACCGCACCCCGCACGCTGGCGGCGACCGCCCTGCTGATCGTGCTGACCGGAGCCGTTTGGATTTTTATGGGCGATCCCCATAGCGAACCCGGACTGCTCTTGCCCTGCGCCTGGCACTCGCTGACCGGCCTGAATTGCCCGGGCTGCGGCATGACTCGCGCCATTTACGACCTCATGCACGGCCAGTTGGCTGAAGGCGTCGGTCACAACGCATTCGGTCTGCTTGTCCTGCTGACAACGTTGATCGTGCTGACCCGGCCGGTCTTCATCGCACTGATATACAACCGCTGGCAGGCACCGCTATTACCGTCATGGACCGCCCGCGCATTGATCATCAGCGGACTACTCTGGGCCCTGTTGCGCAACCTACCCTGGCCGCCGTTCACCTCACTGGCACCGTGACCCAGAAATCGGTGAAGCTGTAGCCACGCCCGTCCCCGCGCGTGTTCGTTGGAGCAGGAAGATTAAGTCGCAGGAATACGGCTGGGGACGGCCGTAGCCACTCTTAGCCAAAACCATGCAGTCGAAGCTTCGCGCAATGGTAAATTGGAGTCGAATAGGTGGAACGCGTTGCCCCCAACGCGTTGCGGCGAAGCCGCTCCGAACCAGCGTATTGAGGACAATGCGCTCCACCTAGACTGCATCGTTACGGCTAGACTCATACCAACGTCACTTAATATTTAGACTGACTCAAAGGTGGGGAGGACCGCTGGGCCGTCCGGCTCGACGACCGCAAACGGTGGTCAATTGTCGCACGCGGCGGGCCCAGCGGTCCCGCCCCACCCAAAGTCTGGTTCTTTCGGGCTGTTGGTATCAGGCATCACTTACGCCAGCCACCACGACCGGCCTTCGGATAAGCGGAGGTGCTCTTCTTGCCCTTGCCTCCCTTGGCGTCGATCGGGGCGCGGGTTGCTTTTTTATAGTCGCCCGATTTGAGCGCCAAAATCTGGTCGCGCAGCAGAGCGGCGCGCTCGAACTCCAGACGTGCCGAAGCCGAAGTCATTTCCTCCTCCAGCTCGTCAATGACCGCGGCGACATCTTCGGCCGAACCCTCGGCCACGGCGGAAAGCTCCTCCTCGGCGGTGTCGCGTCCGGTGCCGTCGTAGACGTGCAGACTGCCTTGGGCGGAACGCTTCACACTGCGCGGCGTGATGCCGTGCTCGGTATTGTAGGCGAGCTGCTTTTCCCGGCGGTAGGCGGTGACGTCGAGCGTGGCCTGAATGGAATCGGTGATCTTGTCGGCGTAGAAAATGACGCGCCCCTTTTCGTGACGGGCCGCACGTCCGGCCGTCTGAATGAGTGAGGTCTTGCTCCGGAGAAACCCTTCCTTGTCGGCATCGAGCACGGCGACCAAGGCGACCTCGGGCAGGTCGAGACCTTCGCGCAGGAGATTGATGCCGACCAGCACATCGAAGTTGCCGAGGCGAAGGTTGCGCAGGATCTCCACGCGCTCGATCACATCGATGTCGGAGTGCAGGTATTCCACGCGGATACCGGACTCCCGCATGAAGCTGGTGAGGTCTTCGGAGAGGCGTTTGGTGAGCGTGGTCACCAACACGCGTTCGCCGGCGGCGACGGCGCGTTTGGTCTCGCCGATCAGGTTTTCCACCTGACCCTTGATCGGGCGCAGGGTGATCTCGGGGTCGAGCAGGCCGGTCGGACGGATGATCTGCTCGGCGACAACTTGCGAGCGCTCGGTCTCGAACTTGGAGGGCGTGGCCGAAACGTAGAGCGACTGACCGGTGATGGAGAGGAATTCGGCGAAGGCCTGCGGACGATTGTCCAACGCCGAAGGCAGGCGGAAACCATGCCCGACAAGGTTGGTTTTACGGGCTTGGTCACCGTTATACATCGCGCCGATCTGCGGGATGGTCGCGTGGCTTTCGTCGATCATGAGGATGAAATCCTTGGGGAAAAAATCCACCAGACAGATAGGGCGTTCACCAGCTCTGCGTCCGGCGAGGTGGCGCGAGTAGTTCTCGATGCCGTTGCAGAAGCCCATCTCCTGAAGCATCTCCAAATCGTAATTAGTGCGCATACGAATGCGCTGGGCTTCAAGCAGCATGCCTTGCGATTCGAACCAGGCGACGCGTTCGTCGAGCTCGGCCTTAATGGCGGCGACGGCGGACTCGAGTTTGTCCTTCGAGGTGACGTATTGATTGGCAGGATACAGGTCAAACTGGTCGAGCTTGCGGATGACGTTGCCGGTCAGCGGGTCGAACTCGGCAAGATTTTCGATTTCGTCGCCCCAGAACTCAACGCGCAGGCCCTGCTCCAAGTAGGCGGGCATGATGTCAACAACGTCGCCACGCACACGGAAGGTGCCGCGCTTGAGGTCGTAGTCGTTGCGTTCGTAGAGATTGTCCACGAGGCGTTGCAGGAGGACGTTACGCCCGAGGATGCCACCGCGCTTGAGGGGAATGCGCATCTCCTGAAAGTCCTCGGGCGAGCCGAGACCGTAGATGCAGGAGACGGAGGCGACCACGATAACGTCGCGTCGTGAAACGAGGGAACTGGCGGTGGCGATGCGCAGGCGTTCGATCTCCTCGTTGATGGACGAGTCCTTCTCGATGTAGGTGTCGCTGGAGGCGATATAAGCCTCGGGCTGGTAGTAGTCGTAGTAGGAGACGAAGTATTCGACGGCGTTCTCGGGGAAGAAATTTTTAAACTCGGAGTAGAGCTGGGCCGCGAGGGTCTTGTTGTGCGAGATGATCAGGGTCGGCCGGTCGCACTGCGCGATGACGTTGGCCATGGTGAACGTCTTGCCCGAGCCAGTGACGCCGAGGAGCGTCTGGTCCTTGTTGCCGGCCTCGATCGAGCGCACCAAGTCCTTGATCGCGGTCGGTTGGTCGCCGGTCGGCTGGTAGTCGGAGTGGAGTTTAAAGAGTGACATCAGGCGCTCCTACCAATCCAAACCCGGATACTGCGGAACTCAAGGGGCACAATGGATCAAATCCCCAGCCAACGTCCCAGACGCCGCATGAACCCGGGGCGGACCACGTCACCCGCCAAAATCGCCCCGCTGCCGGTATACTTGGCCTGCCAAAGCCGGGCATGACCGGCCAGAAAACTCCGGAACCGCTCGGTCCGCACCGGTGACACTTTTAAATTGGCAGAAAAGCCGACCACCGACTCGTTGGAAACCCGTCGCTCGGAGATCGCGATACCGTCACGAACCGCCAGCAATTCGGAGCGCAGTCCGGGCCCGCGAAGGATCAAACGGCATGGCCCTTCAAAAACAAAATAGCCCAACTGCCGCGACACCCAAGCCTGCCGGCTCCACAAACGCCACCGGCGGAAAATCCGTGGGGGCGTTTCACCCGAAAAAATCCAGCCGGCCAGATTTCCCAAGCGCACACTGAAGGTGGCCAACTCGGGCACATCAACGACCACCAGCACATCAACAGGAACATCCATACCCTCGCCGGACGTGCTCAACGGCACCATGCGTCCGTTGCCGGCATGGCCGTGGCGCAAATCACGCAGCCCGGTCAATCCCGACCACCAACAGGTGAACGGAAACGCCCAGCTGAATACCTTGCGCGATTTAGTTTCCAGTTCGTCAGTGGGAGTCGCCAGCACTGCGGGACGCACCCGCATGATTTCTCCCGGCCACAACGATTCCGTCAGGCACGGAGCACAGATTCCAACGCCGACCGCATCCGAACAGACATCAGTCAACTGCATGGGATCGCTGCGACCGGTCCAGCGGGCCCAACCGTAGAAAAGCCAAAGTTTGAAGACAAAAGGCCCGATCACCAACGCCAGCATTCCAACGGCCAGATACCAGCGAACATCCACCCAGGCCGAACGCAGGTAATAGACGACCTGACTGGTTTCGCGGGCGGCCTCCTCCAAGTGAAGCTCGGCGCTTTGCAAACGTAAAACCGCATCCAGTCGCCCGTCGTGCCCGGCAGTGACGCGGGTTTGTAGTTCCACAATACGTGCGTTCGCCTCAGCGCGCAGGGCGATCATACTCGCACGCCGGTCCTCATTGGCTTGCTGCTGGGCCCTGTTTCCAAACCAACGATCCCAGCGGCTGGACATTTCATCCAGCGAAGAGATGACCCTGGTCGAACGAACCACCCGCTCCTCCTCACGCAACAGCTCAGCCTGATCGCCGGTCAGACGACTCTCCAAACTGGCCAGGGCGGCCTGGGCCGAATCCCGCTCGGCGGTCAGCCGGCCGATCCATTGCTCACGGCGGGTCTCGTCATTGCGCTGGTCCTGGATAAACAGCCAGAGACTGCAGGCGGACAGAGCCAGCACCCCGATCAGCATGCACATTGCAAGCCGCTGGAGGAGCCAGGAACCGAACCGATATAGGGGGGATGCCATCAGGTGCGTTTATCCAGTCGGTAAAATCGCCCAGATTCAACACCCGTGACGCACGGAACCAAATTCAGATATGACCCCGGTATCGATGCGTGTTCCGATCACAGGATACAAAAGAGCAGCCCCATAACCACCGTAGGCAATACCGCCCCCATCAATAATCCCATGGGGGAAACCCCGTCGGGGAAGTATTTTTGCAGGATGGACTGTCCGGCGGGATTGGGAGCGTTTGCAATTACGGTCAGGCCGCCACCCGTGACTGCACCGGTGACCACCGCGTATTTGAGTGAATCGGTGAATCCCGGAACCAACGTCGCCAGATAGGTGATGGCTGCGTTGTCGTTAAAGCCGGTCAAAATTGTGGAACCGATAAAAAGCGGCAGTTGGGTGAGACTCTTCAGCACGGGCTCGATCCACCAAGCCTGCAAACCACCGTGAATGACCAGACCCGCGAGGAAGAACCCGACCAACAGTGACGGACGTAGATCAAGCTCACTCTGGTGGTGCGATGTGGCTTGGGTGAATCCAAGGAAGAACAGAAAACCGCCGATGAACAGCTCCGGGTGATGGGAAACAAATACCGTCCAACCAAGAAAGCCCAATTGCACAAAGGTGATCCAAGCCGGCACTTTTTCGGATTTCTTAGCCACCGGTTCGGCTGCGGCACGAATAAGCGCACGCTCGTTCAGAGCCGCAAACTCCTTACGGAAAACCACATAATAAATCGATGTGGCAACGATGATACCCAGAACTGCCTTCCAGCCGATCGCCTTAAGCATGTAACCCGACGTCCAGCCCCAGGCGTCGGCTACCATCAGGACGGGAGGCGCCGCGAAATTGGTCAGGGTCCCCCCCACCGAGACATTCACGAAGAGTAGACCGATGGTAGCATAGGCAAACTTGGGCGAAGGCTTCAGCTCGTAGAAACGGCGGGCCAGCAGCAGCGCGGCGATCGTCATCGCGGCCGGCTCGGTGATGAAAGATCCGAGCAAAGGACCGACGATCAGGATCGAGAGCCACCAAGCGGCCACCGAACCCTTGCCTATCGAGGCGAGCGCACGAACACAGTGCTCGGCGAAGCGCAGGACCGGGCGGGTAGAGGCGATCGCCATGATCACCACCACGAACATCGGCTCGATGTAGTTCACCTTGTTGTCCATGTAATCCAGCACCGAGGTCCAGCCCTTGGCCCTGGTGAAGGCCGCCATCAAAACGACCACCCACAAACCAAAGACAGCCTCCACCTCTCCAAAAAAATGCAGGACCTGTCCGATGAAGCTGACCTCGTCCGGATGACCGTCGTGATCGTTGTCCGTGCCGGTCTCTGACACTCCGCTGGCCTTCATTTTGGCTTTATGCTTTTCTTCGGCCACATGCGCCCAATGGCGAAATCTAGGGGTTAAAAAGGTGTGGATGATAGCCGCCAAAAAGATCAACGAGACCACCAGATTGAATGGGTCCGAGTGAATCCGGCTGGCTAAAATTTCCATCAGTCCCTTGCCGGCTTCATCGGCCCCATAGGCCGTCAGCGGCAAAGGAAAGGCGTTTGCACCAAGGTCCACAGCCTCGTGTGCGCCAGTCGAACCAAAGGCCAGTGCCGAAGTCGACGCCAGCAGGGCGGCACCGGCTACTTTCCCCATCATCCAACGTAAAGAGATCATGGGGCCGGAATATGGGCGCCCCCCTCGCCTGACGGCAAGCGACGTTTACAACGATTTTATCATGCAAAATACTAATCCCGAACCCATCCATTGGCAGACCAGCGACGGACTTTTTTGCGGTAGGCCACCAGACAAAACAAGTGGCTGGCCACCGGGATGGTCGTAAATTGGAACACGATCGCCAGGCCAACTTTCCACCAGGAAATGTTTTCCACCACGATTCCACACCCGATCAGCATAAGGATAATCCCCAGCGTCATCGCCTTCCCCACCCCGTGCGAGCGGCAATAGACATCAGGTAAACGAGCCGTCGCCACCGCCGCCACCAACATAAAGAAAGTGCCGCCGGCCAAAAACAGACCGCCAATCCAATCGTTCAAGCTCATCATGAGTTGTCCTCCTCTTTGGCCGACAGGCCCTCGTAGCTCGAAGGCAGATGCGACAGATAATAGAAAAACGCCACCGTAGTAAAAAAGCCCAGCGCCATGACTATCAGGATCAATTCAACAAAGTCCTCCGTGTGATGGTGAATCGAATACACGATCATCAACGCCACCGAGGTGATGGTCAACAGGTCCAACCCGAGCATGCGATCCAGCATGGTGGGCCCCTTGCCGATGCGCCAGACGCCCACAATCAGACCGGGGATGCAGCCGGCCCAACCGACGTAGTAAAGTAGTTCAACAAAGCTCATGGTTACCGGGTCCAGGACAACAGGGGTTTTTCAAGGCCGTTGCGAATGCCCGCCACGACGGCCTCCGGGTCGCGCACATCAAAAGCATGCACCACGAGTTCGGAAAAGTCTTCGGCGATCATCACCGAAGCCGTTCCCGGCGTCAGCGTGATGCTGTGGGTCAGCACCAGCACCTCGAAACGAGACAATCCCGTCAGCGGATAGTTCACAAAACCCGGCGCGAAATCCGCGCTTTTTTGGAAAAGCACCGCCTTGGCGATCAGTAGATTCGCCAGCACCAGCTCACGCGTGAAGCAGGCGACAAACACCACCAACCCGACGGCGCGGGCCGGCCAAGAATGCGAAGAACGATGGGAGTCGGTGGTCGTCATGGTTTAGGAGCACCGGGAGTTTTCGCCGGATAAAGGGTTTCGTTGGCCGCACGCACGTTGGCCGCATAACCGGCACGATCGAGCGTCTCATTGGCCGCATGTTTGGCCACCCGGACAAACATCTCGGCATTCAATCCGATAAAGAGAGACACCGCCGCCATGCATACCACCACGAGGCTCATGCGACGACTGCCACCAGTCACGACCGGCGGGCGATCTTCCGGCGCCTTTTTCCAGAAGGCGCCCAACCAGATTTTCAGCATGCTCATCAACGTCAGCACACTGGCGACCAGCGACATGCCAACCAGTATCCATTCCCCCTGCGTGAAACCTTCCTGGATGATCATGAACTTGCCCCAGAAACCACTCAGCGGCGGCAGACCGGCCAGCGACATTGCCTGCAGCACAAACGCAATCCCTAACCAAGGGGCGGCCCGCCATAAACCGCCCGTGCGCGCGAGCTCGTCGGTGCCGTTGAGTTTGATCACCGAGCCCCCCACCAAGAACAGCGCGGACTTCACGATGATGTGATGGATGATGTAGAAAATCGCCGCCGTGATCGCGAACGGTGAAAACAACCCGATGGCCAGTGCCATGAAACCGATCTGGCTCACAATGTGGTAACTCAGGATCGTCTGCACCCGCGTCTGCCCCACCGCACCCAACACGCCGATCACCATGGTCAGACCGGCAGTCCACGCGATCAACGTGTGCAGCTCCGTCATCGACGGCGGCAGCACCGTGCCAAAAATCCGGATCAGGATATAAACACCCACCTTGGTCAGCATGCCCGCATAGAACGCCGCGACCGGCGCCGGCATCACCGAATAACTGCCCGGCAACCAGTGATACAGCGGGAACAGGCCCGCCTTCAAACCGAAGACCAGCAGCATCAGCACCGCCAGCAACGTCAGCCGGTAGTCACCCGCCAGCAGATCCGCCCGACCGATGATCTCGGCAAAATTCAGCGTGCCAAACAGACTGTAGGCAAAACCACACACCGCCAAAAACAGTGCGCTGCCCACCAAGTTCAGCGTCAGATAAGGGAACGCCTGCCTCGACTCCTTCGCGCCAGCTTCCAGCGTCATCAAGCCGTAGGACGACAACAGCATCACCTCAAACGCCACGAACAGATTAAACAAATCTCCAGTGACAAAGGTCAGGTTGATACCGCACAGCAAAAACAGGAACAGCGGCAGGCGCAGGGGATGTTCTTCTCGCGCCGTCTCGTCGGCAAATCCGAACAACACGCATGACAACGCCGTGAACGACGACAGCCCCAGCATGATGCCCGCAAGCGTGTCCCCCACCAGCACGATACCATAAGGAGCCACCCACCCGCCCAGCCGCAGCACCATGGGGCCATGCTCCATCACGTGGATCACCATCCAAATTGCCTGTGCCAACAACGCGGCCATCGCCGCAGCCGTCAGCACCCGTCGCCAGACCGCCGGACGTGGTGCCAGTAAGCAAATCATTGCGATCAACGCCGGGAAGATTACCGGCAACGCGACCAGATTAGCCGGAGTATCGGACCAACTCATGACTTGTCCTCCCCGCCGACAACCGGCTCGGCCTTCGGATCAAAAAGCGTAGGCACGCTCGCCGTGCCACGGTCGGTGTAGAGTCGATAAATCAGCACAGTAAGATAAGCTGCCACCGCAAACCCGATGACGATCGCCGTCAGGATCAATGCCTGCGGCAACGGGTCCACCGGCGGCAACGCATCCGGCGAATGCCCCGCCAACGTGGCCGCGCTCTTCGCCGTCGGATCACCGGAGATCGCGATCAAAACCAGGTTTGCCGCATTGGAAATAAGGATGAATCCAAATAGCATCGAAAGCATCCGACGCGACAGGCACAGGAAGATGCCCGAGCCAAACAGCACCGCGATCAACACCGCCGCTTCAAGTTGGTTAGTCATATCAACGTCCCTCCTTTCGTCCGCCGGCTGTTTTTGGCCGTTGCAGATCGATCGGCTCGCAATGCAGCGAAGCAAACCGTGCCTCCTCTTCTTCAACAAAGCCCGGCAGTCCGTGCACCGACTTCATCAGCGGCAGAATAATCTTCAGCGAAGTCCCCACCACCGCGAGATACACCCCGAGATCAAACCAGAAGGCCCCGCCCAAATAGAATCCAGCGACATAAACATGGAAGTGATGCAGAATCGGCAACCCCTGCACCAACGCCGGGAACAGCGCCGCCGCCAGCGCCAGAAACACGCCCGCAATCGCGATGCCGATCGGATTAACCCGCACCACCTTTCGCACGCCATGCACACCCAGAACAAAGGACAAAAGGATCAACGACAACGCGCTGATCAAGCCCGCCGGAAACCCACCGCCCGGCAGATTGTGACCACGCAAAAAAATGTAACCCGCGAACAGATTGAGAGGCACAAAACCCAACACTACGATCATGCGCAGGATGAAATCATTGGGCACCGGAAACAGATCCGTCTCACCCGTGCCGAACCGTCCCCGCAAACCGCTCGTCCGGCGACGCGCCAGCAATCCGAGGCAGCCGAGCGACGCGATCACCAGCACCATCAACTCGAACATCGTGTCGAACCCGCGGTAATCGATCACCGTCGTATTCACAACATTGGTGCCCTTCGCATAGGCTTCCGAGTGCGCCAGATAATAGTCTCCCGCCCGGTCGAGCTCGGGTGACGGCGTCTGTTGAAAAACCAACACGCCACCACCCAGCAACAGACCCGCGCCGGCCGAGACCGCCAGTCGTAATCCGCCACGGATCCGACCGATCGTCGGCAACGGCGTCGAATCCGCCCCGTCGCGCTTCAGCCGCAGCACCACCAGCAGCACCAACAGCAACGTTGCCGACTCCACCAGCATCTGAGTGATCGCCAGATCCGGCCCCTGATAAAGCACGTAATAAAACGAAATGCCCAAGCCGACAATCGACACCGCGAACAACTGCGGGATCACCCGCTTCCAACTGGCTGCGCACACCGCAGCCGCCCCCACCAACAAGACAACGACCCAACGCATCCAGCCCTCCGGCTCACTGGGTAACATCGACCACTGGCCAGCCTGCGCCGTCAGCTCGCTCCAGCGAGGAATCAAGAAGCACGCCGGCACCAGCACCATCACGCCGCAAATCACATATAAAAAAGAACCCGGCGACTCGAAGCCCATGGCCCGGTTAAATCCACGCGCCGCGTAAGGCACGCCATCGGCCACTTTATCGAACAGCAGATCAAACCGCAGCCACACCGGCACTTCGGCGCGATTCCAGCGCACGCGACCCACCGCGAAATACAAGACCAACCCCGCCACCACCACGATGGCACTAGTGATCAACTCCGGCGTAACCCCGTGCCACAGATGTAACTCAGTCGTGCCAACCACACGCCCCGGCGAGCCGCCAAACGACTGCGTGAACCGGCCAAAACCCGCCGCGAACACACCGCACACCAACGTCGCCGTTCCCAAAAGCACCGGCGGCAATTGCAACCCGATAGACGGCGCATGGAAATGATCCTCCACCGCGTGGGTCGGTTTGCCAAAAAACGCGCCCAGCACCCGGACCGCCACCGCCACGTTGATCGCCGAACCAACCGTCAACACCGCCAACGGCCACAACGCCTGGAACCCGCCGTGCGATTGCCACAACGCAAACAGATCCGCCAGCAACAACTCCTTGCTCAAGAAACCTGTGGTCGGAGGCAAACCAGCGAAGGTCGCCAGCGCCAACAACGCCGCAGTTCCAACGATCGGCATCTTGCGCCACAGCCCGCCCAGCTTGCGCAGGTCACGCGTGCCCGTGCTGTGGTCGATGATGCCCACCACCATAAAGAGACAGGCCTTATAGAACACATGGTTGAGCACATGCAGCGCGTCCCACGTCACCGGCACGCCCTGCACATGCAGACCGTAGTAGCCGATCAAAAAGCCCAGCTGGGCAACCGTCGTGTAGGCGAGCACACCCTTGAGATCCTGCGACAAGAGCGCCAGCACCGCGCCCAATAAAAACGTGCCGAACCCGATGCCCGTCAGCAACGGCATCCACAGTTCCAGATCATTGAATACAGGCAACAAACGGGCGGTCAAAAACACGCCCAATTTCACCATCGTCGCCGAGTGCAAATAAGCCGACACGGGAGTCGGCGCCGCCATCGCGTTGGGCAGCCAGTAGTGAAACGGGAACTGCGCCGACTTACCGGCGATACCGATGAAGCAGCAGATAAACGCCATCAACAGCAGCGTCTCCGAACCCGCGGGAACTCCGCTGTGCGCAAGGATCGTCGCCAGATCATACGTGCCGTAGATCACGCGCAGCAGCACCACGCCGGCCAGCAACACCAACCCCGTCATACCGGTCGTCAGCAAGGCCATGCGTGCACCGCGCTGCGACTCCGCCTTGTCATGCAAAAACCCGATCAGCAAAAACGACGTTAATCCGGTGAGCTCCCAGCAGACGAACAGCATCAGGAGGTTGCTCGCCATCACCGTGCCCAACATCGCCGCCATGAAGAGCAGCAGATAGCAGTAAAACTTTCCGTGGTCGCGGTAGTGGTCGTCGTCCAAGTAACAGGCCGCGTAAAACACCACCAGCACGCCCACCCCGCTCACAATCAGCCCATACAGGAGCGACAACCCGTCCGGCATAAAGGTCAGGTTGACTCCCAGCGACGGAACCCACTCCCAGTTCACCGGCAGGCGTTCGGCCAACGGCAGACCATACATTTTAATCACCGCCGCGCAGCTCACCACCGGAGCCAGCAATGCCACCCAACCGACTTTGGCCCCGAGAAACCGCCCCAACAAAGGCATCACCAGTGCGAGCAGCACGGGTGTGAGTAATACGGTGGCCAATAAAATTTCCATGTTTGGGTCGATCAAGCGCCCGCCCAGCAAGAAAAACGCCAGACGAACCTAAGCTGCATTACGATAAGCGATTCATTTAAAAAAAACGCCACGCACCAACGAAAGAAAGTCTCTCGAAAGGAGCGTCAAAGGATACCGGATTACAAAATCCGGTCATTATTCAACCAGCGCCGGCAATTCGTCGAGCGCATGCACAAACTTATCCGCGCCAGCCTTCACCTTTTCGCGCGCAACATAGCGGCCAAAGCCCACAAACAGATCCACCGTGGCCTTGGTCTCCAGATCGCTGACTCCGTCGCCCACCATCACGATGCGCGATGGATTCAGCTCCGCCTTAAGCCGTGCCACGATCTCCGGTTTACCTCCCGAACGCGTGGTCGGGTAAGCTTCATCAAAACCGGCATACTGACCTTGCTCATCAAAAAACAGATCCACCGCCTCCACCCGCGTTACCCCCAGCAGGTCAGCCAGCGGCCGGATCGCCTGACGAAACCCGCCACTCACGATAATAATTTCCCAGCCCGCCGCCCGTAGGGCCTTCACCGTGGCCAATGCGGTCGGTTCAATGGTCTCCAAGTATTGGGCGCCCACGGCGGCCACATCAGAGAGCCGCGGCTGAATGATACGCAGGCGCTCACCAAACACAGCTTCCACCGCCACGGTGCCATTCATGGCCTCATGAGTCAGCGCCTCGACCCGGGCAAATGCCTCGGGCCCACGCACCCGGGCCAGTTCGTCGACGCCTTCAATGGCGCTGAGGGTGCTGTCGCAGTCGAAAAGAATAAATTTGGAGCCGGCCATGGGAAAAGTCCGACCAGTTCGTCGTTTGCGGCGGTTGAGGCAAGGAAAAGCCGGCCGAAGATCAGTCCGGACTTCGCTACCGGCTAGCGGCATTGACAGTCCCCGTTACACATCTACGTTGTAATTCCTTCCGGCCATGGAACTCACGAAAACCGACGTCATTTCCGCCTTGCGCACCTGCCAAGATCCGGGAATCCCTGTCGATATCGTGGATCTGGCCTGATTTACGACATTCACTCAAGCAACGAAGACAACGCATCCATCGATATCACCGTGAAAATGACGCTTACTTCCCACAGTTGCCCGATGTCCGATTCGATTTCCCACCAAGTGCAACCTAAACTCCAGACTTTGGGCGGTGTGGGACGCACCCAAATAGACCTCGTCTGGGAAACCGAATGGCAACCCGACATGATTACCCCGGCAGGTCGGCGCCAGCTCAACATCGCCTAAGACCCGTTTTACCGTGGTAGCCATGACCCAATCTCGCAGTCCAGAGCCTGACACCACTTCCCGCGACTTCGTAAAGCAGTCGAGTTTATACCAAGAATTTCTGGCCGAGAGAGAGGAAATTCTCCGCCACAAGTGGATCGAGTCCGAGCGACTCGGCTACGACATCGGTTTTGAACGGGCCCTGCTCGACTGGATTCGCAAACACCGCGAAAGCTGGCGCAGCTCCCGTCGTTCCAATTCGAAAAAGGCCAAGTCGGAGACCACGGAAAAGAACCAAAAGAGCTCGTAATTTTCCGGCTGCGGAACAACCGCAGTCTGTCAGTCTGTATTAGAAATCAGTCCGTCGCCAGAGCCCCGTTCAGGGCAGCGACCAAAGCCGCCTCATCCAAGTCCGGCCCGATCAACACCAGCTCCTGCCGGCGATCCCCATGTGGCTCCGCCCAAGCCGCCACCACCGAGGCCGGTCGTTCATTCAACGACGCCTTCCCCTGCTCCACCAGACTCGCCCACCAGTAATTGAGCGCCTCCAAACTCGCCACGCCGCCGGCGACTGACAGGAATCCCATTTCATCCGGTTGTTCCCGGGTCCAAAAGAAGCCCTTCGCGCGCAAAACTCCGGGCAGTCCCCTTTCGAGTAACGCCACCAAACGCTCGCGGACAAATGGTTGGCGCTCACGATAAATCACCGTGCCAAAACCATGCCCTGCCGCGGCCGGGCGCACTGTCGGTTTCAACACCGGAGACAACGCGTTCAACTCACGAATCCACCGCGCACCGCCTACCGTGGCCGCCGGATCAAAACGCAGCGTGCCCACGACCTCGTCCGCGTCCAGCCGGCCGCGCTCGCACCAACGCAACTCCGCCCGCGGGTTCAACCCGCGGATGATCACCTCCACCTGCCCCGCCCCCTCGTCGTCAATCCGGTCGCGATGATTCAGCACGATCAGGTCGGCACACTCCGCCTGCTCGATCATCAACGACAAGGCAGGAGATTCCCGCCCCGCGTCCGCCCAACGCCGAGTCGGCGCAGCGCCGTGATACGCCCGCCACTCCGCCTCAAAAAACGCCGCGTCGAGCACGGTTACAAGCGAGGACAAATCCGCAAAGTCCGACAACGCCCGTCCAAACGGATTCTTGCGCGTAAACAAAGTCGCCACTCCCCGCGGCTCGGCCACTCCCGTGGTCTCCACCAAGATGTGCTCGTAGCGTTCCTCCGCCGCCAGACGGGCCAGGGTTTCGCCCAATTCATCGCGGCCCGAGCAACACACGCAGCCGCCAGCCAGTTCGACCACCTCTCCGCCGATCAGCGGATCGTCACGCACCAAGGCACCGTCAACATTCAGCACCGCCAGATCATTAACCACCACCGCCCAAGACCGACCAGCCGACTGGGTTAACAGGTGCCTGAGCAACGTGGTTTTGCCCGCGCCAAGAAACCCGCCGAGCACCGTGACCAGAGGCTTCATACTCAGGCCCGGGCCACCGCCGGAGCCATCCCCTCGACCTTGGCCGACAGTGCAGTCCAGTCCTGCAACCACTCGCCCTCGTCACCGGCCAACGACGCAAAACTCTTTTTGCGCAACCCTTCCCGCGCCGCCTTCAACGCTGCACCGGCCACGGCCGCACGACGCGCATCCGCGTCCAGATGCTCCTCGATATACTCGGCAAAAAACTGCGGCTGCTGCGTGCGATACAGCCAGCAGCCAAATTCAAACAACCGCAGCGACGGATCGGCGAACCACTGGGCGCGTTCACCCCAGCCCTTGGCCAACGCGAGGCCTTCCTCAACCACGTCGCCGGCTTCAGAAATCATTTCCGCCACCTCCGGCGAACCGGCCTGACCGACCGAAAGACGACCGGCCAGCACGATACACAAGGCATGACGCGCCCGCAGCCCAAGTTCACAAAACCGGGGATTTGCTGACTCTTCCGCTCCAGTCAAAGACAACACGATGCGAACCGAATCCAGCCCCGCGTCGGCATCACCGGACGCGGTGTTGGCCTGCGCTAGATTCAAATGCGTAGACGCCAGTTCAAGCAGCACCGCGGGACCACCCTCGACGCGGAGCGACTCAAGCAAGGTCAACGTTTCGCCAAAACACCGGCGGGCCTCGGTCCAATCGGACGTCTGCAACATGAGCACGCCACGGTTGCCCCAAGCCGAGGCCAGATTCCGACGGGCCACCGGTGCGGTTTCGGCCGCGCGCATGAGCACCCCGATCGCCTGATCGAGCGACTTTTTGGCTTTGCCGAGGGACGCATCATCACCCGCGCGGGCATGACAAATACCGGCGTTCATATAGGCGGCGCCGAGCGTGTTTTCGACCTCGCCTGGGCGCGGCTCGGGCCAGCGCTCCAAACGGACAATGGCCTCCCCAAAAGACGTGCCCGCCGCGATCAACGCCTCGGGCGTGCCGATCCGTTGCTGGGCGTTGCCGCGATTCATGTAGGCCGCAGCCAGTCCGGGTTGATCATCGGCCGAATCAGCCGGGATGGCGGCAATCGCCTGATCGTAACAACGCACCGCCTCGGCCGGCTGGCCGGCGGTATCAAGAATTTGCCCCCGCTGCATCCACGCCGCGGCACGCAGGCGCGATTGCGACACCCCAGCCTCCATGGCGTCAAGCAACCGCAGCGCCTGCTCACAGGCGGCCATGGCCTGTTGGGCGGTCTCGTTGGTCTGGGTGCGCCAAGCCTCGGAGGCCTGGGTCAGCAATTGGGTCACTTCGGCGATTTTGTCAGCGGCTTCCATGGGGAAGTGTTATGCAAAGCTTCTCGACGCGGTGGCCGCAAGCCCCCGCCGCCAGTCAGCTAAAAAAAAGCCAGGCCTCGCCAAATCGGCCGATCCATACCATGTAGCAAGCATGCCTTTGAACTGGTTAAAACTCTTTTGCCGGTGCTGGTTGGTTATCGGTCTGGTTGCCACCGTGTTCGCAGCCCAGCCGGAATCTGGGGACGACTGCAATTGTGGCGACTCGGCGGCCGATCAGGCCGGCCATGCCCTGCGCGGCAAAGTCCTGGAACTCCCGGAGGCCGCTGACCGCATCATCATTGAGCACACCGGCATCCCCGGCCTGCTAAAACCCGGACAGACCGAGTTCATAATCAACCCGTCTGTGCGCGCCCAACTCAGGCCCGGGCAGACGATTATGGCCAAGGCCGACCCGCTGCCAAAAGGCGGGTGGGAGTTGTTTGCGATCCGACTGCTGGCCCCGGTCGCCAAACCTTGATAGATTAGAAGCTCAGCGAGCTGCTGAATGTAGCCGCCCCCGTTTGTCCTGAGCCTGCGTCGAAGGGTCCCCCGGGGGCGCGGTTGATGCCTTACAACCGGGGAACGTCGCTCTCGGCACACGGCCCGGGACGGCCGTGGCTACCATGTATTTACCCCTAAAAAAAAAGCGCCCCGTCGACCTGTGTCGGCGGGGGCATTTTATATCCGGATCAAGTCCGGGACCGCGGCTAAGGCGGTTTGGCTACGACGTCACTTTTGGCGGAGTCGGCGGCCCTGTGGCCACGAGAAAGAGCATGCAAATTCTGGCCTCATTTGCAGGCCTTAATTTTGTAATCACCTCCATGCCACCGGCCCCGCCTTCGCCACTACTATGTTCGTATTACGAACAAATATTTGCACGGATGGATACACTGGGGCGGAGGGGACGGCGCCCGGCTATAGTCTGAGCGCCTTGCGCAGCTTCCCGCGCGCCCTGACCAGTCGCGTTTCCACTGCCTTAACCGTAATGCCTTCGATGGCCGCGATCTCGGCCTGAGGCAGGCGTTCATACTCCGCAAAAATCACCACAGAGCGCAGGTGGGACGGTAACCCCGCGATGGCGGCGCGAACTTCGGCCACGCGCTCGGCACGCTCGGCGGCGGCATCCGGCGAATCGCCTCCGCCGGACAAACCAATCTGCGTATCCACATCCTCATGACGACGCAGACTCCACCAACGGCGGCGGTCACGGGCGAGGTTGAGCCCGATCTGAAACATCCAGGTCGAGAAACGGGCGCCCTCACGCCAGCGGCCACGATGGCGGTGCACCTTCACAAAGGTCTCCTGGGCCAGATCCATGGCCTCGTGTTCATTTTGAAGATACCGGTAGAGAAACGAACGCAACGGCACCTGCCAGCGATCCATCAGCGGCCGCAAGGCCGCGTCGTCGCCGTTGGCGAGAGCAGCCATCAGGACTTCGTCGGGAGGCGTGGCGTCCGACGATTGACTCATGGGAGCTCGAGCGGTGCTTCGTGCTGAAAGCCGGCGAGTTTCGGTTCGACTAGGGCCAGAAAACGACGGCCCGCGGTGGGCTCCATCTGCGCAGCAACCTCCCTGAGATGTTCGCGGGTGCTGGTGATGCAAACCAGCTCCAGACGTTTCATGTCGGCCTCGGCCTGCGAAATGTCGGCGGCGGAAGCCGCGGCCAGTCGATCTTTGGCGTTGGCAATCGCCGCACAATGCCGTTCGCAGATCACCGCATAGTCGGTCTGCAATTTGACGATGTCGGCCCGTTGTTGAGCGGTCAGGTCAAACTCGGCGGTCATCCAGTCGAGTGAGTCGGCCGGAGCGGTGGATTTAGCCATCTGGCGCGATATCCCGAAGGAGACCACGCCGACCGCCACGGCCAGAAGGATGAGGGCTAGGACTCGATTCACGGGTTCGAGTGGTTGTGCGCGGAATGGGTTTCAGCCAATTGCAACGGGTCGATGCTGCGGGCGTAATTGGCCGCCAGCTGTTGGTTGGTTTCCACCTGCCCGGTGCGGAGCCCTCCGCCCACCCCGATAGCCAACGCTCCCAAGATGCCCGCGGCGGCGGCCCAGCGGAAAGCCAGCGGAGTCGAGCCGGACCCGGCGGCAGCCAGACGGGCCTGCACCCGGGCAGAGAACGCGGGATCAGCCTCCACCTGCGTGGTCCAGTCCTGCAGACGTTGGGAAAGTGGGTTGTTCATGGCAGGTGTTACGCTCGGAATGGTGAAATCCCTCGATTGATCGTCATTTTCCTATGCCGGTGATGGCCAAGGCTCAAGTGCCCTCTTTAACCCCAGCGTCCCGTGGATTTTAGACCCAAAAAACAATTGAACCCTTTAATTCTAATCACGGATTTCACGGAAATACACGGATGCAAACCTTCCAATCCGTGTCTATCCGATCAATCCGTGGTTAAAGTCCGAATAGTTTGGCCTGTGTATATTATACCAACAGCCCGAAAGAACCAGACTTTGGGTGGGGCGGGACCGCTGGGCCCGCCGCGTGCGACAATTGACCACCGTTTGCTGTCGTCGAGCCGGACGGCCCAGCGGTCCGTCCCC
>JBBKWO010000079.1:0-11013 GCA_037969015.1 Opitutaceae bacterium
GTGGTGGTGGCGGAGGAAACCGTCCTGCCGGTGGCGGCGGTGGCGGCGGACGTCCGCAGTCCCGCGGCCCGCGCTAAACGCGTTTTGGTCGGATTCTAAGAGCAATTTCCGCGGGTCCATGTTTCGTGGACCCTGCGGAAACCTGCCCAAAGCAAATCTTTTTCATTTCTCCCGTCGCTTCGTCTGTTTAGCGTTTACGCAATGAGTGAAGAAGAGTCCCAGCCAGCTCCGCTACGTCTCAAGCCACGTGCGCGTCCCGCCTCCGAGCCTGCAGCCTCCGAAAAGCCCGCTCCGCCGGCCCCCGCTCCTATTCCGGAAAAGCCGGCCGAGCCGGCCGAGCCGGCCGAGCCGGTTGATGAACTGCCCAGCTTGCGTCCGCGTCTTCGCTCCAAGCCGCGTCTTAGCGCAGAGGAAGAAGTCCCCGCTGAGGCTTCTCCAGAAAAAGCGCCGGTCGTCGGCGACGCAGTAGAGCCGCTCCCTCCGATTTTAGAGCCTTCACCTGTTGCTCATTTGAGCCCCGAATCACCGGAACAAAAGTTGGCGCCTTCGTTCAAGTTGCGTTTGCAAACCCCGGGCGCCGGGGGCGAGTCCTCTCCGCTGCCTTCCGCGCCCCCGGCGGATACGCCGCCGGCACCACTTCCCGCAGTGGATTCAGATACGGAAGACTCGGTGAGGAATGCACCGGCGCCTCCCATGCCCGTCGCCGCCCCGGCGTTGCCGGATACGGATCAATCGATGCCGGTGGATGACTCTCCGCTGCAACCTCCTGATCATCTGGTTCCTCATCTGCGCGCGACCCAGTCCATCACTGAAATTGAAAATCAGGTCCGGGCTGGCGCGCGCAAACCGTATCGTCGCAAAAGCAATCCACTGAAAGGCCCGCTGATTTTCTTGGTGGTTCTTGTCGTGGTGAGCGTGGCGTTTTGGTTTCTTGGTCGCGGGTTGTATCAACGCTTTTTCCTCAAGGAGAAAACCAGTCAACCCACGATGGCCGAGGTTCGCACCATACCGGCCAAACCCGTTG
Organism: Opitutaceae bacterium; assembly: GCA_037969015.1. Taxonomy (GTDB): domain Bacteria; phylum Verrucomicrobiota; class Verrucomicrobiia; order Opitutales; family Opitutaceae; genus JAUWBF01. The sequence continues at coordinate 1,025 of JBBKWO010000079.1, forward strand.
AAACTATTCAACCCGTGGTCACCGTTCAACGCCCTGTTGAGCCAACCGCAGGGCAAAACCCACCGGCGAATGCCTCCGGCACCAAGCCTCAGGAATCGACGGAGACTCCCGACTCTGGTGGTCAGGTGAAGGCAGACGACCCCGGGCAGGTTGAAGTCGAACCGCCCTTTCCCCCGCCGGCGAAGGTTGAGCCTGCTCCCCCGCCGCCGCGTCCCAGCGCGGAGTTCTTTTCGGCCATCGATCGCGCGGTCATCGGCGGAGTATTTCAAGGCACTCCGGCCAAGGCTCTGATCAACGGCCGGACCATTCGCGCCGGAGAGACTTTAAATGAAGGTCTCGGCATCATTTTTGTCGGTCTCGATGAGACCCGACATAAACTCATCTTCCGCGACGGCACCGGTGCGGAAGTCATCCGCAAGTTCTAAGGTCAGTCGGCGGTCTCCGTTTACCAAGTGTCCACCGGACCCTTGGGCACGGGGATCGCGTCGCGCTGGAACACCGGATCGTCCGCCTCGCGCATGAACGAGGCCACCATCGGGTCCGGCCGGTAGAGCGGCAGCAACTCGCCATTCTCATCGAGGAACTTGGTGCGCCAGTCTAGAAACTCAGCCACCGCGGCGTGGAAGTCCGCGCGCGATTTGATCTGTAGAATGGCCACCTTGAATGCTTTCGATGGGCCAAAGCGCTTGGCATACCACGGTGCCACCTTACGGAAAAAACGCGCGCCGCTTTCCTCGCCATAGAACTCGCAGTAACGTTCAAAATGGATGCCCAGCACGCGCAGTCGCTCGGGCAGATCGGGCTCGGGCAAAAGTTCGCCGGTCTTCAGTAGGTGATCCGTGCGGCGGAAAATCCAGGGGTCGTAGAACGCACCGCGACCGATCGACACGCCGGCGCAACCCGTCTCGTTGATCATGTGCCGGGCGGATTCCGGGGTGGTCACGTCGCCATTGCCGATCACCGGGATCGACTTCACTGCTGTCACCACGGAACGGATACCATCAAGATTGACCCGTCCGGAAAACCCCTGGGCGCGGGTTCGACCGTGCACAAAGATCGCCGCCACCCCGTTATCCTCTAACACTCGGGCGAGATCCGGTGCGGTCAGGTTTTTGTCATCCCAGCCGAGGCGCATCTTGGCGGTGATCGGGATTTTAACCGCGTCGATCATGCCGCGCACCAGCTTGGCGGTCTTGTCGAGTTCGGTCATCATGGCCGAGCCGCCGCCGACCTTGACGACCTTGCGCACCGGGCAACCCATATTGATATCGACCGACTGGACGCCGAGCTCCTGGCAAATGATCGCCGCGTCGCGCATTTCCTCCGGCACCGAACCAAAGAGCTGGATCGCCAGCGGCCGGTCCTCAGGGCACGAAGCGACCAGTTGCAGGGCCATGCGGTTTTTCTCGATCAGCGAGCGGGCGTTGACCAGATCGGTGGTGGCCCAGCCCAGCCCGCCCAGCTCGCGCACGGTGAGGCGCATGGGCAGGTTGGTGTATCCGGCAAGCGGAGACAGGAAAAGATTGGAGGAAAGCGTGTGCGGGCCGATCTGCATGAAAAACGAATATACCGACCCGCGACCCTGCCCGTCGCCGCCCCCCGCGCCAAGCAAATCAATTGAAGTGAAAGTAACCATTATGGTTACTTTGGCGGAGGGCGGCGGGTGTTGGTCTTGCCTGAGGGCGGGATTTGCGACGGGCTTGGGCATGGTTAAAATGATCCCGTTGCGGAGCTTGTCGCTGATGTTGGCGCTGGCGTTTTCCGCCGGACCGCTGCGGGCGGAGGATCGTTTGCAGGTCATTGCCGACGATGCCTTCTGTGGCGCGGACGGGTGTCGGTTTTCCGGTCGCTTGGTCGAAGTGCATGCATCGCCGGACGCAGACGATGGACGCTGGTCAACCTTGTGGAAAAACAGCCGGATTCTGCTCGCGGATGGCGAGACCGGGGAGGTGGTGTGGCGGGTGGGGAATTCGAGCTGGGAAGCGCATACGGATGAACGCGGCTATTGGGCGTTAACGGTCAATCCTTCCCCGGTGCTGCCACCGGGCTGGCATGAGATAGTCAGCGAGCCTGGGCGCAGCAGTCCGGCCGGTCTGCTGGTGGTGGATCAGGCGAATCGTTTTGGTATCATCTCGGACATCGACGACACGATTTTGGTCAGTGAGGTGACCGACAAGTCGGCGCTGTTGAGGAACAGTCTGACGCTGCCGCCTGAGCGCCGCGAGGCCGTGCCGGGTATGGCTGCGCTTTACCGACGCTGGTTGGCTCGTAATCCCGCGCCGGACTCCGCGGCGATGTTTTACGTGTCCGCCACACCTAGACAGCTCACCGACAATCTGCGCGTGTTTTTGGCGGATCAGGGATTCCCGCGCGGTGTGCTTCGCTTGAGGGAGTTTCCCGAGCCTAAAGCGGACAAGGCGTCACCGGAGAGCGTGGAGTCCGGTTACAAAATGCGCACAATAGAGGCCCTGCTTATGGCGTATCCCGAAGTGCGATTCGCGCTCTTTGGTGACGACGGTGAACGCGATCCGGAGATCTACGCGGCCTTGCGCGAAAAATTCCCCGGGCAGGTGGAGGCAATCTGGATTCGCCGGGTGAGTCCGGTTGCCGATCGTCCACGCCTGCCGGACGAAGGGGACATAGCCGAGCTGCTTGCACAGCCCTGATCCCGCGTAGCGGCCAGCGACTCAGTCCCGGCGCAAAGTAACCATTATGGTTACTTTGTGTTCATGCGTTTGCGGGTGGCTTCGGGTGAGGCGTCGGGCAGGAGGGCGCTGGGGTCGCGGCCCTGTTGACGTTCGGTGAGCCAGTGCAGGATGCGCAGGGTGGTTTCTCCGTCTGGGATGCGCCGGTTGCCGGTGGTGAAGTCGCTCAGGCGTTGTTTGGGCAAACCGAGGTGGCGGGCCAGGCGGGTTTTGGCTCCATGGTCGCGGAGGGCTTCGCGCAGCTGGGTTTGCAGCAGATTCCACATGGGCGAGTCGGGCCCGGGCTGGCGGCTCGGGGTTTTGGTGCGTCGCGGCCGGAGTTTGCGCACGGCTTGCCGGGCGGCGGCCTCGGTGGCGAACGCGGCGATCTCGCCCATCTGCGTGATCAGGTTTTCTGCGTAGGATTTCCCGGGTCCAAAGGTGCTCATGTGCACAAAGTAACCATAATGGTTACTTTGATACGACCCTTTTTACGACTGAGCACAGCGTGAAATGCGGTAGAAAGTAACCATTATGGTTACTTTGTGTGTGGGGCGAGGCAAGTGGTGCCGAGATGGGCTGGTGGTGGCCGTGGTGAAAGGCACCGACGGGTGGGCGGAGGAGGCGTTGCCGACGAGGAATCGTGGCTGCCGTCAGTTCTGGGTGCGCAGGAGTTTCAATTCCTGCTCCTTGCCATACCAGGCGCCCCGCAGGTGGCGCACGAGTTTGTCATTGCCGGTTTCCTTGGCTGCGTGGAGCGCGGAAAGAGTGGTATAAATTTCCTTTTGCAGGATGGCGATGCGGGCGGCCCGTTCGCGGACGGCCTGTTCGTTGAGCCGGGCGATTTGGGCGTCGGCTGCCTGTTTGTCGCGTTCCAGTTGATCAACCCTCGCGGCGAGCTGGGCCCGCTCGCGTTCCGGCCGCAAACGCTCAAACTCGGCGGCGGCTTTCTCTGCTTCCACTTGGCGCAAGCGGGCGGCGGCGGATTCCTGTTGCCGCTGTTTTTTGATCATGTCGGCGCGGCGTTCAGCCTCGGTGCGCTCCGCGTCGAGGTCGCGCCATTGGATGTTTTCCACCCGGTTGTCACGCAGTCGCACGGTGAGGGTCGGCCAGCGGTAGATTGCCTGATGGCTGGTTTCCAGTTTTGAGTCGGGCTGGCCTTGTTTCGCGATGAGCTCCTCGTGGGTCATGCCAATCTCGACGGCCGTGCTGGTGGTGGCGCCCAGTAGCAGCAACCCGATTTGAAGCAGCAATCGGTGCGGTCTCATGGCGTTTTAATCTGGCCGTCGCTTGACCAAAGTCAGTCCAGAATTCGGGGACCCCACTTCGCCTTGTGGCGGTGCTGATCAAACGTTTTGGAAGAGACAGTAGAAGCCGTAGCAGATCAGGCCGAGAACGAGAAAAATGAGGACACGCAGGGTCCAGAGCAGGCCGTCGGCCTTGCGCGGGACGGCCTGTTGCATGATTTCGTTGGCGTGGTCCGCGCCGAGCAGCACGGTGAGAATATCCCGCGTGTGGTCGTTGCCGCCGGAGGCGTTTTTCCAGAGACTTGCCGGGGTGTAGATCAGGCCCCAGGGGAATCCCCACCAGCCAAAGAGCAGAGAAAATACACCCCAGCCGAGTGCGTGGTGACCCGATTTTCGGTGAGAGGGAACGTAGATCAGTCCGGTGTTTTTCCGGTAGCTGAGCAGGATCACGGAGATGTTCCAGGTGAAGGATAGGAAGCGCCCACCCTTGAGCACATCGAGCTCCACGTCCCCGAGAGTCATGCCCTCGGTGCCGGGGAGCAGTTGACCGCCAATGAGGACGGGTTGAGCGAGGATTTGCTCCGTGCAGGGAGCGTCGACGGGAGGAAGCGGAGGAGGGGTGGAGTCCATTTTGTTGATCGCTGGCAAGTGATGTGCCGAGTGCTTTGAAAATGGGCAAGCTGATTGGATGAAGGCACTTGGGCTACCGGACGATTTCGGCTAAAGGAGGGTCATGAAATCGTCGGCACGTTGCGTTCCGGGCCGACGCTTAGGGCGGTTTAATTATCCGGTTGGTTGAGCAATCGGCCAAGGTGGTCCTGTTCGGGGCCGACCTCGGCGAGGTCGATGGCGCGGCGAAAACTTTTGTCGGCGGTGGCGTGGTCACCGGCCTGGCGTTGAAGGTCGCCGGTGACGGCATGCAATAGATAGTGCGATTCCAACCGGTCGCGCTGCGGCAGGGTGGCGAGAACATCGAGTCCGGCGCGCGCTCCCTGCACGCGGGCCACAGCGACGGCGCGGTTGAGCCCGATCACGGGCGATGGTTTCAGACGCAGCAACGCGTCGTAGTGCGCGAGGATGCGCGGCCAGTCGGTGGATGCCGCGTCGGGCGCGGTGCAGTGAAGTGCGGCGATGCCGGCCTGCAGGTGGTATTCGCTTAAGCTGTCTGCTGACGTGGATTCGGCGAGGTGTGCGAGGCCGCGGTCGATGCGGGCGTGGCTCCACTTGGTGCGGTCCTGCTCGCCGAGACGAAGCAACGCGCCGTGTTCATCAAGTCGCGAGGGGAAACGCGCGCTGGTCAGCAGCATGAGCGCAAGCAGGGCATGACAACGCGGATCGCCGCAGCAGGGATGCTCGCAGAGTAAACCCGTCAGGCGGATGGCTTCGTCGCAGAGGTCTTCGCGCAGCAGTGCGTCGCCCGACGAGGCTTTGTAGCCTTCGTTGAAAAGCAGGTAGAGCGCGGCGAGCACGCCGTCGAGACGGGCGGCGAGGTCGGTGCCGACGGGGAGTTCGTAGGTGATGCCGGCATCGCGGATACGTTGTTTGGTGCGGGTGAGTTGTTTCTCGATCGCGGACTCGCCGGACAGAAACGCGCTGGCGATCTCACCGGTGCTGAAGCCGCAGAGAATTTTCAACGCGAGCACAACTTGGGCGTCGGGAGCGATCTCGGGATGGCAGCAGACAAACAGCAGGCGCAGCGTGTCGTCGCGGATGGTCTGGGCGGCCTCGATCGCGAGCGCGGGTGTGGGCGCGGTTTGCTCGATGTGGTAGGCGATGGCGTCCTCTTTGCCCGAGGCCATGTTGCGGTGGCGCAGGTTGTCCTTGGCGAGGTTCATGGCCACGCGGGTGATCCACGCGGAAGGGTTTTCGGGGATGCCGCCCATGGACCAGGTGCGCATGGCACGGAGCATGGCCTCCTGCGCGATGTCCTCGGCCAAGGAAACATTGTGCACGCCAAGCAGACGGATCAGCGCGCCGTGCAGGCGGCCGGTCTCGTGGCGGAAAAAGTGCTCCACCAAGCCGGAAACGTATGGCGCGGACGAGGTCAACTGGCGGACTTGGTGGTGACGCCGAGGTGGCAGTGTGGGGTCAGTTGGCGGACCTCGATCAGCATTCCGTATTCGAGGCCGGGGTGACGACGGGCGATGGCGGTGGCTTCGTCGGCGTCGGCGACGAGCAGCTTCACGTAACCGCCGACGGCCTCCTTGGCTTCGGGAAAGGGGCCGTCGACTACGCGCGAACCGCCGGGGCCGGAAACGACGCGGGTTTCGAGTTCTAGCGGCTGGCCTTCGGTGGCCTTGCCTTCGGTGAGGAGACCCTCGAACCAGGCATTCCAGCGGACCACCAGTTGCTGGCGTTGCTCGGGCGAAAGGTGGGCGTGATTTTCCGGACCGGTGTTACGGAAGAGGAGCAGGTAGGCTTGAGGTTCCATGGTTTTTATCAGATTCGGTTTTGTCTAATACGACGGTTCTCAGGGAGCCAGACGGACAGTTTTTAGGAAAAAATAAAGCCCGGTGTCCGAAATCGCATGATGCATACGTTGATACTTTGAACGCGCTTTGATCGGCGCCAGTGAAACAACCAACCCAGTAAAGGAGAGCTCATCATGGCACAGTATGTAGATGGATTTGTGGTTCCCGTTCCCAAAAAGAATTTGGCGGATTACCGCCGTATCGCCGCCAAGGCCGCCAAGATTTGGCGCGACCACGGCGCATTGGAATATAGGGAGTGTGTCGGTGAAGACCTCGCGGTGGAGGGGCCGATGCCGTTCACCAAGGGTATCGGCACCAGGCGCGACGAGACCGTCGTTTTTGCCTGGATTACCTACAAGTCCCGGACGCATCGCGACAAGGTCAACAAGCTGGTGATGAGCGATCCGCGTATCGCCAAGTTGTGCGACCCAAAGAAGATGCCCTTTGACTGCGCCCGCATGCTCTACGGCGGTTTTAAGGTCATGGTTTCCGTCTGACGACGATGAGTGCCGACCTGACAGCCGAGTTGCTTGGCAAGCTTGCGGACCTGCGGGTCGAGCTGACGGAGCAGGCCTTCGACCTGGAGCGGCAGGGTTCTGTCGCTGCAGCCGATGTTGCGATGATCATGACGGCCCGACTGGGCGAGCTCTGTGACGAGGTCCGTGAAAAATTACACCAATCCACTGTCCGACCCCTCGCGGTTGGTTCGTCAGAATAATAAACCCCGTAATATGCAATCCACCGAATCCATCCCCGCCGACCGCGTGATCCTCAGTTCACGCACCTTTGAATATTCCCGCGAGTTGGTCTTCCGTGCGTGGTCCGATCCGAAGCTGCTCGCCACCTGGTGGGGACCGAAAGGCTTCACCAATACGTTCTACGAATTCGATCAGCAGCCCGGCGGGCGATGGAAGTTTACCATGCACGGCCCGGATGGGCACAACTACGAGAACGACTCGATCTTTCGTGAGATCGTGCCTGATGCGCGCATTGTTTTTGATCATGTGTGCAATCCGTTGTTTCGCATGGTCGCGACTTTTGACGGGCCGGCGGAAAGTTGCACGCTGCTGACCTGGCGCATGATCTTCGAAACAGCCGAGGTTTGTGCTGCGGTGAAGAGCAGGGTGGGCGATGCGAACGAGGAGAACTTCGACCGACTCGAGGCGGTGCTCGCCAAGATGAAAACGGAAATTGCCACCGCGCCTTCCGCGTTGCCGACGCTGGCAGAGCGCGAGCTCACGCTTTCGAGGGAGATCGACGCGACTCCGGCGGAGGTCTTTACGATGTGGACCGAACACTTTTCCGAGTGGTGGGGCCCGCATGGCATGACCACCCCCTTTGTGGAGATGGACCTGCGGCCGGGCGGGGTTTTCCGCACGGTGATGCGCGCGCCTGATGGCACGGAGTATCCGACCAAGGGCGTGTTTCTTGATGTCATCGAAAACGAGAAAATCGTTTTCACCGACGCCTTTGGTCCCGGCTGGGAACCGGCGGTGGATCTGTTTTTTACCGCGATCACCACCTTTGAACCCTTGCCCGGAGGCAAGACCCGCTACACCGCACGTGCGCTGCACTGGACGGTCGCCAATCGCGAGGCGCATGAAAAAATGGGCTTCCACCAGGGCTGGGGAGAGAGTCTTGATCGCCTCGTTGCGTGCGTCGCCAAATCCAAAGTCTGACCTTTTTTCATCATGAGCAACCAACCCGGAAAGATCACCCGCATCCTCACGATCATCGCGCGCGTCCTGCTTGGGCTGCCGTTGGTCGTGTTTGGCCTGAATATGTTCTTCAACTTCATCCCGCAGCCGGAGACCGCGATGCCCGAGGGTGCGGTCGCTTTTGCGGGCGCGTTGTTTGCGAGTGGCTACATGATGCCGTTGATCGGGATCACCCAGCTCTTCACCGGAGTGTGCCTGTTGACCAACCGCTTCGTGCCGCTGGCGCTAGTGGTGTTCTTTCCCTTCATGGTGAACAGCATCGCGTTTCACGTCTTCCTCGAGCCGTCCGGTCTAAAGATGGCGGGTGTGTTTATGTTTCTAAATCTGGCGCTGGCCTGGGCGTATCGCGCGGCGTATCGCCCGCTGCTCACCGCCAAATTTGCTCAAGCCTGATCCCGAAGACTATGTTCATCAAAATCCTCATTATTGTCGTCGTGTTGCTGGCCGTGTTGGTGGTGTTCGTCGCTACGCGACCGGCCGGTTTTCATGTCTCGCGCAGCGCCACTTTGGCGGCGCCGGCGGGGCGGGTTTTTGCGCAGGTGAACGATCTGCACAAGTGGCAGGAATTCTCGCCGTGGGCCAAGCTCGACCCGAAAGCCAAGACAACCTACGAGGGCCCGCCTGCCGGTGAGGGCGCGGTGTTCAATTGGGATGGCGACAAGAATGTCGGCGCCGGTCGCATGACGATCACCGAGAGCCGTCCGTCGGAGTTGGTGCGTTTTCGCCTGGAGTTCTATCGGCCCTTCGTCGCCACCAACGAGGCCATCTTTACCTTTGCCCCGGCGGTCGGCGGAGGCACCACGGTCACTTGGGTCATGAATGGGAAAAACAACTTCATATCCAAAGCGGTCGGCCTGATCATGGATTGCGAAAAGATGGTGGGCGGCCAGTTCGAGGAAGGCCTTGGCAATCTCAGGCGGATTGTGGAGCAACCTGCGACACCCGCTGGCGACGCATGAGGATCAGTGTGGTCAACGCACCCAGCAAAAGCGTCCCGTAGGTCTGCGGTTCGGGGATAGGATTGATCTGGTGATCGTTGGTGTGCCACTTGGTCGAGGCGCTCCAACTGGCGAACTGGATGTTGCTGAGCACGGCGGAGCCCGGATCGTTCGTTGCGTAGAAAAAGTCTACGAATTCGGTCCAGCTGTTGATGGTCAGGATCGAGCTGCCGCTGATGATGATGGCGGTGCCAACTGTGAGGGTCGATCCGCCCGTGCCGAAGTCGAGGATGCTGCCACTGCTGATCTGCAAGGTGTCGACCGAGAGGTTGACTCCGGCGCCCAGGCTGAGGGTGCCGCCGTTCAGGACGAGGGTGTTGAGTGACTGGCTGGATGCCAAAGTCACGGTGCCGCTTCCGCCGATGGTCAGGGTATTGCCGCCGGTGGCCAGGGTGCCGGTGATCGACAGGCTGCCGGCCGTGGTGGTGATGGCGGAGTTACCGGTGAGTGTGATGTTGCCGGAGAAGGTGTTGGCGCCGGCAAGGTTTTTCAGGGTGCCGCCGTTGAGCGTGAGGCTTTCGGACGCGATGGTGATGCCCCCGGAGAGGGCGAGGGTGCCGGATGCGTTGACGGTGGTGCCGGCGGCAGCGGTGCCGAGCGCGGCGGCGTTGGCGGCGATGATGGTGCCGGAGCTGATGGTGGTGGCGCCGGAGAAGGTGTTGGTGCCGGAGAGGGTGAGTGATCCGGAGCCGGTCTTGGTGAGACCGCCGGAGCCGGAGATGACGCCGGCGAAGGTATTGGTGGCGTTGTTGCCGCCGGTGGTGAGGGTGCCGGCGCCGAGTGCGACGGAGGCGGTGGAGCTGGCGGAGACGAGGGAGCCGATGGTCTCGTTATTGCCGTTGAGATTAAGGACAGAGGAGCCGGAGGAGAG
>JBBKWO010000080.1:0-22469 GCA_037969015.1 Opitutaceae bacterium
TCCCTCCCCCACGCAAAGCGGCATCACCCCGCTTATCGTCCAAGCCCAGCTCTTCTACGGCATGGAGGTCTCAGGCGGCGCCATCACTCTGCGCATCACCCCTATGGTGGTATTGGCCAATCCCTACAGCGTTCCTTTGAGCGGCACGTTTCTCGTGAAGTTCGAGAATCCCGATCCCTATGTCGTCAGCGGAAAAATCGAGGACTCCGCCCTTCCGCCGGTATACAAAACCTACAATTCCAACAAAACGAACAGCAACGGCACCGCCTTGACCACACCCTTGGTCCCCGGTGACACGGGCTATATCTATAACCTCTTCATCCCCGTTATCGGCGGCAGCCTGCTCGATGGTGGCCTTGGCAAAGTCTACCTCTCAATCACCGCCACCATCCCCCCGGGCGTGGCCCAGATCTTCACCGTCAACCCCTCCGCCCCCCGGACCACCATCACCAGCACCAACGACGCGTTTGCGGTGCCGATGAGCAACACCTACGATCCGTCTTCCTACATCACCCATAGAACCGGTCTATCACTCAGACCCGGCGATACCCACGCCTCCCTTTATGCGTCCAGCATCACGCCCCAACTTTACATGGGCAATACCACCGATGACGCCAATCGCATCGCCTACATCGTCACCAAGGCTCCCCCGAGTTCCTCCGGTGTCCCCATAGAGTCTGGTTTCGTTATCTACCCGATGACCTCGGGCTATCAAAACGGTGGCGGTGTCTGCTGCGCCCTCCAAGACGGAAAATCCAGCACCCAGCATGGCATTTTTTCCCAGATCAATTATCGCTCCCTAGCCATCGACTATATCGGACCCGGCACCTACGGCGACCACCCCCTCCAGTGGGGCGTTTACTACGGAGTCCTTAGTCAACAAGCCAACACCGCCCAAACCGCCTTCCCCGAACTGATGGGCGCCAACCTCCTTCCCGATCCCGCGGAAGATGTCCCCGCCACCACCCGCTGGGGCCTCGTCAGCAGCGGCGAATACACATCACTCAAAATCCCACCTCCCGAGCTCACCGACTCCCGGGCCGGCCTCGTCAACATCCTCTACGACGTCCCCACCCGCGACAACCCTATCACCTCCCTCGGCCAGCTCCAACACTTCAACCTTGCCGGCTACAGGACCGCCGACACATCCACCGCCACCTCCGTCAAATTAAACGGATTTCAGACCAACTACCCGATCAGCAACTCCTACCCCGCGCCCCGCGTAAAGCGTGACAAGGCATTCTATTCGTCGGTTGCGTTCTCCAGGCACTACGACGGCAGCTATCTTTGGAACGACCTTCTCTGGGATCGCTTCACCTTCTCCTCCTTCCCCCAGTCAGTGTCCGTCCCCTTCGACTTCACCAATGAGAATTTGATCAACGCCCGTTACCGCCCTTGGCGCAACTCCACATCCGTCGCCTGGGACAATGCCGCTGCCTTTCGCGGCACTTACAAGGCCTCGGAAAACCTCCTCGTCGATGGCGCCTTCAACATTAACTCCACATCCGTCGAAGCGTGGAAGGCCCTGTTCTCCACCCTCAAAAACGTCCCCGTCGGCCTCGATACCGCAACGTCCGCGCCCTTCGCTCGCACCCTTGGCCGCACCGGCCACTCCGCCAACGCGGCCAACGGCATCAGCTCCGACGCCTGGGAAGGCTTTCGCGATATCTCCACTGCCGACATCCAAAAGCTCGCTGAGGAAATGGTCCTGCAGGTCCGCCTCCGCGGCCCCTTCACCTCCCTCTCCGAGTTCGTCAATCGCCGTCTCACTGCCGGCCCCCCTAGCGCCCCGGGTTATAAAATCACACCAGGCAATACGCCCGACCCCTATCGCCTCGGCATCAGCGGCGCGCTCCAAGCCGCCATCGACAAGGTCATTAACCTCCCGGGTAATGTCCCGACGGTCGGTTCCTATAACTACGCCACGAGGCGCAACGAACAAGGTGGCACAAGGGAGGGTTCAGGCATCTTCAAGGGGCTCTACTTCGCCGATCTCGAATACCGCATGCCCACCCGTATCGCCGGCTACCCCGGCTACCTCCTGCAGGGCGACGTGCTCTCCGCCGTCGGCCCCTCGCTCTCCGCCCGCTCCGACACCTTCACCATCCGCACCTACGGCGATGTCGTAAACCCCGCCACCCAGGTCGTCGAGGGGCGCGCCTGGTGCGAAGCCGTCGTGCAACGCACCCCGGACTACGTGGACGCCACCCTCGCATCCGAGACTCCCGCCCCCGGCTCCGCCGCGGGAACCTTCGGGCGTCGTTACCAAATCATCAGCTTCCGCTGGCTCGGTCCCACCGACATATGACCACACGATTCACCTTCCTCCGCCCACTTTTGTCGGGTCTTGGTCAGCTCTGCTTCTTCTTCGTCGCGGCCAGCTCGGTCCACGCCCAATCCGAGCCGCCCCCCCAACCCGCCACGCTGCGCTTCCTCTTTCTCGATGAATCCGGCGGTGCCTACGCCCTCAAACTCGACGAACAGTTCAAGCCGATCAGCGCCTCCCCCTACACCATCAGTCCACCCTACATCCCGGTCACCCTTGATCCGCTCGAAATCTATAAAACCAGCTCCGTCCGCGACCCCGGGACCGGCGAATTCCCTCGCGTCAAGGTCGCCACGTTCACGCCTCCGGCCAACACCACCTCCTCCCTCGTCATCCTCACTCCGCAACCTCCCGCCCCCGGCTCCACCACGCCGACCTCCTGCAATGTCGAATTCATAGATAGCGCGCCGTCCGCTTTCCCCGGCGGCTCCATCCGCATCCTCAACCGCGGTCGTGTCGCCATGGCCGCCCGCCTCGCCCGTGCCCAGATCACCGTCGAGCCCGGCACCGAGAAAATCATCTCTCCCGTCGCCGACCAACGCGGTCGACTGCGAGTCATGGTCGCCGTGCAAACACCCGAACAATGGAAGCTCATCGACGACAGTGTCGTCTTCGTGATGCCCGACACCCGCGTCACCGGAGTGCTCGTTTTTTCGCCCTCAGGCATGAAATTCCGCATGGGGCCCTACATCCTCGCCGAACGCGGCGACCCGCCTCCTTCCCACGTCTGGCTCACCTACACCGACTCGCCCTGAGTCCGCCCATTTTCCACCAACATGTTCGCCGCCACCCATCCTGTCGCTCCGGCCGCCACCCCGGAAACATCCAGCCTGTTCTCCTGCTCGATCAATCCCTCCAACGGTGTCGCCAGCCACATCCTCACCAAGCGCGTCGCGCCGGTGCAGCAGTCGTTTTATTACACGCACCCCAGTTTTTCCGACGACGGCCGGTTCCTGTGGTTCCGCTGCGGTTTCCCGCCGGCAGGCGGCTTGCACTCCGTCCAGTCTCTCGGCGTCGTCGACTTCGAATATGGCGAAGTCCGCGTGTTTCCGGAAACCCAGTTCCCGGCCGAATCGGTCATGATCGACGGCCCCACCGGTGAAGCCTACTGGACCAACCACCTCGATCTGTGGAAACGCGGCCCGCTCGCCGGAGACCGCGCCGTCCGGGTCAACCGTCTGCCGGCCACGCTCGATTCTGGTCGCCTCGCGCTCGCGGCCACGCACCCGACGTTCTCCGCGGACCGACGGTCGATCAATGTCGATGCCCGCTTCATCCAGCCCGATGGCTCGGCCACCGTTCACATCGGCGAACTGCCCGCCGACGGTTCCCCTTTTAAGCTCTGGCAATCCCTGCCCGGCCGCTATCTCGACCACGGGCTCTTCAGCCCGACCGATCCCGACCTGCAACTCTTTGTCCACGAATACTGGCAGGATGCCGAGCGACGCGGCGTGCCGTTCGACGGCACCCTTCCCTATCATCGCATCTGGCTCATCCGTCGCGACGAAAAGGCTGAACCGTTGCTTCGCAAACCCATCTCCCACAGCGGCCACGAGTGGTGGTCCGCCGACGGTCAATTCATCAACTATCTGCACTACGGCCATGGCGTAAAACGAGTCTGCCTCGCCACTCGCGAGGAAACCTTGATCTGGCCCGGCCAGCTGTCCCACGCCCACTCCGATCGTTCCGGCCGTTATCTCGTCGCCGATTGTATGGAGCATCCCGGCAACCCCGATTGCCATGTGCTTTTCCACGACACCGTCACCAGCAAGACCGTTGAGATCGTCAATCGCGGCCCGCTCGCCCCACACCTCACTCGCTGCACCCACCTTCATCCGCACCCACAATTTTGCCTCGAAGATCGCTACATTTGCTACACCACCACGGTCCACGACCGTGTCGATGTCGCCCTCGTTCCCGTCGCCGACCTGATCACCCGCACCGCCTGATCCCTTCCTTTTTACTAACCGCGTCCCCACCGACGTGGATAGCTACTGCTTTCCCCCAAGGAAAATGAACAACCACAAACAAACCCACACACCCACACGACGGACTCAAGTCCGTTCGTTTGTCAGCCTGTTCGCCCTGTCCCTCGGTCTCGCCGCCTCCGCCCGCGCGACCACTTATTACCAGATCGTTAACCAGAATGGCAGCGGCAGCTGGACCGACCTGCCCGCTTGGAACACCGCAGCCGACGGCACCGGCACCGCACCGACGACCATCGGCGTCGCCGACGATTTCATCGCCAACAAAGCCGCCTGGGTGCTTCGAACCCCCACCGCCGCCGCGTCCTTCGGCGGCAAGTCCCTCACCCTCGGGCCCGGCACCCATCAGCTCCTGATCAAGGGTGGTTCCAGCACCATCACCGTGCCCAACTTGATCACCTTGGGCTCACCCAACATCACGAGCGGATCGAACAACAGCGTCCTTGCCATCACGTCCTGCCTCAACGTCTCCGGCACGACTACGATCGGCAATAACAGCGCCACCAACGCTCTCTACACGGTCTCGATCGGCACGCTCACCGGCACCGGCAACTTCAACCTCACCGGCACCGCCACCAGCACCGTCAAACTCACCGTGACCGATGCCATCGATTACCTCGGCACCCTCACATTGAGCAGCGGAAAACTTGAGTTCATGAACCCGGTGTCCTCGGCGGGGTCGCTTGTCGTCGGCACCCCAGCCAACGTCACCCTCAACCAAGCGGTCACCTTCACCGGTCTCACCGTCAATAGCGTGGTTTACACCGCCGGCCAAACCTACTCCGCCGCTTCGCTCGGCTTTCTCGGCACCGGCAGCGTGACCGTCCGCACCCCCGCCACCTGGTTTCTCACCACCAACCAGGCCGGTTCTCAGGATTGGACCGAGGCCTACCTCTCCAACTGGAACTCACTCGCGGCCGGCGGAGGGATCACGCCGACCAATATCAACGTCTACGACAACTACATCAACCAGGGCTCGAGTCGTGAGCTTCGCACACCCGTCGCGGCGTCCACCTTCGGCGGTGGTTCCCTCACCCTTGCCGGAACGTCAAAACTCACCGTCAAATCCCCGGCGGGCGCGGTCAGCACCATCCCTGTGTTTATCACGACTGGCACACCCACCATCTCCAACGGCTACGGCAACATCCGTCAGGATATCTCCGCCGGCGATTGGAACATCACCTCCGGCACCACCAAGCTCTCCGCCTCCGCCGGTCGCAGCCTCGCCTTCAACATCGACTATCTCACCGGCCCGGGCGTCCTCCAGACGCAGACCGGCGGCGCGTTTTACCTGAAGGTCAACAATGGCTCCGGCTACACCGGCACGCTCGACCACACCTCCGGCTCGCTGCGTTTCGAGAACTACCTCGGCACTTCCGGTCCCCTCAAGATCGCCACGGCCGCCACGGTTTACCTCGACCAGCACGTTTACTTCACCGGCCTCACCGTGGCCGGCGTCGCCAAAGCCGCCGGGATCTACAGCTACGCGTCGCTCAACGCCGCCCACCCCGTGCAGTTCCCCTCCGGCTCCAGCGTCGGCCTGGTCGGCATCTACACCCCGGGCCCGGCTCCCGTTCCGCTGCATGGCGTCAACATCACCGGCCCCGAGAGCAACACCGCCAATCTCCCCGGCACCTACGGCACCAACTACGCTTATCCCACCGTCGCCGACTTCGATTACTACCACGCCAAGGGTCTCAACCTCATTCGCATTCCCTTCCGCTGGGAGCGCATGCAGACGAGCCTCAACTCTCCGCTTAATACCGCCCAGCTCGGCTACATGGACACCGCCATCGCCCGCGCCTCCGCCCGCGGCATGAAGGTCATCATCGACATGCACAACTACGCCCAGTGCAAGGTTGCCGGCACCCCCTACAAACTCGGCTCCGCCGGTTTGCCCAACAGCGCCTATGCCGACGTCTGGCGCCGCCTTGCCGACTACTACAAAAACGAGCCCGCCATCTACGGCTACGACATCATGAACGAGCCCAACGGCCTGGCCGCCGGCGTCTGGATCTCGGCCGCCCAAGCCGCCATCAACGCCATCCGCGAGGTTGATCTCAACCACGACATCATCGTCGAGGGCGAGTCCTGGGCCAACGCCTGGAACTTCGAAACCAAGAACCCCAACCTCCACACGCTTCGCGATCCGATCAACCGGATCATCTTCTCCGCGCACTCCTACTGGAGCGACCTCGGCACCGATGAATACAAAACCTACGACCTCGAAGGCGCCTACCCCCAGATGGGCGTCGACAACGTCAAACCCTTCGTAAACTGGCTGAAGAAATACGGATTCAAGGGCTACGTCGGCGAATACGGCGTGCCCAACGACGATCCCCGCTGGAACGTCGTCCTTGAAAACTTCCTGGCCTACCTCGATGCCGAGGGCATCAGCGGCACCTACTGGGCCGGCGGCGGCTGGTATGGCGGCAATCCCATCAGCTGCCACCCCTCCTCCAACTACACCGTGGACCGCGCCGTCATGAGCGTCCTCCAAACCCACCCGTAATCCTCCGATCCCTGGGCCGGCGCCACAACGGCGCCAGCCCTCTTTCCCTTTATGTTCTCCGTTCCGTCCTCCTCTTCTTTTCCTAAAAACTTCATCTGGGGCTCCGCCACCGCCGCCTACCAGATCGAGGGCGCCGCGCGCGAAGACGGCAAGAGCCTCTCCATCTGGGACACGTTCTGCACCCGCGAGGGAAAAATCGAGGGCGGCCAATCCGGTGCAGTCGCCTGCGACCACTACCACCGCTGGGCCGAAGACGTCGCCCTCATGCGCGACACCGGCCTGCAATCCTATCGCTTTTCCATCTCCTGGCCGCGCGTCCTCCCCGACGGCACCGGCCGCATCAACGAGGCCGGCTTGGCCTACTACGAACGTCTGGTCGACGCCTTGCTCGACGCCGGTATCCAACCCTTGGTTACACTTTTCCATTGGGATTTCCCGCAGTCGCTTTATGAACGCGGCGGCTGGCTCAACCGCGACAGTGCCGATTGGTTCGCCGACTACGCCGCCGTCGTAGTCAAGCGACTCGGTGACCGCGTCAATCACTGGTGCACGCACAACGAAGCCGGCAACGTCGGCGCGCTCGGCCACCACCTCGGCATTCACGCGCCCGGCGTCAGCCTTACGCACCGCGACTATTTCCGACTGGTTCATCACATGAACCTCGCCCACGGCCGCGCTGTCGGCGTGCTGCGCGAAGGCACCCGTGGACCCGCCCGCATCGGCCAGGCGTTTAACCACAACGTCGACATTCCCAAGTCCGCCTCGGCCGCCGACATCGCCGCGGCGCAGGCCGTCGCCTTCGCGTTTCCGAAGGACAAACCGTGGTGGTCCTCGCACCTCTGGGTGGACCCGCTTTTCACCGGCGACTACAGCCCCGAGGTTCGTGCGTTCTACGGCGATATCGTTGATGACACCGTGCGCGACGACGACCTGCGCGTCATGTCCGCGCCGATGGATTACTTCGGTTGGAACTACTACATGGACTGGTCCCAGTCCCAGCAGGCCGACGGCAAACCGCTCACCATGATGAAGTGGCAGATCCAGCCCGAGGGGCTTTATTGGGGACCCAAAATTCTCAACGAGCGCTACGGCCTGCCCGTGCAAATCTTGGAGAACGGTCTCGCCTCCATGGACTGGGTCACGCTCGACGGCGACGTGCCCGACCACTTCCGCATCGACCACCTGCGCCGCCACCTGATCGAGCTGCGACGCTCCATCGCCGACGGCGCCAATGTCGAGGCGTTCTACTACTGGTCGTTCCTGGACAACTTCGAATGGGCCCACGGTTACTACCCACGGTTCGGCCTCATCCACGTTGATTATGAAACCCAAAAGCGCACCCCCAAAGCCTCCGCCGCCTACTACCGCAAAATCATCCACAATCATGGTAGCCAACTCTGAATACGCCTTCCCCACTCCTCCGGTCATCCACCTGATCGGCGACTCCACCATGGCCGACAAGTGCACGCTCAACGACAAACCCGGGCGCGGCTGGGGTCAGCTGTTGCCCGAATTTTTCCAAAGCACCGTGCGGATCGCCAACCACGCCAGGGACGGACGCAGCTCCAAAAGCTTCGCGTGGGAGGGACTCTGGGATAAGGCGCTCAAGACATTTCAACCCGGAGACTGGCTGGTCATTCAATTCGGGCACAACGACCAGGAACTCGACCGCCCACTCTTGTGCACCGATCCCGACAGTTCGTATGCCATGTTTCTGAGCCGCTTTGTCCGCGAAGCCCGTGCCAAGGGAACCCACCCGGTCTTCGCGACCTCAATCCACCGTCGGAAATTCGACGACGACGGCCGCCTGCTCGACACCCTCGGAGACTACCCTCCGGCCATGCGCCGACTCGCCCTCGAACTCGGCGTCCCACTCATAGACCTGCATCAAGAAACCCGTGGGCTGCTCGAAAGTCTAGGGTCGGGTAAATCAAAACACCTATTCCTACATTTAGCCCCGGGCAAGCTCCCCGCCTACCCGCTCGGCATCGCCGACAACACGCTCCTATCCGAAGCCGGCGCTCGCGCCGTGGCCACCCTGTTTGCCCAAGAGACTCGAATGGAACTGCCGGATCTAGCCTGCTGGCTGCTCCCGACCACACCCCGCCGCAGAGGGGAGGTCGCGTTACATCGGTTTATATAAACCCGGTGGAGACACAAGGTGGAGGGCATGCTCGTGACACATAACGTAGAAAAGAAGTGTTCGGCCCAGTTTTCCCAGCCTCTCAAACCCTGCGATTCATCGCTAGACGACCACGTGAATAACCTGCACCGGCACACACTGATTCACCAAGAACATCCCAAACCGCATTTTCGCCGTCCATCCTTTGCATTATTAAATAAAGCAATTTAATATAGCAAAAAACCGCAGATTAAATTACGCATCAACTGATACATTAAGACTTAACGCATACGCAACTAGTTGCGCAACGATACTATTGTAAAGTAATTTACGGGGGACAGATTATTACCCGAAGGCTCAATTACCACTCCCCACCGACCCACCCTAACGACGTTTAACGTCGACTGCCTTCATCCCCCTCCCCTTTCCCGCAGCGCACTAAGTCTGTCCCACAGACTCGGTGTCGCTGCACCACCTGCTTGGCCCCCAAACCCCACCCACAATGTATCCCGACTCATTAACCCAGACCGCAGCCGCCCCCCAGCACGACAACTCCGACAAGCTCAACCACGTCGGTTAACCGAACACTCCCCCTCCGACTGACACACAGACGACATCGCCCGACTCTATAATTCATTTCAGCGCTCAACCTGTAGTTCCACCCCACCCCAAACGACACCTTTTATGAAATCGCCTCTCAGCTCCTCAGGCCCCCATATCGCCTCAATCGCCAAAGTGGCCAGCGCCACTCTGCTAGCAGCGATGATCGCCGCCTCGGCTTCAGCCTCTCCGTTTTATTGGAACAATTCCAACAACACCTCCGGTTCCGGCACACTGGGAGTTTGGTCGACTGCCGCCAACTGGGCAACAGATGCAGGCGGCACCGTATCAGCCAGCGCCCCCACCTCCGGCGACGATTTATTTTTCAACACCACCAGCCTTAACTCGACGGCCGTTACCATCAACGTCACCGGAAGCATCGCTGCTCAGTCGCTGACCTTCAACGACACGGCCGCACTGAGCATTTTATCCAGCGGTGGCACCGCACGACTGTTTGATCTTGGCAGTGGCGGTATCACGATGGCCGCCGGAGCCGGGGCCGTAACGATCGGCGGCACCAGCAATACCATCAGCTCGCGTATAACTGCGTCACAAACGTGGACGAATAATTCCGCCAATCAACTGAGGATCACGAATGCATTCGCCGGACCGAGCACCGGAAGCACACCCGCCGCCCTCACGATCAAGAATACCAGCACGGGCAGCGTTACATTCAGCAACCTCTTGAATGAC
The DNA here is from genome assembly GCA_037969015.1 of Opitutaceae bacterium. GTDB lineage: Bacteria > Verrucomicrobiota > Verrucomicrobiia > Opitutales > Opitutaceae > JAUWBF01. The sequence continues at coordinate 10,239 of JBBKWO010000080.1, forward strand.
GGCGCGGCCGGTGCGGTGCTCTCGCTCGTTATCGAATCAAGCGGTAGCGGTCTCGTCACCATGTCGGGCGGCAACTACAGCGGAGGAACCACGGTAAAAAGCGGCACGATCACCACCTCCGGCTCTTTCGGCGCAGGCAACCTCGTGCTCGGCGACACCACCGGAAGCGCAAGCGCCACCGCCAATATCAACTCAGGCACCGCGAACTCCAACAACATCGTGGTTCAAGCGGGCAGCAGCGGCACCAAGACCTTAGGCGTCAACAACGCCGCGACCGTGCTCAATGGCAACATCGCCCTCGGCGACATCCTCACCCTTGCCGCCACGGGCACATCAACGGCCCTCAATGGCGTTATTTCCGGCGCAGGCGGCCTCAACAAAACCTCCTCCACCGGAGCCCTTGTCATCACCGGGGCCAACACCTACACCGGTGCCACGACGATCCAAGGCGGCACCCTTAGCGTGGATTCGCTCAACAGCGTGAGCGGCCCGAACCATGTCGCGACCAGCAACCTGGGCGCGCCGGTCACCATCAGCAACGGCACCATCGCCTTCGGCAGCACCACCGTTTCCGGCACCCTCAAATACACCGGCTCCGGCGAGACCACCGACCGCGTCATCAACATGGCCGGCACCACCGGCGGCGTCACCCTCGACCAATCCGGCACCGGTCTCGTGAAGTTCACCAGTGCACTCACCGCCACGGGCTCGGGCATCAAAACCCTCACCCTCACCGGTTCGAGCGCCGGTTCCGGCGAAATCAGCGGGGCCGTCGTTGAAAACGGCGGTGCCAACAAGGTGACCAAGACCGGCACCGGCACTTGGACCCTCTCGGGCGCCAACACTTACACCGGCGTCACCGCCGTGCAAAACGGCAACCTCCGCGTCACCTCCCTCAACAGCGTGTCCAGCGGCACCTCGACCAGCAGCTTGGGCGCTCCCATTACGATCGCCAACGGCACCATCGCCTTGGGCTCGGGAGCCACCACCGGTCAATTGACCTACATCGGATCCGGCGAAACCTCCGACCGCGTCATCAATCTGCTGGGCACCACCGGCGGCGCCATCCTCGACGCCTCCGGCACCGGCGCACTCGTGCTGAGCTCCAACCTCACCGCAACCGGCGCGGGCATCAAAACCCTCACCCTCCAGGGCTCCAGCGCCGCCAACAACAGCATCGCCAAGATCGTCAACAACTCCGGCACCAATATCACCAGCGTCACCAAGGACGGAACCGGCACCTGGGTGCTCTCCGCCACCAATACCTACACCGGCGCGACCACCGTCACCAACGGCAAGCTGATCGTCTCCGGCTCGATCGCCTCCAGTTCGACCACCGTCGGCAGCGGCGCCACCTTCGCACTTTCCGGCTCCGGCGCTGCCGGCGCGGTCACCGTTAACTCCGGCTCCTTCCAACTCGGCACTGCCGGCACCGCCGGTGCAGTCGCCATCAACTCCGGCACCTTCGGCGGCTCCGGCACCGTCAACTCGCTGGCCTTCACCGGCACCAGCATCTTCGGCCCCGGCAACTCGCCCGGCACCGTTACCATCGCAGACGGCGGCACGTTCACCCTGAACAGCGGCACAGTCAGCACCTTCCAGTTCACCGACAGCGCTTTTGGAGTCGGCACCTTTGACTTGGTCAACACCAGCGGCACCGCCACCGGCACCATCGCCGGCACCCTTAACCTCGACTTCTCCGGCTCCGGCTACACCGCCGGCTCCAACGTCACCTTCATCAACCTCAGCTCCATCAGCGGCACCTTCGGAACGGTCAACGTGACCGGACTCAGCGGCCTGACCGCCACCGTCAGCTACGACAACGTCAACGGCGACGTCTCGCTCAGCCTGACCACCTCCGGCGTCATCCCCGAACCTTCCACCTACGCGCTTCTGGCCGGTGGCGTCCTGCTGGCCTTCGCCTCCCTGCGCCGTCGCCGCTCTGCCTGATCCGGCGATCATCGGGCTTTTCAAAAGCACCGCCCCCACCGGGCGGTGCTTTTTTATGCGTAAACCAACGCTCCCGCCCTCCGCACCATCACGACCGGCTTGCCTACTCGTCCGGAACCCGCGCAACCTGACAACATGCCCCGACGCGTGACGATGAAGGATGTGGCCATCAAGGCCGGCGTATCCGCCTCCACCGTTTGCCGGGCGCTCGGCCAAGACCCCCAGATTCCGCCGGCCACCCGCGCCAAAGTTCGCAAGGTCGCCGATGCCCTCGGCTACCGGCCCAATCCCCTGCTCTCCGCCTTTGCCCGCGAACGCCGCGGCAAGACATCCGGATCCGAGATCACCACGCTGGCCTACATCACCAACTTTCCCACGCCGGATGAGTGGATGCACAACAGCTTTTACGGACCCATGTTTCAGGGCGCCCGCGAACAGGCCCACCGCAACGGCTACAAACTGGAGCACTTCTGGCTGGCCGAACCGGGCATGACCGGCGAACGACTCAGCCGCATCCTCCACAACCGCGGCATCGTCGGCATCTGCATCGCCCCCACCCCGGCCGAGAGTAGCCGCATGAGTTTGGACTGGCCGCGTTTTAGTTGCGTCACGCTCGGCTACTCCGTGCTCCGCCCCGTGCTGCATCGGACCACGCCCCACCACTTCCACGCCATCCTCACCGCCAGCCGTAAACTCTGGAAACTCGGCTACACCCGCATCGGCCTTTGTATGTATAACCGCACCAGCCGTCGCGTTGACGATCTCTGGCTGGCCGGTGCACTGCTCACCCGGGAACTCCATCCCAAGGCTCCTATTGAAGTATTCCTCTTCGACGACGACACCTTAAAGGACATTCCCACTTGGGTGAGAACCCAGGGCATCGATGTCGTCCTCAGCGACAATCAAGACACCCTCCAAGAACTGCGCCGTCAGGGTCTGCGCGCACCGGGCGAGGTCGACTACGCGACTCTCAACTGGATCAAGGGCGAACCCGAAATCGCCGGCATCAATCAACGCCCCGACCTGATCGGTCTGGCGGCCATGGACATGCTCATCGCCCAGATCCGCCGCGATGAACGCGGCATCCCCGAAATGCCCATCACCTCCATGGTCGAAGGCGAATGGGTCAACGGCCCCAGCCTGCTTCGCCGTTCAAAATCCATCCCATCCTCCAACACGGCTCAGGAGTTGGCTGCGGAATAAGCTCAAAACCGACAGTTCACGGCCCGTCCGGAATACCGCGCTTCAAGAGCGCCTGCGCAAACACCTTGCGCCACTGCTCCGGCCACAGTTCCGCGCAACCGGATAAAGCACCCCGCAATAGCATCTAAATCAAAATGCTATGTTTTTACCTGAGGATTTCTTTCCGAATCAGTGGGAATAAGTCAAAACCCAGCCATTATATCTATATATACATATGGATACCAGAATTTTACATATCGCAATCTATTGCGTTTTAAATGCATTGTTAGATCGAGAAAGCAGACCTACATTAAGGCACGCTAAAGTATCCCGTGCCCGGCAAATCGACCAACAAAGTCGACTGTCTTTCCCCCACCCCTGACCCCACCTCCGAAACGATGAAACTTCGCCCAGCCATCTCCGCCAAAAGCCGTCTACCCCTCTGCCTGCTGACCGCTTTACTCATCCCGTCCAGCCTGGTCTTTGCTCAGGCAACCACAGGTTTTATCCAAACCGATGCCGGCCCCTACGACTACAACGACGCCGGCAACTGGGTCGGCGGCACGTCTGGCGACATCAGCGGCATCTGGGATGCCTCGCTAGTGACCACCGCAACACAAACCGTAACCTTCGGCGCAGACACCACTCTGACTACGGGCTTGGACATCGGCTATACTGGCAATTTCGACCTAAATTTCACATCCGATGGCACCGCCGACCGCACGCTCACCTTGGGTGACGACATCACCGTCAACCCCGCAAGCAACCGCACCATCACCATCGGCAGTAGCACCGCCGATACAGGCTTGAACGTCGCCTTAGGTGGCGACCGCACCTTCACGGTCACCGGCGCCAAGACGCTGCGTTTCTACAACGCGATCACCGGCGGAAACCTCACGATCAACGGAGGAACCACCAGCAATACCTCAACCTCCTCCGGTGGCACCGTCCGACTTCAAGGCGATAACGCGACCGCGTCGGGCTCGACCATATCGGTCACCAATTTCTCCACGCTGTTTTTTGGTAGCGATGTCAGTAACAGCATGGGTGCCACCCGCGCCCAAAATGTGAGTCTCAGCTCGGGCTCCCAACTGTATCTTCAAGGCAACAACGGAGCGAATAGCGTCGATACGATCTCCGGTAACCTGACGATCAACGGCTCCGGCTACACGGGTAAAATTAGCAGCGGCGGCATGCCTTCGATTACGGTCCGCAACGGCACTAAAAACACCTTGCTGTCCGTCGGGAGCCTAACCCGAGAAAACAACGCGGTGCTCTTCATCCGCGGCACCAATCTCGGCACCACGTCGATCGCCTCGGCCACGGCCGGAAATACCAATATCCAAGTCACCGGCACCGCCCCGACCCTCGTGGGCGGCGGCGGCGCGGCGGGTTCTACGACGATCAGCATTCTTCCTTGGGCGGTCGGAGCCACGACTTATAATTCCACCGCCCCGACGACCTTCCTAACCTACACGGCGGCCAACGGTTTTCGTCCGCTCGATACCGCCACCGAGTTTGCCGGCGCATTTGGTGGCAACACCACCGACAACGTCCGTCTCACCGCGACTACCGATACGGTAATAAGCGGTGATGCCACGGTTAACTCGCTCATTCTCTCCGGCCAAGGCGGCTCAATTTCAGGCACCGGCACACTCACCGTGACCAGCGGTGCCATCCTGCTGACCCGCACCACCGGTTCCAGCAGCAACATCAATGTAAACCTGAATTTCGGCACTGCCGAAGGCATCATCACCTACGTTCGCGGAGATGTGATCAACGGCGCGATCGCCGGATCAGGAGGGTTGACCGTCCTCGGCAATCGCACCGACGAACCCATGCAGATGAAGAATGGTTCGTCCACCTATACCGGCGACACCCACATCCTCGGCAACGTGCAGGCTGTTGCCGGTTTCCTTCCTTACGGCTCACGCACCGGCGATATCTATCTTTCCGGCAATCTGCAGCTCGACGTCGGCGGCTTCAACGGCTCCATCAACGGCCTGAACGGCAACGGCACCGTTCAGTATGGCAACTCTGGCAACTCCTCGCTCGCCATCGGCGACAACAACGCATCCGGCACGTTTGACGGAAAAGTCATCAGCAACACCAATCTTGCTTTCAGTAAGATCGGCACCGGCACGCAGATCCTGAACGGCGACAACACCATCTCAGGCACCGTCAGCGCCAACGCCGGCACCCTGCTGTTTAACGGCACCTCCACCACCGGCGCCATCAGTGTAGCCTCCGGCGCCCGCTTCGGCGGCAGCGGCTCCGTGACCGGCCGCGCAACCCTTTCCGCCGCGGACTCCGTGCTCATCGCCGGCGGCGACGGCTCCATCGGCAACCTGACCCTCTCCGGCGGCCTCACCGCTGCTAACGGCGCCACCTTCAACTTCGATGCCAATGGCGCTTCAGTTGACACCATCGATTTCGGATCCGCGTCCCTTGATCTGCAAGGCACCGTAACGGTCAACTTCAACGACCTCGGCAGCCTGCAGACCGGCACCGCCTACAGCTTGCTCACCGGCTCTGGCGATTGGAGCTCTTCTGTATCCGCCAGCTTCGTCTTCGACAGCCCGACCGGCTACGAGCTCGATACCAGCTACGGTTCCGGTAACGGCTACGTCTTCGACGCGATCAACCACGAACTCTCCGTTCAATTCGTCTCCACCGGCGCCATCCCCGAACCCTCAACTGCGGCACTCATCGGCGGAGCCGTTGTCATGCTGATCGCCACCGGCCGCCGTCGCAAAAGCTAAGCTCACAACCCGGCGTAAACGCACCCAGCAGGGCATCTAGCACACCTTCAAAACCGCCTGCACGCCGCCTCTAGGGGCGGCGTGCTTTATGTCCGGCTCCTTATTCCAATCCCATCAGTCGACTCACTCCAGTTAATCGTTACCCTAAAAGTGTAGACACCCCGGTATGCCCCTCCCCATTCATAACGTCGGAATAAAGACCTGCGCGTCTTTCCCACGTCAGCCAAGCCGACACGGCTTCGCTCTGCTGATCACCATCACGCTGGTGGCATTTCTGGTGCTCATTTTGGTAACCCTCGCCTCGCTGACCCGCGTCGAGACCTCCGTCGCCACCAACAGCCAAACCCAGGCCCAGGCCCGCCAAAACGCCCTCATGGCGCTCAACCTCGCCATAGGTGAACTCCAGAAATACACCGGCCCCGACCAACGCGTCACCGCCACCGCCGATCTTCAACCGCTCGCCGCCGGCGCCACCACCGACCCGGCCTCCGGCGTCAGCCTGGCCGGCACCTCGACCATCCTCAACTCGATCGACACTTTCTGGCGCGACTCCCGTAACCGCCGCTGGACCGGCGCATGGCGCGCTTCGGATCCCAACCTCAGCTCGTTTAATGCGGACACCCCCTCCGCCAGCATTCTGCCCCCCACCCAGCTGAACTGGCTGGTCAGTGGCAACGAAAGCACCGCCAACACCTTCACGCCCAACACCAAGGTCGACGGCCTCACACTCGCCGCCGTCACCGCAGCCGGAGCCGGCACCACTCCCCTCTACGACGCGGCCAACAAGCCCTACCAACTCCTGGTCGGCGCCAACACCGTCAACATCACCGCCGCCACCGATCTGGACCGTGCGGTCGTTGCCCCGCGGGTCGATATTCAATCCCAATCCGTGCAAGGCCTGACAGGAAACCAGACCGTCGGCCACTACGCCTGGTGGGTCGGCGACGAGGGCGTCAAAGCCCGCGCAAACCTCACCGACGCCTACGCGACCGACACTTCCGCGAAGGCCGACCGCACCCATCTGCAATCTCCTCAACGCGCCGTGCTTGAGGCGATGACCGTCACCGGAGCCGGCAGCGGCACCGACGACCAAAAGGGACTCGCCCCTTTCGCGAGCACACTCGCCAACAATCCCGACCTTAAAAAAATCATCTCCGCATCGCAGCTCTCGACGCTGCAAAGTTCCACCATCTACCAGTCGCAAATCAAAAAGCGCTGGCACGAGCTCACCAACTCATCGCGCGGTGTGTTGTCCGACACCCGCCACGGCGGCCTGAAACACGACCTGTCCTACCTGCTATCCCGCCCCACCCTGTCCTCTCTGCACACCGCCCTCGGCAACACTCTGCCCGGCTTTGCGCCCAACACCGCCGCCACGGATTACAACCGGATACTGTCCACCACCGCGACGCCGTTCGCCACGCAGCCCCCATCCATGATCGCCTCGGGCGGCGCATTTAACGGCAACAATGTCTACCAAACCATGGACATGTTCACCTACAGCGCGACGTGGGAACAGCTCTGGTCCTACTACAACATGGGCAATAGCGTCACTCCGGCCTCCGGCACTCCGGCCGGTGTATTCACCACCGCTGATGAAGTCCGTCCGCGGGTTCAATCCGGCACCCAGGAAGGCATCTATCCGCTGCTCGTTCAGGTTAAGCTGTTCTACAAACTGCGCATTCCCGGCGGCACCCTCGACCCCGACGGCGTTGATCGCACCAACAACATCTGGATGGACATCATCCCCGTCGTCGTGCTCGCCAATCCCTACAACGTAAAGCTGGAGGCCCAAAACTACATCCTTCGCTCCGTCGGCGGCACGTCCTCCCGCGTCCGTCTCTACTACGGCCTCAATCCTGCCGACCCGGAAAATCTGACTCTCTCCCCGTCTTCGCCATCCAGCAATGAGCTCTCGATCACAAACAGTGGCATGGGCGAAATGAAACTCACCATCAAGGCACCCACCATGGAGCCGGGCCGCGCCTACGTCTTTACACTCGAACAGCCACAGACCGTCATCCCCGCCACCACCGCCGCCCAAAAGTTAGTCCAGGTGAACATGGTGAACGACTTCAACCAGGGCAACGTGCTCACCTTCGACACCACCAAACGAATCGCGGCACTCCCGGCCACCCACGCCGCCCTCACCACCGACAACGGCATGATCGCCGTGAAGCTCTACACGTCGGATTACACCGACACCTTGGCGGACCGGACCATGATCCGCTACATCCTCCCGCACACCTATGTGGCCGACTCGGCATCCAACACGATTCTGGTCTATCCGCTGTCGGAAGGTGTGCGCCACGGCGGCGGATTAAACGCCTTTATCCACGACGCCAGCAACGTGGCCAACAGCCAGCAAGCCACCTCTTATCAGGTCAACTACCGCAGCCTCGTTCTCGACAACGCCGCCTACACTTCCTTCGGCACCAATCCCAATGGCACCGGCCAAAAAGACATCTCGATCTCCTGGGCCAGAACACGCCTAAAAAGCGGCGCCACCAGCCTGCCGGGCAACGATACGCCCAACGAATTCATCCAGGCCAATCTCCTGTGGCGCGATGCCTCCGATCCCAAGGAAGTTCGCTGGGGCATCTACAATACCGGCGAAGGCTATGATGGCACCGTCGTCCCCACCACCCTCGCCGGTGACACCGGTCTGGTGAACATTCTCTACGATCTTCCCCGCGCCAGTAATCCTCCCTCGGCCATCTCCCAGCTTCGCCACTTCAACACCGCCGGACACATCCCGCTGGCCTCATGGGACGGCACTGGGTTCGCCAACAAATTCTCCATCGTAAGCCACTCCTTCCAGCCGAACCTGCCGATCGGCAACTCCTACCCCAACCCCTACATCATCCGTCAAAAGGTCATCGATGGCGACGGCGGCATGGGCTTCCAGTATGACGGCTCCTACCTGTTCAACGACGCGTTGATGGACCGGTTCTATTTCTCCAGCTACCCCGGCACCGGCAACTTCGACTTCGCCACCGACAAGCTCATCAACAACCGCAACCGCCCCTTCCGCCAGCAGTCCAGCGTCGCATGGAACGACCCCGCCAACTTCCGCACCGACAGCCTATCCGCAGCTAAAAACCTGCTCGTTGATGGCGCCTTCAATATCAACTCCACCTCCATCGATGCCTGGAAGGCACTGCTCACCAGCGTAAGGGACATCCCCGTGGGCGGAGAAACCATCCCGGCAAATCTCACCGCGCCCTTCGCCCGCACACTCTTTCAGACCGGTGCCGCCACCGCCTCCCGCGCCGGCAATACCGAAAACGCCTGGACTGGCACCATCAATCTCACCACCAGCGAAATCGACCAACTCGCCCGCGAGATCGTTCTGCAAATCCGCCGCCGCGGTCCCTTCGTCTCCATGGCCGATTTCACCAACCGCCGACTCATCGCCGCAGCCTCCGATTCCACGTTCGGTCTTGGTCTCGGCGGTGCCCTCCAATCCGCCATCGATCGTATTTTTAATCAGACCACCGACGTCCAGCCGGTCGAACTGCGCACCCAGAGCAACAACCGCACCGGCGGCAATCTCCGCCTGGCCGACAATGCCTACGTCATGCCCACCGGTATCAGCGGCTTTTCGGGATACATCCTTCAATCCGACATCCTTGCCTCCGTCGGTCCCGTGCTCTCGGCACGTTCCGACACCTTCACCATCCGCACCTACGGCGATGTTCAGAACCCCGTCACCGGCGAGGTCACCGGCCGCGCTTGGTGCGAAGCGATTGTGCAACGCACTCCCGATTATGTCGTCCCCGCCTCCGCCGGCGGGAACACCCCCGATGAAATTCCCGCCGCCGGCTCCGCCAACGAAACCTTTGGCCGCCGCTACGAAGTCGTGAGCTTCCGCTGGCTGACACCGACCGACCTATGACCACCGCGCCGAGCATAACTCAACTCGTATCATCGCGCGCCTCGCGACTCCTCGCCCTCGGCCTGGCCGTGCTCTGCTGTGCAAGCCTGCCGCTGCGCGCGCAAACCACGCCGGACGCACCGCATCCGACCACGCTGCGCTTTCTTTTTCTTGATGAAACCCCCGGGGCCTACTCGCTGCAATCCGGTGGCGCGACCCGCCAGATCAGCTCCGCTCCCTACGCCATCAGCTCCCCGATCACCGTTCAGCCCCGCGGACGTCTGGATATCTTCCAGACCGCTTCGACTCCGGATCCAGTGACCGGCGAAAAGGAGCGCGTTAAACTCACCTCCATCACCCCTCCAGGAAACCTCGTTTCGGCCCTTGCGGTGATCACCACCCGCCCTCCCGCCGAAGGCTCCACGCTGCCCACCTGCGACGTCACCTACTTCGACAACGACATCAAGGCGTTTCCCACCGGCAGCGTTCGCGTCATCAACCTCGGCCGCGCGCCCATGGGCACCCAGTTTGGCAAAACACCTCCCTTCCTGCTACAACCCGGCGAAGAGCGCATCATCCAGCCCACCCCCGATGAAAAAAATCGGGTGGTTGCCAAGGTCGCCGTCAGCGAAGGCGAAGGCTGGCGGTTGCTCGCCAACAAAATTGTTTTGCTCCGCCCCGGCCAACGCCTGACCGGTGTATTTATTTATTCTCCCAGCGGCCGCCTGCATTCCTACACCGCCGAAGAACTCGCCGAGTTCGGCAAACCCAAACCTGGCCACTTTTGGATCAGCTACATCGATACCATCCAAAACGAATAACCGGCTAATCCAGTCCCGCTGTTAAGCAAGACTGCCCGGCCGACAACGATCACGTTCCCATCTCCTTCCCCCGTCCCATCCGGCGACGACAGCTACTGCTTTCCCCTGTGCGCGAACCCACAACCCAAAACACATGACTCCATACAAACCCCGCCTCTTGCCCGTGCTGACTTCGTTGGCACTTCTCGCGTTAGGATTCACCCCCGGCCAGGCCCAAACTGCCACCGTCACCGTCGACGCCGCCAGCATCGTGCGCGATGTCCCGGCCGGACTACTCGGCTCCAACACCGGCACTGGCGAAGGTGCCAAATTCTGGGCCAGCCAAACCCCCGCCTACCGATCCGATGCCATGACCGCTCGTATGGGCATGATTCGCATCACGGCCTACCCCGAGGATACCTCCAATCCGGCGACTTCCGTCACCCGATCCGGACTCGATAATCGCGTCGCCCAAGTGGTCAACGCCGGCGGCGCCCCGCTGTTCATCCAAGCCATCAACAATATCAATCGCACCTACAGCGACAGCCGCGATGCCATCGTCCATGCCAAATACATGGATCTTAACGGTAACCCCTACCCCTCCGGTAGCACCGCGACCACCGCCACCCGCATCGCCACCAACATGGCGTATTTGGTAAATCGCTACAAAAATCCGCCATTTAACCTCGAACACCAAGTTTGGGAGGTGGGCAACGAACCCGACCTCGAAAACGTCAACTACCGCGTGCAGGACACCGCTGAATACATCGATATATTCCAAGCGATCCATAATCAGCTCACCACCCTTGGCCTCCGCGGCAACGTCACTCTCTGCGGACCCGTGGTCAGTTGGGACTATGGCTTTGGCAACTACCGCGACACCATCATGAACGACTTCCTCGACGCCTGCGGCGGCCAGGTCGACATCGTCACCCGCCATATCTACGGCCTCATCTACAGCTGGGAATCCCCCAACGACACGCCCTACAACCTGCTCAACGCCAGCTTCGAAACCGCCCACTTCAACGCCGACCAATCCGGCAGCCGTGGCGAGGGCAAGCTGCTCGCCACCATGGCCGCCAAAGGCGTGTCCGCCAGCGTCGGCACCGGTGTCACTGAGATGAATCTTTTCCAGAATTCCGGCGGGCCCAACTACCGCCACACCATCACGCAGGGTCTCTGGTTCCTCCTCTCCGACCATTACTCCCTCTACAATCCACGCAGCCAGCTCACCACCGGATTCAAGTTCGACACCTACGGCGACCAACTCGCCTATTACAAATCCGACAAATCGCGCAGCTTTCCCTACTGGGCGACCTACGTTCACGGCGTGTTGACCGGCGATCAAATCCTGACCCAGACCAGCAATAACAGCCACATCGTGGTGACTGCGTCCAAGGATGATTCCTACCTCTACGTGCAGGTGCTCAATCGTCACGATACCAGCTCCTTCACCACGACAGTCACGATCAACAACGCCCCCCCGGTCACCGCGCCAACCCGCTATAAGTTGACCGCCACCGATACACCCGACACGGGCACCGCCACCGCCTACGGCACGTCGTTCACCGAGACGTTTGCACCGATGACCACCACGGTCTTCCGCTTCCCCCGGACTGACGCGCCCACCCCGCCCACACCACCCGCCGCCCCCCCCCCA
>JBBKWO010000081.1:0-77226 GCA_037969015.1 Opitutaceae bacterium
ATCCGAAGGGGTCCGGGCAATCCGAAGGGGTCGGGCAATCCGAAGGGGTCCGGCAATCCGAAGGGGTCAGGCCGAAACATGTTAACATTTGGGACTGACAGAGTAATCCGAACGGGGTCAGGCCGAAACATGTTAACATTTGGGACTGACAGGTTAGGAGGTGAGGGGTTATGAGATAGGTTATGGCGAGAAAGCTACGGATAGAGCACGAGGGAGGGTTGTATCATGTGATCAACCGTGGGAATTACCGGCGAGACGTGTTTGAGTCGGCGGGTGCGGCGCAGGCGTTTGAGGAGACGTTGTGGGAGGCGTGTGCGATGTATGGCTGGAGGTTGCACGCGCAGGTGGTCATGCGGAACCACTACCACCTGGCGCTGGAAACGCCGCAGGCAAATCTGGTGGCCGGAATGCACTGGTTGCAGAGTACGTTTTCGACGCGGTTCAACCGGTTTCGGCAGGAGCGCGGGCACTTGTTTCAAGGCCGGTATCAGGCGATTTTGGTGGAAACGATGACGGGTTTGGCTGGGGTGGTGGACTACATCCACCTGAATCCAGTGCGGGCTGGTATTGTAGAGCCGATCCAATTGGCGAGCTTCCGGTGGAGTAGTTTGCGGAAGTTTTTGCGCGGGCCGAAGCCGGCGGGGCTTGTGGCGGAAGGCTTCTTGGCAGCGCGAGGGTTGACGGATTCGGAGGCGGGTTGGGCGAGTTACGTGCAGCAGTTGCAAGGCTTGGCCAATGATGCGGCTGAGCAGGAGCGAATGGGGTTTAAGACGATTTCGAAGGGATGGGCCATCGGGACGCAGGGTTGGCGTCAGGCGCTGATCAAGGACCACGCGCAGCGGGTGCTCGATCCCGGCTTGGAGCAGACTGAGTTACGGGAGTTTCGAGAGGCACGTTGGTGTGATGTGCTCACCGAGGCCTTACGGGTTGCGGGTAGAAAAATCGAAGAGGCCGCCAAGGCACCGACACGTGCAGATTGGAAAATTGACGTGATGCGCATGTTGAGGGCGGAGGGCGTGCCTTATAAGTGGATCACTGAAAAGCTAAACATGGGTAAGCCGGAGGTGCTGCGAGTGTATGTAAGCCGCCTGAAAGAGTGAAATGTTAACATGTTTCGGCCTGACCCCTTTTTGACCGACCCCCTTTTTGACCGACCCTTTTTGACCCTTGACCCGTTCCTTTTTTTAACCCGTTTACTCACTCATATATGGAAAGGCCTCTTGTGGCGCTAGTATCGCCGTCCCCTCGTCCTCGTCTGCTGAAAAGCGGAGTGCTAACCGACCCAGTATTAATGGAATGGGAGATGGTGCGTATTTGCTTGGTCGATGAGCAAGCGGGGCGTCATAGCATTCACAGCTATTTTAACGCCTGCCCGGAGAGTCCAGACGGGCGTTACGTGCTGTATTTTACCTCTACGGCATCAAGCGGGGAGTGCGGAGGGCTGCGCATTCTTGATCGGATGGGCAAGCGGGAGCGTGTGATTGTGGACGACGTTGTGGCGGAGGATGCCCATCGTGTAGCCTGTCAGCAATGGTATGCCGGAGGTCGCAAGGTGGTGTATCATGATTTCAAATGCGGCCGTTGGCTGGTCATGGTGGCTGATGTGGCAACCGGCGAGGTGAAGGTCCTTGCCGAGGACCGGCAACTGGGGTTCGGAGCGCCCATGGGGCAGTGGGCGCCGCTTTATGGCAGCCATTGGAAACAAGGGGCGCATCGCGACTTGGAGATGGTGCACGTGGACACCGGCGAGATTCGCACCGTGGTGCGGGTGCGGGATGTATTGGAGCGCTATGGTGATGAGGTGCGTGAAATCGTGGGCGATGGGGATGTGTCCATTTTTTTCCCGGTGGTAAGTCCGGACGGGGATAAAGTTTTTTTCAAGATGGCCCGTGGCAGCGGGACGGATGACTTCAAGTCTCCCCAGGCAAGCCGCCGTGAAGGTAAGTTTGTTTACGATCTGAAGAGGGGTGAGTTTTTGCGCTTTTTTCGCGAATGGGGGCACCCTTCGTGGAGCCCGGATTCTTCCGGCATTTTTGAGAAGGGAAACATCCTCTTGGATTTGGCTTCGGGGAAAGAGCGTTGCGTTGCCCCTGGGGCACCGAGTGACCATCCGTCGTTGAGTCCTGCTCAGGGTATTTTTGTCACGGATGCCGACATCACCTATCGGGAGGGCGGCAAGCCCAAGGAGTGGGGGATCTGCGTGGGCTCTCTGGAAACGGATGAATTCACGACCATTCATCGCTTTGATCATTCGCAGGGCGCCAAGTCATGGAGGATAGCGCATCCGCATCCGGTTTTTAGCGCGGATGGGAGGCGTATCTATTTCAACGTGAGCGACGGGCCGTGGACGCGTCTTCATGTCGCGGAAGTGGCACCCGTGGAGGCGGAATCCGAACGGGCGGAATCCGAACGGGGTCAGGCGGGAATGGCACTGCGTGCCTAACTTAGTGCCATTCCGGCCTGACCCCATTCTCGAATTCTGGGAATTTCGGAGGGCAGGCAACGAGTGAAGAATTGCTTGCGAATGGGTAACGGGTCTTATGAAGCGATATGTGGTTATCCCAACTCGGCAGGTGGCTTGGTCTTGTGGTGGGCGGAGCGATGGCGGGAATGGGGCCGCTGATCGCTGAGGTGATGACACTGAGTGATTCCGACGGACGTTCGATCACTGCCGACGTGATCGAGCTCGATAGCGATGTGGTGAAGATAAAGCGGGAGGATGGCGTGTTCTTTGATTTACCGCTGAATCGGCTGAACAAAGATGATCAGAAAAAGATCGTTGATTGGGCGGCCAAAGAGGCCGCTCGGGAAGCCGCTTTGCCACTGCCGGCAAACACTTTCGACATCATCGTCAGCCGGACCAAATTCGAATCGAATAAAACCAGCCGGAAGGTGCAGTATCTGGTGACCTATAACAACGGTTCGACCACCACCGAATACCAGACCGAGTATAGCGTGAATGAGCAATGGGGCTACGGAATCACGCTCAGCAATCGTCTGCTTAAGCCGGTGGATGGTCTGAGGGTGGAATACCGGATTTATACCAAATCTGGCGATACCCCTGCTCTTGCCTCAAGCGGCACTCTGAACGTTGGGAAGCTCAAGGCGCGAGATAAGCAGGTGTTCAAAACCGCTGGAATCGCGATGAGTTATTCCTACATGCAGGGGAGTCCGCTGCCCAAGTCACCTGGCTCGCAGATCTATGGCATATGGCTACGTATTTATCGTGGGAATGTTCTCGAAAAAGAATACGCCACACCCGAAACGCTTATCAGCACTGCCGAGTGGGGTAGTCGGACCGTGCGTATTAGGTAGTCGTGGACAATGAGCTGTGGGGAATAATCCGAAGGAGACGATCCCAGGATGCCCCGCCCCCCTATTTGAAAAATAAGATTATGCTGATGACTCATGATGAGAAAACATTGCTTCAGCAAGTGCTCGCGGAGGGCGGGCAATACTTGGAGTATGGGGCCGGCGAGAGCACCAGGCTGGCGGTGGCTTGTGCTGCAATAACCAGCATCACCTCCGTGGAAGCGGATCCTGATTATATCGAGAAACAGCTGCTCACTGATGAATCCATCCTGGGGGCGAAACTCAGTGGCCGATTGAAATTTAACCCAGTTGATATCGGTCCGGTCGGGGAATGGAGTTATCCGGAGGACTTGAGCCGTCATCACCTGTGGCCCAACTACGCGCTATCGCCGTTTGTGAACCGGTTTTTGCCGGACATCGTTTTGATCGACGGCCGGTTTCGGGTCGCCAGTTGTCTGGTCTGTTTGCTGGAGGCACCAGATGCCACGGTGTTGATTCACGACTTCACCAATCGGCCGTTATATCAGGTCCTGTTGCCGTTTATTTCCATAACCCAAGTTGTGGATACGTTGGTGTGCTGCCGGCGAAGTCCGGATTTTAATGTATCCGCTGCCCGGGGACTTTTGCGCAGATATATCTACAAGCCCGGCGATCTGCCGGATGTGCCGGCGCCCCGCTTGAATAAGCTGACTCGCATTTTCAAGCGGTCGGCCAAGTCAAGGGGCTGATAGTCGGGCTGCCCGACTTGCATGGAGGGGCGGGGGCGACATGGTGGTGGGATGATTTATCGCACCCTGGGCCGGACCGGCCTCGATGTATCCGTGGTTGGTGTGGGCACCTGGCAGTTTGGCGGCGAATGGGGCCGCACCTACATGGCGTCCGACGCCAAACCAATTTTTTCAGCAGCCCTCGACTGCGGTATCAATCTCGTCGATACGGCTGAGTGTTACGGCGACCATCTGGCGGAGCAGTTGATCGGCGAGACTTTGCCGGGCGACCGCAAGGACTGGGTCATCGCCACCAAGTGGGGACACCATTTTCACCACTGCTTTGAGCGTGACCGCTGTTTTGGTGCGACCGACTTGCTGAAGCAGCTGGAGGATTCGCTCAAGGCGTTGCGGACCGACTACGTTGATGTGCTGCAGTTTCACTCGGGCAGCGACGAGGAGTTTGCCACCGAGGGCATGTGGGCCGCGGCTCAAAAGGCGAAGGAGCAGGGCAAGGTGCGCTTCATTGGCAATTCGATCGGGGCCAACGACAATGTGAAGCAGGTCGATGCGTCCACCGATTTTGGTGTCGATGTGATTCAGGTCATCTACAACCGGCTGCAGCGCGAACCCGAGGCGGCGGTGTTCCCATCGTGCCAGCGGCAGAACCTCGGAGTCCTTGCCCGTGTGCCGCTCGCCAGTGGTTTCCTCTCCGGTAAATACAAGCCCGGTCATACGTTCGCCGCCGACGATGTGCGTGAGGTGTGGATGAAGGACGGACGCGACGCCAAGCTAGCCGAAGTGCAGAAGATTGCCGCGGAAGAAGTGCCTGCCGGTGTATCGATGGCGAACTGGGCGCTGGCCTGGTGCCTGCGTAATCCGGCGGTGACCGCGGTTATCCCGGGGTGCAAGGACGCAGATCAAGTGCGGGCCAACGCCGCCGCGGTGGACTTGGTTGCCGGCTGAGTTTTCTTACCGCCACACCCTGGGTGGCATCCCCTGACCAGTCTTAGGTTTGGGCGGTCTTTAGGGACTCCAGCTCTTTTCGCAGAGCGTCGTTTTCGGTTTGGAGTTCCAGCAGGCGTTCTTGAATTCCGTGGCGGAGGCTGATGTTACGGCTGATGCCGATGAGTCCGATGATTTCGCCTTCGGGGGATCGGTAAGGGAGCTTGGAAGTGAGCACCCAGAGATCACGTCCGTCGGCGAGTGTAATGCGTTCCTCGCGATTGATAATCGGCATGCCGGTTTCCATGATGGCGCGGTCGTCGGCCTCAATGGATTCAGCCACATCGGGCGGATAAAAATCAGCCACAGTCTTACCCTTCATTTCTGCGGGGGTAATTCCCTTCCACGAGGCGATGACGTTGTTGGCGAGTATGAAGCGGCCTTCGCGGTCCTTGATAAAGACTGAGTCGGGCAGACCAGTCAGCAGGGCGGAAATCAGATGACGTTCGGTCGCCAGGGCGACTTCGATGGTCTTGGTGGTGGTGACGTCGCGGGAAAGTCCGGCGACACCGATCAGGCGTCCGTCGGCATCGTGCAGCGGTCCCTTCCAGCTCATGCACCAGCTGACGGTGCCATCTTCCTTGGTTTCTTTTTCGAGCCGGGCCTTGATCGGTTCGCCGGTGCGCAGAATCTCGCGTTCATCGTGTTCGGCTTGTCCGGCGTGCTCTGCGGTAAAGAAGTCGCGGTCGGAACGGCCGCGTAGTTGGGCGGGTGAGGCCACGCCAAGTTTGTCCGCCATGGACTGGCTGCACTCAATAATCCGAAGCTCGCGATCCTTCGCGTAGATGTTGTCGGCGGTGAGTTTTGCCAGCGCGGAAAAGAGGACGGCATTGATGCGTCGCCCACGGTCGGCTTTGGCTGCGGCGAGTTGTTTGGCAATCTCTGCCTGGCTGCTGTCACTGGTGAGTTCGCACCAGCCGGCCGCGTAGTCCAATGCCAGTGACTTCAGGGCGTCTCGTTCTTCCGCGGGCCATTGCGAGTCACCGATAACCCAAGTGGCCTGACGTGAGACCAGGGCCAGTTTGGCGGCTTCCAGTGAGCGGACCACGGGTGGCACCTGGGTGTCCGCCGGGGCGGCTTGCTCAACGTCTGTCCGGAATGAGGAGGGGAAATTACCGCACAGCAGTGCGACGGGAGGCAGTTCTTGCATTGAGCCAAGCATGGGATTTTCGGCGTTGGGTAACGGGAAGGAGGCAGCTCATGCATTGCGAGTTACGCAACGGAATGCAACCGTGCTGTTTCCGTGGGCTTTTGCCCGTCGTGAGCCGCCGGTCGGCGAAAAAAAAGGCGACCATCGGAGAATGGTCGCCTCATGGTGGGAATGAAGTGGTCTTTTTGATCAGAGCGGTTTGCAGGCGGCGATGAGGTCGTCGATCGGGGCGCTGGCCATGGCGATTACGGTGTCGGCGGCGCCGTAGTAGAGGCGGGCTTCGCCGTTGTCCTCGGCAGTGAAGCCGCAGGGGAAAATCACGCTGCCACGGAAGCCGTCGACTTCGTAATCGGCTTCAGGCGAGAGCAGGGGCTCTCGCATCAGGCCGATCACTTTCGACGGGTCTTCAAGGTCGAGCAGCGCGAGACCCGCGTAGTAGGTTTTGAACCAGCCGTTGGTTTCCCAGCCGAGAAGACGTTTCTCGGGGTCTTTGTTGACGGCGTGCAACGGGGCGAGCCAGCCGGCCTTGGTTTTAATGGGAGGGGCGGCGGGACCGATTTTGCTGTTGGCGTAGGGCAGATCCTTGGGGCCGAGCAGCGGGCGGCAATCTCCCCAACGATTCAGATCCTTGGAGCGGCTGATCCAGGTTGGGAATTCTTCGGCGCCGCCACGCAGATACATGGGGAAAGGGCGCTCAAGGCGCACGAAGTCGCCGCCGATTTTTTCTGGGAAGAGCACCATGTTGCGGTTCTCGGGGGCGGACAGACCGGTGAAGTTGAAGGTCTCAAAATCATCGGTGGTGGCCATGACGCCGCAGACGCCGTGAGCGGTGTCGGCCGCGAAGCAGAGGTAGGGTTTGCCTTCGATGATGGTGATGCGGGGATCGTAGACGCGGCGGATGAAGTCGTGCTCAAAACGATCTGGAATCAGGTGGCGCATGGCGGCGCGGGCGCGTTCCTCGTCGAGCACGGGTTTCGAGCGCACGGTCCATTTGATGCCGTCGGCAGATTCGGCGAAGCCCAGGTTGGTGCCGTCGAATTTCGGCACGCCCCAGGTGCCGTAGTCATTACGGAAGAGCATGACGTAGCGTCCGCCGAACTTGGCGACGCCGGCGTTGAATACGGTCGTGGCGGGAAAGGGGCAGTCGGTGTATTTTAAAACCGGGTTGGCGGGATGGCGGGTGAGCATGGCGGGGTGCAGTCCGCGTTGCGGACCAGTTTAAGGCTGAAGTTTAAGTTTAAGATCCGGCGGGCCGGGCGGGGGACGATCAGGCTGGATCGTTGGCTACGGCTCATCAATGTGACCCCGTATGAACACGTTCATAAAAACGGTGCCGACCTTGCGCGACGTTGCCAGGGAGGCCGGGGTGAGTCTGGCCTCGGCGTCCTATGCGCTGCGCGGTCATCGCACGGTGTCTGCGGCCACCCACGCGAAGGTCGCGGCGGTGGCGGCGCGACTGGGCTATCGGGTGAACCCGCAGTTGGCGGCCTTTATGCAGGCGCGTCGCACGGGGCGGAGTATGCGCACGGACGCGACGGTGGCGCTGGTCCACGGTGGTCCGGATAAGCCGCGTGAGGGCGATGGTTATTTTGGCCTGTGTTTGCAGGGGATCCATGCTCTGGCAGATGAACGGGGGTATGGGGTCGACCTGGTGCGGTGGGACGCGCAGCGGGACCCGAATGCGCGCGGTCTGGTCCGGGTGCTCAATCAGCGTGGTATTCGCGGGTTGTTGCTGGTGCCTCCAGGCAACGCGAGCCGCTGGTCATTGCCGTTGGATTGGTCGCGGTTTTTTGGCGTGGCGTTGGACCATTCGTTTGAAGGCGGGCCGGTTCACCACGTGACGGACCATCATGCGGCTGACATGAAAACCGCGCTCACGCAGGTGCAGGCCGCGGGCTGGCGGCGGCCGGGACTGGTGCTCGATTCACTCAACAATGACCGCACGCTGGAGATGCGACTCGGTTCGTATTTGGCGCGGGTTAGTCACGAATTTTCGGATACGCCGCCGCCTTTGCTGGTGGCGGGAGGTGCGGATCGTCGCATGGTGGTGAGGGCCTGGCTGGAAAAACACCGGCCTGATGTGGTGCTGTCGCCGGACCGCGAGTTGGTCCGCCTGTTGCCTGAATGGTGTGCGTTCGTGAGCCTGGCGAATTACGCGACGCCGGCGCGGCATCCCGGAATTCTCATCGACGGTGAAGGCGTGGGGCGGACCGCGGCGTTTTTGTTGTTCTCGTTATTGGAGAACCCGATCACGGCCGCCGCCCTGCGTCCGCAGACCATTCTGGTCGAGGGACGGTGGAGCGGGCAGGGGTTGTGAACGGATATCAGCCGAGGTCGAGCAGGTCGCGGACGTTGACTGGCAGACCGGTGGCCATGGAGCGGTTGGCGGCGATGCCGGTGAGGATCGACAGGGCGCCGGCTTCGTGACCGGCGGCGCGATGCAGCGGGTCGTTGATGGTCTCACCGCTGAACAGGTCGTGCAGGAGCACGGAGTCGGCGCCGCCGTGACCACCGCTGTTGGTCTCGGGGATCTCGATCTTTTGCGGCGGGCCCCAGTGGGGGCGGAAGAGCAGGGTGGTCGGCTCGACGATCTCATGCGCGGAGCTGCCGAGGATGTTTTTGGCGAGGTTGTGGTCACCTTCGCCTGCGCTGACGTAGGACTTTTCCGTGACGTCGATTTCGATCCGGCCCTTGGTTCCGTTGAAAGCGACGCGGTAGCCTTCCCACGGAGCGAAGGCCACGAGGTGGTAGGTCATCACGGCGCGGTTGCGGTAACGCACCATCACGCCGACGTCGTCCTCGATGGAGATGCCGTCGCCAAAGACATTTTGATCGCGGATGTAGCCGTCGGCCGATTCGCAATCGAGATACATGCGCTTCATGGAGGCCTCCTTGGTCATGTCGAGGGCGAAGGGATCGCCGTTCACGTTGGCGTCGCCGGTGCCACGAACGTAGCTGCGGGGTTCGCCGCGGCTCTCGGCGTTTTCGCGGCCGTAGAAGCGCAGGTCGCCCATGGCCATGACGGTCTCGGGGCGGCTGTCCAACCACCAGTTGACGAGGTCGAAGTGATGCGTGGACTTGTGCACCATGAGGCCGCCGCTGTTGCGCTTGTCACGATGCCAACGACGGAAGTAGTCGGCGCCGTGATTGGTATCGAGCACCCACTCAAAGTGCACGGAGGTGACGTTGCCGATGATGCCTGATTGGAGCAGCTCCTTTACCTTGGAGTTACGCGGGGCGTAGCGGTAGTTGAAGGTGACGCGCAGGTTTTTGCCGGTGCGCTTCTGGGTTTCGAGGATCTGGCGGCACTTGTCGTTGTCCACGGTCATCGGCTTTTCGGTGATGACGTCGCAGCCGGCTTCCATGGCGCGGCAGAGGTATTCGTGATGCGTGCGGTCGATGGTGGTGACGATCACGATGTCGACCTTGTGGTCGCGGATCATCTTCTCGAAGTCGGCGGGAGCGTAGGCCGGCAGGTCGAGTCCGGCGTCCGCCTGCCAGGCCGCCATGCGTAGCGGATTGATGTCGCAAACGGCGACGAGTTCGCAGGTCTCGGCGTAGGTTTTGGTAATGGCTTCGCGAAACATCTGCGAGCGACTGCCGGTGCCGACCAAGGCGTAACGGGTTTTGGGATTCATGGGGCGGTCATCGTATCGGAAGCCTCGCACTTAAGCTATTGCATGAGCGCGCTCAAAATTGACATAATCGCGCATGATTGGTGGTTTAAAGAATCTGGCTTACCTATCCGCCGGCTTGCGCACTTATGGCAAACTTCCCGTGCTGGCCCGTCCGCGCGGACAGTGGGAGTTTCAGTTTATTTTCAAGGGCGCGGCGCGGCCCTCCAATGTGGCGTTGCCTGCCTCCTGCGGTGGGGTGGCTCGATTGTATGTTGCGCATCCGGATTCGCTGCATGGTTGGACGGATGATCGCGAAGGTGTATCGGAGATTTTTGTGCTCCAGTTCAACGAGGTCCCCGACGAGTTGGCGGTCAGAGTCGAATCGGCAAAACCGCTTGTGGTCGAGTTGGATAATGCGACTGCTGATCGCATTTCCCGCCAGCTGCAGGATGTGCGTCGGGCTACGGAGTCTAATGATCTGCGGGCGTCGTTAAAGGTGCAGCGAGTGTTGGTGGAACTGTGCTTTTTGGCCTTGAGCGAGAGGGCGGATCTGGTGGTGCCGAATGAGGCGCACGACCGGGTAAACCGGACGCTGCATTGGTTCGAAGAGAACCTGGTGGGCAATCCCACGGTGGCCGCGGCAGCGCGTGCGGTGGGCGTATCGCCGGCGCATCTGCGGCGGCTTTTCGCCGAGGCCGGTCACCCGGCTCCGCAGGAGGAGCTGGTGCGACTGCGCATGGAGGCGGCCCAGCGTTGCCTGTTGGAGGGGTGGACGCAAAAGGCAGTCGCCGAGCTATTCGGCTTCAGCGAGATCAGCGCCTTTGCCCGGGCGTTTCGGAACTTTTACGGCAGCCCGCCCAGCCGTTGGCTTAAGGATCACCAGCGGAAACCGTGAGCAAGGCCGATGAGGTCGCTGCAGTTGCGGAGAGGCACCACAGTGGACGATCCCCGCACCAATGGACGGACCCGAAGCAACTCCGGCGCTCCGCCGCGGGGATAAAACCACGGCCCGTTCAGCGGCCGATGGGGCTTTCGTCGTTGCCGTTTCCGTGGGGTTTGGCGTCGTCCCAGACGAGGACCTGGTTGCCCTTTTCCAGCGCGGCGCGGAGGTCGGCGTAGGGGACGTCTTGCACGGAGAGGTTGCCCTGTTTGAGCGCGACGCCGACTGCGGTGGCGGCGGCTTGGGCGAGCACCATGAAGACCGGCTCCATGCGAATACTGCCGTAGGCGATGTGGGAGGAGGACAGGCAGACGGGCACGAGCAGGTTGGTGACTTCGGCGCGCTTCGGCACGAGGGTGCGGTAGCTGATGCCGTAGGGTTTGGGCAGGTTGACCTGCACGTCGCCTTCGTTGCGCACGTGGCCGTGTTCGTCGACGAAGCGGCGGCAGTTGTGCGAGTCCATGGTGTAGGCGGCCAGGCCGATGACGTCTTCGACGAGAGTCTTGGACAGGCAGTGTTGCTCGGTCATGACGAACGCTCCGCACAGGCGGCGGGCTTCGCGCACGTAGAGTTGATGCGGCCAGTGGCCGGTATCGGTAAACTCGTCACCGGCGAGGCCCCAGGTGTTGACCTTGGCTTGAACGTCGGCGGGCACGGCGGGGTCGGTGCGGTAGAACCACCAGAGGCCCTGGTGGTAGTTGACGTGAGCTTGGAAAATCTTTTCGCGCTCGGCGTGGGAGGCGGTGGGCCAGGCGTAGTTTTGGCCGATGAAGTCGCTGGAGACGGCGCCGTGGTTGTTGGTGTCAGTCTTGAGTCCGCGAATCATGTCGAACTTGTGGAACATCTGGTCCCAGCCGGCCTTGAGGTAGCGGGCGAGCAGTTCGTAGCGGGAGCGGTCGTAGATTGCAGGCTTGGGGAACGGCACACGGATGTCTTCGCGCTGGGTCATGCACACGCGGAAGTTGTAAGCCTGCACCCGGTGGTCGCCTGCGCCGACTTCGGGCAGTCCGGGCTCGATGCCGGGGAGTAGTCCGCTGGAGGGATCGCCGGGGACGACGTAGGGATCAACCGGGAAGTCGAACTGGTGCTTGGGGTAAACGATCTGGCCGTTGAGGCTTTCGTCGTAGGCGGCGTTGCCCTCGCGGCCGACGGTGAAGCTGACGCCGGCGGCGGCGAACAGATCGCCCTCGTAGGATGCGTCGATGAAATACTTGGCGCGGGCGCGGGCGCCGTGGCTGAAAGTGATCTCGGTGATACGGCCGTTTTCGACGACCGCGGTTTCGAGGTAATGGCCGTGGTGCACGGTGACCCCGATTTCGGTCAGCCAATCGGTGAGCACCTTTTCGGCGATGTGCGGCTCAAAGCGCCACTCGGCGTCGACACCGTAGTGGACGCCCATGCGTTTGTAGAATTCGAGCGAGATGCCGCCAACCGCGGCCTTGTTACCGAAGTCGGTGAAGCCGAGTCCGCCGGAGGAAAGGCCGCCGACATGCCAGCCGGGATTGCAAAGGACAACGCTCAGGCCATCGCGAACGGCCTGGATGGCGGCGGCGACGCCGGCGGCATTGGCGTTGTAGATACAAAGATCTGCGGTGAGGACCGGGTGGTCAGAACCAACGTTGGCGGCGGGTTTGAAATAGTAAGGGGAGGACATAGCGGTGGATGGCTGTGGGTGGCTTCGCCGAACATCCAACACTCAACATCCAACATTGAACGTCCAATGGGGAGGCTGGCGGGGAGAGGCAGGGGAGGCGCTTGGTAAGGGTTTGGGGAACTTCGACGTTGGTTGTTCGATGTTGGAAATTGGAAGTTCAAAGGAGCGTGACAGCCGCCGCAATGCAGGTTTTTCTGAATCGTTCAGATGAAATCATCCCGGGTGACAATAAGTGATGTGGCACGACGTGCAGGGGTGTCCCGGACGGCGGTGTCGTATGCGTTGCGGGACGACCCGAACATCGCGGCTGTGACGCGGGAGCGCATCCGCAAGGTGGCCGACGCCATGGGTTATCGGCCGGACCCGCTTTTGGCGAAGTTGATGACCCACTTGCACGCCGGACGCGGTCGGCGCTACGCGGGCAAGCTGGCCGTGCTTAACGTGCATCCGGCGCTACGCGGTTATTTGCGAGGAACCGCGGCCCTGTCGGATTTTGTCGGCAGCGCTGAGCGGCGGGCGGGCGAGCTCGGTTATGACATGGAGGAGTTTTGGCTACATGAGCCGGGGCGAACACCTCGACGTCTGGCGCAGATGTTGATCGCGCGTGGTATCCGCGGATTGCTGGTGGGATCGACGGGCAGACACGGTTCGGTTGTGGAGTTTCCGTGGGCGAAATTTGCCGCGGTCACCGTTGGTTATTCGGTGGAAACACCGGCGCTGCACCGGGTGGTGACCCATCATTATCGCAATACGCAGCTGGCCATCCGCAAGGCGGTGGAGGCGGGTCATGTGCGGCTGGGGTTTGTGTCGCCGGTTAATGCGGAGGCCGCGATGGAAAACCTGCATCTGGCGGCATTTTTGACCTGGCAGCAGGGGGTCGTGCCGGAGCATCGCGTGCCGCCGCTCTGCGGGGATATCGCTGACGTGGCTGGACTGCGCGACTGGTTTGGGCGTTATCGTCCGACTTTGATTTTGAGCACCACCGCCGGGCGGGATGAGCTGGCTGCAGCGGGGATTAGAACGCCGGACGATGTGGCGTTGGTGAAGCTGCTGCTCTGGGATCGCAGCTCCGGTGAGTCCGGGGTGTTGCCCGGATACGAGCGGCTGGGCGCGGCGGCGGTCAATCTGTTGATGAGTCCGTTGCAACACGGCGAACACGGAGTGCCGGATGATGCCAAGGTCGTGCAGGTCGAGGGGCGCTGGTGCGACGGTGATATGCTGGCTCCGGTTGGCTGAGAAGCGCAGTCGGTAGTTGATCAATCAATACGGGCCGCGAATGTGGTCGTGGACTTCGGCGCGGTAGAAGGTCGCCAGTTGCTCGTGCAACTCGTGGCCGAGCGGAGGCAGCCCGGAAACGGCGGCGTTGGCGTTGACTTGGTCCGGGCGGCTGGCGCCGGTGATGACGGTGGTCACGGCTGGATGATCGAGAATCCAACGTTGTGAAAGTTGGGCGAGGTTCATGCCGGCGGGCAGCAATCCCTTGAGCGCATCGGCGAGGTCGACCGCACGGGGGAAGGGGATTCCGGCGAAGGTTTCGCCGACGTTAAAGGCTTTGCCGTCGCGGTTGTAGTTACGGTGGTCGGCGTCGCCGAAAACGGTGTCCTTGGTGAACTTGCCGGCGAGCACGCCGCTGGCGAGCGGCAGGCGGACAATGATGGCGACGCCTTTGGCTTTTGCTTTGGTGAAGAGTTCGCCGGCGGGTTTTTGTCGGAAGACGTTGAAAATAACTTGGAGGGAGGCGACGTCGGGCTGCTCGAGACAGAGCAGGCCCTCTTCGACGGATTCAACGCTGGCGCCGAACTGGCAGATTTTCCCCTCGGTCTTGAGCTTGCGCAGGGATTCGAAAACCTCGCCGCGCCGAAGGATTTCCGTCGGCACACAATGCAGTTGGGTGAGGTCGATGGTGTCGACACCCAGGCGCTTGAGCGAAGCCTCGGTGGCGGCGCGCAGGTTGGCCTCGGTGTAGTTGTCGGGATAGAGTTCACCGGTGCGGCCAAGCTTGGTGGCAACGAAGATGTCGCGCTTGGACTGTTTGAGGAATTTCCCCACGAGGGTCTCGCTGCGTCCGGCACCATAAACGTCGGCGGTATCGAAGAAATTGACGCCCGATTCGGCAGCGCGGGTGAGGATGTCGAGGCAGGCCGGTTCGTCGACCGCCCCCCAGTCGGAGCCGCCGAGTTGCCAGCAGCCCAGGCCGATTTCAGAGACGTTGCGGGAAGAGGAGGGGAAGGGGCGGGTTTGCATGGAGAGGCAAACGAACACGGGGAAAGTGGTTGCGCAAGTCGATCGGCATTAAAAGCCACCTTTGCGCCAGACAGCCGGAGCAACGCCAAAGCGGTTTTTGAAAGCTGCGGAGAGATGAAAGGCCGAGCTGAACCCAACCTGTTCGGCGATCGCATCCAGCCGTAGCGGGGTATTGCCGATCAAGCGCCGGGCGCGTTCCAGTCTGAGCTGCAGCAGGTGACGGCGAGGGGCGAGACCGGTGCGTTTTCGGAACTCGCGTCGGAACACCGCGTAGCCGATTCCGACTTCGCGGGCCAGTTCGGGCATGGAGGGGGGATCATGCAAACGCTCCTCCAGAATGTTAGTCGCCCGGCGCACTGCCCTTGCCGCGGGTGTTTCCCGGACGGCGTCGTTGGTGGTGATCTGGCCGAGCAACTTTAGCATGTGGGCGGCGAGTTCGGCCGGCCCCGTTTCATCCAAACCACGCAGCAACGCCGCCCACAAATCCGCCACGGCCTCCGGTGAGCTGATCGGGCGCATCTCGCCGCGGGCCGGCAAAATTCCCGCTTCGGTCAGCCGGCGGGGTGTCTCGCCATCGAATTCGATCCACAACTCTTGCCAGCCAGTATGGGCTGACGGCCGGTAGCGGTGCCATTGGCCGGGGACGACGATGATCACCTCGCCGGCACCGACCCGGCTCACGCCGGTGCGGCGCTCAAACTCGCATTCGCCCTCACCGGAAACCACCAACACGAGTTGCCACGCGCCCAGCACGCGACCATGTCGCCAGTCGAAGGCATGGTCGGCCGGGTGACCGGCTGGCGGGTAAGTCGATCCCGGAGCATTACTGATACGTCCGATGCCACACATCGTTACTCCCCATGTCTGTTCTTCCAATGAAACGGGTAGGTATCGGGCAACATCTGGTTTGTTCAAAGAGGTGTTCAAAACTTATATGTTTTGGCACACTGGGTGCATTCCGAGATCAGGGCAATTCCGATAAGATCACGCGCTTCCTTCATCCCCGACCATGCCCGCATCCAAAAAATCCTCCCGTTCCCGCGTCACCACTTCCCCGTCTTTCGCCGCCGCCTCAGCCGCCTATCAGGCGCTGGGCGTTGATGTGGAGGCCGCGCTGACCACCCTCGCCGCCACCCCGATTTCCATGCACTGCTGGCAGGGTGATGACGTCGGCGGATTCGAAAAGGCCGACACCACGCTCACCGGCGGCATTCAGGCCACCGGCAACTATCCCGGCAAAGCCCGCACCATCGATCAGCTCCGCCAGGACCTTGAGCTCGTCTACAAGCTCCTCCCCGGCCGTCATCGCCTCAATCTCCACGCCATCTACGGCGACTTCGGCGGCAAGCCCGTTGACCGCGATGCCATCGAGGCCAAGCACTTCGCCTCCTGGATCGACTGGGGGAAATCCATCGGACTGCACGGCATGGACTTCAACCCGTCCTGTTTCTCTCATCCGCTTTCCGCCGAGGGCACGCTCTCCCACCCGGATAAAAAGATCCGTGATTTCTGGATCGCCCACTGCCAAGCCAGCCGCCGTATCGGCGCCCACTTTGGCAAGAAGTTCGGCACCCGCACTGTCACTAATGTTTGGATACCTGACGCGTCCAAGGATACGCCGTTCGACCGCGCCGGCCCGCGCAAGCGCCTTGAAAACTCGCTCGACAAAATCTTCGCCGAGAAGCTTTCGCCCAAGCACCACCTTGATGCCATCGAGTCCAAGCTGTTCGGCATCGGCGCCGAGTCCTACACCGTCGGTTCGCATGAGTTCTACCTCGGCTACGCGCTAAAGAAAGGCAACGTAGCCTACTGTCTCGATGCCGGACATTTCCATCCGACCGAGTCGCTCGCCGATAAAATTTCCTCGGTGCTGCAGTTCGCCCCCGCGCTGCTCCTGCACGTCAGCCGCGGCGTGCGCTGGGACAGCGACCATGTGGTCAACTGCGACGACCCGACCAAGGCCATCTTTGAGGAACTGGTCCGTGGTGACTTCCTCGGTCGCACCGCCATCGGCCTCGATTACTTTGATGCGTCCATCAACCGCATCGCCGCCTGGGTCATCGGCACCCGCGCCGCGCAAAAGGCGTTGCTGATCGCGTTGCTCGAGCCCGCCGCCCAACTCCGCGCCGCGGAGAAGGCCGGAAACTATGCTTTGCGCATGGCGCTGCAGGAAGAGTCGCGCGCGCTGCCGCTCGGACCGATCTGGGACGAATTCTGTCGCCGTCACAACACGCCCGGCGGCATCGATTTCATGACTGAGATTGCCACCTACGAACGCAACGTGCTCTCCAAGCGCTGATGCTCTCGAAGGAGGGCGGGCACTCTTGTCCGCACCGTTGGACGTGAGTCGGCTGAACGACGTCCTGTGAACACGCGACGTCGCTCTGGGCGGGCAGGAGTGCCCGCCATCCTTTAACCTTACGGCTTTCAATACTCACAAACACCCGTCATCGCGGTGTTATGCCGTTTTCCGATCTGGGTTTGCCGTCTGATTTAGTCCGTGCCGTTTTGGCGCGTGGATATTTGGCGCCCACTCCCGTGCAGTCGGCCGCGATACCCGCCGTGCTCGCCGGCGGCGACGTCTGGGCGCAGGCACAGACTGGCTCCGGGAAAACCGCCGCGTTTGCCCTGCCGATTCTGCAACGCTGGTCGAAGCTGACTCCCGCCAAATCCCGCGGTCCCTTTGCCTTGATCCTGGTGCCGACTCGCGAATTGGCCGCCCAGGTCGGCGAATCGTTTGTCGCCTATGCACAGGAACTCAAAGTGCGGCCCAAGATCGTGACGGTCTTCGGCGGCGTTTCGATCAATCCTCAAATGATGAGCCTGCGCGGCGGTGCGGACATCATCGTGGCCACGCCCGGTCGTTTGCTCGACCTGTTTGACCACAACGCAGTGAAGCTCGGCGCCACCGCCACCCTTGTCCTCGACGAAGCTGACCGCCTCTTTGACCTCGGTTTCGCCGAAGAGCTGGGCCGCATCCTCAAGCTCCTGCCGGCTCAGCGCCAAAATCTGCTCTTTTCCGCGACCTATCCGGAGGCTGTTGAATCGCTCGCCAACGATCTGCTCAACAATCCCGTGCGCATCACGGTTGAGTCCACCGTTGAGAACACGCCTGACATCATCGAGCGTGCCATCGAGGTCGATGTGCCGAAGCGCACCCCGCTGCTTCGTCACCTGATCGAGACTCATGGCTGGACGCGCGTGTTGGTCTTTGTGGCGACCAAATACACCACCGAGCACGTTGCGGAAAAACTCCGCCGCGCCGGCATCGAGGCAGGCGCCCTTCACGGTCAACTCAGCCAGGGCGCGCGCACCAAGGCGTTGGCCGACTTCAAGGAATCCGCACTGCAAGTTCTTGTGGCCACCGATCTCGCTGCCCGCGGTCTGGACATCGCCCAACTCCCCGCGGTGGTGAACTACGACCTGCCGCGTTCGCCGGCTGACTACACGCACCGCATCGGCCGCACCGGTCGTGCCGGCGAGAGTGGTGTCGCGGTGAGTTTTATCAGCGCGGACACGCACGCCCATTTTTGCCTGATTGAGAAACGCAACAACCGGGTGATCACTCGCGAACAAATTGCCGGCTTTGAGCCTGAGGAGACTGCAGTGCCGGCCGGAGATCCCAACGGCGGCATCAAGGGCAAACGCAAGAGCAAGAAGGACAAGCTCCGCGAGGCGGCCGCTCGTGCTGCCAATCCGCCCCCGGCCCGCCCCGCGCGGAGTCCGCGTCCGGCATCGACTGCGGACGAGGCTCCTGTGCGCTGGCACCGGCTGCCGGCAGGTCGTCGCCGGATGTAGTCTCGTGATGTAGCCACGGCCGTCCTCGGCCGTGTTCCGTGAGCGACGTCAATCCTCTCCCCTCGCTCGACACGCCCCTAGGGACGGGGGCGGCTACATATTCTGGTTCCACACCTAAAAACCGCCTTTTGGGCGCCTCATGGCTTGCCACGGGCGGGCCCTTGGCCACAGGACTTTCCTCTTCATGCCCAAGCGCCCTCCATCTTCAGACGACGACCAACCCGAATTCCCCCTCGATCCGTCCGCCGCCGCCGGCCAAACGCCGGCAGAGGATTCCGATACCCCTGAATCCGTCGAGCCCACGGCCGACGATGCCTTGGACGCCCCGGAGGCTTTGCCGGTGGTTGCGCCGAATAACGACAACGCGCCCATTGCCCACGCCTACCGCGGCTGGTTCCTCGACTACGCCAGCTACGTTATCCTCGATCGCGCGGTTACCCATCTCGACGACGGTCTCAAACCCGTGCAGCGCCGTATTTTGCACACCCTCTGGGAGATGGAGGACGGTCGTTTCCATAAGGTCGCCAACGCCGTTGGAGCCACCATGCGTTTCCATCCCCACGGCGACGCCTCCATCGAGGCCGCCCTCGTTGGCATGGCCCAGCGCGGCAACTTGATCGAGCCGCAGGGCAACTTTGGCAACACCCTGACTGGTGACGGTGCCGCCGCCGCCCGTTACATCGAGGCCCGCCTCACCCCGTTCGCCAAGGACGTGGTGTTCAACGCCAAGACCACCGTCTGGCAGCTCTCCTACGACGGTCGCGCCAAGGAACCGGTCACTTTGCCGGTCAAATTCCCGCTCGTGTTGCTCGAAGGCACCGAGGGTATCGCGGTCGGTCTTTCGACCAAGATCCTGCCGCATAATTTCAACGACCTGTGCCGCGCCTCGATCAACATTCTGCTCGAGAAGCAGGATGGCAAAAGCCACTACCGCCGCATCTTCCCTGATTTTCCGACCCACGGCATCGCCGATTTCTCGGATTACCAGGACGGCGGACGCGGCGGCAAAGTGAAGGTTCGTGCCCAGATCGAGACGCGCTCCAAATACCTGCTGGCCATCACCGAGCTGCCCTTCGGCATCACGACCACTTCGCTGATCGACTCGATCCTTGCCGCCAATACCAAGGGCAAAATTAAGATCAAGCACGTCGACGACAACACCGCCGAAGCCGTCGAAATCCTTGTCCACCTGCCCCAGGGCAGCGATCCGGAACAGCTCACCAACCAGCTCTACGTCTTCACTGATTGTCAGGTGACGCTTTCGCCCTCGGCCTGTGTTATTGAGAACGACAAGCCGATGTTCACCACGGTGACCGAGATCCTTCGCAGATCGGCCGACAAGACTGTCGACCTGCTCAAGCAGGAACTCGAAATCCAACTGGGCGAACTCGAGCAGCAATGGCACTGGGACAGTCTCGAACGCATCTTCATCGAAGAGCGCATCTACCGTCGTATTGAGAAATCCACGACATGGGAGGATGTGCTCAAGGAAATCCGCACCGGGCTGCAGCCGTTCATCAAGGGCCTGCGCCGCGAGGTCACCGAGGAGGACCTGACCCGTCTGACCGAGATTCGCATCAAGCGCATCTCCGCCTACAACCGCTTCAAGGCCGAGGAAAAGCTCAAGCAAATCGAGGCGGACATCAAGGTCGTCAAAAACCACCTTGCCCACCTGATCGAATACGCGATCAAGTGGTTTGAGACCCTGCAGGAGAAATACGGCAAGGGCCGTAAGCGCCGCACCACTTACGACGAGATCGAGCAGATCAGCGCGGCCCAGGTCGTCGCGTCGAACATGAAGCTTTGCGTCAACGTAGAGGAGGGCTTCATCGGGCTCAACTGGCGCGGCCACGAGCACATCGCCGAGTGCTCCACGCTTGACGATGTCATCTGCTTCATGGGCGACTGCACGATGAAGGTCGTGAAGGTCGCCGACAAAGTCTTTGTCGGCCGCGATATTCGTGATGCCGCCATCCTGCCCAAGGATGGCGATCCACGTTTCTTCACGCTCATCTATCAGGACAAAAAGAGCGGTAAGGCTTTCGCCAAACGTTTCCAAGTCGGCGGCACCACGCGCGAAAAGCTCTACAACCTTGCCGCCAGCGAGAAGAGCAAGTTGCTCTTTCTTGATCACACCAAAAACGAGTCGGCGATGCCGTCCAAGGTGCGTATCCAGCTGAGCGGACGCTGCTCTGCACGGGAGAAGGACTTCGAGTTCGACTTGAGCGAACTCAAGGTCGGCACCCGTTCCGCCAAAGGCCTGACCGTCACCAAGTATCCGGTTCGCACGGTCACCCGGGCCGGGTGATCACGGGCTGCGTCTTCGATGAGAAAGTAACGCAGGCTTCCAGCCGACTCCGGCTCTCGATACAGGCTGGAAGCCTGCGCTACTTTTGCGCGCCGACTAAATCCGGGGGGAGGATGCTTTGGATTTTCGATTCCAACGCATCGATGGAAAATGGTTTTTCCAAAGTGGCGTGAGCACCCAATCGTGCCGCCAGTTCCAGATAGGGAGTCGCGTTGCGGGTTTGGTGGCCGCCCGAGATCGCGAGAATGCGGATATTCGGGTATTGTTTGCGCACCAGCATGATGGTTTCGATGCCCTCTTTTTCTGGCATCACGAGATCGGTCACCACGACGTCGATCGGTTGCGTGCTGAGCACCCGCATGGCTACCGAACCGTCTTCGGCGGTTTCCACATTATAACCCCGGTCAGTCAATGCCCGTTGTAGCATGACCCGCAGGTCCTCGTGGTCGTCTACGATCAAAACACGGAGGGTCAGGTTTTTTACCATGGTGAGTCGGGAAGGTTTTGAGGGATTGTCGGATGCAACACCGCCCAGTCTCAGGGCTGGCTATGAGTGAGTATATCTAACCTATCGCACGCAAACCTATCCTGCGCAAGGCCGCGCAAAAAAGAACTTCGATCATTCCATGAAAACCATTCACCGGGACTGTATTGGCTACGTCCTTCCCCGAGAAGTTCTCAGACTGCTCTTACGGCCTTGGCCATGCGTTGCAGGGCTTCGGTCAAAGTGGCGCGCGGGCAACCGAGGTTGATGCGCACGTAGTGACCGGGCTTGGCGCCGAAAAAGCGGCCGTCGCTCAGGCCGACGCCATGCGCCTCGAAGTGGGCGATGGGATCGGCGAGGCCGAGAGCCTCGACATTGAGCCATGCCAGATAGGTCGCCTCCATGGGGGCGTCCATCTTTACGGCGGGCATTTCTCGGGCGCAGAAATCGAGCAGAAAGTCACGGTTGCCGCGCAAGGTTTCGAGCAGCTCCTTGCGCCAGGGTTCGCCATGACGATAGGCGGCTTCGCAGGCGGTGAAACCGAGGCAGGTGACTTCGGCGACGATGCCGGCGGTCGCGCGGACAAACCGTGCGCGCAGTCCGGCGTCGGGGATGATCGCGAACGAGGTGCCGAGGCCGGGCACGTTGTAGGTCTTGCTCGGCGCCATCAGTGTGAGCGTGCGGGCGGCGTGCTCCGGCGCGACCAACGCGGTCGGCAGATGGGGCAGCGTCGGATCGAGGATGAGGTCGCAATGAATCTCGTCGGAGCAGAGCACGAGATCATGGCGCGCACAGAAATCGGCGAGGCGCACGAGCTCGTCCTTGCGAAAGACGCGGGCCAGCGGGTTGTGCGGGTTGCAGAGGAAAAAGAGTTTGGTTTTCGGGGTGACGGCGGCTTCCAGCGCGTTCCAGTCGATGGTCCAGGCGCCGTCCTTGAGCACAAAGTCCACGGTGACGGAAACGCGGCCGGAGTTCTTCGGCGCGGTCATGAACGGCGGGTAGACCGGGGTCATGCAGAGGACTTCCTCGCCGGGTTGGGCGAAGGCTTGGGCGGTGACGTTGAGCCCGCACACGAGTCCGGGAAGCCAGACGATCCATGACGGGTCGATGGTCCAACCGTAGCGGTTGGCGCAGGTCTCGACGATGGCATCGGTGGTGGATTGCACCGGGCGGGCGTAGCCAAAGATACCGTGGTCGATGCGTGCGTGAAGCGCGTCGAGAACGGCGGGGCAGGATTTAAAATCCATGTCCGCGACCCACAGGGGCAGGATATCGCGACCGGCATACTTTTGCCATTTCTGCGAGTCGGTGCCTAGGCGTTCGGGAACGGTGTCGAAGTCAAACTGCATAAGGCAGCAGTCCAAGCGAGGCGTTGACCGGTCGCAAGCCTGAGGCGCGGTTTTGGAAAGGAGCGTGGGCAATTCCTGCCCACCCGGTTGGATGTCGGTTGGTGAACCTGACGTTGATTTTAGGATGACGCCGTCCGGGGCGGGCAGGAGTGACCGCCCTCCTCAACGTTTGCGATCGACCAGACAGCGGA
This sequence comes from Opitutaceae bacterium, assembly GCA_037969015.1. Lineage (GTDB taxonomy): Bacteria > Verrucomicrobiota > Verrucomicrobiia > Opitutales > Opitutaceae > JAUWBF01. The sequence continues at coordinate 22,760 of JBBKWO010000081.1, forward strand.
TCACCAGAGCGGTCCAGCCGGTCTGGTGGTTGGCGCCGAGTCCGAGGCCGTTGTCGCCGTGGAAGTATTCGTGGAAGAGGACGAGGTCTTTAAAGTGCGGGTCGTTGGCGTAGCGGGAATCGTCGCCGTGGCAGGGGCGCCGGCCGTTTTTATCGGGTAGGAAGAGGCGGCCGAGGCGGCGCTCAATTTCCAGCGCGGCTTCGCGGAGGGTTGCCATGTTGCCGGAGCCGGTGGGCAGCTCGACTTTGAGCGAATCACCGTAGTAGGCGTCGTAGCGTTCGAGCGCCTCAACCAACAGGTAGTTGATCGGAAACCAGATCGGGCCGCGCCAATTGGAGTTGCCGCCAAAGAGGTAAGTGCGGCTTTCGCCGGGCGAGTAATCGAGGCGCAGTTCCTGACCGTCGGCGCGGAAGATGAACGGGTTTTTCTCGTGATACTTGGACACGCTGCGCAGGCCGTGCGGCGAGAGGAACTCGCTTTCGTCGAGCATGTAGCGCACGGCGCGCACGAGTCGTTCCTTCGGCGCGACCGAAAGCAGCACGTGGTCCTGACCGATCGGGCAGCTGTCACCGCAGGCCGAGATGTGGCGGGCGAGTCCGGGGCGGTGACGCAGAAACCAGTCGTAGCGGCTTTTAAATCCGGGCAGGCGTTCAATGTGTTCGCGTTCGACCACCTCGACCGCGATCAGCGGGAGCAGGCCGACCAATGAGCGGGTTTTCAGAGGGAAGGCGTGGCTGCCGTAGTCGATCTGGTCGTAGTAGAAGCCGTCGGCCTTGTCCCAGAGACCGGTGCCGCCGACGTGGTTCATGGCTTCGACGATCTGCACGAAGTGCTCAAAGAATTTCGACGCCATGTCCTCGTAGGCGGGTTGCACATGGCCGTCGTGCCAGGCGAGTTCAAGCGCGATGGCCAGCATCGTGTGCGCATAGAAAGCCATCCAGGCGGTGCCGTCGGCCTGACGCAGTTCGCCGCCGCCGGGGATGGGTTTGCCGCGGTCAAAGACGCCGATGTTGTCGAGTCCGAGGAAGCCGCCGGAGAAGAGGTTGTGGCCCTTGTCGTCCTTGCGGTTGACCCACCAGGTGAAGTTGAGAAGCAGTTTTTGAAAAACGCCTTCGAGGAAGGCGCGGTCGCGTTGGCCGCGTTTGGCGGCAATCTTGTAGACGCGCCAAGCGGCCCAGGCGTGGACGGGCGGATTGACGTCGTTGAACTGGAATTCGTAGGCGGGGATCTGCCCGTTGGGGTGCATATACCACTCGCGCAGGAGGAGCGTGAGTTGGTTCTTGGCAAAGTCGGGATCGACGTGCGCCAACGGGATCATGTGGAACGCGAGATCCCAGGCGGCGAACCATGGGTATTCCCATTTATCCGGCATGGAGAGCACGTTGCGGATGTGCACGTGACGCCACTCGCTGTTGCGGCCTTCGCGACGTTCCAGTGGCGGGAGCGGCTGGGTGTAGTCGCCGTCGAGCCAGCGTGAAACGACGTAGTGGTAAAACTGTTTGGACCAGAGCAGTCCGGCGTAAGCCTGACGGATGACGTTGCGCGATTCGTCGTTGGTGCCGGGCGGGATGATGGCGTTGTAGAATTCGTCGGCCTCGGCCTTGGCGTGATCGAGGGCCTTGTTGAAGGCCTTGCCGAAGGCGACGGGTTTGGCGTTGGCCGGCAGAATGAGCTGAAGGTCGACGGTGCGGGACTCGCCGGGGGCGAGCTTGAGCCGGTAGTGGACGGCGGCCTTGGTGCCCTTGCGTTCGGGGTTGATGGCGCCGCGCTCGCGGTTGACGACGTGCCGGTGGAAGGCGTCCTTCACATAGGGCGTGGTGTTGTCCGCGCCCCAGAGCCGTTTGCGGTTGGTCTCATTGTCGGTGAAGAGCGGGTCGGCCTCGATGCCGTTGTCGGCGGGGGCGTAGAGAAACTTAAAATCGCCGAGGGTGGAGTGCTCGCCGGTGATGCGGCCGGGCATGGCCAGACCGAGGACGGGCTTTTCGGAGCTTTCTTCGAGATCGTCGCCCCAAGACCAGGTGTTGCGAAAGGCGAGCTGGGGCAGCAGATGCAGATCGGCGGTGTCGGGTCCGCGATTACTGGCGGTGAGCCGGATCAGCAGGTGGTCGGGGGCGACCTTCGCGCTGGTGATGCGGATGTCGAAGTAGCGGTTTTCGTTGAAGATGCCGGTGTCGGTCAGCTCGAACTCGGAGTCGTCGAGGCCGCGGCGCTGGTTTTCCTCAACCAGACGGGCGTAGGGGTATTCGGCCTGGGGATACTTGTAGAGCGCCTCCATCCACGAATGGGTGGGGGTGGAGTCGAGGTAGTAGTGGAGTTCCTTGAGGTCTTCGCCGTGGTTGCCCTCGGGGCCGGTCAGGCCGTAGAGGCGTTCCTTGAGAATGGGATCGCGGCCGTTCCAGAGTGCGACCGAGAAGCAGAGACGGCATTCGCGGTCGCAGATACCCAGCAGGCCATCCTCGCCCCAGCGGTAGGCGCGGCTGCGGGCATGCTCGTGAGGGAAAAAATCCCAGGCGGTGCCGTCGGGGGAGTAGTCCTCGCGAACCGTGGCCCACTGGCGCTCGGGCAGATAGGGGCCCCAGCGTTTCCAGTTTTTGGTGCGTTCGTGGGCCTCGGCCAGTCGGCTGTGCTCCGGGGTTACCACGTGTTTGGAAGCTTTGCTGACTCGGGTTTTCATCGCCGCTTATACGCTGTAGAAGGAAATGGACGGCGGCGAGCTTCGCGATGAGGGATTTTTTTACCCGATGTGCTGACACATACAGGACAAAATTTCCCAGGGGGATTTTGGGCGGTGTTATTAAATTTCATTAGATGAATAGGTTATGCCGCAAGGGCCGGCGGCATTCGCTGTGCATGACTGGTGGGCGTCCGAACAATCCAACCCACTCAAAACAAGGAGATATAAATCATGAGACTCATCCGCTATTCGTATCCGAATCACCGTTACGCCGCTCCGGCGACCCGCAGTCCGTGGGCCGGCTTGGAGAACGAGATCGACCGGTTGTTCGCGGGAACCTTGCGTTCGCTTTCCGATCATCCGGCCGCCGGGCGTTTCCCCGTCGATCTTTATGAGGACCAAAACAACACCTATGTCCGCGCCGAACTTCCGGGCTTCAAGCGTGAGGACATCCAAGTCGAGCTGGTTGACGGCTTCCTGACCCTGCAGGCCTCACGCAAAGAGTCCGCCGAGGGCCGCAATGACGCGGTGTCCTACAACCGTTCCGTTACGGTGCCGGACAACGTCGTCGCCACGGACCGCATCGCCGCCGCCTATGAAAACGGTGTGCTGACCGTCACCCTGCCGCATCGCGAGGAAGCCAAGCCGCGCAAGGTCACCGTGACCGTGAAGTAAGCCCGGTGCGATCCCATCAACCTGACAACTCATTAACCCTAGGAGGAAATTCATCATGTCATTATTCTCATCATTAGTCCCGACCTTTGGCCGTTCGGAGGCGTGCAAGTTTGACTCTGCCACCACCAAGGAATCGCCGGAGAACACCGTCCGTCCGCGTTACGAAGTGAGTGAAACCGAGGAGGCCTTTGGTCTGACGGTTTACCTTCCGGGAGTCACGCGAGAGGGACTCGAACTGACCGCCGAGGATGGCGAGATCCGTGTTGTCGGCCGTCGTGTCTGGAAGCAGCCCGAGGGCTGGACCACGCTTTATCGCGAGACCGCGGACTCCGCCTTCGAGCTGGTGCTCGCACATGACAACTCGGTCGACGTCGATCGTATTCATGCGGCGCTGACCGACGGCGTGTTGCGAGTCTCGTTGCCTAAGGCCGAGGCGATCAAGCCCCGTAAGATCGCGGTCTCCTGAGCCGCCGGGCCATTTCGCGTAAGTTTGTATACCAGGCCGTTCCGGTTCGCGCCGGGGCGGCCTGTTTTTGCGCCTGCATCACTCGGTGTCGAAGCGGTGGAGGTCGTTGTCGCGGATCACCGACTGGACGCGTTCAATGTATTCGGCGCCGAGCTCGGAGTAGCGCACCAGTCCGGTGGCTAACGCCGCTCCGGAGGCGGATTCGTTATTGGAGCGGTATTGAGCGCGAAGGCGTCGAAGCGAGCGGTAGCGGGGATTAGTGTTAATGTTGAGCACGTAGGCGCGAATAGCCGCGGTCGGGTCCGGGTAGACGGTGACCTCGAACTTGGAGCCGGCGGCTCGCTGCGAAGGAATGATTCCGCAGCCAGGAGTGTAGCAGCGCATGCCAAACAGATTGTTGCCCTCACGGGCGAAACGAGAGTCACCCCAACCGGACTCCAACGCGGCTTGGGCGAGGATGAGCGACGGTGGCACGGTATCGACCCGGCTCAGCAGACGGGCGAGTAGGACCCGGTCGATTTCTTCGATCGGCTCGATTTTATGCCTGGTGGCTACGCTTATCACGAACTCGCGTTGCAGCGGCCCGATCGGCCAGCCGGCGGCGAGAGTGTTGTCGATGGCCTCCAAACGATTGCGCGGGCTGGCCAGTTCTTTGTTCACCTGCTTGGCCAGCGGCGCCAGGTAGTCGAAGAATGCTGCCTTGCGTGCGTTCGTATCTTCAATCGCCGAAAAGTCCGGCAGGTGCACGCGAACCCGGTCGCGGTTGGAAACCAAGCAGACCAACAGGACTGCAACCGCCAAAATCACCACGGGTCTCCACCCCCGGACGACCAGCCGTGACCAGCTGGAGGGAGGAGGGGAGGAGCGGTGGCGGACGACGGTCACGAACCGGTTTTCATGAGATGGAGGAAACATTTTCCTCCGGCCCAATATTCAATGTAGTTGGCGGTGGTTTGCACCCGGTCTGACCAAACTCCGGCACTGCGGCCGGCATCGTTTTGCTGGGAAGCCAGCACTTCATCGCCGGTGAACCACTTGCGGTAGGCGGAGCCCTTTTGCATGGAGATTTTGATGGTGATCTGCGCGGCTATTTGGTCGGGCTGGAGCAGTAGGAAAACGTCGCCCTTTTCGTCGACCTTCACTCCGGCGAGCAGGGTGGCGTCGTAGGTGAGGGCCTCATAAGGCCCGAACTTTTGGGCGGCTTCGGTGGCGATGGCGGCTTCGGTCGAATCAGCCAGCGCGAATGGCGCGGGGGCCAGCAGGCCGGCAATGATCAACGCAAGAATCGGGCGGCGAAGGTGCATGGCCAGTTAGTTTGGCGGGGCGGGCTTGGGAGGCAAGCACCACGGTGCTATGGGGCGGTTTGGTGGGCGAGGGTTGCATCGCGGAAGCGTGCGGGTTTGGCTGGGCCCTCGTTATTGTGACTATGGATACTTTGCTAACCTACCTGAGAGACTATTTTACCGCCGGAGGCTTGGATGCTGTAAGCGCCAACCTGTTGGCGCGGGGCATAGGCCTGATCGGTTTGATCGCCCTGGCCATCCTCTTTAACTTCATTGCCAAGCAGGTTCTGTTGCGTGTGGTGACGGCGGTCATCCGCCGTAGCTCGGCCACTTGGGATGATGTGCTGGTGGACTCTGGTTTTTTCTCCCGGCTTTCGCACATAGCGCCGGCTTTGGTCATTAACTTTATAGGCGATGATGTGCTTGGGCAGAGCCCCGAAAGGCTCAATGCGGTCCATACCTTCGTCAACGTCTACCTGATCGTGATCATGGTAATGGTGTTGCTGGCCCTGATGAACGCGCTTGAGCAGCTCTTCACCCGTAGTTCCATGGGCGCAAAGGTTCCGATCAAGGGCTTCGTGCAGGCAATGAAGCTGGTCATGTTGTTGGCGGCTCTGATCTTTGTGCTTTCGCAGGCGCTGGGCCGCTCCCCGTTGTATTTCTTCTCCGGGCTTGGTGCGGTCATGGCGGTGCTGCTGCTGGTGTTTAAGGACGCCATTCTTGGTTTCGTCGCGGGCATCCAGATTTCGGTTAACCAACTGGTGCGGGTCGGCGATTGGATCGAGATGCCCAAAGCCGGCGCCGACGGCGACGTGATCGACGTGGCCCTGACCACCGTCAAGGTGCGCAACTGGGACAAGACCATCACCACGATCCCAACCTACTCGCTGATTTCCGAGTCGTTTAAGAACTGGCGCGGCATGCAGGAAATGGGCGGCCGGCGGATCAAACGCTCGCTCTTCATCGACATGTCCACGGTGAAGTTTGCCGATGAGGACCAGTTGGCGCATTGGGGGAAGTTCCGCCTGCTGAAGCCCTATCTCGATGAAAAGCTCAAGGAGATCGCCGACGAAGAAGCCAAGCGCGGCGACGATCACGGTCCGCTCGGCAACGGTCGCCGTCTGACCAATCTCGGCACCTTCCGCGCCTACTGCGTGGCCTACCTCAAGGCGAATCCGCGTATCCATAAGGAAATGACGTTCCTGGTTCGCCAGTTGCAGCCGACCGAGCATGGTCTGCCGCTTGAGATCTATGTTTTCAGCAACGACATTCGTTGGGCGGTTTATGAAGGCATCCAGGCCGATATCTTTGACCACCTGCTTTCGGTCATCGGCCAGTTCGGTCTGAGTGTATTCCAAAAGCCGGCGGGCAGTGATATTCGCTCGATGGGCAAGGCTTTGAGTCGGGGTGAAGCGGAAGCCCCCGAGGCGGAATCTTGAAAAAGGGCGTGATCTTCTACCTCTCGGCCTCATAGCTTGGAGGTCTGCCCATGGAAGACCCTCCCCCTACCACCGCCGCCGCGGCCCCGATTTCTAATTGGGGACTGATCCGGCGGCTGTTTGGATTGGCGTGGCGTTACCGGCGCCAGTGTCTGCAAGTCCTTATATTGCAGTTGATCCTGCTCACGCTGGGTCTGAGCGGTCTTTCACTGACCGGCCTCGGGATTGATTATATCCGGCATGTGGTCGTCCCGGGGCTGCCGTTGCCCGCGATGCGCTTCCTGCCAAATCTGCCGGCGGACGGTGAACCGCTCCTGGTGCTGCTGGCGATCGCCGGCGGCATCTTGGGTTTTGCGATCCTGCGGGCGTTTCTCAATTACGCCTACACGCTATCGATCAATATTTTGGTGCAACGCCATCTGGTGGTCGATTTGCGCGGCGAGGTTTACGACAAACTTCAACGGCTGAGCTTCCGCTTCTTTGACGCCAACTCGACCGGATCGATCATCACCCGCGTGACCGGTGACGTGCAGGCGGTCCGCATGTTTGTCGATCAGGTCCTGATCCAGTGCGTGATCATGGTGATCTCGCTGACCATTTATATCATCTTCATGGCCAGCCTCAGTCCCTCGCTGACCATCGCCTGTCTCGCGACGACCCCCGTGTTGGCGATCATGTCGGCGGTGTTTTCGAAGCGCATCCAGCCGCGCTACGCGCAGAGCCGCAAACTGATCGACCGTATGGTGCAACACTTTGCCGAGAGCGTGCAGGGCATGCAGGTGACCAAGGCCTTTGGCCGGGAAGCCGAAGATCGGGCCGCGTTTGAGGCAAAAAACGAGGCGGTGCTCGTCCAGCAACAAGGCATCTTTTGGCGGGTCAGTTTCTTTTCACCCTCGGTTGGTTTACTGACGCGCATCAACATCGTCATCCTGCTCGGTTTTGGTGGTCTGCAGGTCATGCGCGGCGAACTCGCGCTGGGCACCGGTCTTTTGATCTTTGCCGGCCTGCTCGAACAATTTTCCGGTCAGGTCAATCAGGTGGCGACACTCGTCAACAGCGTGCAACAGTCCCTGATCGGCGCGCGTCGCGTTTTTGAAATTCTCGACGCGCCGATCGAGATTCAATCCGGCGAATCCGCGCAACGTCGCTCCGGCTTGAAGGGACGCGTTACGTTTGAGGCGGTCAGCTTTGCCCACGCGGATGTGCCGGTGGTGCGGGATGTGAATCTCGATGTGCCCGCCGGCACCTGTGTCGCCATCCTGGGCGCGACCGGTGCGGGCAAGAGCACCTTGATGAGTTTGATCCCGCGGTTTTTTGATCCGCAGCAGGGCAGGGTGCTTATCGACGGGATTGATATCCGTGAGCTGCATCTCGACGATCTACGGCATGGTATCGGACTGGTGTTTCAGGAGAGCTTTTTATTTTCAAACACGGTGGCCGCCAACATCGCCTTTGGTCATCCTGACGCGACGCGTGAGCAGGTTGAGAAGGCGGCGCGTATCGCGGCCGCGCACGACTTCATCATGGCCCTGCCGCAGGGCTACGACACGGTGCTTGGTGAAGGTGGCAATAGCCTTTCCGGCGGTCAGCGCCAGCGTCTCGCGCTGGCCCGCGCCATCCTGTTGGAGCCGGCGATCCTGTTGCTCGACGATCCAACGGCGGCGATCGACGCCCAGACCGAGCAGGAAATTTTCACCGCGCTCGATAACGCGATCGCCGGTCGCACCACCTTTATCGTCGCGCATCGCGTGAGCACGCTCCGCCGCGCCGATCTCATTCTGGTCATGGAAAACGGACGCATCGTGCAAAGCGGCACCCACGCAGAGCTCATGAGGGCTCCCGGCGCCTACCGGCGGGTTGCCTCGTTGCAATTGCTGGATGGTCGCGAACTGACGGCGGACATAACGGAAACGGGAGGTGCGGCATGACGCCCTCCTCTTCCTCGTTACCCTCGCTCACCATCCTGCAGAAGCCTGCGGGTGAGGATGATCATCACGCGCGTCCGCTGGAGTGGGGATTGATCCGCCGACTCTTTGGCTACACCAAACCGCTGGCGGGAAAACGCAACTGGCTGATCTTTTTTACGCTCAGCCGGGCGCTCCAGCTGCCGATGCTCGCATGGTTGGTGGGTGTGATCATTTCCGGACCCATTACCAGGGGGGACCACCATGCCCTGATGATTGCGGTGAGTGGATACGCGTTATTGGGGTTTTTGACCGAGGCCACGTTTCACTTTCGTCAGCGTTTCGCCCAAGAACTGGGCGAAACGGTGGTCAACCGCCTGCGCAACGATATCTTCGCCTGCTTGCAGCGTCAGCCGATGGGGTTTTTTCATCGCACCAAACTCGGCCGTATCATCGGCCGCATGACGTCTGACGTCGAGGCGTTGCGGGCGGGTATTCAGGATGTTCTCTTTGTCAGTATCGTGCAGCTGGGCCAGATGGCGGTGGCCGCGGTGCTGATGGCTTGGACCGATTGGGTCATGTTCATGGTGATCGTTTGCATGGCGCCGATCCTGTGGGCGTTGAACCGCTATTTTCGGGTGCGGCTCAGTCATTATTCCCGGATCACCCAAGAGAGCTTCAGCCGGATCACTGCGAACCTTGCGGAGTCGGTCAACGGCATCCGGGTGACCCAGGGCTTTGTGCGTGAGGACGTGAATGCGGGATTGTTCCGCAGCCTCATCGCGGACCATGCTCGGTATAATATCAGTCTGGCCCGAACCTCCGCGGTGCTGGTGCCGTTGTTGGAATTAAACACGCAATTTTTTATCTCGGCGCTGCTGATGCTCGGCGGCTGGCGCACCTTTGGCGGGCACATGGAGCTGGGTGATCTCATCACCTTTTTCTTCCTGACGAATTTGTTCTTCAATCCGATCCAGGCGCTCGCGAATCAATATAACCACGCCTTGGTTTCCATGGCCGGGGCCGAGCGGGTGTTTCGCCTGATCGATCTCAAGCCGGAGTGGAGTGATGCGGACGACGCGATGGAGTTGCCCGACCCGCGCACCGAGGCGGGCACGGCGGCGGCCGAGGGACTGCACATCGAATTTCGCGACGTTAATTTTTCCTACGTGGCCGGCACGCCGGTTTTGAAGCGAGTAAGCTTCGAAGCCCGTCCCGGGCAGACCGTGGCGTTGGTTGGTCATACTGGCAGCGGGAAAAGCTCCATCCTGAATCTAGTATCCAAGTTCTACTTACCGGATTCCGGTCTGGTTCTGCTGGACGGTCGGGACTTGATGGCGACAACCAGTGGTTCATTGCACCGGCAGATGGGCATGGTGATGCAGCAGAACTTTCTGTTCACCGGCACCGTATTTGAAAACATCCGACTGGCGAAACCCGAGGCGACCGAGGAGGACGTGCGGGCGGCGGCGCGTTCGTTGGATTGTTTGGATATGATCGATGCGCTGCCCAACGGACTGCACACCGAAGTCGGCGAACATGGCGGCGGACTCTCGCTCGGCCAGCGTCAGTTGGTTTGTTTCACGCGGGCGATGTTGTCGGATCCACGGCTGGTGATTCTTGATGAGGCGACCAGTTCGATTGATGCGCTGACCGAGGAGCGACTGCAGACCGCGCTCAAATTATTGTTAAAAGGTCGCACGAGTCTGGTGGTCGCGCATCGGCTCAGCACAATCCGCCATGCGGACCTCGTGTTGGTGCTCGATCAAGGCGAGGTGATGGAGCGCGGCACGCATGAAGAACTGCTTGCTCTAGGGGGCCATTACGCCGATCTGCACGCACAGTTTGTGCAGACCTCATCGGAGGGTTGAGGCGTGTTTCGCCAAGCCGGTCTCTCGCAATTGTGCAAGTTTGTATTTTCTCCTCTGAAAACAGCCGATTTAAGCCGTTTAAAAACGTGTTGCCTTCCCCCCGCCGACCTCTAGGACCAACACTCGATATGGCCAAAAAAACCACCCGCAAACCCAACGCAGCATTCATGAAGCCGGTTCAGCCTGACGCAGCCCTCGCGGCCGTCGTCGGTTCCAAGCCGCTACCCCGCACGGAGCTCACCAAGAAGCTCTGGGAATATATCAAGAAGAACAAACTCCAGGACCCGAAGGCGAAGACCGTGATCGTTGCCGACGCCGCCCTGAAGGCCGTCTTCAATGGTAAGAAGTCTGTCACCATGTTCGAGATGACCAAGCTGGTCTCCGGACACGTCAGCGCTGTCTAAGTTAACCCTAAAGCTAACGCTTTTACCTCAAGCCGCCGGGCCGTGCGCCCGGTGGCTTTTTTTGTGCCCTTAATCCGCGTCGGACGAACGCCTTGGCCTCGCACTGCGGGCCCTTGCGGCGTCACTACGAACGGGGAGACAATAGCGTTTGAGGCGTGTGGGTGGTTGTTCGTAGTGCGGCCGCGAGCCCGGCGTAGTCGGGATTAGGCCGTGGTGTGTCGAGTGCGAATCACCAACCAAACCCCAGCTGATCGTCAGTCGGATGCGTCGCCTCCGCCAGGCAGCCCTCATCATCGTTGCGCACGTTGTTGATGCGGGAGGAAACTCGTTGGGCTTGCACCAGTTCTGGCGACGCCGGAGCCAGCAGTGTGCTTAATCGTCTGGAGGATTCGGGTAACTCCATCTGCGGATTTAGCCATGCGGTGAAGTCGTCCGGCGTGGTTAAAATGACCGGCATGCGATGGTGGATTGGCGACATCACGGTGTTGGCCGCGGTGGTGACCACGACGCAGTGATCATCATCCCAGATTCCGCCCAGACAAAACGGTTCTCCGTCGGCCTGCAGAAACGCCCATGGCTGGCGGGGGCCGCCGGTGGTGGTCCACTCGTAGAAAGCCGAGACGGGGATCAGGCAACGACGCCGCCGGAAGGCATCGCGAAAGGTGGGCTTTTCGGCGACGGACTCCGCGCGGGCGTTGGTCACCGGCCTGCCCGACGGTCCGGCCCATGCGGGGGTGATGCCCCAATGCAGGTTGGTCAGTTCGCGTGAGTCGCGGTCGGTTTGATTGCGAATCACCGGGATTCGTCCGCCGGGCGGGATGTTAAAACGCGAGGCCGGCAGGCTCGCTTCGGGGACGATGGCAGCGGCGGCACGCGCGATCTGCGCGGCATGTTGTCGGGTGAGAACGTAGCGACCGCACATCGGACTCAGGCGGTGGCGGTTATCCAAGAGCGGATGATGCCGGGAACTTCACGCAAAGACTCGACGGGAAAAAAGCGCCCGTTGGCGACGGGTGGATTATCCACGCGTTCGTGTTGCCAGGTGAGCGGGTAGGGCACGTGGGCACCGGCGCCGCCGAGCTCGAGCACGGGGACGATGTCGGACTTGAGGGAGTTGCCGATCATGAAGAAGCGACGGGGATCGACGGCGTGTTTGTGCAAAATACGTCCGTAGGTGGCCGTGTCTTTTTCGGAAACAATTTCGACGTGGCGGAAGTGGTCGGAGAGGCCGGACTTGGCGAGTTTGCGCTCTTGGTCGCGCAGGTCGCCCTTGGTGATGAGGATCAGCGGATGCTTGGTTGAGAGTTCGGCCAAAGTCTCGGATACGCCGTCGAGAAGTTCGACCGGGTGGGTCAGCATCTCCTGCCCAAATTGAATGAGTTCACGAATTTCGTCGGTGCCGATGCGGCCTTCGGTGAGTTCGATGGCGGTCTCGATCGAGGAGAGGGTGAAGCTTTTTACGCCGTAACCGTAGAGCTCGAGGTTGCGCATCTCGGTGGCGAAGAGCACGCGTTCGACCTCGGCGGCGTCGTGGTGTCGGCCGAGCAGTTCGCAGAAACGATCATGCACCTGGACAAAGATATTTTCGTTGTGCCAGAGGGTGTCGTCGGCGTCGAAACCGATGGCGAAGTCGCGGCTCATACCAGCCAGTCGATGCGCTGCCCGATCCCTCCGCAAGCCCGCCGTGCATTGAACCAGATACTGCACAAAGTAACCATTATGGTTACTTTGTGCGAAAAATCGTGCTTGGGTGGCAGCTATTCACCACTGGCAGAGGCGTGATTTAGAAAGTAACCATTATGGTTACTTTGTGGCGGTTGAGGCGGTGAAATGGGGAAGGCGGGTTTGGGGAACGGGGAGGTATCGGGGCAACGTAACCATAATGGTTACTTTGATGCGGGGTGGACGACCTTGACATCGACGGACGGGCGCGTCGCCTTGGCGTCCTGTGTCTGCATCGTTCCGCAGTTTTTATGATTTCTCCAAGGCCGGCCTGACCGAGTATTTCGTGTCGCTCGGGCAACCGCCCGTGCATGCCCGCACCGTCTGGCGCGCAGTCTATCTGGACGGTGTGCAAAACTGGGGCGATGTGGACACGCTGCCAATATCACTCCGCACCCACCTTGAGGAGTCGGTGTCTCTGGAGCTGTTGCCCATTTCCCGTGAGACTCACTCGAACGACGGGTTTACCCGCAAATACCTGCTGGGTCTGTCCGATGGACACCGTATTGAGACTGTGCTCATGCGCTACTCGGGCCGGACCACGGCCTGCGTGAGCTCGCAGGTGGGTTGCGCGATGGGCTGTGTTTTTTGCGCGACCGGCCAGATGGGTTATACCCGTCACCTGACGGCCGGGGAAATCGTTTCTCAAGCCCTGCATGTGGATCGTGTGTTGCGAGCTACCGCCGGGGACGCGCCGGCGTTGTCGGAGGCGGATCACGAATCGCCCCACCACCGTCACGAGCGGCTGCGAAACATCGTGTTCATGGGCATGGGCGAGCCGCTGCATAATTATGACACGGTGATGCATGCCATCGACATTTTGCGCGATCAGGGCGGGCTGTCGCTCGGCGCGAAAAAAATCAGTGTCAGCACGGTTGGCGTGGTGCCGGGCATCATCCGGCTGGCGGATGAAAAACGTCCGGTGCATCTGGCGGTTTCGCTGCACGGTGCGACTCAGGCGGAGCGGCTGGCCCTGGTGCCGGCGGCGCGGGCCTGGCCGCTGGACATGCTGATGGATGCCTGCCGCTACTACATCGCGAAGATGGACAAGCGGATCTTCTTTGAGTGGACCTTGATTGAAGGCAAAAACGACAGTGCCGAGCAGGCGCATGCGGTCGGTTCTCTACTCAAGGGTATGCAAGCTCAGGTGAACCTGATTCCGCTTAATCCGACCACCGGCTACGACGGTGCACCCAGCCATGGGGAATCGGCGAAACGCTTTCAGGACATTCTCGCGACCTACGATTTGCCGAGCACGGTGCGTCAGCGTCGTGGCATCGATATCGGTGCCGGCTGCGGTCAACTCGCGGTGTCGGGTTAAACCAATCTGTTCAACATCCGCGCTTAGAAGCGACGGGTGAAGCGATTTCCCGAGGGGTCTGTGAATACCAGCTGCCCGTCGACCGTTCCACTGAAGCTGATTTCCGGTTGAATCACGATATCGCCAATTTGATAAATGCGGCCGTTGGCCATGATCTTGGGCTGTTCGCCGGGAATCACCGCGCTGATATTCAGCTGGCGCACCGCGTTTTCATTACGGGTGATCCGCGCCTGCATGGCGGCGGGGGAAAGTTGGGGAGTTGCCGGCAGTGGGAGCGTCGTGCCGTTGGCCGTGGTCGTATTGTTTGAGTAATACGCCGGAATATCGTCGGGACGTGCTTCCACGGTGACAGGAGCCGCGGATTTATCAGAGGCTTGGTTCCACCAGATCAGTGCCCCGGCGCTCGACATGCTGAAAACCAACACGCCACCCCAAATCATGTTAGCAGACACCCGCTTCTTGGCGGGCTTTTTTGCCTGCACGGCAGTTCCCGACACCATGAACGGTGCTTGAGTGACGGGTCGCTCCTTTGCTTTCGCCAGAGCTGTGGCTATCTGACTCATGAGTTAAGGAATGTTTCGGTTGAAGGTGAGCGTTATGCCCTATTGCGATAGGTGCCAAAGCACCGCTTACCAAGCAAAAAGTGTGCCCCAGATCTATTAGAGGCGTTCATGCGAAAGGCCTGTTTCAGTCCTGTCTGAACCGCCGAGCGATCAGGTTTTCGCAGAATTATTTCAATAAAGTTGATCGGGTGCCGGCTGTTTTGTGCATGCAGTGCGTTGTGATCCGGTTGGGGATTTTATGACAGGGTAGTCGCCGCGATTTTTTCGCGCAGGTGGGTGATGCGGTCGCGGGCTTCGTTGTTGCGCACGGCCATGCCGTAGGCGGCCGGTTCACCGACGATGAAGACCTTCTTTTTCCCGCGGGTGATCGCGGTGTAGAGGAGGTTGCGCTGGAGCATCATGAAGTGGCCCTTGAGCAGGGGCACGATGACTACCGGGTATTCGCTGCCTTGGCTTTTGTGGATGCTGATGGCGTAGGCGGGGGCGAGGTCGCCGAGGTCGCCGCGTTCGAAGGTGTGGGTTTCGCCGTCGAAGTCGGCGGTCATCCAGCCGGCCTCGGGTTCGGCGGCGGTGACGGTGCCGATGTCGCCGTTGAAGAGGTTTTTATCGTAGTTGTTTTTGAGCTGTATGACCTTGTCGCCGGCCTTGAATTCACCGGCCGGTCCGCGCAGTCCCGGGCCGGCGGTCGGGTTGAGCGCGGCTTGCAGCTGGGTGTTCAGGTTGCCCACGCCGGCCACGCCCTTGTGCATGGGGGCGAGGATTTGCACATCCTTGATGGGATGGAACCACGCGTAATGCCGTGGGATGAAGTCGGTGCAGAGTTCAACGACCTTGCGCAGGCAATCGTCGGCGGAGTCGGCGACGATGAAATTGAGATCGCACCAAGCCTGGGCGGCGGAAACTTCGCCGTAGGACGGGGGCAGGGCGGGTTCGCCGGCGTTGATGGCGTGGGCGGTGGTGACGATCTGGCTCTGGCCCTTTTGGCGGTAGATGACGTTGAGCCGGGTGACTGGAACCTGCTGGGTCGAGATGAGGTCCTTGAGCACGTTGCCTGCGCCGACCGAGGGGAGCTGGTCGGTATCGCCGACGAGCACCAGGTGGGCGCGGGCGGGCACGGCCTGCAGCAGCGCGGCGGCGAGGCGGGTGTCGAGCATGGAGGCTTCGTCGACGATGAGAAAATCGGTGGAGAGCGGCTGGTTCTCGTTGGTGGTGAAACCTCCCTTGGAGGCGTCGAACTTGAGCAGGCGGTGGATGGTGGACGCGAAGCCGCCGGTGGTTTCGGCGAGGCGTTGCGCGGCGCGTCCGGTCGGCGCGGCGAGGTGCACGCGGACCTTTTTGGCGCGGAGGATGTCGACCAGGGCGCGGAGAATCGTGGTCTTGCCCGTTCCGGGGCCGCCGGTGAGTATCGAGATCTTGGAGACGAGGGCGTTTTTGAGGCCGACGCGTTGTTGTTCGGCGAATTCGAAGCCGGCTTTTTTCTCGGCCCATTCGACGGCGGCGTCGGTCTTGATGGGCGGCAGTCCGCTACCGACCTTGCCGAGGCGGGCGACGACTTCGGCGATCTTGGTCTCGGCTCGGTCGAGCACGGGCAGTTGGATAAAGGCGGAGCCGGGCAGCGGGTCGGCCTCACCGGCGGGTTGGTGCCGGATGATGGCGCGGGTTTCCACGAGCGCGCTGATGCGGAGGTCGAGGTGGCGGGTTTCGGTCTCGAGCAGTTGGGCGGCGTGCTCTATCAGGTCGACTTCGCGGATGGCGGTGTGGCCTTCTTCCTGGAGGGTTTCGAGGGCGTAGACTAAGCCGGCGTCGAGGCGGGGCGGGGCGTCGTTGGCGAAGCCGAGGTTAATGGCGATGCGGTCGGCGGTTTTGAAGCCGATGCCGTCGATTTCACGGGCGACGCGGTAGGGCTCGCGCAGGAGGATGGTCTTGGCCTCGCCGCCGTAGTGCTTGATGAGTTTTACGCACTGGCTGTTGGTGACGCCGTAGGTCTGCAGGAAGATGTAGAGCTCGCGAAAGGCGCGTTGGTCGTCCCAGGCCTGTTTGATGGCGACGACGCGTTTTTTCCCGATACCGGGGACATCGCGCAGGCGGGCGGATTCCTCGGTGAGGATGCGGAAGGTATCGATGCCGAAGGCGTCGACGATTTTGTTGGCGTAGACCTTGCCGATGCCGGGCACGAGGCCGCTGCCGAGGTATTTGCGGATGCCGTAGGCGGAGGAGGGGAGCTTGGAGGTGAAGGCGACGATCTTGAACTGGTCGCCGTGCTGCGAGTGGCTGGTCCAGGTGCCGGTGAGCGATAGGGTTTCGCCGCATTGCACACCGGGGAGTTGGCCGGTGATGGTGACCCGGTCGTCCGATGCGTCGGGACGGAATTCCGCGATGGTGTAATGATTTTCCTCGTTGAGAAAAATGATGCGTTCGAGGACGCCGGTCAGGGTGTCGGAATTGGCGGGAGTTGCGGCCACGTGCAGGGGATGAACACGCAAACGCCGGAAAAATCAAACGTCGGTTGCCGGCGGATTGGCTGGAGCATTGCTTCGGAGGGCAAATGGTCGCAGGTTGGCCGACGATTTCAGTCATCTCAGATCAACCAAAAATAACTCCCATGGCCCATTCCTATGACAATCCGTTCGTGACCGTGGCGGACGCCGCTTCGTCCGACCGCGCTCAATTTATCCGTCGCACCTATCTGCATCTGGCGGGCGCGATTTTGGCTTTTGTCTGTCTTGAGACGCTCCTGCTGCGCATGCCCGGGATCGAAGGGCTGATCCAGACGATGACCGGCGGCATGGGCTGGTTGGTCGTTCTTGGGGTATTCATGGCGGTTTCGTGGATGGCTGACAAGTTGGCGCGTTCCGAGGCCTCTCCGGCTTTGCAATACGTGGGCTTGGGTCTGTTCGTGGTGGTGGAGACGGTGATCTTTGCGCCGCTGCTCTTCATCGCCATGTATAAGAGCGGCGATCCGTCGATCATTCCGATGGCGGGCATTATCACGGGGCTGCTATTTGCCGGTTTGACGGCCACTGCGTTTATTACGCGCAAGGATTTTTCGTTCCTTGGCAGTATTCTGACCATTGGTGGCTTCATCGCGATGGGCGTGATCATTTGCAGCATTATCTTCGGCTTCACGCTGGGTCTGTTGTTTTCGTCGGTGATGGTGTTTTTCGCCGGTGGTTCGATCCTCTACACGACGTCCAACATCATTCATCACTACCGCACCAACCAGCATGTGGCCGCGTCGCTGGCACTCTTCTCCGGCGTAATGCTACTGCTCTGGTATGTCATCCGTATCCTGATGAACGCCCGCCGCTGAGTTGCGGGTTTTAAGGGGGCGGTGCCGACCGCTTTCGCAGGTATTCGCAGGCGAAAGCGGTCGCGGCCATGCCGACGATGACCAGTGCGGTTTCCAGCCAGCGTCCTACCGGGCTCCAGCCGGATTCTGGAAAGCAGAGCGTGAGGCAGGCGCACCAGATGCTCACGACAAAGACGGGTAGCGAATGTTCGCCGAGGAGGGCGAGCGGTCGATAGTTGAACCAAGCCGGGCGCACGCTTGCGACCAAGCCGAGCAACCATGCGAGCAGGCCAAAGTTGACCAATCGCAACAGGGCGAGCGGCGTCTTGACGGTCAGGCGGTTCAGCTCGACATCGTCCCACCAGGCGGGGACCAGGTGCCAACGGAGCAGCGCCAGAAACAGGCCGCCGGCGATGCCGAGCGCCAGGAGTTGCGGACGTGCCAGCCGGCTGGGGTGACGGTTGAGCCGGCGTTCGGCACCGATGAGCACGCCGCTGACGAATATCCATTGCCACGACAAGAAGTGAAACGCACCGGTGTTGATCACGCCTCTTTCGAACAGGTGTGGTGGCAGCAGGCACTGGTCCAGTCCCCAGATCACGCCCGAGGCGATCCACAGGTGTAGTCCGTAACCGGCACGATGCGCCCGCACGATCAGTGGCGTGAGTAACGCCATGCCGGCATACATCGGCAGGATGTCGAGCAGGCCGGGTTGATAGAGCAACGTCAGCCCCGCCACCAAGCCGGTCAACGGTGTGTGGTGAAACAGGAAGGGTAATTCCCATGGAGTCGAGCCGTCGAAGTGCACCCACGCCTGCGTGAGCAACCAGACGCCGGTCAACGCCAACGCGTGCCAGACGTAAATGCGCCAGGCGCGTTTGCGGGCGCGGCTCCAGAGTTCGGCGGGTTGGTCGGCGCGTTTGCGATCAATGCGTCCAGTCAGAATGCCCGAAAGGAAAATGAACCCCTCGGCGGTGCTGACGAAACCAAATGGCTGGTCGATGAAGATTCGCAGATCCGAATCAACGTGGCTGAGCGCCATGATCAGCAGCAGGGCTCCGCGCACGGTGTCGAAACGAAGATCGCGGACTTTGGGTGCGGGCCGGCAAGCGGCGGTGCTGGACATGTTGATGAAGGCTAAGTGGCGGAACGCTGTCCGCCGGCCCTTGGGTAGCAAGCGGGAACCGCCGCAGGCTTCGCGAGAGGAATGGGGGTCTTGTCACGTCGTTCTTCCGGTTGCTTTGGCGGTGGGGATGGCGGGATTCCCAGCAGCGGATTTTTTCGAGGAGTGCGTCGTATGGCTCTGGTTTCAAATGCGCTCCTGCGCATGATTCAGGTGGCGATTACCCCGGTGATTTTGATCATCGGTTTGGATTCGCTGATGCTGACCATGACGAATCGGCTGGGCCGCATCGTCGATCGCACGTGGATTTTGACCGGCTTGGCCCGCGCCGCGACTGGTGAGGATCAATCACCTGCAAAGTCGCAACTGCGGATGCTATTTCGCCGGGCGAAACTGGTGCGCATGGCAGTTTCGCTGGTGGCCTTGAGTATGTTCGTTTCGGGTCTGCTGGTGGTGGTGATTTTCCTGAGTGCGCTGCTGGGCGTGGAGGCCGGGCCGGTGCTGCTGGTGCTGTTTGTGGCCGCGATCAGTCTGTTTCTTGCCGCGCTGACATATTTTCGAGGGGACATCACCCTGACGCCTAACGCGTTCGGCCAAGAGGTCAGGCGGGCTGTGCCGGAGGCTTGAAACGGGGCTCAGACCTTGGGCAATAAGTCGCGGGCCAGAGCAAAGAAATCGGCATAAATCGCCTCGGCGCCGGCCGCCCGCAGCTCGTCGGCGGTGTGCGTGCCGGTGGTGACGGCCCAGACGGGGAAGCCGCCCTGGAGGCCGGCCTCGACGTCAAACGGGCTGTCGCCGATCAGTAGGGTGGTGGCGATTTCGGTCTCGAGATTGCTCAAAACATGGTCGGCGAAGCGCGGGTCGGGTTTGAACCAAGGGGTGTCATTGGCGCCGAAGATGCCCGCGAGGCGGTCGGACACATTCAGATGATCACAGATGCGGCGGGCGGACGGACCGTGTTTGTTGGTGAACACCGCGCAGGTCGCGCCGGCGGCGATCAGGCCGTCGAGCAACTCCTCGGCCCCGGGCATAAGCGAGACACCTTCGAGCATGGTGGCGTCCCAATACGGGCGGTAGATGGTCAGGGCCTCGTCGAGACGTTCACGGGGGATGAACTTGAGCATGGCGTTTTCCAGACCACCGCCGATGGCGCGTTTGACCTGCTCGTGGGTGGGCGCCTCCAGCCCGAGCTGCGGCAGAGTGTGCACGTAGCAGCGGTGAATGGCGGGCAGGTGGTCGATCAGGGTTCCGTCGAGATCGAAAAGGACGGTGCGAAAGCGCATCCGGGTAATTTATCCTGCGGGAGGGGCTTCGAACCACTCAAATTTTGGTTTTCTTAGTTCGTGCGCTGTGGACAGGCTGGGGCACATGTCAGAATCCACCATCACCCAGTCCGGCGCCGAGGCGCAGCTTTCTCCGGCGGGCAATTGGTGGGAACTGCGGCTCTCCGGCCGCTGGAGGGTCACGACCGAGCGTCCACGTTGGTCAAAATTGATCACCGGACTGCCCAAGCCGGCCGGAGTGCGGGTGATTTTGGCCGACGATATCCGTTGGGACAGCGCCCTACTTCTTTTTATTTGCGATGTCCGCCAGTGGAGTGCGGCGGAGAAACTGCCCTGCGATCAATCGCGCCTGCCGGTTTCGGTGATGGACCTGTTGGAGCAACTGGCCCACGTGCAGGAAAAGCCCCGGCCCGGACACCGCTCGGAGAATTTTTTGATCACCGTCGGACTGGCCGCTCAGGACGTGCTGAAAAAGACGCGAGAGATCTACACCTTTGTCGGCGAATGCGTTTTGAGCGGCGTTTATCTGGTGAAACACCCGCACCGGTTTCGCTGGGCGGATTGTTTTGAAGAGATGCAGAAGTGCGGCGCCATGGCATTGCCGATCGTGGGTTTGATCAGCCTGCTGATCGGCCTGATCATGGCGTATCAGTCGGCGGTGCTCATGCGGCAGTTTGGCGCCGACATCTACGTGGCTGACGCGGTCGGCCTGGTGATGGTGCGTGAAATGGGTGCGATGATGACCGCGATCATTCTGGCCGGTCGCACCGGAGCCGCGTTTGCCGCCACTCTGGGCAACATGAAGGCCAACGAGGAAATCGATGCGCTCTCAACTCTTGGCATTCGGCCGGTGGATTTTTTGGTGGTGCCGCGTCTGCTGGCGCTGGCCCTGATGATGCCGTTGCTAGCGCTCTACGCCAACGGCCTGGGAATCCTTGGCGGTATGGTGGTGTCACTCGGTCTCCTGGACATCCCGCCCACCGCCTACTGGGTGGAGACAATGACGGCGATTGACTTGTCCGATGTTGCCACGGGCCTGATCAAGGCTTCGACCTTTGGTGTGTTGGTCGGCCTGGCTGGCTGTCACCGTGGCTTGCAGGCCGAGCGCAGCTCCGCCGGCGTGGGCAAGGCGGCGACCTCGGCGGTGGTGATGGCGCTGGTGCTCATCATTCTGTTTGATGCGATTTTTTCGGTGATGTTTAACGTATTGGGATTATGATTACGAAAAACGACATTCCCGCGATAGAGGTCGTCGACCTGACCTGTGGATACGACGGCAACGTGTTGCTCGACGGCCTGAACTTTGAGGTTCGGAGCGGGGAGATCTTTTTTGTCATTGGCGGCTCGGGCTGCGGCAAAAGCACGCTGCTGCGTCACATGATCGGTCTCCATACGCCAATGGCTGGGGCGGTCCGCTATTTTGGTGAGAACTTCACGGAAGCGGACTCGGGCCGGCAGCAGGAGTTTCTTCAAAACTTTGGCGTGCTTTATCAAGGTGGCGCGCTGTGGAGTTCGTTGACGCTGCGCGAAAATGTCGCGCTGCCGTTGACCGAATACACCACGCTCAACGAATCCGAGCGCGACGAGATTGTGGGTTTCAAGCTGGCCCAAGTCGGTTTGTCCGGCTTTGAAAACCACTATCCGG
Organism: Opitutaceae bacterium; assembly: GCA_037969015.1. Classification (GTDB taxonomy): domain Bacteria; phylum Verrucomicrobiota; class Verrucomicrobiia; order Opitutales; family Opitutaceae; genus JAUWBF01. The sequence continues at coordinate 44,422 of JBBKWO010000081.1, forward strand.
CTGAGATCAGCGGCGGCATGAAAAAACGTGCCGGTCTGGCCCGTGCGCTGGCGCTGGATCCGGCGGTGGTCTTCTTTGACGAACCCTCGGCGGGCCTGGATCCGATCACTTCGCGACAACTCGACGAGTTGATCGTCGATATCAGCGGCAAGCTCGGCACGACCTGCGTGATCGTTTCCCACGAACTCGATTCGATCTTCAGTATCGGCAACCGGGTCATCCTGCTCGACAAACAGGCCCGTGGCATCATCGCCGACGGCGATCCGCGCGTGTTGGCCGCCGAGAGCACGGATCCGCGGGTTCTGGAGTTTTTGCACCGGCGCCCCCGTCCGACGTGAAACCCGTCATTGTATCTCCGCCGCCATTACCCTCTAACTCTTTCCCATCGTGAAAACCAAGGTCAGTCCCGCAGTTGTCGGCTTGTTTGTATTGGGTGCGCTCCTCTTGGGCGTCATCTCGCTGTTGTCGTTCGGCGGAGTGAACTTCTTTAACAAGCCCGAACGTTTTGTCGTCTACTTCGACGAATCGGTGCACGGTTTGGACCTCGGTTCGCCGGTCAAGTTTCGTGGCGTCCGGGTCGGCCGCGTGGTGGCAGTCAAGCTGCGCTACCTGCCCGCGAAAACCCGTTCGCTGGTCGAGGTGCAGTGCGAATTGACGCGCAACGTGCTGGCCGGCCCCGATGGCAAGCTCATCGATGTTTCCGAACGCGAGGAACTGGAGACGCTCGTCCACGAGGGATTGAGCGCGCAGCTCGGCGTGATCGGTCTGGCCACCGGTCTGTTGTTTGTGGAGCTCGATTTCCGTCCGGCCGGCCAGGTTGACAAATTCTCCCGAGATGTGGAATCCGACTACGTGGTCGTGCCGGCGGCCCCCTCGTCGCTATCTCAGTTTCAAGGCAACCTCACCGCGATTCTCGATAAGATCAACGGCATCGATTTTGTCGGTCTCTCCGACGAGCTGAAGGGTCTGCTGGCAGACACGCGCCGCCAGATCAATGCTACCAGCATCGCCTCGCTGGTGGATTCGTGGACCCGCGCGGCCGACAGTATCGAGAACGCCATGGGGTCGCCCGAGCTCAAGGAGACGTTGGTGCAGATGAGCTCCGCCTCGAAGAATCTCAACCAACTGCTGGCCAAGCTCGACGCTCAGGCCGGTCCGACCACCGAGCAGCTCAACGCCACCCTGGCCCAGACCAAGGAAACCATGGCCGCGTTCAGCCAGACTGCCGACACGCTGCGCAAGTTTGTCGCCGCTCAACAAAACCTTGGCGCCGACGCCGCCGACGCGATGACCCGGCTCGGCCGAGCCTCCGATGCAGTCGCCCAGCTGGCCGATTTCCTTGAGCGCAATCCCAACGCCCTGCTCACCGGCCGCAAGGGCTCGGAATGATTTTTACCGCCATGAACGTTTCCAAAACCTTCCTTTCTTTTCGTTCCGGGCTGCTGGTCGCCGTGTTGCCGGCGGTGCTGTTTTGGTCGGGCTGTTCGTTCCTGCCCGAGCCGAAGGGCGATCCCACCCGTTATTACGTGATGGGTGATACCATTTTGGTCGATGCTCCTGCCAAAGTCGTCGGCGGACTGGTTGTGGGATTGCGGGCGGTGCAGGTGCCGGCCTATCTCGGTGGCAAGGCGATGATCGTGCGCGAGAATGGCAACGAGATCGATTACCGCGATTTCTCCCGTTGGGCCGAACCGTTGGACACCGCGATCACCACGCGGGTCGCCAACCGGCTTGATCAATCCGCCGGTGTGGCACGGGTGGTGACTTATCCCTTTCCGCTGGAAGTCGCGCGCGACGTCGATGTGAAGTTGCGTGTGCTGCATTGCGAAGGCGTGCTCGCGGCAACCGCGACCGCCGAGGTTTCGATTGAGGTGCAGATCTTCAGTGCCGGTGGCGGAGACTTGTTGGTGTCGAAGGTGCTGACTGCGCCCGCCGGTCAATGGGACGGCAAAGACTACGGTCAGCTCGCCGAGCTGTTGGGTCAGGGCGTGACTGCGCTGGCTGACGAGTTGACCGCCCTGCTGCCGACGCCCGCGCGTTAATTCGCGGGCCGGTTGTATCGGAATTTAAATGACAAAAAGCCCCGGCCGTTTCCACGGCCGGGGCTTTGATTTTATGAAAAAGCTGTGGCGTTTCCGCTCGGCTTACTTCTTCAGCACTGCGGTGATGCGGGCGAGGGCCTTCTCGACGTTCTCGCGCGAGTTGAAGGCGCTGATACGCACGTGGCCTTCGCCGCAGGTGCCGAAGCCGGCGCCGGGGGTGCAGACGACTTGGGCCTCGTTGAGCAGCTTGTCGAAAAAGGCCCACGAATCGGTGCCGGTGTTGATCCAGATGTAGGGCGCGTTATCGCCGCCGATGCAGCTGAAGCCGAGTCCGGTGACGGCGTCGCGGATGAGCTTCGCGTTGGCCATGTAGTGGGCGACCTTTTCCTTGATCTGGGTTTGGCCGGCCTCGGTGTAAACGGCGGCGGCGGCCTTTTGCACAGGGTAGGAGACGCCGTTGAACTTGGTCGTGTGGCGACGGTTCCAGAGCGCGTGCACGGCGTGGGCGTTGCCGGCGTTGTCGTAGGCCATGAGCTTCTTCGGGACCACGGTGAACGCGCAGCGCGTGCCGGTGAAGCCGGCGTTCTTGGAGAAGCTGCGGAACTCGATCGCGCACTCGTCGGCGCCGGGGATCTCGTAGATGGAGTGGGGGATGGAGTCGTCCTGAATGAAGGCCTCGTAGGCGGCGTCGAAGAGGAGGATGGCCTTGTTGGCCTTGGCGTAGGCGACCCAGGCGGCGAGTTGCTCCTTGGTGGCGACAGCGCCGGTCGGGTTGTTCGGGAAACAGAGGTAAATCAGATCCGAGGCGGTCGACGGCACGGCGGGCACGTAGCCGTTGGCGGGTGTGGAATCGAGGTAGGTGATGCCTTTGTAGCGACCTTCGACGTTCTGACCGGTGCGGCCGGCCATGACGTTGGTGTCGACATAAACCGGATACACCGGGTCGGGAATGGCGAGTTGGAGACCTTCGGTGGCGAAGATTTCCTGGATGTTGCCGCAGTCGCACTTGGAGCCGTCGGAAACGAAGATCTCGTCGGCTGAGATGGGGCAGCCGCGGGCGGCAAAGTCATGCTTGGCGATGGCTTCGCGCAGGAAGGCGTAGCCCTGCTCGGGGCCGTAGCCCTTGAAAGTGGCGCGTTCGCTCATCTCGTCGACGCCGGCGTGGAAGGCCTCGGTGCAGGCCTGGGGGAGGGGCTCGGTGACGTCGCCGATGCCAAGACGGATGACCGGCTTGTCGGGATTGGCGGCCACGAAGGCATTTACGCGCTTGGCGATGTCGGAAAAGAGGTAGCTGGCCTTGAGCTTCAGGTAGTTCTCGTTGATGCGGATCATAAGGGTGTGTTTAGGTGAAAAACTTGAATAAGCGTCGCCGCTGGCCTTTGTTCAAGCCTCGCGTAACCTCAGCTGTTCGCCTTCCATCCGCCGGCTCATGCAACTTATCACCTCGGTATTCGAAATGCAGACTCTGGCCGAAGATCTTCGGTCCAAAGGCCAGATCATCGGTCTGGTGCCGACCATGGGCGCCCTACACGAAGGGCACATCAGCCTGGTCAAAATGGCCGCCGAACACGCCGATACCGTGGTGGTGTCGATCTTCGTTAATCCTACTCAATTCGGTCCCAGTGAGGATTTTGCAAAATACCCACGCACCCTCGATAGCGACATGAAGCTCTGCGAAGACGCCGGAGCCGACATCATTTTTGCCCCCACCGCCGAGGACCTTTACCCGCGCGGTTACTCGACCTACATCACCGAGGAGTTGATTGCCAAACCGCTCGAAGGCGTTTCCCGCCCGGTGCATTTCCGCGGGGTGACCACCATCGTGGCCAAGCTCTTTAACATCTGCCGGCCCGACCTCGCCATCTTTGGCCAGAAGGACGCCCAACAGGTCGCCGTTATCAAGAAGATGGTCACCGACCTCAACTTCACAGTCGACGTCATCACCGCGCCAACCATCCGCGAGGCTGACGGTTTGGCCATGAGTTCACGCAATCGCTACCTCACCACCGGCCAGCGTCAGGATGCCCTCGCCATCAGCCGCGCCCTCTTTAAGGCCCGCGACATGGTCGCCGCCGGTGAGCTCCGGGCCGACCGCCTCGTGGCCGAGGCCACCCACATCCTCAGTCAGCAACGCCGCGTTCGCGTCATCTACGTGTCGCTCTCCGACCGCACCACCATGGAGCCGATCCGCGAAGTCCTGCCCGGCAAAGCCATCCTCGCCATCGCCGTCTGGGTCGATGAGGTTCGCTTGATTGACAACATCGTGCTCTGAGCCCGTCCCCAATCCCTTCCGGACAACCCCTTTCCCCATGACTCGCCACTACGACGTCCTCGTGATCGGCAGCGGCATCGCCGGCCTCAGCTTTGCGCTCAAGGTCGCCCGCCTCGGCAACTCGGTGGCCATCATCACCAAGAAGACCAAGGCCGACTCCAACACCAACTACGCCCAGGGTGGCATCGCAGCCGTCATGGGCCCCGGTGACGATTTCGAGAAACACATCCAAGACACCCTCACCGCCGGCGACGGCCTCTGCGATCGCAAGGTCGTCCGCCAGATCGTCAGCGAAGGGCCCGCGCGAATTCAGGAGCTGATCGATCTCGGCCTTCGTTTTTCCAAGGACAATACGACCGGCGGCTACGATCTCGGCCGCGAAGGTGGCCACAGCGAACGCCGCATCCTCCACGTCAAGGACATGACCGGCAAAGCCATCGAGGACGCCCTCCTGCGCGCCGTCGCCCGCGAACCCCGCATCGCGCTCTTCGAACACAACTTCGCCATCGACGTCATCACCAGTCGCAAGCTCGCCCGTAACGCCCTGCCCAAACCCCGCAAATTCCGCGGCGTGGATCGCGTCCACGGCGCTTACGTGCTCGATGTGCGCGACGGCCGCGTCGACGTCTTCAGTGCGCCCGTGGTCATGCTCTCCTCCGGCGGCGCCGGCCAAGCCTACCTCTACACGACCAACCCCGACATCGCCACCGGCGACGGCATCGCCATGGCCTACCGTGCCGGCGTCGAGCTGCGCAACATGGAGTTTATTCAATTCCATCCCACCGCCCTCTATTCGCTCACCGGCAAACGCTTTCTCATCAGCGAAGCCGTCCGCGGCGAAGGCGCCATCCTGCGCAACCTCGCCGGCGAGGCCTTCATGACGCGCTACCATAAACTCGCCGACCTCGCCCCCCGCGACATCGTCGCCCGCGCCATCGACAGCGAGATGAAGACCTCCGGCTCGCCGCACGTCTGGCTCGATATCACCCATCGCAATACCGCCTTCCTCCGCAGCCGCTTCCCGCAGATCTACAAAACCTGCAAGGCCGAGGGCATCGACATCGCCAAGCAGATGATCCCTGTCGTGCCGGCCGCGCACTACACTTGCGGCGGTGTCGCCACCAACCTCTCCGCCGAGACCGAGTTGCCCGGCCTCTACGCTTGCGGCGAAGTCGCCTGCACCGGCCTGCACGGCGCCAACCGCCTCGCCAGTAACTCGCTGCTCGAAGCCGTTGTCCTCGCCCACCGCGGCGCCGCCTCGGTCGACCGCTACCTCAAGACTCACCAGACCCGCTCCCGCGTCGAACTCTACGCCTGGCGTGATCAAGGCGGTGGTGACCTAGATGAACGCGTCGTCGTTTCGCACAACTGGGAAGAACTCCGCCGCACCATGTGGGACTACGTGTCGATCATGCGCACCACCAAGCGCCTCGAGCGCGCCCGCACTCGCATCGCCAATCTCCAACGCGAGATCCACGACTACTACTGGAACTTTTCCGTCGACGTCTCACTGCTCGAACTGCGCAACCTCATCCAAGTTGCCGAACTCATCGTTCACTGCGGTCTGCAACGCCACGAAAGCCGCGGTCTGCACGCCATCGCCGACTACCCCCAGACCCTGCGCAAAGCCGTCGATACCTCCGTCCGCCGCGAGTTCTAAACGCGACCCGGAGCGTGTCACGTGCGGCCGTCCCGGCGCATATTACTGCGGGAAGTCTGGCTGGTTACGGTCAACGCCATACGCGCCACCGGCGAGCTCCTCTTCTGATGCTTTTCACGCGATTATGGCATCAGAACTGAGGTCACGGCGTTCCCGGCTACCCGCTCTTGGGTGATAGCTTATGACGCTGTTTGGTAGATTCTGACAGAAAACGCGCAGAATCTACCAAAAACCGGTCAGCGTCCCTCGGCGATTAGGCGTAAGCTGTGGTCGTTGGTTTAACCACCAACGCCAATAACACCCCCATGTTAGCCGCTCCCACACCCCATCGCGCCGAAATCGAACACCTCGTTCGCCGCACCCTTTACCAGCGTTTGGACCGGCGTGCTCCGCTCGACGTGCAGGCTCCCAATCCCCTCGTCGTCAACGTCAGCGCGCGTCACTGCCACTTGTCGCCTGCCGCCGTGGAAACTCTCTTTGGCAAGGGTCACACGCTCACTCCGATGAAGTGGCTCTACCAAAAGGACCAGTTTGCCGCCCAAGAATCCGTCACCCTGATTGGTCCGCGTAGTCGGGTCATTTCCAACCTTCGCATTCTTGGTCCTTGCCGCGATTTTAACCAGGTCGAGCTCGCCTTCACCGATGCCATCGCGCTCGGTTTCGACATCCCTGTGGCCCAATCTGGCAGCATCACCGGCACGCCCGGCTGCATGCTCATGGGCCCCGCCGGCTTTCTTAAACTCGACGAAGGCGTCATCCGCGCCGCTCCGCACGTGCACATGAATCCCGAGGACGCCGCCTTTCACAAGGTCAAGGCCGGCGACTTCATGAAGCTCCGCATCGGCGGCTCCTGCGCCATGACCTTCGACCGCCTGCTCGTGCGCGTCCACCCCGATTTCAAACTCGAGGTCCACATCGATACCGACGAAGGCAACGCCTGTATGCTTCGTCCGGATACGCCGGTTTCCTTGGTCAAATAACTCTCACTTTTCAGTCAACCCTCCCTCCCTCAACCCAACCCCCGCATCATGAATCAATCCATTGGCATTGTAGAAACCCGCGGTTACGTCGGCTCAGTAGAAGCCAGCGACGCCATGGTCAAAGCCGCCAGCGTCACCCTCGTCCGTCAGATCCAAATCGGTGGCGGACTCGTATCCGTCGTCGTTCGTGGCGATGTCGGCAGCGTCAAGGCCGCCGTCGAAGCCGGCTCCGAAGCCGCCCGTCGTGTCGGCGAGCTCGTCAGCTCGCACGTCATTCCCCGTCCGCATCCCGAGCTGCTCAAGCAGGTCGGTCTCGCCTGAGCTCCCGTCACTTAAACTTAAACTCAAAACTTAAACTATTCCCCGCCATGGCTCAACTCGCTCTAGGCATTATCGAAACCAAAGGTTTCTGCACTCTCATGGAGGCCTCCGACGCCGCCCTTAAAGCCGCCAACGTCACCATGACCGGTTACGAAGCCGTCGGCAGCGGTTACGTCGCCGCCTTCTTCCGTGGCGATGTCGCCGCCGTCAAAGCCGCCGTCGACTCCGGTGCCGAATCCGCCCGCCGCATCGGTGAAATCATCAGCGTGCAGGTCATCCCGCGCCCGCACGACGAACTCGCCGGCCTCGGCAAGTGGATCGCCTGATCCGGTCCGTCCGCCCCCTCGGTCAACCTTCACCCCCGCACTCCCACGGATATGAACATCCTCGTCGCCAACCTCGGCTCCACCTCGTTCAAATACCGCCTGTTCCACTTCACCGACGGTATAGCCGCCGAAGTGGCCAAGGGCGGGTTTGAGCGCGTGGCGGATCAGGGGCAGGCGATCGACAACTGTCTGGCGAGTCTGCGTCACGAGGGACACCTGCTCTCCGCCGAAGACCTCGACGGCGTGGGTTTTAAAACCGTCCTCGGCGGCAACCTCACCGGATGCGTCACCGCCGACGAGGCCGTTGAAAAGGCCCTGCTCGCCAACGCCGATCTCGCTCCCGCGCACAACCCGCCCTACGCCGCCGGCATCCAGCGCTTCCGCGCCAAACTCCCCGGCGTTCCGCTCGTCGCTCTCTTCGAGACCGCCTTCTACCAATGGGTCCCCGGCTACGCCAACCGCTATGCCGTGCCCGAGTCCTGGTATGAGGCCGGCGTGCGTCGCAGTGGTTTCCACGGCGCCAGCCATAAATACGTCGCCGAACGCTCCGCCGAACTCCTTGGCCGCGAAGACATCGCCGCCATGGTCCGACGACTATATCAGGACGGACCCCGTCCAGTATCCGGTTCCGAACTACGCGTCATCTCCTGCCATCTCGGCGGCTCCAGTTCAGTCACCGCCATCCGCGACGGCGTGGCCGTCGGCACCAGCATGGGCCTGAGCCCGCAGTCCGGACTGCCTCAAAACAACCGCGTCGGCGACCTCGACTCCGCCGCCATTCCGCTCGTGCATCGCCGCCTCGGTCTTTCCATCGAGGAAATCGAACGCCAGCTCACCCGTGAAAGCGGACTGCTCGCGCTCTCCGGCATCAGCAACGATCTGCGCGACATCCGCACTGCCGCCTTGGCCGGCGACCGCCGTGCCGAACGCGCCATCGAAATCTACGTCCACTCCATCCGTCACTGGATTGGTGCCTCTCTGGTCGAACTCGGCGGCTGCGACGCCCTCGTATTCACCGCCGGCATCGGCGAAAACAACCCGTGGCTCCGCGAAGCGATCTGCGTCGGACTCGGAGAACTCAGCATCGCCATCGATCCTGATCGCAACGCCACCGGCACACCCGAAACCGACCTCGCCGCGCCCGATTCCCGGGCCCGCATCATCGTCATCCCCGCCAACGAAGAACTCGTGGTCGCCCGCGAAACCGCCCGCCACGTCACCTCACTCTGCGTCTCCTGAATCTGTCTTAACCTCAACCCAACTCCCGTCATGTCCCAAGCCATTGGTCTTCTCGAAACCCGCGGTCTCACCGCTCTCGTCACCGGCACCGACGCCATGCTCAAGTCAGCCAACGTCACCCTCGTTGGCCCCATGAAAATGGTCGGTAACGCCCTCTGCACCGCCGTCGTCACCGGCGACGTCGCCGCCGTCAAGGCCGCCATCGACGCCGGCGCCGAAGCTGCCCGCACCGTCGGCGAAGTCGTCTCCGTGCACGTCCTGCCGCGTCCTCACGACGACGTCGCCACCGTTCTGCCCAAGGCCCCGGCTCCCGCCGCTCCTTCCAAGAAATAACGCGCGGACTCCCTGCGCCTCCCCGCCATGTTTATCGCCCGCGTCATCGGCTCGCTCGTCGCCACCCGCAAGGATGCCGCCATGACCGGGCGCAAACTCCTCCTGCTCCGGCCACTGCTGGTCGACGAGTCCGACCCCACCAAGCTTCGTCCCGGCACCAACACCATTGTGGCCGTTGATGCGCTCGGTGCCGGCGTCGATGACGTCGTGCTCTTTTGCCAAGGCAGTTCCGCCCGCATGGCCGAGGGCATGAAGCCCCTGCCCATTGACGCCGTTACCATCGGCATCGTCGACACGGTCGACGTCCTCAACCGCCGCGTCCATCCCGCCTCCTAATCCCCTCGCGCCCCGATCATGTCCGCCACCCTGCAACTCGACGAACCCACCCTCCGCGCCATCGTGGACGAGGTCGTGCGCGGTCTTCACCGCTCCGGCGCCTCCGTCCCCACCGCTTGTGCGGCCCCTGCGGTGGTCGCACCAAAACGCGACGCCCGCTTCGGCGTTTTTATCGACCCCGCCGCCGCCTGCGCCGCCGCCCAGAACGCCTTTTCACAACTGCAAAAACACGGCATGGCCGGACGCGCCAAGGTCATCGAAATCGTCAAGGGTCTGTGCGAAAAGAACGCCGTTGAATGGGGGCGCCTTGAGTTTGAAGAAACCAAGATCGGCCGCCTCGCGCACAAGATCGAAAAACTCCAAATCGTTAAACTTGTGCCCGGTCTGGAGTGGCTCAAACCCTACGCCCTCAGTGGCGACCACGGCATCACGCTCGAAGAAAACACGCCCTTCGGCGTCGTCGGCGCGATCACCCCCGTCACCCACTCGGTGCCCACCATCGCCGGCAACATCGTCTCCATGGTCGCTGCCGGCAACGCCGTCGTGATCAACCCACACCCAGGCGGAGCCCGCTGCGCCGCCACCGCCGTGCGCGCCTTTAACGAGGCCATCCACGCCGCCATCGGCATCGAGCACCTCATCTGCATTCTCGCCGAGCCCACCCTCGATACCTTCGCCGCGCTTTGCCAAGACCCCAACGTCCGACTGCTCTGCGTCACCGGTGGCCCCGGGGTGGTCAACGCCGCCATGAAGTCCGGCAAACGCGCCGTCTGTGCCGGCCCCGGCAACCCGCCCGTCGTGGTTGACGGCACTGGAAACCTAGCCAAGGCCGCCGCCGACATCATCGCCGGCGCCTCCTTTGACAACAACCTGCTCTGCATCGGCGAAAAGCAGGTCTTTGTGCTCGAAACCGTCGCCGAACGTTTCCTCAACGAACTCGCCGTCGCCGGTGCCGCCCGCCTCACCGGCGCGCAGTTCGAACGCCTCTCCGGACTCGCCTTCGCCCCCGGCAAAGACGCCGGTGGCTGTTCGCATCCCGTGCTCAACCGCACCTTCATCGGCAAGGACGCCGTCGATCTCGCCCGCCAAGCCGGAGCCAGCGTGCCCGCCGACTGCCCGCTGCTCTTTGCCGAAACCCACGCCGACCACCCCTTCGTGATGGAAGAGCAGATGATGCCCGTCCTGCCCGTCGTCCGCGTGAAAACCTTCGACGACGCCGTCGCCTGCGCCGTGCGCAGCGAACACGGTTACCGCCACTCCGCCATCATCCACTCGCTCAACGTCGAGCACATGACCCAGATGGCCCGCGCCGTGGACACCACGCTCTTTGTCAAAAACGGCCCCTCCGTTGCCGGCCTCGGTCTCGGCGGCGAAGGCTACCTCAACTACTCCATCGCCACCACCACCGGCGAAGGCATCGCCACTCCGCTCACCTTCACCCGCCGTCGCCGCTGCGTGATGGTGGAAAACCTCCGCATTTACTGATCCGCCCGGCCATGCAACTCGCGCGCATCGACGGCACCGTGACCGCCACCACCTGCCATCCCAGCATGCGTGGCCATCGCACGGTCATTTGCCAGCCGCTCAACGCCGACGGCCAGCCCGAAGGCGTGCCCGTGCTCGCCGTCGATCCGCTCTCCGCCGGACTTCATCAACGCGTGCTCATCTCCACCGACGGCTCCGCCACCCGCGAGTTTGTCCGCGATCCGCATTCTCCTCTCCGCAACTTCATCCTCGCGCTCGTTGACCCCGAGCCCGGTAACGCCAACTGACCCCCTGTATCCATGAGACTGGGACAAGTCATCGGCACCGTCACCCTTGCCACCGCCGACCCCGCCCTGCGCGGAGGCCGGCTCATTCTGGTGCAACCCCTCTCCCGCGAACAATTCGCCGGCGCCCCGCTGCTGCCCCTCGCCAAGAGCGCAACCGTGGTCGTTTACGACACCCTCGGTGCCGGCCACGGCCAACTCATCGGTTTCACCGAAGGCGCCGAAGCCACCGCGCCCTTTGACCGCCCCGTTCCCGTCGACGCCTACGCCGCCGCCATCATCGACCACCTGCATTACAACCCACCCGCCGCCTGACGCGCGCCGCCATCTTTAATTAAACATCCCCATCACCCATGAGCACTCTCCTAACCGCCAACGACGTCGAACAACTCCTCCGCGAAGGCCGCACGGTGCCCGCTGACGCGCGCCTGACTCCGGGCGGACGCGACGCCCTCACGCGCCGCGCCTCTCCGCTGCCCGCGCGCGCCCCCGCCCGCACTTCGTCCACCGGAGCCTACGCCGAGCCGACCGTGCCCGACTACGAATTCAAGTGGACCCCCGGCTCCGATCCGAAAACTCCCGCCGAGATCCAGGCCTTCTTTAACTCGCCCGCCATCCAGATCCTCAAAGAACGCATGTGCGACATCGGCCGCCGCATGTGGTCCAAGGACTACACCGACGGCAACGGCGGAAACCTCACCATCCGCGTCGGTGACAACCTCGTGCTCTGCACGCCGACGCTCATCTCCAAGGGCTTCATGCAGCCCGCCGACATCGCGCTCATCGACCTCGACGGCAAACAACTCGCCGGCAGCCGCAAGCGCACCAGCGAAGCCATGACCCACATCGGCATCATGAAGCGCCAGCCCATGTGCAAGGCCTGCTGCCACGCCCACCCGCCGCACGCCACCGCCTTCGCCGTTGCCAAGGTCCAGCCGCCCACCTGCCTCATTCCCGAGGCTGACATTTTCCTCGGCAAGATTGCCCTCGCGCCCTACCAGACCCCCGGCTCGCCCGAAAACGCCGACACCGTCGGTGAAATCGGCAAGGACAACCAGTGCGTGCTCATGCTCAACCACGGCGTGATCACCTGGGGCAAGGACGTCGAGGATGCCTACTGGAAAATGGAAAACGCCGACGCCTACTGCAAAACCATCTGGATCGCCTCCCAACTCGGCAGCGACCTCGGCGAAGGCGTGGGCGGCAACAAAGCCCGCGAATTCGTCAAGATCCGCAAGGCCCTCGGCATGCCCGACAATCGCGACGGCCTCAAGGAATGCGAACTGTGCGACAACTCCGAATTCCGCCCCGGCGTCGTCTGCGCCGTGCCCGCGCCATCCGCCTCCGGGGCCACCCCCGCCGCCGACCCGCAGATCGAGGCGCTGGTCAGCCAGCTCACCGAGCAAATTCTCAAACAACTGAAAGCCTGAAGAACGACGGGAATGCCCGTGAGTCCGCCCGTCTTCAACTATTCCCCATTATGAAAGTCACCATCATCGGCGGCGGCGGCCGCGTCGGTTCCAACGCCGCCTTTGCCCTGCAATGCGCGGGCATCGTCTCGGACATCCAACTCATCGACGCCAACGCCGACTTCGCCGCCGGAGAGGCCCTTGACCTCCTCCACGGCAGCTCTGTGGTTGGTGGCCAGCGCATCACCGCCGGCGACTACGCCGCCGCAGCCGACAGCGATATCTACGTCATCACCGCCGGCCTGCGCCGCAAACCCGACGAGTCCCGCCTCGATCTGATCAACCGCAACGTCGCGCTCTTCTCGTCAATACTCGAAGACATCCGCAAAGCCGGCTTCCGCCAGGACGCGCTCTTTTTTGTCGTCTCCAACCCCGTTGATATCCTCACCCAACTCGCACGGCAAAAACTCGGCCTCTGCTGGCGCCGCGTGATCGGACTCGGCACCATGCTCGACACCGCGCGCTTCCGTTCGCTCATCGCCGACGAACTCAAGCTCGCCCCGACCCAAGTCGAGGCGCTTATCCTCGGTGAACACGGCGACAGCATGTTGCCCGTCTGGTCCTCGGCAGCCTACGCCGGCTTGCCGCTGGCCAAGGTCTCCGGCTGCAACGCGGCCTTCCAAAGCAAAATCTTCGAACGCACCAAGGGCAGCGGCGCCGAGGTCATCCGTCGCAAGGGCGGGGCAGGGTGGGCGGTCGGTCTGACCATCGCCGAAGTTGTCCACGCCATCGCGCTCAACAAACGCACAGTGCTCCCCGTTTCGACCGTGCAACAAGGCGCCTACGGCCTGCGCAACGTCGCGCTTAGCGTGCCCACACTCGTCGGCCGGGCCGGCGCCCTCTCGCACGTTGAGATCGAACTCTGGCCCAAGGAACTCCAGGCGCTCCAGTCGTCCGCCCGCGCCCTCCAGGAAACCTACGCCAAGGTGATCGCCTGAGTCGTCCCGATCTTTTATTGCGCCGCGTTCAGCACCGCCGATGGCGGCCGGCCCAGCCCGCGTCTGAACGCCCGGTTGAAGGTGAAGGTATCCGGATGCCGCGCGCGCAGGTGGCTTTCGCTGATGCCCAGCCGCTTGGCCAAACAAGGCAATGTTTCGCCGGGTGAGGTTTTTGAGGCCGCCTGCACGGCGGTGAGCAACGAACGCGTCGGAGGCGGTGCTGTCTCCGCCGTTGGGTAAAGTTGCCGCAATAATTCCAATAGATGTGCGGATGCGATGCCTCCGTTGCGTTCCGGCGGCAGGTAATTTCGCATCAAAGCGGACAATCGCCGTCTCGCCGGCGCAGGCCTTGGTAATAATCGGACGGCGCCCGAACCCGGGCAGTCAGTCGGGGCAGTTTATCATGCTTCCGATTTATCATGTCATCGAAAATGACAAACAAATCGGCGCGGCGTCCATGTCAATTTCAGGCGGCATGGGGTAGGGTGATGACGATGAATCCATCCCCTTCTTCCGTTCCCCCGGTCCTCGTTCCTGCAACCGCTCGTATCGGTGTCATCGGTATCGGCGGACGCATTAGCTCAGTAATCAAGAATCTCCAGCGGATCGCCCCCGGCCTGCGGGTGACTGCCGTTTTCGATCCTGATCCCTCCTCTATCGCCAGCTCCCGGACCGGCGTGGCCCCGGATGCCGCCGTGTGCGCGAGCGAAGCCGAACTGTGCGGACGCGCCGACGTGGACTGGGTGTTCATCGGCTCTTGGAACAGCCGTCACGCCGAGCAAGCCATCGCTGCTTTCGCCGCCGGCAAACATGTATTTTGCGAGAAGCCCCTCGCGCTCACTCTCGACGAAGCCGAACGCATGCACACCGCGTGGCGCGCCAGCGGATGCATTTTCGCGCTCGGTCTCGTGCTGCGATACTCGCCGCTCTACCGGGCCGCGCGCGCCGCCATTGATGCCGGAAAGATTGGGCGTCTCCTCAGCTTCGAGTTCAACGAGACCCTCTCCTTCACTCACGGCGGCTACATCCACGGCAACTGGCGCCGCCACACCCGCAACGCCGGCTCCCATCTGCTGGAGAAGTGCTGCCACGATCTCGACCTCGCGCTCTGGCTCGCCGGCGACCTGCCATCGCGCGTGGCCAGCTTTGGCGGCCGCACTTTTTTCACGCCCGAAAACCGGCGTCATCAGGATCGCATCGGACCGGATGCCCAAGGCCGCCCGGCTTTTGAGGCCTGGGCTGACCCTCATCGCGTCAACCCTTTCACGGACGATAAGGACATCGTTGATCACCAGGTCGCCATCCTCGAGTTCAGCGGCGGCGTGCGTGCGACCTTTCATACGCACTGCATGGCGGCCATGCCCGAGCGCCGTTTCTACATGCTCGGTTCCGAGGGAACGCTTCGCCTCGATGCCTACTCGGGAAAACTTGAGCTGCGCCGCGTCGGCTGGGATGAGCCGTTGGATGTGAGCAACCCGATTGAGGGCGACGGACATGGCGGTGCCGATGAACCCATGGCGCGCGAACTGGCCGAGTGCATGGCCGGTCTGCGTGCACCCGCCGCCGGCTTCGCTGAAGGCCTGCGCTCGCTCGTGGTCGCGCAAGCCGTGGACCAGGCGATGACCGAAGGCCGTGTCGTTGACCTCGCCTCTCTCTGGGCGCGCGTGCAGGCCCTCGGCTGAATTTCCCCAACTCCTATTCCCATGACGCCTCGTCACGATCTCTTCGACCTCATCGCCCAGTCCGGCGCGAATCCCTGCGAAAAAATTGCCACGCTCGTGCGGCCCTCTGCCGCCGAGGCTGCGCTTGTGGTCGCCCACGAAATCGCCCGCCTCGTGATCGCCCAGGCCGCCGCCGGCCGGCGTTGCGTGCTCGGACTCGCCACGGGCTCCACGCCCATCGCCGTCTATCGCGAACTCGTCCGGCTCCATCGCGAGGAGGGCCTGTCGTTCAAACACGTCACCACGTTCAACCTCGACGAATACTACCCCTGCGCGCCGACCGAAGCCCACAGCTACCGGCGGTTCATGCAGGAGAATTTGTTTGATCACATCGACATTGATTCCGCGCAGACGCATGTGCTCGACGGATCCTTGCCGCGCGCATTAGTGCCCGCCCACTGCACCGATTTCGAGGCACGCATTCGCGCCGCTGGCGGCATCGACCTCCAACTCGTCGGCATCGGTCGCACCGGACACATCGCCTTCAACGAACCCGGCGCGTCTGGTGCATCGCGCACGCGTCTCGTCACGTTGCACGCCACCACCATCGCCGACAACCGCCCGCTCGTGCCCGGCGGCAACATTCCCGTGCAGTCCCTCACCATGGGCGTGGGCACGATTCTTGAGGCGCGACGCGTCATCATGCTCGCACTCGGTCAACACAAGCGCGCCATCGTCCGCGCTGCCATCGAGGGGCCTGTCACCAATGAGGTGACCGCCAGCTTCCTCCAGAACCACCCCGCGGCCATCGCCGTGCTCGATGAGGCCGCCGCCGGCGATCTCACCCGTGTCCATGCTCCCTGGCTGCTCGGCCCGCTCTCGCTTCGTGGAGGCCAATGGAACGACGCCCTCGTGCGCCAGGCCGTCATCTGGCTCGCGCTCGAATCCGGCAAACCGATTCTGAAGCTCGAAGACGGCGACTACGCCCGCCACGGACTAGAGGAGTTGCTCGCCTACGGTGGTTCGTCCTACGAACTCAACCTGCGTGTCTTCCGCGCGCTTCAGGCCACCGTCAGCGGCTGGCCCGCCGGCCGTCCCGCCGAGGGACAGACCAAGCCTGCGCCGCGCCGTGTGCTCGTGTTTTCTCCGCATCCCGACGACGACGTTATTTCCATGGGCGGCACGCTCGCTCGTCTCTGCGCCCAAGGCCACGAGGTGCACGTCGCCTATCAAGTCTCGGGTTCCAACGCCGTCTCGCGCGATTTCATGGCGCGTCAACTCGACTTCGTTCGCGAGAGCGCCGATGTGCTCGGCGTGGCCCGCGTGCCGGCCGATATCGATCGGGTTTCCGGAGAGCACCGCCGCGAACTCTCCGCCGCCGTGCGCCGCGCCGAGGCACGCAGTGCCGCCTCCGTCGCCGGCGTTCCCGCCGCGCGCTGCCATTTCCTTAACCTGCCTTTCTACGAGCGGCCCGACCGCCGCACCGACGAGGCCGACGTTGTCGCCATCCGCGCGTTGCTTGCCACGTTGAAACCAGAGCAGATCTATGCCGCCGGCGACCTCGCCGATCCGCACGGCACGCACCGCATCTGCCTCGAACTTTTGGAGGATGCCATTCGCGCCGAACAGACCGCCGGCGCATCTTGGGTGAAGGCCTGCGAGGGTTGGCTCTACCGCGGTGCCTGGGACGATTGGCGCGCCCACGAGATCGACCGCGCCATTCCGCTCAGTCCCGCCGAGGTGCTGCTCAAGCGCCGCGCGATCCTCCGCCACCAAAGCCAGAAGGACGAAACGCCTTTTCTCGGCGGAGACTCCCGCGAATTTTGGCAGCGCGCCGAGGCCCGCACCCAGGCCGCCGCCGAACTCTACCGCAAACTTGGCTGGGCTGAATACGCAGCCCTCGAAACCCTCGCCCGCTGGCCGGTGCTTTGATTATACGTCGCCCCTTTTTTAATGAAGCCCCTTCCTCTGATTCTTCCTCAACCCACCGCGCTGACCCTGACCGGTGGCGAATGGATTCGGCGCCACCGCGCCCAGAATTCGTTTGGCCTTTGCCTCCGTGTTTCCGCCGCGCCGAGTGAAAAACTTGTCGCGCAAGCGGAGTTGCTCGCCGGGTATCTGCGCGAGGAAAACCATTTCGCCGTCGAGACGGGACTCGCCGAGGCCGGCGACGTCCACCTCGACCTTTCGCTGCCGGCGCGTCAGTTGCCACTCAAACTCGCCGAGGCCGGTTTCGCCGACGAAGCCTACCGGCTCACCGTCACGCCGGAGCAGATACGAATCTCATCCTCGTCGCCCGCCGGTATCGCTCTCGGTATTCAGTCGCTGCGCCAATTGCTCTCCGGCCAGCGCGCACAGCTCTCCGTTCCCGGCATGGTTATCGATGATGCGCCCGAGCTTGGCTGGCGCGGTCTGCAACTCGACGTGAGCCGGCACTTCCGCGACGCCACCGACGTGAAGCGGTTCATCGACCTCGCCGCCTGTCACAAGTTCAACCTCTTCCACTGGCACCTCACCGACGACCAGGGCTGGCGCCTGCCCGTCGAGGGTTACCCGCGTCTCGCTGAAATCGCCGCCTGGCGTGGCGGCACGCTTATTGGTCACGATTGCGATCACGAAAAAAATCCGAGTGACGGCGTGCGCCACGGCGGTAACTACACTGCGGACGAGATTCGCGAGGTTGTTGTCTACGCCGCTGCACGCGGAGTTCACATCTTGCCGGAGATCGACGTTCCCGGCCATGTGCAGGCACTGGTTACGGCCTATCCGGAATTAGGAAACACCGGCTCCGCCCCCGGCGTGCGCCAACGCTGGGGTATCAGCACCAGCACGCTCAATCTCGAGCCGCCCACGTTCATCTTCCTTGAGAAGGTGGTCGCCACGCTCGTCGGGCTTTTCCCTTTTCACTATCTCCACTTCGGAGGGGACGAAGCGCTGACCGACGAATGGGCCGCCTCTCCGCGCATCCAGGAGCGCAAACGCGAACTCGGGCTCGCGTCCGACCACGACGTGCAAGGGCACTTCACTGCCCGTCTGCGCGAGCTCACGCGCGCCCGCGGCCGCGCCATGATCGGCTGGGACGAGATCATCGAGCACGACCAGCCTGCGCCGGACACCGCCGTGATGCTTTGGCGCGACGCCACGCGCAACGATCTGCAACTCGACATGAAGGCGTTGCGCGCGGGCAACCCGCTTGTATTGGCCAATCACGCACACACCTATTTCGACGGCTACCAGGAAACCGGCGCGGCGTTGGAGTTCGAGCCGCTCGCGATCGCCGGCGACCTTCCCGTGGAGAAAGTCTACGACTGGCAGCCGCTCGCCCCTTATCCGGCGGAATTGCGCGCCGGCGTGCTCGGCGCGCAGGGGCAGCTCTGGACGGAATACATCCCGACGCGCCGCCATCTCGATTACATGACCTATCCACGCGCCTGCGCGCTGGCTCAGGTTTTGTGGACAGGGGAAGGACGCGAAAATTGGGTCCCCTTCGCCCTCCGCCTCGCCGAACACCTCCGCCGCCTCGATCGCCTCGGCGTCGCCTATCGTCCGCTCACTTGAAGTTCATAACTTTAAGTAGCATAGCAGTATAGCCGTTTATGGCGGTAATTTGGTAGAATTTGGTGGAAATCTACCAAAATCTACCAATTATGGGGTTATGTCGTCCCCTAATGACCCCCAATCAAGAATGTTGGAGCTGTCCCATCAGCTCGGTCGCGAAGAGCGCAAACTCGCCATTCTCGGCGAAGGCAATACCTCCGCCCGCCTCTCCGCCGACACGTTTGTCGTGAAGGCCTCTGGCTCCAATCTCGCCACGCTGTCCGCCCCCGGCACCGCCGAGTGTCGCTTCGACAAACTCGTCCCGCTGCTCGCCAACGAGTCGATGACCGATGAGGCCGTGGACCAGGCCTTGTTTGACGCCCGCGTCTCGACCGACGCCAAGAAACCCTCCGTGGAGGCGATCTTCCACGCCTACCTGCTCACGTTGCCCGGCGTGAACTTCGTCGGCCATACGCACCCGATCACGGTCAACCAAGTGCTCTGCTCCAACCACGCGCATCTCTTCGCCACGCGCCGCCTGTTCCCCGACGAGATCGTCTGCTGCGGCGTCGAGAGCGTGCTCGTGCCCTACACCGATCCCGGTCTGAAACTCTCCCAAGCGATCAAGACTGCGGTCGAGGCCTACATCAAACGCCTCAGCCGCGCGCCTCGCGTGATTCTCCTTGAGAACCACGGGCTCATCGCCCTCGGCGCCACGCCCGAGGCCGTGCTCGCCGCTACCTACATGGCCGCCAAAGCCGCCGAGATCTTTGTCGGCGCCGCCGCCATTTCCGGCACGCCGAAGTTCCTTACGGCAGAGCAGGTCGCCCGCATCGCCGGCCGCCCCGACGAACACTACCGCCAAAAGGCGCTCGGGCTCTGAGCCCGCCGCCTTTTGAAAATCCTAAATTCTAAGCGGCTAAATCCTAAACGTCTGAGCCCCGCCAAATCGTAATTCGTAACTCCTAAATCGTAAATCCCTCCAACATGTCCTCCTACAAATACGTCAACTTCGCCTGGGACGACGCCAAGGCTGCGTCTCTCGATCCTGTCGAGCGCCTCGTTTATCGCTCCAACCTCCTCGGTTCCGACCAACGCATCACCAACACCGGCGGCGGCAACACCTCCTCCAAGCTCGTTGAGCTCGACCCGCTCACCGGCGCGAAGACCGAAGTCCTCTGGGTCAAAGGCTCTGGCGGCGACCTCCGCACATCCAAGAGGGAAAACTTCTCCTCGCTCTATCAGGACAAGCTCATCGCTCTCCAGCAGGTCTACGCCGCCAAGGGCAACAAGGGCATCAAGTCCGAAGCCGAGGACGCCATGGTTGGGATGTATTTCCACACCACCTTCAACCTCAACCCCCGCGCCTCCTCGATCGACACTCCCTTGCACGCCTTCCTGCCCGGCAAGCACGTCGATCACATGCACCCCAACGCGATCATCGCCATCGCCGCGTCCAAGAACTGCGAAGCCCTCACCAAGGAAATCTTCGGCGGCGAAATGGCCTACGTTCCCTGGATGCGCCCCGGCTTTGAGCTCGGCCTCGCCATGCAGGAAGTCGCCCGCCAACAGCCGAACGTGAAGGCCATCATGATGGGCCAGCACGGCTTCATTTCGTGGGATGACAACGAGAAGGTCTGCTACACCTGGACCCTCGACCTCATCGAAAAAGCCTCCGCCTACATCGAGGCCAAATACGCAGCCAAGGGCGGTGACGCCGCCGCCTTCGGTGGTCAGAAATACGCCACTCTCGATCAGGAAAAGCGCAACGCCACCTTCTCCGCCATCCTCCCCTGGTTGCGCGGTCAAGTCTCCCAGCAAAAGCGCTTCATCGGCACCGTGCAGGACGACGAGAAGATCCTGCGCTTCGTCAACTCCAAGGACGCCGCTCGCCTCGCCGAGCTCGGCACTTCCTGCCCCGACCATTTCCTGCGCACCAAGATCAAGCCGCTCTACGTTGACTGGAATCCCCAGACCGAAGACCTCGCCGCCCTCAAGGCCAAGCTCGCCGACGGCCTCGCTCAATACCGCAAGGACTACGCCGCTTACTACGCCGCCTGCAAACACGACAACTCCCCCGCGCAGCGCGATCCCAACCCGACCGTCGTGCTCATCCCCGGTCTCGGCATGGTCGCCTGGGGCAAGGACAAGTCCGAGTCGCGCGTCACCGCCGAGTTCTACAACTGCGCCGTTGAAGTCATGCGTGGTGCCGAAGCCATCGACACCTACATCTCCCTGCCGCAGCAGGAAGCCTTCGACATCGAATACTGGCTCCTCGAGGAAGCCAAACTCCAGCGTATGCCCGCTGAGAAGGAGCTCGCCCGCCAGATCGTCATCGTCGTTGGCGCCGGTTCCGGCATCGGCAAAGAGACCGCCCATCGCCTCGCCAAAGACGGAGCCACCATCGTCTGCGTCGACCTCAACGCCGACGCCGCCAAGGCCACCGCCAACGAACTCTCCGCGAAACTCGGCCAAGGTATCGGCGTCGCCGGCACCGGCATCTCGGGCTGTGGCCCTGCCATCGGCCTCGCCGCCAACATCACCGACCGCGCCTCCATTCGCGTCATGCTCGATCAAGTCGCGCTCGCCTACGGCGGCTTTGACCACATCTGCGTGACCGCCGGTATCTTTGTGCCCTCCGACACCTCGGGCCACATCCCCGACGACAAGTGGGCGCTCACCTTCGCGATCAACGTATCCGGATCCTACTACGTCGCCGACGAAGCCGCCAAGACCTGGCGCGAACAAGGCCTGCGCGGCAACCTCGTCCTCACCACCTCGGCCAACGCCGCCGTGGCGAAGAAAGGTTCGCTCGCCTACGACACGTCCAAGGCCGCGGCCAACCACCTCGTCCGCGAGCTCGCCATGGAGCTCTCGCCGCTGGTGCGCGTCAACGCCGTCGCTCCCGCGACCGTGGTGAAAGGCTCCGCGATGTTCCCCCGCGACCGCGTCATCGGCAGCCTCGCGAAATACAACATCCCTTACACGGACGACGAAGAGACCGATTCTTTGGTGTCAAAGCTCGCCCAGTTCTATGCCGACCGCACCTTGACGAAGAGCCCGATCACCCCGGCCGACCAAGCCGAGGCGTATTTCCTCCTCGTGACCAACCGCCTCAGCAAGACCACCGGCCAAGTGATCACGGTCGACGGCGGATTACATGAGGCCTTCCTGCGGTAACCCGTAGGGGCCGCGCTCGCGCGGCCCGCTCGGTCCCCGTAGCGGAACGGCAGAGCCGTTTCGATCCGAGGTGGAGCGCGTTGTCCCCAACGCGCCTAGCCTTGGCGTCTCACGAAGGCGACGAAGTGACCGAAGGAGCGGACAAAGGAATCCATCTTCCGTTCTGATCTTCGCCACCTTCGTTCCCTTCGCGAGACAACCATCCTGAATTACGAATCCCGTGATGCGCTTAAGCCGCGTCGCGGGATTTTTTGTGTTCCGACCCCGCCACCCGTAGCGGAACGGCGGAGCCGTTTCGTCGTCCGAGGCGGGCAGCTTTACCGCGATGCCAGCTGCCGTTCGGCGACTTCGGACAGCGTGAGCTTTTCGCGTTTGGCGGTGGCGCGCAGACGCTTGGCGGTGGCTGGGGAGAGACGCAGCAGCACCGGCACCTTACCCGAGGGCTTGCGACCCGCGCCGACGCGGGCACCGCCGCGCAGCGGACGCAGTTGCTTGGCGTCGATGACCGGCAGCCCCTCGCCGTTGAGGTCGGTTTGGTAGCCGTCTTTGTCGAAGGTCGGCTTAGCGATTTTTTTCCCAGTGTTCTTCATAGAGTTCCTTTCCTTGGCTGAGAATTTACCCGAAGCGCGTGTGGATAACCTCGACTGCAATCGTTGAAAATCAATATCAGAAATCGATTAAGGCGGTGGCGTTATTGGTAGGAATTAACGCTTTTCGGGAAAGACCTCATCGGCGTGAACCTCAGGAAAGTAGCATGTAACGGCTCGACCCCTTTGGAGCGTCGACCGCCGAAGTGACCACCTCAGTGATTGTATTGCTGTAATGGCCCGACGAGAACGTAGGACCATGCTTCAAATTATTTGGCAAAGCGCCGGCGAGGTATTCGCCCACAAGGCGGTTTCCGACTACCTCTTCCCCGTGGTGTCCGGTGTCTTCCTGACCTTTTTCACCGCAAACCTGATTCGCTTCCAAGAGATGAAGAAGCAGTTTGCTGAAGAAGTTCTTAACGTTCGGAAAGAGGTTTTCGCTGGAGAGGCACGGGAGCCTATAAAAGTCGCGACCTCGGGTTTCGCATGGGCTCACCGGCTACAGATCCTCGCAAGTCGACTCCGTGCACAGGATCATACGCGTGCTGCGGAGGTCGTGGCGGCCTTCGGATTGAAAATCGGGAAATCTCTCCACGATGTCGGCCTCGCAGCTCACGGCACTTGGTCCGAGGGTAAGGTCGAGTTTAGCGGCAAATTTCACACAGGAAAAGACGCGGAGCTCTATCGTCAGGTGAAGCTGATCCATCAGCTTGGCTCTTGCTGCGACGCCGCCGACGCGGAGATAGAAGCAGTAAGCGAAAAACTGAAACCCAGCTGGCCCGCTTTGTTCGAGATCCCGAACTTCTGCAGTTGGACTCGACTGCAGGCTAACATCCGAAGGCATTGGCTTCGGGTGGTTGTCTGTCCAACTTGCTACGGAGCACTGGTAAAGGTGAAATAGGGGCGAGCCGCTGGGGTTAGGCCGTTACTTGCTACTTTTCTGCCTCCCTCGCAGGCTGCTTCCATGTTGACCATTCGCTATTCGCGAATAGCGTATTCGCATGGCAACCAAGCCTCAGGATATCATTGTCGCCCTTAAACTCTGCTTACACGGAGCCGGGCGAAGCTATGCGGATTTAGGTCGAGAACTGGGCATGAGCGCCTCTGAGGTTCATGCTGCGGTTGTCCGATTGGGCGAGGCTCGCTTGATCGATCCCGAGACCAAGGAAATCCGCCGGGAAGCGCTTCGCAATTTTCTCGTTCATGGCGTGCCTTACTCATTTCCGGCCAAAACCAAGGAAATGACCCGCGGCATGCCGACCGCTTGGGCGGCTCCAGCGATGTCCGCCAGTTTTGGCCAATCGGAGCAGCTCCCGCCGGTATGGCCGGATCCGGAGGGAATCGTGCAGGGCCTGTCCGTGAGCCCCCTGTATCCGAGTGTGCCAACTGCAGCCCGCAACGATCCAGAACTCTACCACTTGCTGGCGCTGGTTGACGCCCTGCGAATAGGCCGGGCCCGTGAGCGCAACCTGGCCGAACAAGAAATCTCCGCACAATTAATCAACCATGCCTCTGCCTAACATCGGCGCACTGCGCGCGGTCGCCGACCGGCTCGATAACCTCGGCCTAAGATATGCCTTTGTCGGCGGTTCCATCGTGAACTTGCTGCTGGATCATCCGGAACTGTCGCCAGCCAGGCCAACCGACGATGTGGATGTCATCGTGGAGGTGGTTACTTCGGAGCGTTACTCCGCTGTTGAGGCCAGACTGCGCGGTCTCGGTTTCAATCATGACGACCGAGATGGCGCGCCGCTCTGCCGTTGGGTTCTCGGAAATCTGACCGTGGATATCATGCCCACGGAGGGTTCCGGTCTTGGACTTAACACGGCTTGGTTTGCGGAAGCGGTGGAAACCGCCACCGAGGTCGAAATCGCTCACACCACATTGAACCTGATTTCTCCGGTGGCGTTTCTTGCCACCAAATACGTGGCTTTCTCCGACCGGGGCGAAGGCGATTTTTATGCGAGCCACGACCTTGAGGATTTTATCACCGTGATTGACGGCCGCGAAAACATCGTGGCCGAAGTGGATCGGGCACCCGCAGCCCTGCGCGCTTACGTGGTGGCATCGGTGCGGACACTGTCAGACAACCCGGCTTTTCAAGAGGCTCTGCCGGGGCACTTACCGAGCGATTCCGCCAGCCAGCGACGCTTGACCGGGTTGAGAAACAAACTGCGCGCCATCGCCGTGCTGAAGTAATTTGGGCAGGATTCTATCGGCACCGAATCAGGCAGTTGCTTCTGTAGGTTTGGGCGTTGCCTCGTCCTTCGGCAGGAACTGCGCGAGGGCCGTGCTGGCGATGGCGAGGATGGCGGCGCGGTCTGGATCGCTGAGTTTGTCGGCGGTGTCGTGGCGGGCCAAGCCGAGGGGGCCGGCCGTTACTTGCTACTTTTTGTGGGCCGGTGATTTCAGGTAAAGGGTTGGGGTCATCCGCTTGCTAGAGGATCGGTTTGTCGCGAGCAGAGTGCCAGAAGCGGAGGATCATCACGTTATTGTTTGCGCGCATTTGGTGAAAAATCCGAATCCTTGGCCCCCTGATCCAGACCCCCGGCGAGCCAG
The DNA here is from genome assembly GCA_037969015.1 of Opitutaceae bacterium. Taxonomy (GTDB): domain Bacteria; phylum Verrucomicrobiota; class Verrucomicrobiia; order Opitutales; family Opitutaceae; genus JAUWBF01. Next base: position 69,631 of record JBBKWO010000081.1, read on the forward strand.
CGGAGGCGGGCTGTAAATTGGCAACTCAACCCCGATCCGTTCACCCGCTGCGTCGCAGTAAGTCGTGGAGGAGTTGCCGGCGTTTTTGCTGAAAGCGGCGTTGGCGGGCGGCGTTACTCGCGCGCTTTTGCTCGGCGGTCACGGAGGGGCGGCCGCGGCGCAGTCGCACGGGCAGGTCGGGGGCGGGGGAGAAGAGGTTGCGGCGTTTGAAGGCGGGCGGGCTGTCGCGCAGCGCCAGTAGCCGCGCGCGTCGTGTGTTGACCGCAAACCAGGGCTCCGGCGATATGCGTTCCGCTTCAAAACACCAGGCGGGCGGGGCGGTCCGGGTCCGTTCGGCCAGCAGGTCGGCGTAGGCGGCGAGAGTGGCGTCGGCGAGCGCGCCTTCGGGAAAACGTTCTGCCAATCGTGTCGGCGCGGTGGCGATGCTGCGGGCCAGCGCGGGACGCGAGGTGAGCGTGCGCACGGTGTGCAGCCAGTCCGCGAGCTCGCGTCCAAAACGTTCGAGCGAATCGGCGCGGTCGGCCACCTCGGCCAAGGTCTGTGGGCGGGCTTGCATGAGGATCAGCTGAGGTCGGCGAGGGTGTCGTCGATGATTTCCACGGCGTGGTCGCCGAGCACATCGTGGGGAAAGAAGCGGGCGAACAACGTCTCCACTTCCTCGCGTGTGGCGGGTTTGATCTTGCCGAGTAGAAACCGGATGTCGGGCTCGTCACCCGGATAGCCGGGCAGGGCGGGGCGGCAGGCTCGCAGTTTCAGCGCGAGCAGGTAGGCGGCGGTGGGCACGGTGACGACAATGCCCGGCCCAAAGGTCTCGGCGGGCAGCGGTCGCTTGGCCTCCTGCTCGGACAAAAACTGAGCGACGTCGGCGTTGATCCAGTCTTCGGGCAGACCCTGTTCGCGCGCGACCTGCCTGGCCAGCCGTCGGCCGAGATCCGCCGGACGGATCAGTGCGTCGATGTCCTTGGTGCTGTCGCGCGAACCATAGACGAGCGTGAACACCGCTCCGTCGTAGCGCGAAAGCTCCAGCTCAATGCCTTCGGCCACGGCCAACTCGCCCAAGCGGCGTAGTGCTTGGGAAAGGCGTTCTTTATCCAATGGCTCGTAAGGCATTTAAATAAAACGTTAGCTAACGTTTTATTTAAATCAAGTGCGGTGTCGACGGGACGTCTACGGCGTAAACGGACCGTTTGAGCCAGTGGCGTCCGCCCGATACTGGTTACTTCCGGCCTTCGTCGGCGTCGTGGATGTCGAAGCAGGTCTGTAGGTCGTCGCGGTGGCCCAGGCCCAGTTTGATCTTTCGTTGCCGGATGTCTTCGGTCTGCTCGTCGCGCCAGCCGCGTTTGGTCATGAAGGCGTTGAAAATAAGCAAGTCGTCCGCATCCGGACGGCGACCTGCCACATAGCAGGTCTCAAGCACGCGCAGATCATCCGGCTCGCCCCGCGCCAGCTCCACAATCCGGTTGTAGTCGGCAGGCAGGCGTCCGGCGTCATGCAGGCGGATCTTATCCAGCATCCGCCCGAAACAAACCAAGCCACCCACCAGTTCATACGGAGAACGCAGCCCTTCGATTTGCATACCCCGGTCCGCCATTTCCCGAGGCCAAAATCCATGACCAACTTCGCCGCCAAGCCAACTTCGGGCAGCTTGCATTAAAGGAATAGCTTGCTGGTGGTTTGTCGATTGGGCCTCATGCCCGCCCATGAAAGCCCTTTGTGCCTTAGCGGTCATTTACCTTAGTTTGTTGTTCTCGGGATGTGCCACTAAGGTAAACATGACACCGACCCAAAGGGCCGCGGTGAAAACCGTCTCCATAAATCCCGAAGTGCCGATGCCGGGTTCGGTTTATTACCTCAGCCAGGCTCAAGCCATGGCCGGGGGCTTGGGTGGTCCGATTGGCGGCATGATTGGCGCCGCCAACGAAGGCGACAACCAGCGCGCCTTCACGGAAGTGCTGGAGCGCAGTGGTCTGGATATCCCGACGGAATTGCGCACTACATTCGCGACCAAATTAAAAGAGCAGGGGGTGCTGGTCAGTGATGAAGTCGCCGGCAATCAATTCGAACTTCGGGTGGGGCTGATCGGACTTGCCGTGCCCAACGGGTTTTATTCCGGCCTCAGACCGGTCTTGGTGGTGGTGGCCATACTGAAGGACTCAGCCGGAAACGTAATCTTCCAGAACAACGCCTCGTGCATGAACCTCAGTTCGAAAACCAAGCGGCACACCTTAAAACAGTATCAGGCCAAGCCAGAGCTGCTGGCCCGTGAATACCGGGCGGCCATCAACGCAGTGGTCGACGACCTGATCGACGACTTTACATCTAACTGACGAAGGTTTCCGTCCGACTCAAAGCCACGGCCCTTTATGTAAGGCGTCCAAATCAATGGGGTCGGGCCGTAAACTGGCAATTAATCCCCCATCCTCTCATTTGTGACGCTCCGGCTGTTGATGGCATTTTGTTGAAAGCGGTGTTGTTCGCGCGCGTCTGTTCGGCGGTCACGTCGGGGGCCGACTCAATCGCTGTAGAAAAAATACACTCGGTCATAGACCGGGATGTAGCGAGGCTGGTAGGGGTTTGACGCAAGTTGCTCCGTCGGGAATTCGTCGAGTTCGCTGCCTTTCTCTAAAATAACCACGCCGATCAGGCCAAGCATACCGCTGCCTTTAACGCACGACTCAGCGGCTACTTATGAGAAAGTTCGGACACCGTTGCGCCTACGGACCCCATTCCGCCTCCGCGCATTAACTCGTGCCGCGGGATTTTTTGTGTGCGGCAGCCGCGCTTCGCAGTGTGGTCCGTTTTGTTTACTTCAGCCAAGGTGCGCCGGCGGGCAGGACTTCGCGGCCAAAGGTGTCGTTCACCAGAATGCGAGCCATCATATACCATGCGGCGCCGGCGCAGAGCATCAGTTCGTAACCGGCAACCTTGTTAAGGATGGGGTTCACGAAGTGGCCGAGAATAAGCAGCACGAAACCGGCGAGCAGCAGGCTGAAGGTCCAGGCCATGGCGCCGTGGATGCGCAGCGCACAGATCCAAAGGATCGCGGTGAACACCGTCCACGCGATGAGGAACCAGCCGATGTCGGTGTGGCTGGCCTGAAAGATGCCCAAATGGTTTCCGAGCAGCATCAGGCAAAGGGAGATCCAGAACGCGCCGTAGGCGGTGAAGGCACAGTAACCAAAATGGTTGCCGGTCTTCATCTCTTGCAGGCCGGCGACCAGTTGGGCGATGCCGCCAAAAATGAGGCCCACCCAGATGACGGGGCCGAGGCCCATCCAGCCCACGTTGTGGAACTGCAGGAGCAGGGTAGTGAGACCAAAGCCGGCGAGGCCGACGACGGCGGGATTGGCGTGCTTGGGAGTGGAGGCGCTGGCGGTGGAGTTCATGGCGTGAAAGCCGTCCAGCGCAGAGTTTGCACGAAGCCGATGCAAATCAGTCGGGGCATCTGTGCGCGGTTAGCAGGCGGGGCACTGCGGGCAATCAGTCGCCCGCAGCACTGCGTTGAGTCGTGCGACCTGAGTCTCACCAATCCCGAGGGACACTAAGCCCGGCCCGGGGTTGATTTTGTTGCCGGATATCGTCCGCTTGCTCGTCGTGCCGGTTCCATGGCACGGACACAATCACTCGGTGCCGAGCAAGCGGTTCGTGAGATGCGTGTGAAACGCCGGCAGGTCGCGCCAGCGCAGTGCCACGCGTGCGGTGAACGGGCCCGACTCGTCGCGCACGGTGAAGCCGTCGTCGGTGATGGCGAAGTGCATGGTCTCCGTCTCCACAAAATCTTCTGAGTAGGCGAGATAGACGGCCACACAGTCGAAGAGAATGGTCGAGCGCACGGCGAAATAATCGCAGTGCATCCAAGTGACTCGCGGGGCGAACAGGCAGTAGTTTTCGATCAACGCGCGCAGCATCGGGTCACTCGTGGCGCTCCAGATACGGTGATAGTTTTCACCTTCGAGGATGGCGAAGTTACAGGTATCGAGCGGAGTCAAAAGCACGTCGAGCCAAGGCGCGGCCATGACAGTGCGGAGTGCGGGCGGGTCGAGACGGACGTTGGTTTCGGCGCTGGCGGGCAGTCCACCGGTATAGCCGATATCGAAGCTGCCAAACATACCGACGAAGCGACATTTTTGTGCGATGTGCGGGGCGCGCTTGAGCGCCGCGGCGATATTAACCGCGGGGCCGATCGCAATGATGGTCACTGGCACCGGCGATTCTTCGATGATGCGGATCATGCGGTCGACGCCATCTCCGGCGATTTCTCCGGGGTAGGCGGCGAGGTCGTATTTTTTGATCCAAGGTTCCTGGTTGCGATGACTGGCCTCGGTGTCCCACGCCTGGATGCCGCGATCGATGGGCACATCGGTGCGATTACACACCTCTAGAAAACGTGCGGTGATTGTCGTGCGAAAATCGATCCCGCCGGCGCAGGTGAGAATGAGTTTTGGGGAGAGCTCGGGGCTGCGGAGCAGTTGGGCCAGAGCCCACGTATCGTCCATGTCGGTGCCGATATCTGTGTCGAGAATGACTGGAATGGGGTGGTGTGAAGCCATGGTGCGATGAAGCGAAAAGTTGGCTCATGAAACACGGTCGTTTTCCCGCAGCCAGTGCTAAATATCCGATCACTGGATACTGTAGCCCGGTTTGCTGCTGATGCGTTTGGCATCTTCGGCCCTTGAGTCCGAAATACCGCATACCGCGGGCGGGTCATTGGTCGGTGTTGCGCATCGATGAGGGGGGATAACCCGGCACGCGTCGAAATGCGCGGCTGAACGAAAAGATGTCCGGATACTGGGCGCGTTCGGCCACCGCCTTCACACTCAGCCCTTCCGTGCGTAACCACCCGCGCCGACGCGGGCACAGCCGCAGCCGACAATGCGGCTCGCGTTGGGTGTTATGGGCGGCGTCAAAGATCACCAATGCGCAGAGATCGTAGAAGGCGTGTTGGGTGTCAGAAAAATTAACCCCGTAATCGGCCACATCTGCAAGACGACCCTATCTGCAAGACGAAGCAATAAATCCAAAAACACATCCAGTCCCCTTCGGATTTACCCTGATTCAGGTTAAGGCTTTATCATAAAGCCACGGAGCACTGGGGGGCGGAGGAGAAAATAGGTATCTTGATCATCAAAATATCCCTCCATCTCGACGTCATTAGGCACCCAACCGCCTAAATCTCCCGAGGCGCAAAACCCCCCACCCTCATCCCCAAAGAATATGAACATGACTTCATCTACCAGAAATTTGAAAAACACCCTTGCCACCCTATGTGTCGCGGGGACTTTTTTGGCCGCCACGACCGCACAAGCCGGCTGGACCACATGGAACAACGGTAGCGGTGACGGCAAATGGGAAACGGCAGCGAATTGGTCTGGTGGCGTGCCAGACATCTCTACAGATGCGGCGATCATCAATAGCGTATCGACGGCGGGAGCGGTTACCGCCAGCACAGGAACTTATTCATTTGATTATTTACGTGTCGGCCATCTGGACTCCGGAACACTTACTATAAACGGAGCCAACCTCTCAACTACACCGGCCGGCTCCGGAACACGAGAGGGCATTGGATATGACGCTGGACATGTTGGCATCCTGAATTTGATCAGTGGTTCGATGAATTTCAGCACTTCAACGACTGCTACCAATCAGACTACCCTCATTGGAGGGGTGGCCTCCACGGGGACGGTCTATCAGACGGGCGGAACAATGAGTTTTGGCGGAACCAACACCACTTCAGTTACTCTCGGAAGCACTAACGGCACCGCCCTATATGACTTTACCGCAGGCACTTTGGTGTCTCGCAGGGCGTTTAACATGACCACGGGTGGCACAGGCACGAGCGTCTTCAAGGTTAACGGTTACTCTGCCGGAAGCTCCATTCAAATTGGCGGAACCGCAGCTAATGGCGACGGTGCCTGGATTCAGGGTGCGGGCACGAAATTGTCTTTCGCCATTGATGGAGCCACTTCACAGGGCACCACCCTTATCGACGTCCGTCTTGGAACCGATGCAGCAGCCAACACCAATGACGGCAAAGCAACTTTCGCCTCAGGTTCTTTACTCGACCTCAGCTTCAATAGTGGAGCACAGTCAGGCACTTGGACTGTGTTAAGTGCAGCCGGTGGCATTGTGAATAGTGGGCTGGCGTTAGCCCCCGGTGTAGATTCCAGCATTTGGTCCTTTGCCATTGTGGGCAACGACCTCCGGGTGACTGCCTTGATTGTTCCCGTGCCTGAGCCATCGGCATTTGCACTGATCATGGGCGGATGCGCACTCCTGTTTTGTGGACGCCGCCGTCGCAAATAAGCAATAGGGGCAAGCTAAAGGTGTCCCTATGCTGTTCGGTTTCCAGCCGGGGCGACTCGGCCCAACTTAACATCGTGAACGCGCAGCCTTCGCCGTCGAAACCGACCGAGGACTGATTCAGGTTATGACTTTATCATAAAGCCGCGAAGCACTGGGCTCGGAGGTAAAACGCTGTATTTTACTCAATGCACTACCACCCCTGCATCTCGACGTTATTAGGCACCCCACCGCCTAAATCTCCCGATGCACAAAACCAGCCGCCCACCCCAATATGAACAGTAAATTAACCCCCCCCCTCATCGCGATTTCCTTTGCAGGCGTTTTGCTGTCTTCGAGCCTGCAAGCTGCCGTTTCGTATGGCACCGCAGGTGCTAGCTACACCCAAAACTTCGATTCGCTGTCAAATACGGCGTTGGCTCAGCCCGCTTGGTCAAATAATACCACCCTGGCCGGCTGGTATTGGGCAGATCCTGACGGTGGAACAGCATCTACCTATACGGTGGTCACAAGAGCAGGCTCGGACGGCGGTCTCGCCAATCAACAAGACCGCCCTTTAAGCATTGGTAGTTATACGGTTCCTGATGATCGTGCTTTTGGCACCCAAAGTAGGACTAGTGCCACCGATACGACTGCTAATTTTGCCCGTTATGGCTTACAGTTGACCAATAATACGGGAGCAACCTTAAGTGAGTTTACCCTTACGTTTACTGCCGAGCAATGGCGCACCATCAATAATCAGCCGGTGGATAAGTTAACTTTTGACTATCAGGTGTTCAGTTCCGGCAGTGGTAATCAAATAGGGAGTAACACGGGTTGGACGAACGTCGCTGCGTTTACATTTAATACGCCTATTACAACAACTACAGGTAGTCGATGGCTTGATGGTAACGCTGCGGCAAACCGGCAAGTGTTCACTGGCACGATTACTGGTCTCAATTGGGATGCTGGTGCAGACCTCTGGTTGCGCTGGAATGACGTGAGTGTAACTCATGCTGTGATGGGGATTGACGATATCAGCTTCGCTGCCGTGGCTGCGATTCCCGAACCATCGAGCGTGGCGCTCTTGATGGGGCTTTCCGCTTGCGCGATGTTAGTGACCCGCCGTCGCCGGTCTTAATCGAGGCACTTCTTTTTGAGCGTTTAATGATCGGGTGAATTCCCCGAGTTAGACTCAACTAGTGTCCCGTCATCGAAGTGCCTTGCATTAAACCCCATGGATTATTGGCCGCAAAAAGGCGCAAGAGTCGCAAAAAACAATCCATCAGTCATACCGCCCGTTATTTTTGCGCTTCT
>JBBKWO010000082.1:0-3360 GCA_037969015.1 Opitutaceae bacterium
AGTCGCAAAAAACAATCCATCAGTCATACCGCCCGTTATTTTTGCGCTTCTTTGTGACTCTTTGCGGCTATCTCTGCCGAAGGAATTATTAAGGGCATTTGAATGACAGGACACTAGGCCGAACGGGTTGATCTCAACACGTTCGGCTCGATCCAAGCGCATTGAGGTCAATGCGCTCAACCGAGTGATCTACAATCGGTGTCCATTTGCGTTCATCTGCGGTTTAAAACGGTTCGTATTCTACACGCCCCCGACACGGGGGCGGCTACACCACAAGCTGGGCGGAGAAACGAAAGGTTTGTCGTTTGTAGTGACGCCACAAGGACGAAGCCCAGGCGTTTCCGACTGAGAGGCAGAGCGACGGTCTAATCCTGGCTTCGCCAGTCTCGCGACCGCACTACGAACGCACGGGCGGCGGCCCGTTTCCGACTTTTAGGATTTAGGATTTCACGCCGCGCCCCGCGGCGTGCATCACCTGGTAAATATTGGCCAGCAGGGACACCGCCGCACGGCGCGAGGTGTAGCGGCGCAGAAAACACTCACGGGCATTCACCCGCATGACGGCCCGTTCTGGCTCGGACAGATCGAGCCAGCGGCGAAACAGGGCGACGCAGCCGTCTACTGTATCCGCTTCAGCGATACCGGCGCCGTCGGCGATGATATCCGACCAGATATTGACTGATTTGGAAATCAACACCGGCACACCGACCGACAGGGATTCGGCCACGGCGATGCCAAAATTCTCCTGATGCGAGGGCAGCAAAAACGCGTCGCCGCACTGCAGCGCGCCCCACTTGTCATCCCCCTGCAGCATTCCCGTCCAATACACACGGTCCGCGATCCCCAGCCGTCCGGCCAGCACCTTCAAGGTGTCCGCATAGTCGCCGTCGGTCGGGCCGGCCATGATCAAAACCGGTTCGGAGCCGTCGGTCACCGGCGTTGATCCGGCGGCTTGCTCCGTCAGAATTTTGGCAAAGGCCTTGATCAGGACATCCGGGCCCTTCTTGGGATGCACCCGGCCCAAAAACACGAACCGTCGCTTGTCCCGCAGGGTCGGATGACGCGTCAGAAAACCTTCGGCGTAATTTTTGTCCGGCTCGGGTGCGCCGGGAGTGCCATAGTTAACGACAACCTCGTTGCAGTCATACATCCAAAAGGACTCGCGGGCCAGGAGCCGTTCTTCCTCACACGTGAACATCACCCCCGCGGCATCGCGAAGCGCCGGATAAACCGCCCAGGGCCAGAACAACCATTTCTTAAAATGCTTCAGAGGGTATCGGTATTTAAACCAAGGATCCAGCATGCCATGGGTGTAGACGTAATAGGGACAGGGCAGATTTCGGAGTGCGGCCCACACACCAAAACAATTATAAGTCCATATCCCGTTTACGACCACACAGTCGTAATCGGCGGCATGAGCCCGGAGCCATGGCACCAGTCGCGGACAGTAGCGGAAATGCGTGTAAGCCGGCCCCAGTGCATAAATTTTCTGGGGAAAATCGCGCACCCATGGATCGTCCGGCAGGTCAAAGGAGACCACCTCGATTTGATGACCGTAGCCGCGATTAATGCGCGCGATCTGACGAACACCTTCCACCGGCCCGCCGGTGGAAGGATTCACCGACGCCATCACGTGCAAAATTTTAAGCTTCATTACAGGCCGGACCAGGTTGGTCGTGAGTAATTTGAAAACGCGCCGTCATCAGCGCTGTAGGGTCGGTTCAGACTTCGTGCGCTCAGAACACTCCGGACATTCACAGATTCCACTGCGGGTGCGCCCGGTTAATTGATGCATCGGAATCCACTGGCCGTCGCTTCCCTGCACCGAGCCGCACCCATGGCATACGTTCAAAAGCGAGCGCATGGCCTCCATCCTTTCGCGATGCGTATTAAGTGTGCGCTTGAACAACAGAATGCACCAAGCCCCCAGACCATAGATGATGCCTCGCGCCAAACCGTTATAGTAACGGATCCACTCGGCGGAGTAGACATCCCCGTTAAGCAAGCTCGCCGATATCCACAAGCCCACGGCTACCAAGACCGCCAGAGTGGCCCAGCGTGGACCAAACTCCCAAGCGGTATGCACCACCGGTATAAGATAAAGGGGGAATAATGACGCCTCACGTCCGACCAATAACTGGGCGGCGAAAATAACCGGAAAGCCGGCCAAAGGAATGGCCAGACGCAAGGCCCACCGGGATAGGCTGAGATAATTCATATAATGGAATGATCGGGCTGCTTAAAAAAGCGGTGGTTTCTCCGCCGCTTTGGCCTGGATCTTTAACTCGCAGGTTTTCACCACGCAAAGATACTCGTAGAGAGCGTGGAGGCGGGCGAAGTGGTATCCGGCGATACCGTCGAGGACTCCCAACTGCCAGAAGTAGACGTAGCAAAACCGCATGAGCGGGCGAAACGGTAGTTGGTGGGAAATCTTCTTTAACCGGCGACGTCCGCCCACATTGCCCATCTGCAGCGTGCTCGCGCTGCCACTCAGGTAGGTATCCATCTCCACCCGCGCCTCCCAGTTGGAGTAGCGGTTGTGTTTCTCGATAAACACTTCCACCGACGGAAACGCATAGTGGTTCATTTCAGTGGTCAAGCGGGCGGTGCTGCCGTTGACCACCACATGTTCATGCACTTCGTTGTCGCCGCTGGCGGTGATCGAGTCCGTGAGTTTTTCGTAACGGCCCGCGTTGTGACGAAACAGGCGCAGATTCCAATTCGGATAGTAGGCATGGCGCAGCCAGTCCCCCATGAACATAAACCGGCGGTTGATCCAATACCCGTTCACCGTGTTGGTCAGGTCGCTGACGATCTTGTCAATTTCGCCCTCGGCGTCGGGCAACAACTCCTCGTCGGCATCCAGAATCAAAATCCAAGGATGCTTAAACGGCAGGGTTTCCAGCGCCCAATTTTTCTTTTTCGGCCAGCGACCGTTAAAAGCAAACTGCACCACTTCCGCTCCATGCTCGCGGGCAATATCGCCGGTGGCATCCGTGCTGTTGGAATCAACCACAAACACTTGATCGGCCCACGCCACCGATTGGAGGCAACGCGCCAGATTGGCGGCCTCGTTCTTCACCGGCACGATCACGCTGAGTGGTATTTTTCGCATTTAGTTAAGCGGGCGATTCGTAATAACAAACCAAAGCTAGGCAAGGGGGATTAGCTATAAGCTGTTAGCTGTTAGGGCTAAGCTATTAGGGGATCGGAGCTATGAGTTAAAAGCTAATCGCTGATAACTAGTGTCCTGTCATTCAAATGCCCTTAATAATTCCTTCGGCAGAGATAGCCGCAAAGAGTCACAAAGAAGCGCAAAAATAACGGGCGGTATGACTGATGGATTGTTTTTTGCGACTC
>JBBKWO010000083.1:0-79780 GCA_037969015.1 Opitutaceae bacterium
GCCATACTATGCCCCTAAACCTCCCCCGCCCACTACTGACTGCCGCCCTTTGCGCCATTTCCCCCCTGACCGTAAACGCCGCCCTGACCGATAATATCTGGCAGGGAACAACCGACAACTGGGCAACCGGGACCAATTGGAGCGAAGGGTCCAGACCTTCCGCCGACACCGTGCGAGCGGTCATCAACAACTCGCTGACCCCTGCCATCAACTCCGTTGCCTTCAACACCAACGCGGCGATCGGAGGCTTGGAAATCGCTTCGGGATTCACGCTAACCAGGGCCACCGGTGATACCGGCAGCCGAGTCCTCACCCTGAATGCATCCACCGCAACCGATAGCTATTTCAACAACGCTGGCAGCATCATCACCGGCGGCACTTCGGGCTCACTGACAATCTCGATTATAAACAGCGCCGGGACCGTCCAAAACTCCGGGCTCATTGAGGCCAGCGCCGGCACCCAGCTGATTATTCAGTCCGGTCACGTAAATATCCCCATCACCCTCACTAATACAGATGGCACGATTCAAACCGCCGGCTCAGGGGTATTGAACCTGGGGTCATCCACAGGCAACAGTCCCGTTTATATCACCGGTGGTTCGCTAAAAAACGTCGCCGGCACCATCAATCAAGGTCGGGTAAGCGAGTTCACCGATGTCGCCATCACCAACGGCGGCATCTACAACGTCATCAATACCGAAACTAACACGCGCTGGACCCTGCAATTAAACGGGACCTCTACGCTGAACAATTCGGGCACGATGAATATCGAGCGCATTTTCGCAGGAACTGAATCCAGCAGTGCCCAACAAACCAGCATCAATATCAGCAGCGCCAATGCCTCGATTACCAACTCGGGAACCATCAATTTCATCACTGAAGGCAGCCCTATAGCCGGCGGCGCCTCCAATTCATTCAACTTCAACGAATCATCCGAGGTCACCAACAACGGCACGATTAATCTGATATCCAAGTCCACCACCAATTTAGTTCAGATGCTCATAGCTACCGACAAGACCGCGACGTTCTCCGGCACCGGCGAACTGGTTATGTCGGTCGGAGTCGGTGGTTCGGTTGACCAAATCCAGGTAACCGGTGGTAACAACGCCATCCTTGTCAACTCGGCCGGCCACACCATCCGTGGCGCCGGTCGACTCGGTAATAACCGGGTCGATGACATCAATAATGCCGGCACCATCCACGCCGACAGCAGCAGCACATTGACCCTGGATATCGATTCTGCGACGACCGGCACGATCATCAACTCGGGCACCTTACGTTCTTCAGGCACCGGCGGTTTCGTCATCGTTGACGGCACCATCACCAACACCGGCACCGTGCGCGTCGACTCCGGCTCCACCCTCACCATTCAAGGCGGCACCTTCACCAGCACCGCCGGCACCATCCAAGCCGACGGCATTCTGGCCAACACCCCCGACCTGCTCGTCTCCGGCGGCATCATCACCGGTCAGGGCTCCATCAGCGGTAACGTCAACATCGACGGACCGGTGAGCTTTACCGCCGGCGGCGCCTCCACCCACGTGCTCACTTTCGACGGCAACCTCGTTTTCAACGCAGCCGGTTCGTCTCGAACCATCAGCTTCAACTTTGATCACTTCGACTCCCGCATCGATGTCGGCGGTGCCCTCACCCAGGGGCTGAACAACCTGTTCGAGTTTAACTTCGACAACGGTGCCGCCTACGAAATCGATACCGTCTACACCCTGATTTCCGTAACCGGCAGCAACAGCCTCAACGACGCCACCTTCAGCATATCCAGCAGCAGTCTTTCCGCCGGCTACGTGCTGGACACCACCTTTGGCGGTGGCGACGGCTGGCTGGTCTCTGGCGGCAACCTTCAGGTTCGCTTCTCCAGCGTCACCACCGGCGTCATTCCCGAACCGTCTCAAACCCTCTTGAGCGTGATCGCAGGCGTCGCCGGAATAATGTTCTACTCCCGCCGCCGAAAAGTCGCCGCCTGATTTTTTGCACAAGTAAAACTCCCACCATTTGAGACAGGATGCCACCACCATGTGGCCTGACTGTTTACCCTGATCTCCTTTCATCCAGACGTGTTGCGCCCCCATACGACATCGCCACGTTCTACTCGGCACGCCTCCGGATTTGCTCTCCTGATCACGATCGTGCTCGTTTCGTTTCTGGTCCTGGTGTTGGTGGCTCTGGCCACCCTCACCCGAGTCGAGACGCAAGTTGCCACCAACTCCCAAAAGCAGGATCTGGCCCGTCACAACGCGCTGACCGCGCTCAACATCGCCCTCGGCGAACTGCAACGCTTCACCGGCCCCGATCAGCGCGTCACCGCTCCGGCCGATCTGCTGGCCAATCTCGACCACAAGGGTAATGCCACTGCTTCTCCCGCTGCGCTCCCCGTGCAAGCCGGCACCCGCCGCTGGACCGGAGTCTGGGGTAACAACACCCCGAGCATCGGCTACACGCTCCGGCCCAACGAAATCGTCGGACGCGGCGTATCCCCGCAGCTGATGAACTGGCTCGTCAGCGGCAACGAACAGGTCACCTACACCCAAGCCGCCAATGGCCGCGTCACCAACGTGACCGGTATCAGCTATACCCCTACATCGGAGGTTGTCCTCGACGATCTCTCCGCCCCCACCATCGATGGCGCCCCCGCCGTGCTCCTGGTCGGCCCCGGCTCCATTGGTGCCGGCTCGACCTCAGACTACGTGGCCGCACCCCTGAGCCAACTCACCGTTCCCGCCACGCTCATCCCCGGCGCCGATCCCGCCGCAGGCAACGTGCCTACCGGTCATTACGCCTGGTGGGTTGGCGACGAAGGCGTGAAGGCCCGCATCGACCTTCAAAACGGCTACCAAGACCCCAATGTCGGCGATGCCGCCGCCGCCGCCAAGGCGCAGGTTAACAGCTTCCGCCTCTCCCAACGCGACGCCGTCGAGTTCGTTGACGACGCCAACGACACGCCACTCGGCGCCGCCGCCTACAACTTCGCCGACTCACGCATCCACCGCCTCCAAGCCCTCCACCAGTTACCCTACCTCGCGGCCGACTCCGCCGGTGCCACCCGCTTGCGCAACACCGGCAAAAGTCGTTTCCACGATCTCACCGCCCACAGCTCCGGCGTGCTCGCAGACAGCTACGCCGGTGGACTCAAGAAAAACCTGACGGCAGACGTCCTCGATACCTCCACCGATCACTCCTACCGACCCGATGACAGCGCCCCCATTTTCCCGCTCATCAGCAGTGCGTCCAACGAACCCTTGATGCCCACGTGGGGAGTTCTGCGATCCTGGGCGCGCACCCACCCCGATCCGGATGATTCCAATAAAATCAAACCCACCGTCGCTTCGGAAACCGAAGCGGGCATCGCGCCGGTCATCACATCCGCCTCATTGGGCCTGAACTACTACCTCGAAGGTCCGAACGACACCTTTGTCATGGCTCTCTTTCCGATGGTGGTGCTGTTCAATCCCTATCCTTACACCCTCTCGCTCAAGGACACCGAATTCGACATCGCTTTCCGCGTAAACGGCCCGGGCAAGATCTTGGTTCGGGTAGATCCCGCCGGTGGAACCAGCTTTTCGAGTTTCGCGATCTTTAACCTGGAGACCGCTTCGATTTACAAAAACGGAGTCATCCCGGTGCCGGCCAATTCCTATTTCCGGTTTCGCGTCAAGGGTTCCGATCTTCCCCCCGGTGAAAGCCACATCTACTGCCTGCCGGACACCCCCAGTCCCACCAACTACGATGCCCTCGGCGGGTTACCTCTTGAGCGAGCGCCGGACAGCGACGGCATCGGCATCGGAAATTTCGTCAAGCTGATCGGTCCCGATCTCGCGTCGAGCGGACTGGCCCTCACCGGCAACTCGACCATTCAACTACGCACGACCGATTTTAATTCGGCTCGAACGGTGGTGGACTTCGTTCTGGCGGAACAAGGCGCGCTGGCCGCCGGCCTGAATCCCGCCACCACCAGCAAATGGTTCCAACGCGTCACCAACTCGCTGAGCCGGAACTGTGCGTTGGTCGCTAACACACTCTGCGATCTGGATAACTCCTACAGCACGCTGAACAACCGCAGAGGAATCGCCGGCTACGCTCCCTTCAGCAATGCCACTTCCGCCCTGCGTCTGACCGCCTACACTGAAATGTTAGATACTTGGCTCGCATACGACCGGTGGGGGTTTACCGCTACCAAGATCCGTTTCCATGCGGCTTGCGACTTCCGTGCGCCTATCATCGAGCCGACCATCTACGAACGTGATAATCAGCCGGACACCCGTATCAACGTAGGGGCAACCATCATGGGATCGGGACTAATCGGCGCAGACAGCGATCGGAATAAAACCGACAACCCGCATCTCAATTTCACCAACAATCGTTATGCGATGAATTACGGCCAATCGCTGAATGCATCGGCCAACCCGAACTCTTCGCTCGGCCTGCACCACAGCGTGTTCTTCGACATTCTCGCCACCCCCGACCAACTGCTCTCGCTAGGCCAACTGCAAAACGCCCCCTTTTCCCGCTACTCCTTTCAGCCCGCCTACCCCTTTGGCAATTCCTATGCCGATCCCCGCATTGCCCGCGACAAGACCTATCGCGACAACATCGTGAGGCCTGTCGCCGGTGGTTCCGCCAACCTGCCGGCCTACGACCTTTCCTGGCTCCTGAATCGCTCGCTCTGGGATCGCTACTTCCTCACCGGCGTTCCTGGGGGTTGGACTCAGAGCGATCTCGACGCAAACCGCCCCCTGCCCAATTCGCGAATGAAGCTCCGCCGCGTCGACAGCGGCTCCCCCGATCTTTCATCCGTGAAATCCGGGGCCGATGCCTATGATAAAGCCGCCACTCACTTCATGGTGGACGGCAGCTTTAACATCAACTCGACCTCCGAGCAGGCTTGGCGCGCTGTTCTCGCGGGCACTTACGGAATTTCCGCCAAAGATGCCGAGGCCTACGCCGAAGCCGCCGATCTGGTTGATCAGATCATTCCGTTCCCACGCTTCTCTCACAACATTGCCAAAATGGTCCAGGCAAACACCCCCTACCCCGCGGTCACCCAGACCATGGTTTCCACGTCCCCAGTTTCCTTGGCCAATTTCTACAAAACCGCATTTTTAGGCAACCGAGGACTCTATCTGGGACAACCCGACAAGCTCACCGAAAATGCTTCGCCCGAAGCAGCCGTCACCGAGCTGGCACGGAGCATCGTGGCGGAAATCCGCAAACGCGGCCCGTTCCTCTCGCTGGCGGATTTCATCAACCGCCCCCTGACGCCCTCCAACAACATTCTTGGGGTCAAAGGGCCCCTGCAAGCGGGCATCGACGGCATGAAATACGAAGCCGCCCAAGCGAATGCCTACACCTGGACCAGCAGAGAAAGTGGATCCGGACTCTTCATCGGAAGTGCGACCGCTAGCGCATTCGGACAACCTCCGGATTGGGACCCAGAGCATACGGTGGGAGGACCGGAAGCCGACTTCCATACGCCGGCGGATCCCTACCAAATACAGATCGCCATGGCTCCGTTCTTTCTGACCCAGGCCGACATTCTCTCCACGCTCGGCCCGCGGCTCAGCGCACGCTCCGACACCTTTCTTATCCGCACCTATGGCGACACGCTCAACCCTGCCACCGGCGATGTGGATGCCCGTGCTTGGTGCGAGGCAGTCGTGCAACGCCTGCCCGACTACGTGGACCCCTCCGTGAATCCCCTCCCTGAAAAGGCAGCCACCGGCATCAACACCACCCTTGGCCGGCGCTACCGCGTGGTTTCCCTGCGCTGGCTTTCACCTGAAGAGATATGAAACTCCGCTCACAATTTCCCTTCATCCGGTTTCTGGCCCTCGGGATTTCGCTGCTGGTCTGCGCCCTTACCGGCCTAGACGCTCAATCAACACCCGCAGCCGATCCTCCCCCCGCGACCTTTCGCCTGCTCTCCACTCTCGGCAGTCGCACCGACCTGAAATACGAACCCGTGCGCGGCCAGCCTCCAGTCAACCTTGTGCTCAGCCGATCACTCTCCGTCCCCCATCTCCGGCCCGCCAACGGCCTGCTGCGCGCCTTTCGTGAGCTGCCGCTTCCTCCCGACGCTCCGCCCGGCAGCCGCCCGGAACGGCAGACCATCTTTGAGGTTCGGCTGCCTCCGGACGAGCCGTCCTGTCTGGTCATCACCCAACCCGCCGGCGGCGATCCCGCCTCGCCGTTTCTCGACGCGAGGGTGTTCTCCGACAACCCCGAACAACACGGCCCCGGACGCCTGCTCGTGATCAATCTCTCCGACGTCACCGTCGCTCTCGCCATTGATCAAAAAAACGAAGAGTTCCCCTCTGGAAAAACCACCTACATGCAACTGCCCAATGGCGGCGGGCACGTGGTGTGTCGCGCCGCCGCCGCCGACAAACGCGGCGATTGGACCCTCTACTACAAGGGCGAGCATCGCCTTTCGCCCTACCACCGCGGCTATCTGATCATCACCAATTATCTCACCGAACCCGGCGCGCTCCGAGACCCCAAACCGCCGCCGGTGCGCCAACAACTCTTCTTTGAATTCGACCCCGGCGCGGTGCGGGAATTTCAAGAAAAGAACCAACACTGAAGCCAAGCTCCCGCCTGGTGACACACGTCGCCATTGCAGTGTATACCAATTGTCACATGGTCGGGCTTCCCATGTCCCGAGAGTTTGATCGATCCGCCCTGCCCCCTCTGGCAAAAGTGCTGCGCCCACCCGCCGCCAAACCCGGCGAAAACGGCTACGCCCACGCAGTTCAGAAAGTCCGTAAAGTGGCCAAAGACCTCCGTCGCGAGGACAGCCTGCCTTTCTATTCAATGCGCGCACTCGCGAGCGCACTCGGCATATCGCTACGCACCACCGCGCTGGTTTTTGAGCAACTCGAACGCGAGGGGCTGTTGGTGCGTTTGCGCGGATCGCACACCCGACTGACCGGCACCGCCCCACGTCCGCTCAAACCGGTTGCCGGCGTCATCGGCCTGCCGGTCTGGCTGTATGGCCTGCGACACTTCATGTTTCGGCGCACCTTTGCCCGCGCACTCGGTGACACCCTCTGGCCCCACGCACTTTCGGTGGACACCATTTTGTATTGGGAAACCGAGGACAAATCGCCGGACTTCGCCGACCGTCTGCTGCGTCATCACATGGACATGGCCGTCTGGTTCCAACCCCAACGACACAACCACGACGCCATCGGTTTTCTGAAAGACCACGGTGTGCCCTCGCTCATCATCAGCGACCGTGAAAACACCCCCGGCCTGCCAGCCCACATCGAAATCGACTGGGAGCCAGCTTACGAGCAGGTGCTCACCCACTGGAAAACGCGGCACCACATCCATCGCGTGATCACCGTCGAGGGTGCTCCCGCTACCACGCCACGCTTGCGACTCTTTGAAACCTTGGCCCGCAACCACGGTATCGCCTGTGAGCGCCGCAAGTCTTCCCCGAGGCTCGCCGGAGAACTCGTCGCCGATCCACAACTCACCACCGACACCGCCATCGGCCTGTTCGACGAATACGCCTCGACCGAATTCCCCCTGCGCGATCCCAACGCCTTCCTCCAACTCGTCGACCGTCACCGTGTGCTTTTCGCCCGCGAGTTGCCCAGCCTCCCCTTTGTCGGCCCCAAGCGCATCAACTGCGAATGCCTGCTCTACCCCATGGACGCCATCGTGCGCCACGCCGCCGACATCCTGCTCGCCTGGCGCTCCGGTATCGAAAAGCCCAAAGTGATCACCCTCGCGGGCGAAGCCAAACTGGACCACGTCAACTACAGTTGGTCGTAACGACCAAATAGTGGCACAGCCATTCCACGCGACGCCACTCATCTCACAGGCCGAAACGTTCCAACACCCAATCCCGCCAGCCGATGACATCGGGGTTGCGATTGGTCGAATTCTGCAACCGAAAGATACAAGGTGCCCCCACTTCGTCCGCCCGCTTTTTGAAGCGATCACCAAAGATCGGGTGATGGATTCCGTCACTCGTGCGATCCAACTCGCCTGAGCAACTCAGATAAACCGGCGGGTCGCCGGCATCCAGGTGGTTCACCGGAGAGAACTCCGCATAAAGTGCCTTCGCCCCATCGTAACCCGCCTCCATTTCCTGTTCGGATGCAAAGCCGGCGGCACGCGGGATCATCGGATGATGGACCGGGATATCGCCAAACCATTCCTTGATCGTCACCGGATCGATGGTGGTCTGACCGACGACAATGTAGGCACCGGTCAACCGGGTGGATTCTCTCAAGACCGGGTCCTCCGACTTCGGATCGGCCAGATCATCGTGAGTCGCCAACCAAGCCGAAGTGCACCCGCCCGCCGAGCCGCCCGTGGCAATGATCCGCGTCTTATCGATCCCGAGCTCGTCCGCCTTGTAACGGATAAACTGCAACGCGCGCGCAGCGTCATACACAGGAGCCGGCAGCGGTGCCTGCGTGGAATAACGGTAATTTACGGCCACCACGGTGACGCCGCGCTGCAAAAACCAATCGAGATCAATGAACATCCGAGTGTTCACATAGCCCCGCTTATCTCCACCTAACCACCCTCCGCCATGAACCACAAACAGGACCGGGTTGTGCTCGCCAGCGGCTTTCCAAACATCGAGCACGTTCCGCTCGTGCGGACCGTAACGAACGTTCTCCAGATCCGGATCACGAACGACTCTGACCGGTTTGTCAGGCTTGGGGTCCGGAGTCGCTTCGGGTTCGCCATGGACCGTGGTCAAAAACGAGCCGGCAATACAGGACGCCAAAATCAGTGCGGATAAGTGGGGACGCATTACTTTCATGGGATTTCACGAAACTCCGTCATCCTCGTATCCTTAACAAGAACGACCGGGGTGTATGCCTATTGTTCACCGGCTGCCTGCCCTGTTGATTAACCCCAGACCGGACGCCTAACCAAGCGCAGGATTCAACCGGTAGGTCTGCCGATACTCCGTCGGCGGCATACTGGTGTGCGCACGAAACCGACGCGAAAAATAGAACTCGTCGTCATAGCCAACATCGCGGGCGATTTGCTTCACCGAACGCCGCGATTCCACCAACATGCGCGAAGCCTCCTGCAATCGCAGCTCCTGCAGATAACGCGCCGGCGGCATCTTCACCACCGCCATCCACCGGCGCCTGAATGTCGGCAGAGACACCCCCAGTTCCCGCGCCAGCAAGTCCATGTCCAACGGTTGGGCAAGTTGGGCCCTCATCCGGGCGATCACCAAACGGATCATGTCTGCATCCTCGTCCGCGACCGCCGGCGCGAGCACCGTTTCGAGCAGGATGCGCTCCCACACCCGGTCCACGCGATCGACCACCGCAGCAGGGTCCGCCGTCTGGGTCAACGCCTCCAACTCCCGCAAATGCTCCTGCACCGCCGGCAGGTTCAGGATGGGCCACACCGGGCGCTCCTCGACGATGAACCCCGCCTCCTGCAAGCGCCCCTGCAACGACTGGGGGTAGATCACGTAGCACTCGTCCCAATGCTCATGACCCCCGCCCGGTCCATAGGACAGGATATCGCCGGGCCACTGCGTAATCACGCACGGTGCGACCACCGGCCAGCTGCGTCCGTTGCGCACAAACTCCCCGCCGCCCCGCAGGATCAGCGAGAAATTACAGCTTGGGAAAACATACTCCACGCGGTCCCGTTTGCGGTTGATGAAGTCCGTGCTGACCACTGAAAACGCCGCGGGAAAACGCCGCGTGTAGGGAGCCCAGTGCTTGATCAAAAAATCCATGCCTTTGCCCAGCGCATCCATTCAACAATCCCGACGCAACTGTTATCAATTATCCCTTACATGAGCACCCCCTCCATCACCCAGATCGGCATCATCGGCTGCGGCAACATCTCCAAGGCCTACTTTACCGCCTGCGCCCGTTTCCCCTTTCTCAACGTCAAGGCCTGTGCCGACCTCGTCCCCGCCGCCTCCGAAGCCAAGGCCGCCGAATTCAACTGCACCGCCGTCAGCATCGAAGCCCTGCTCGCCGATCCTGAGATCGCCCTCGTCATCAACCTCACCATCCCGCAGGCTCACGCCGAGATCGACCGCCGCATCATCGCCGCCGGTAAGCATGCCTACAGTGAAAAACCCTTTGCACTCGACCGCACCGAAGGCACCGCCGTGGTCGCCGCCGCCAAGGCCGCCGGCCTGCGCGTCGGCTGCGCGCCCGACACCTGCCTCGGCGCCGCCATCCAGACCGCCCGCGCCCTGCTCGACCAAGACGCCATCGGCACCGTCATTGGTTTCAGCGCCAACATGATCGGCGGTGGCCACGAAAGCTGGCACCCGTCTCCAGAATTCTACTACCAGCACGGCGGCGGCCCCATGTTCGACATGGGCCCCTACTACCTGCACGCGTTGATCACTCTGCTCGGACCCGTCACCCGAGTCACCGGTGTCACCCGCACGACCTACGCCACCCGCACCATCACCAGCCGCCCGAAACGCGGCAAGGTCATCGACGTCGAGATCCCCACCCACATCGTTTCCATCCTTGAGTTCGCCTGCGGCACCGTCGGCACGCTGACCACCACCTTCGATGTGCCCAACGGCCACACCCTGCCCAACCTCGAGCTCTGGGGTGCTAAAGGCTCGTTGCAAGTCCCCGACCCCAACGGCACCGGCGGACCGGTCCGCATCCGCCGCGCCGGCGATAAGGACTGGGTCGAGCGCAACCACACGCACCCCTACCGCGAAGGCTCCCGCGGCGTAGGCGTGGCCGACATGATCGACGCCATCAACACCGGCCGCCCGCACCGAGCCAACGACGCCATCGCCCTGCACGCCGTCGACATCATGCAGGCCATCCACGACGCCGCCGACACCGG
Source organism: Opitutaceae bacterium (assembly GCA_037969015.1). Classification (GTDB taxonomy): domain Bacteria; phylum Verrucomicrobiota; class Verrucomicrobiia; order Opitutales; family Opitutaceae; genus JAUWBF01. Next base: position 10,837 of record JBBKWO010000083.1, read on the forward strand.
CACAGCCGTCACTCTCACCAGCACCTGCGACCAGCCTGCGCCCATGGACCCGTCCAAGCAGGAATGGGTCGAAGTGTAAGCCCGAGTCCCCAATCCCAAATTTCCATCGCGAAACCGCGGTCCTCATCGGTATTGCTATTGAAGATCTCCGGAACGCTGCGGGATGCGACTGATGGTCGCTTTGAACAGTCCAGTGGCTTGAGTAATGCGCCTGTAAGTCCAGCGCTTCCTACGCAGATCAAATATCCGCCCCTCAGGCGGAGTGCGACGCGGCGGGTGAATGGGCCCATGGGAGTGGTCATAAAGCTTGGTGCCGGGCTCAAGTGGAGTGCTCATCTGCCACTTACGAACCAGCGGCTCGGTTCCGGTGCAATGAACCTTCCCCGCCGCAAGCAACTGGGCATTGGTGCCGTCCTGAATAAATCGGCGGTTGCAGGTTAGCGGGTCGGAGCAATCACCACACCCGCCTGGATGTTATCAAGCGCAAATTGCAAGTCACCAGCTCCCCAACTATTGCCGCTGTCGAATTCGAATTTCAAACCTCCGACTTCACCACGATTTTCGCGCGCTTTGGACGTGCTGGTCAACTTGCCATCCACATAGGCTCGTGCACTGCCGGGGGCCGTAGATCCCATATCGACCTCAAGACGTAGAACGTAGGTTCTGTCGGGACTCAGTGCCGCCGCATAAACTTCGGGCTCCCACGTGTCCAGATACAGGCCATGCCTGACCATATCATTGCCATCGGATGTAATCATTTTCCAAGTGCCAATATGGCCACCGGTAAAGGCGGTCAGCTGCCTAAACTCGAACTGCATGAACCACGTGCCTGTCTGGCTCGATGGGCCGGCGGGGGCGAATGCCTCCAGAAGTCCCCGGAAATCGCTGCCGCCCGGCACAGTCACAACCAACCAATTTCCCTCTGCTGCATTGACCAGATTCCTTTGGGCAACGGTCGCCGTCCACGTTTGACCCATAATGTCCTTATTCGTGAGCTGGGTGATCATGCGTGGGGCCTTCCCCACCAAGTTACCCTTGCCGGTCGCTGCATCGAAGGATGACGAGCGGGCGGTATAGTTTGGCGATTCGAAATCGATGTTTAGAATCAGGGGCGAAGCAAGGGATACCGGCGCCATGGGCGCGAGTAACACTGCGATGAATGCACTAAGTGTAGCGAAGCGGGTAATGGAGCTCATTGCGTCTGAAATATTGCCCCCCCGTCATCTCAAAATTCAAGCGCGTGCCATTAAGAACAGATTACGAACAAATAGCCGGCCGGCTTCGTGGCCATGCAAGTCGACATACAATCGACGATGCCACGCCGAGCAGCTTTCAAATTCATAAAACAACAAGACATCGCCATCGGCTGATAGCGGCTGGATGGTTCCGAAAAAGAACGGATAATAGTCCGACGGCCTTAAAAATAAAATGTAGCCGAGCGCCAAGACCGGACCGTCCAAGGACAATAGGATAACGCAGAATACGCGTGGCGCCCGATGCCGGAACTTTCACATGGTGGCTATGTGCTTTACGGTGCCGATGACGAGGTGGTGCGCGAAGCCCGTTTCCCCTTGGTTGCGTTATTGGATTCGATTGAACGTTGTGAACGTGTCGCCACGTGCCGGCTTTCAGGAGCGGTGCTGTCATCGTAGGATTCTGGGTCCCTGATGTCTCCGCCGATCAAACGATCCTCGAAATAACGTGCTGTAAAGGTGTGCTGCACGCCGTCGGGAAGGATCGCCAACTTGCTAATGTCGGCGGATAGCCGGGACGCGATCTCGACCGGCAAAAGCGTCACCACGTCGGCTCGCACGCCACGGGCATGGAGGTAAGGGCAGCGGATCATGCTCACACAGAACGCGAGACGTGCGTGTTTCCCGATCTCCTCGATTATCTGTGGATCGCGGTTACAGATCTGTTCGCTGCTGGTCGTGTCGAGAAAGGCGATGCCGTGGTTCACTGCCGCGCCACGCTTGCGCAGCCGGGCCAAGAGCTCGCCCGGCGTGTCCTCGACCACTTCGGTCGCAAGGCCGCATTGCTCCATCAGGAATCGGAACGTGTCGATTTCGGATTTTCCGTGGAGCAGGTGAGCGACCGGACTCCAGATCAGCACCCGGCGGACGCCACTCTTTTTCCATTTGTTCGCCATCTCTTGGTAGGCCGTCTGAAAGTCCTGCTGATAAACCACGGCCGGGATATTGGTCTGCCGCTCGCCGCGCTGGAGCAGGAGCACACGCACGCCACGTTCCCGTAGCGACAGGATGTTCTGCTTGGTGCCGGGACTCGGATTTTGCCAAATCACGACATCCAGTTTGTGCCGTAGCAGGCGAAGGGCGAATTCAGGAGAGAGCTCCTCGTCCTTCGTGTGATGGAATATCACGTTGGCCACGTAACCCCGCTGCCGGAGCTGCTCCTCAATCGTCATGGTAAATGTGCGGGTATAGGGCAGCACCATGATGGAGTGCAGCCAGATCGGCAGTCCCACGAGGCCACGCACACGGTTTCTCGAAATGGTGGACTTCCCCATCAACAGGGTCTGCGCCCCACGCAGCCGGTTCAGTATCCCCTCACGCTCCAGAGCTTGATAGACCACGCTGACCGTGCCGAGCGGCACCCCAAAAAAAGCCGCAACCTCGCGCATCGACCAGAACGGGGTGGACGTGGAACGCCTCAATCGCTTGGCCTGACGGCGCAATTCGTCAGTGAGCGTTTGCTGCCGGCTGACCCCACTCGGAAATCCGGCAAACGACTTCACCGCCTCTTCCAAGCAAGGCAGATTACGATACACAATAGTGCGGGACATGTTCAGGCGAGCGTCTCGAATACTCCTCTGGGTGGCAACCCGTGTTTGCGAACAAGTGCTCTAAATTGTTCTGAAAATGTATAGAATTCGAAGGATTTGAAGGTGAATGAGGCTATCGCGTGCTGAAATCACCCCGCCGCTTTTCCCATGTGCTTTCCCTAATCGAGTGCACTCGTGGATATGCGTATCTTTAGCGCCCACAGGCCAAGGGCCTTCGCGCTTTTTATCACGATCATGCTACTGGCGTTTCTGGTGCTAATATTGATGCGATTGGCAACGCTCACCTGGGTCGAGACTCGGGTAAGCATTAACAGCCAAGACCACGAGCGAACCCGGCAAAACGCCCTGCCCGCTCTCAATATCGCATCCAGGCCAAGGGCGCCTTGATCGTCTGCGCGCCAGCCGACCAGGCATATGGGGTGCGAGACTTCGTGATCAGGGACCCGGACGGGAATCAGTTGAGTTTCGGCAGGTGCGCCGGCGGGGACGACGCCAATTAGACGGTCGGGAGATAACGTATGCCGGCGTCAGCCAGTATCGTTGCTCCGGCAATGCGCGGGCGGAGAAAGAAACCCCAGGAGCGGCCGTAGGCGACGTCCATGCCGACCACGAGTTCATGGCGACCGGCGGACAAGCGCACTTCGTGGCCGCTTTCGTCGGCTATACAGGGATTGGCACCACCCGGATTGCAGAACACCGAGCGACCGTCGAGCCAGAGGCGGAAAGGCCCGTCGTAGCCCATCAGCAGCAAAACGGTTTGCGCACGGTCCAGCTCCAGCTCGGCGGAGAAAAAGGCGTGTCCGCTCTTTCCCTGCCAGGCGGCGTTTTGATTGATAAACCCATCAGCCGCGCCGGTCTTCACCTCGGTGCCGTCGCGCTGCAGCTTGGGCAGTCGGGCCTTATCGATGCTTACCTGCGTGGCGACCAAGGGGTGCACACGCCAACTGGTCATAAACGGCAACGTGCCTTCCTGACCCTCGATCGGCGCGGGCGCAAAGACCGGCAGCGCGAGGTCGCGGCCATCGGTGATCGGGCAGCGCGGGGGAAATCCCTGACCGTAACCAACGGTCGAGCCGGCCGGAGGCAGTCGCATGATGTAAAGACGGACGGTGTCGCCGTGCAGCTTGGTTTTGTAGATCCAGGGCAACTCCACGCCGTCCGGGCCGATCAGGTAAAAGCCTGACGCTTCACCATCTGAACGCAGTCCGCCGACAATGCCTTCGAAGCGGACATCAATCCCACACTTCACCTTGGTCAGTTCCTTCGCGGTCGACATGGAGCGACGCACCGAGAGCAGTCGCGGCATGGTCGGCTCGACACGTTGACCGGCCGTCAGGTTGGTCGCCGCACAGGCAAGGCGGGCACCGAGGCGGGGCATGTCGGCCGAGCCCACATGAATCTCGTCGTCGAGTGACAGGTCGATCGCGGCCACGACTTGCAGGTGGGGAATAACCGCAGGCATGACGCGCTGTTGTTCCTGGATGGCGTTCCAAAGCTTTCCGTCGCCGGAGCGGGCGACGCGCGCCAGCTGCACAGTTACCCAGGGCAGGCGCGGTTGGCGCAGATCGCGGCGGGTGGCGGCCACCAGGGCCTGCATCTTTGGCGTGTAATCAGCCACTCCGGTTTCGCCGGTGTCGGATTCGCCTTGATACCAGAGCACGCCGGCAACCGGTTGTCCTGAGGAGCGCACCGAGGCCATCATCGAGGCATAGAGCTGGTCCGTCTTTTTGGGGTCCCACAAATCCATCGAGCTGCCTCCGCGAGCCGTGGCGATCAAGCCCTGCGGCACGCCGGTGCGTTTGAGCATTTCGCGGCCGAACGACACACCCGCACCGGCACCGGTCGGGGAGCTGCGATGCCATTGGGCGGATTCCGCAGGCGTAATCTGTGAGCCGTAATTGTGACAGGCGTCGGGTGATTCCTTGTGGATGTGCAACGGATCCTCTGCACGGCGCCAATCGCGGCGCTGCGACATCACCCGCACCAAAGGATGCGGCTTGCTGAAGGTCGGCATGCGGCCCGCGCCCTCCATGTTGCTCTGGCCGGCGAGTATCCAAACATCACCGACATAAAACGCTCGCACCGTGGCGGTCTCCGGAGTCGGTCCGCCGCGCTCCAGAGTCAAACGATACGGACCGCCGGCGGGGAGACCGGTCAGGCGTAGTTTGAAGGCGCCTGACTTGGCGGTGCCGACCTTGCGGCGCTTCCAGCCGGTGGTGGTTGCGCCGCGACTGGAGAGGGTCGCGTAAACCGGACCGTCGCCGGTGGTTTCGCCGCAAACCAGCGCAGTCGCGCCGGTCTTGCCGAGTCGTTGCAACACCTGACCTTCACTGATGCCTGAGAGGATTTTCATAACCAAAAATCAGCCGACGTATTGTTTCACCAATGGCTGCAGGGCCTCGCCCCAGACCACGTAACCGGGCTCAACCGGATGACAGAGATCGGGCACGAGCACGGGGTCGATTTCGCCGCCCGGCTTGAGCAGGCCTTCGCCGATGTCGAGGTGGAGCAGCTCGGGACGAGTCGTGAGCCAAAGCCTGATCTCTTGGTTCAGGTCGTGCACGCGGGCGTTGATCATCTCGACGCGGCGACCGCGGGGAAATATGGACATCACCAGTATCTTGGTTTCGGGCGAAGCGTGTTGCACGAGGTCGCAGATGGCGGCGATGCCTTCGACGATCTCGGCGGTGGTGTTGGCCGGGCAGGCGCTGTTGCCGGTGAGGTTATTGGTGCCGATGTTGAGCACGACGAGGCGCGGACGCTGGCCGGCAAACTCGCCGCCTTCAGTGAGCCGCCAGAGCACGTTTTGGGTGGTATCCCAACCGTAGCCGAGGTTCAGCACGCGCAGGCGGCCAAAGAATTTTTGCCAGACCGGACCGCCGACATCATCGCGTTCAAAGCGGTGGGTAATCGAGTCGCCGATGAAGATCAGATCGTGTGAACCGGATTGGGCTGCTGCTTGTTTTTGCGCGCGGCGCTCGGCCCACGTGTAGTCGTCTTGCTGAACGTTGGGAGCGGGGTTGGTGGCACTGTTCATGGTCAGGAAAGATGCGGTGCGTTGAGGTAGACGTCCTTGACTGCGTGGTAGGCCAGCTTGGGCGTGGCATCAAAATCGATGATGCTGGTATTGGACGGGCACGGGAACATGTCGTGGCCCATCCAGAGCAGGATGCCGCCGCAACGTGGAAACCGGTCGCGGCAGGTGGTCGCGGCAACCGTGAGGGCCTCGGCCTGGAGCGTCTGGCTGAGTTCGACGTAGCGCTTGAGGCCGGCGTCGGGTTCCATGCCTTCGAGTTCGTGGCTGAACTTATTCCACTGCAGCCACCACGAGCAGGCGTGCATGTAGTAACGGTTGTCGTGGGCTGGCGGCCAGGGGCTTTCCTCACCGCGGTAGCGTTCGATGCATTCGAGCGAGGCGGCGCCGGGCATGCCGGTTTCGGAGCGCAGGAGGGCGTCGTCGCCGGCCCAGTAACGTTTCCATTCGTCGAGTTTTTCGAGGTTCCACGGTCCGTGGACGTCGTGGTGCTGGCCTTTGCCATAATTGGACTCAAAGGCCATGAAACGCGGACCGCTGCTGGAGGTGGGCAGGCAACGGGCATCAGGATCTTCGGCGGCCACCACCTCGGCAAACGCAGCCATGCAGGGGTGCTCAAGCGTAACCGGAATCCCGACGCCATCCTTGCGGCCTTCGGCGTGTTGCAACTCGTTACCGCCGCACCAGAGCAGACGGCTGGCGTGGTGGCAGCGACGGCGCACGTAGTCGCGGGCAATGACGGTGAGCTCGGCAATGGCCGCGGGATCTTCCGGTGGGTAGTTGTCGATGCCGGAGGAGCTGAGCGGAAATTCCTGCCAGACGAGCAGGCCGGCTTCGTCGCAAAAATTGTAGAAAACCTCGCGCTCAAGGAAGGCGCCGCCCCACACGCGCAGGACGTTGCAACCCATGTCCCGGTAGAGGTCGAGACGTTGACGATACTGGTCGGCGGTGACCGACAGGTAGTCGAGGCGGAGCGGCGTCCAGTTGACGCCCTGCAGGAATAGACGGCGGCCGTTGACCACACAAATCCACGGGAGCGCATCGGCGGGGGCGCCTTCGCAGGTTTCCCATGCGACGTGCTTAAAACCGACGCGACGGCGGGCGATCTCGGCACCATCAACCAGCGAGACGGAAACATCGTAGAGCGGATGTTCACCCATGCCGTTGGGCCACCAGGCTTCGACGGACGGCAGGGTTAAGCCGAGTGCGTTTTCGCCGGGAGTGAGTTCGCGGGTCTCGTTGAGCAACTCCACGCCATCCTTGAGCACGCGAACTCGCGCAGTCTGACCATCGCAGCGGGCGTTGATGACCGCGGAGAGTTCACCGGTGGAAAAGTCGGCAAGCAGCCGGGGTGTGATACGAATAAGTTCAGCGGCCGGTTGGCCAAACTCCAACCACAGGTCGTCGCCGATTCCGATCGGCACAAAGCGCGGGCAAAAGTCCCAGGAGTAATTGTAGCGCGGCTTGAAATGACGGGACCGCGATGTGAAGCCGATCTGCCCCTGTTCATCGGGGGGGCAGTCGAACACGATGCCGATCGAGTGCGCGTTGCCATCGGAGAGCGCAGTGCCGAGATCGATGCGCTGGCGTTTGAGCGCGCCGCAGAAGGTGGCGACTTTTTGTTCATCAACCAGAATCCAGCCCGAGTGATCCAGACAACCGGCGCAGAGCGTGACGGACTCGCCGCCGGCGGGCAGTTGACCGGCCTCAAAGCGGGTAAAAAATTCCCAGTGGCGGTTTTCAACCCATTCGACGGAGAGCGAGTTGAGACCGTGATTCCAGTCCTTGAGCCAACCGGCGGCGAGGAGATTGACCTGCACTGAACCGGGAATAACCGCGGGCATTGGCGCGATGTCGCAGCGCAGGGTCATGCCGAGCTCCATGCTGCGGCCGATCTGCCAGGAGTAAGGGCGCCAGCCGCAGAGCTGCCAGGATTTGTCGGTCAGGGAAATTCGGGTCATGGGCATGAGATAAACAGAAGTGATTGATTGGAACCGAACATCACCAACCACTGCCAGCCCAAGCTCCGCATACACAGGCTATACAGCATGGCGGGCATCTGAATGTTAATTGTTCATGATGCGCTCGCCGGAATGTATCAGGTAAGGTGCCAACATGCCCTCGTCCCCTGCCCCACAACGTCCGCACATCATCTTTTTACTGTCTGACGAACATCGCGGGCAGGCCATGACTCACGCGGGCGACCGCAATGTGCGCACGCCCGAGATGGACAAACTGGCGGCGGACGGCGCGGGTTTTGAACGGGCCTATTGTAACTGCCCGGTGTGCACCCCGTCGCGCGGCACGATCTTTTCCGGACGTCACGCGCACTGCGGTCCGGTGGCGGGTTTTTTCGACCACTACAAGGCCGCCTTCCCCAGCATCGCCACGGAACTGCGCGCCGGCGGCTACCATACGGCTTATCTGGGCAAATGGCACTGCGGCGTGGTTCCCGACCAGTTGCCGCCCGGCGTGCGGGCCAATCCGGATGACTTCAAAGGCGGCACCCGCAACCGCACGCCCGACTACTACCGCGCGGGCTTTCAGGACTGGTTTGGTTTCGAGAACCTGAACCAGCACTTCACCGCCACCGCCTACCGCAACGACGCGGTCGAGCCGGAGCGTCTGGAAGGCTTTGAAACCGATGTGCTGACCGACGAGGCCATTGCCTACCTTGATGCTTACAAACGTGACGAACCGTTGTTCCTGACGCTGAGCGTAACCCCGCCGCACTTTGCCCTGCCGCCCACCGATTCGATGGCCGTGCCCGAAAAATGGAGACGGCTCGATCCGGCCACACTCGACGTGCCTGAGAACTTCATGAAATGGCGGGGCCAGCCCGTCGACCTTGCCCACGACGGCGGTGGCGATTCGGCCGATGAAGCCGCCGTGCGCCAATACCTTGCCGACTACTACGCGATGATCGAAAACCTCGATCATAACCTCGGCCGACTGCGTGCCGCACTCGCAACCAACCCGCGCTTCACCGGCGGCAACACCCTCTTTGTTTACCTGTCCGACCACGGCGAGTTCATGGGGTCGCACGGTTATTACTTTGAGAAAAAACATCCGCACGAGGAGTCAGTGCGCATCCCCGCTTTGTTCGCCCGACCCGGTCACATCGCGGCCGACGCCCCCCTGCCCGGCCTGTTTGGTCTGGTCGACTTTGCGCCCACCCTGATGGGACTGGCCGGACTCACCCCGCCGGTCTGGATGCAAGGCTCCGACTGGTCCGCCGTGCTGACGGGGAAATCCACCGAGGAACCGGTCGACCACCAATTAATGGAGATGGTCGGCGTGCCCGGCTGGTGCCTGGACCACCATGAGTGGCGCGGCCTGGTGACCCGGGGTTGGAAATACGCGTATTGGGAAACCGGTTACGAAGCGCTCTTTGATTTGGAAAACGACCCGTGTGAACTCGACAACTTAGCAGAACGTTCACCCGAGTTATTGCCACCGTGGCGCGAACGCCTGCTGGCCGTCCTCGGCGAGGCACGCGAACCGTCGTTCGACGTGATCATGCGCCACGCTGTCCCGCACGACGGCACGTTGATCAACGTCAGCCGCAACAACTACCGCGTGCTCCCCTGGCCCGACGACCGGCTGATCTACGCCGGCAACGCCAAGGCATGAACGCTCCCGCTTGTTGTCGATCATTCGTGGTCAACCGCTCATGAACCCGAGCACGGCCATCTGAGCACCCGGGATTCCCACGGTTGCAGTTCGACCACCTCGCCAGACGGCATGCCGGTTTCCACATCTTGCCCGCCAGTTTCGGACAACGGCACGGCCTTCTTCTCCTTGGAGAAATTAAGCAAAAACGCATAACGCCGCCCCGCCGACTCACGCATCTGCACGGTCACTCCCGGCGGCAACAATCCGCCCTCCGGCAAAAATCCCGTCAATGCCCTCGCTCGCATGATCGCCTCGTAAACGCGATCCAAGCCGGCGCGCTCCAAATCCGCCCCCAGATAAAACGACCGTCCTTCGCCAAACGCCTGTGTGCACAACGCCGGCGTTCCCGCCAGCCAGCCGTCGGCATACTCCATCAACACCTCCGCCCCACGCGCATGCATGCGGCTGTAAATCCCCTCCGCCACACATGCCTCCGACGACAGCCCGAACGAGTTTCCGTCCACCGCTCCAACACGCAGCTTGGTCCCGGGGAAACATTCGCCCACCTCTTCCATCCAGACACCGGTCATCTCTTCCAAACCGTCCCCCGGACACCCATCACGCCAGCAAAGATTGGTCTCGTTCACCATGCCGGTAAGAGCGGTCAATACCACCCAGCCACCGCCCCTCACGTAATCCCGCAGCCGCTCCGCAAAACCCGCTTCCAGCAGATACAGCCTCGGCACGACGACCAGGCGATAGCCCGAAAAGTCATGGGCCGCCGCCAGCACGTCGACCGTCACCCCGCGCCGCCAAAACGACTCATACTGCTCGACCGCGTGCCGCACCAACATCACCCCGTCGTTTTTGGGAAGCCCGCGCGCCGCGCGGTAGGCCCATCGCGATTCCCAATCAAACAACACCGCTACCTCCGCCCGATTGAGCGAACCCATGACTGCCTTCACCTGCGCATAACGCCGGCTCAGAGCGGCGACTTCCTGGAAGCTCCGCGTCTCTTCCGGATGCGTGTGATGCACCACGCCGCCGTGGTATTTCTCAACGCCGCCGCGACCCTTGCGCCATTGAAAATACAGCGTGCCATCCGCCCCGTGTGCCAATGCCTGAAACATTTCAAGGTGATGCAATCCCGGCGGCTTCAGATGCAGCGGTTTCCACACCGAATTCCCGTCTATGCAGCTCTCCATCAAAAACCATGGACGCGGCTCGCCCTTGAGACAGCGCAGTAGATCAAACTTAAAACTCGTCTCCATCGCTTGCACGGCGATGTCCGGATTGTCCGCCTGATATCCCGGATACGAATCGTCCGCCACGATATCCAGCTGCCGGGCCAGCTTGTGATAATCCACCCACTCGAAAAGCCCCATCAGATTCGTCAGCACCGGCACTGCCGGCGACAACCGCCGCAGCGGCTCCGCCTCCCACGCATAAAAATCCTCCACCTGCCACGACGCATACCGCCGCCAGTCAAGCGTCAGTCCGTCCAAAATAAAATCACGCGGATTGATCTGACTCCAATCGGTGTAGCGATGCGCCCAGAAATCCGTCCAATGCGCCGCGTTGACCGCCTCAAGCGTTTCGTAGCGTTCCTTCAACCAGTCGTGAAATCCGCTCACGCAGCGCTCGCACAAACACTCCCCGCTGAACTCGTTCGACACATGCCACATCTTCACCGCCGGATGCCGCCCGAAACGCTCCGCCAGCCGCGTGTTGATCTCGCGGACCTTCCCACGATAAACCGGAGAACTCCAACAGTGGTTGTGCCGCACCACCGGCGTCTCGCGCAGGCCCAGCCGGTCCACGCGCAATACCTCCGGATAACGCTGAGCCAGCCACAGTGGACGCGCCCCGCTCGGCGTCGCCAGAATCACGTTCTTCCCCGCCGCCGCCAACCGGTCGAGAATGCGCCCCAGCCAGTCAAAATCATAAACCCCTTCGGACGTCTCCAGCCGCGACCACGCGAAGATCCCCACCGCGAGCGTGTTGACCCCCGCCGCATCGAAGAGCCGGAAATCCTCGTCGATCACCTCCGGCTCGCCGAGCCATTGATCGGGATTGTAGTCCCCGCCGTGCAATAACTCAGTGCCACCCGCGATGAGCGTTCGTGTGTTCATGGGACCGTCATCTTACTGAATAAACACGTCACTCCACAATCGGTAGAAACGAATAATTCTGGTAAATAACTCTTATATTTAGCCTATTTCCTGAAGATACATGAGTAAATTACCAGATCCTCAGATCCGCTTATGCATCGTTAATCGACGCGCGTCCGACGGATTCAGCGGAAAATATCACCGCCACCCATTCTACGAAATGGGCTTCGTGCTGGAGGGTGTTTGTGACTGGCAGTTGCCCGGCAGACGCGCGTTGAAGTTAAACACCGGTCAAGTCGTCGTGATCCCTCCAGAGCGCACGCACCGCGAACGCGCTCCCACCGCAGTCCGCCTCGGTTGGTTAGGCTTCGAAAGTTCCGAGCCCATCGAGCCCGAACTCCTGCTGCGCCCCATCTCAATCAACAACGACTTTGAGACTGCGCAAGTCCACCTCCGCCGCATCGGCGAAGAACTAGCCTGCGGACGCCTGCATGGCGCCGAGTTAAACCGCCTCGCTCTGCGTTCGCTACTGCTACTGGTCGGACGCGCCGCGCTCGGCGAGTCCGTCACCACGGACTCCGAACCCGGAATCAACCCCCATCAAAAACGCATCGCTGCCTCAGTGGCTGCCTACTTGGAGCGCAACGTCATGCAGCCGCTCACGCTCACCGAGGTGGCGCGTTATCATAATTTGTCCGGACCACACTTGAGCGTGATTTTTAAAAATTGCTACGGCATGACACCTACCTCCTACCGCCTGCGTCATCGCATCGAACACGCGAAATCCTTGCTCAAAACCAGACCCGATCTCGGCTTAAAAAACATCGCCGTCGCCTGTGGATTCACTGATGCAACCCACTTTGGAAAAGAGTTCCGCCGCTGGACCGGCCAGACGCCAAGCCAAGCCCGCTAACTGCCAATCATCACCGATGACCTCCTGCCACGCCTCCGAAGTCTTACCGTCGCTCCGGCAGCGTCGTGCCTTCAACCCAGGTCGATGGTATCATAATGATCTGTGACTGCTCGGGGATTTGAAACTCGTTGCGGTTGATCATCCCCACCACGACGTCAGTCGTTTTGCGGCCGATCCAGTGCTGGTTTTGATCCATGCAGGTAACCGCAGTATCCAGGTTAAGATGCATGTGCACAAAACCCACCGCCCCGGGTATATCCAAACCACCGGCCCGCAACTCGTCATACAGCCCCACCTGCGAAATAATGGCATCCACCCGGTGCTGCTGAACCCACGCGTGCACGACCGCGGCGTTGTCGCCGGGCGTCCAACAGGGGTCCACATTCAAAGACCTGACCTCTACATCGGGATTCAAGTGCGCGAACACCTTGCTCGCCGCCGTGCCGAGATGCTGGAACCGCTGATCAAGGTCATCCGTGCCCAGCACGCCAATCCGCCGATAACCGCGTTCACGCGCCTGATTCAAAGCCATCATCACACGTCCGTAGGTATCAGTTACCACCCGCGGCATATCCGGCGAAGTCACACTGTAGCCAATCGTCGCTGCTGCAAAACCCGTGAGATCAAAACCCAACGCCCAGTCCGCCTCCGGCGTGGGCAACACGACGACTCCGCGGATACCGCGTGATTGGAAAACACTGCGCAAGCGCTGCCGCCCGCCGGTTTTTCCAAAATCAAACATCTCGATGCTAAACCCCAAGGTCTCCGCCTGAGCCATCACCCCCTGGTAAAACGGATGCTGCGGCCAGTCCTGGTTCCCGCCGGGATTAAGCAAAGCCAAGTTGACTGTGCCCTTGGCCGGTTTGTGTCGCCCCCGTGCGCTCATCAAAGCCGCCACCAGCGGATTGGGCCGATAACCCAGTTTTTCGGCCATCTTGAACACCCTTTCACGCGTCTCGACGGAGTGGTTGCGATCCTTCTTCAAGACCCGGCTGACGGTCACCACCGAGACCCCGCAAGCCTTGGCAACATCCTTCATCGTAACCGCTTTATCGAATTCTCCAGCATTCATATGTAACGATTAACACGCCAGGGCCGTTGCGGCAAGACCGGGGTGTTTCAGCATATCGGACACACCATGAATACCCCAACTACCCTGTCCAACGCGGTGCTCACCGCGACCATGGCCACCGGATTGCTTCTTTCCGGCGCTCCCCTTCAAGGCTCCGTTATCGATTTCAGCGCCACCGCTGGCGGTGGCAGCAACTGGGGCACTGGTGGCAACTGGATCGACGGCACCGCGCCCGCCAACGACATCACCACCGACATCGCCCGATTTAACCAGACGAGCTACAACAGCCAGCCCAACGCCGGCACCTCGCGCAGCATTGCCGGCATTCAGATCGGCGACGGCACCACGAACACCGCCGCACTGACCATCGGTGGCACCACCCTTAATCTCGGCGCAGGTGGCATCACCATGAGTGCAAATACCGCCGCCTCCAGTGTCAGTTCCACCAACCTCATTCTCGGAGCGGATCAGACTTGGACCAACAACAGCAGCAACTCGCTGAGCATGAGCAGCACCGTCAGTGGTGATTTTTCCGTAGAGCAGAGCGGCAACGGCCTCACCATTTTCAACAGCGCCATCAATACATTCACCGGCGGCTACACCCTCACCAGTGGCACGATCTATTTGAACCGGGATACGTCTGGCACCACGGCCATTGATGCCACTACCACCGGCTACTCCACTCAGAGTTTGGGCGCGGGCACCGTCACGCTAAACGGCGGCGTGTTAGGCAGCACCAGTTCGCAGCGCTACTTGGTCAACACGGTAACACTGAACGGTAATGTCCAACTGGGTGTCGCCGAAAAAGTAGGCGCCGTGTTTCTTGCCGGTGCAGTCAATGTTACCGGCGACAGCCAGCTTACGTTCATCAATGGCGGTGGCGGCCTATACGGCGACACGGTCACCCTCAACGGTAACCTCACCCTCAATACCGATCTCCCTTATGCCGCCCTGGGCGTCGAATCATCCTCTAACATCGTCGACGGTAGCTCGCAGCATCGGATCATCAAGACCGGCACCGGCATTCATATCCTGTCCGGAACCAACACCTATTCCGGTGGCACTAGCATTAACGCCGGCACGATTTGGGCCGGCTCTACATCGGCTCTCGGCACGGGCACTGTGACCTTCAACGGCGGCACCTTGGACATCCGCAACAACGCTCTGGTGCTCAATGCCATCACGGGCACCACCGGAACGATCACCAATTCAGCAGGGTCCGCCACCACCGTCCTCACGGTCGGCGCGGGCGGCGGCAACGGTAACTTCGGGGGCGACTTTAGCCAGGCCACCGGCACCAAAATCATCGCCCTCACCAAAACCGGCTCCGGCACCCAGATCCTCTCCGGCACCAATGCCTACACCGGCAACACCATCGCCTCCGAAGGAACCCTGCAATTCGCCAAACAGGTCTCGCTTTACAACAACGGTTCCGCCGCCGCTTGGAGCGCCTCCCGCATCGTGATCGAATCCGGTGCCACCATGGCCTTTAACCTCGGTGGCTCGGGCGAATTCACCGAAGCCAACATCAACACCCTGCTCGGCCTGAGCACCGGCAGCGGCGGCTTCAAAGACGGCTCCTTCATCGGCCTCGACACCACCAACGCCGGAGGGTTGTTCACCTTCAACTCAGCGATTGGCGATACCAACGGCGGGACCAACTCCATCGGTCTGGTCAAGCTCGGCACCGGCACCCTCGCCTTCATCGAGTCCCTCACCTTCACCGGCGACCTCTACATCAATGGCGGCACCTTGAGTTTTCAAAACGCCTCCATCGCCGACACCGCCAATGTCTCCATCGCCAGTGGTGCCTTCTTTGACCTCGATCATTCCGACACCGATACCATCGGTAGCCTGACCATCGCCGGTATTGCCCGGGCAATCGGCACCTATGGAGCCATCGGCAGCGGAGCCGATTTCCAAAGCAGCACCTTCACCGGCAACGGCCTGCTCAATGTGACCGTGGGCGGCACCGCGATCCCCGAGCCGTCAACCGCGGCACTCCTGCTTGGCGGATCCGCGCTGTTCCTCGTTACCTCGCGTCGCCGCCGAGTCGCTTGATTTTATCAATATGATCCAGACCCTTACTGCGCCGACAGGCACCGGTTCGCTACAACAACAAATCGACGCCTGTCACCACGCCGGCGGCGGCGAAGTCACTATTCTACCCGGCCGCCATACCACCGGCAGTCTGGTGCTCAAGGACAACGTTCACCTGCGGCTCATGCCCGGTGCCGTGCTCACCGGCAGCACCGACATCGCCGACTACCAAAACGCCGGCGTGCCGCTCTTTATCGACGCGGTGGGCGGCGAGCGCGGCCATGCCCTTATCTTTGCCCAAAACGCGCGCAACATCGGCGTCAGCGGCCCCGGCGTGATCGACGGCAACGGACTCTCGTTCGCCAAAAACAACCACCGTCCGATGCTCCTGCGCTTCATCGGCTGCACCGGTGTGCGCATCCGCGAAATCACCCTCAAGGACTCCGCCGCCTGGGTGCAGCACTACCTTGATTGCGAGGACGTGCTGATCGACGGCATCACCGTGGACAGTCTCCATTGCAGCAACAACGACGGCATCAACCTCGATGGCTGTCGCCGCGTCACGGTGGCCAACTGCCGCATCAATTCGAAGGACGACGCCATCACGCTCAAGACGACGACCGCCGCCGCCTGTCGTGATATCACCATCACCAACTGCACCCTCACCACCGAGTGCAACGGCTTCAAGATGGGCACCGAATCCAAGGGCGACATGCGCAACATCACCGTGTCCAACATCGCCATGCACCGCGTGCGGCTTTGCGGCATTGAGATCCTCTCGGTTGACGGAGCCAACATCGACAACGTCAATATTTCCAACGTCACCATGGACGAAGTCGGCGGCGCGTTTTTCATCCGACTCGGCCAGCGCGGCCTGAATGAATCCATTGCCCGCCCTGGCAGCGTGCGAAATATTTCTATCACCAACGTCACTGCTCTCATCCGCGATCTCACCCCGGACGTCATCGATCCGCGCTGGGAGATTGCCCATGGTGCCCGCTCGCCCAGTTCCATCATGGGACTGCCTGGTTTTCCGGTTGAAAACGTTTTCCTCGGCAACATCTCCATCCACCACATCGGCACCGGCACGCCTGAGGATGTCACTCGTCCTGTGGAGGAAAAGCCCGCCGAATACCCCCAGTGGGAACGCTGGGGCCCCCTACCAGCTTGGGGACTTTACATGCGTCACGCCCGCAACGTCACCGGTCGCGACCTGCGCTTTCGCCTACAGTCTCCCGATGCGCGTCATTGCATCCACGACGAAGACGTCGACGGACTCAACCTGCGGGACACTCAAGCGCCTCAACAGGACTGACCCTGCCCTGCGCGATCACTGCGCGCAATTCTGCCGGTAGCTTCGCGGCGATACGCCCAGACGTGCGTGAAACCAATTGGAGAACTGCGGCATGTGCACAAAGCCGAGCGCCAACGCGACCTGCTTGATACTGTCCGCCGAATGCTCCAACCGCTCGCGGGCAAACCGTAGACGACGCGCGTCCCAATACTGAAACGGCGTGCGGCCCTGCACACGTCGCCAAACCCGATCCAGCTGACTCGCACTCATGCCGGTCGCCAACGCCACAGCGTCGCGCGGCCACGGTTTATCCAGAGGCAGCGCATCAACCTGGACCATGCTTCTGGCGATCCGGTCATCATCGATCACCGGCTCCACCAACACCACTCCCTGCGTCTGCAGCAATGGCACCAGCTGTCCCAGAAAACCCCAGACCGCACCCTGCTGGCGCACCTGTTCGGCAAAGTCATCAACCTGAAAACCCGGGCCGCCCGGAGTCCGCCCCGGACCGCTTTTATCGGCCACCGCACGACTTAATGCAGCACTCGCCCGAACCAGCGCCGCGCTCGAAGACAGAACCGCAACCTGAGGCCCCGCCCACTCCGCCGCCGGAGCATCCACATGGATGTGGATGGATTCGATATACGCATCAGATGAAAATTCCTGTTCACGTTGTCCGCCGGTTACCACCACCCATTCCCCGACCTTTGCCTCATATTCATTACCGGAACAGACCACGCGGACAGTCCCTTTGATCAGACGCCAAACAATCAGATTCAAGGTGTCAAACTGAGCCTGAAAAGTCGTGGGAACATCCCGGTAATAGTAGAGAAGCCGGGATCTCACCCCGCCCCAGACCGGCGCGCGGGAATCGACACCGGACTCTCCGCCCGGAACGGGTTCAGCCGGTGTTGATCGATTTCTAATGCGCATAATTATTAAGTGTTATCGCACCGTAATAAAGTCAATCGGGGTGACTAGCCTGACACTCCGATGATTACTAACGGCGCATGACCACGACCGCCCCCTCGCCGGTGCAGCCCCACCCCAAGCTGGGCTACACCATTTTCGACATCGAAATCCATTCGCAGCACGCCACGCCCAACGACGTGGCCAAGTATCTGCCCGCACGTTTTCGCCAGCGCTACATCGACGGCTACATCGGGGACGCCAAAAACAATCTCGACCAGCGCGGTGGCAACAATCGTGCCGACGCCGATATCTCCGACCATGGTCCGGCCGCGAGCAACCCACGCTTGGTCCGGCGCCAAATGCTCGAGCCCTACGGTATCGAATGGGCGATCTGCACCGGCTCACATTACAACCTCAGCGTGCTGGCGGACACCGACTACGCCACCGCCATCGCCTCCGCCTACAACCAATGGCTGATCGGCGAGTATGTTCCCGGTGATCCGGCTTTCCTTGGGTCGATCATCATCGCCCCGCAGGACCCCGCCCACGCCATCGCGGAAATCGAGAAATGGTCCGCCCACCCCGGAGTGGTTCAGGTGTTCATCTCCACCGCCGGTCGGGTCCCGCTTGGACATCGCTCGTTACATCCCATCTATGAGTGCGCCGCCAAACACGGCCTGCCGGTGGCCGCGCACACCACGGTCGAGGGGCGTGGCATTTCCGGTGCCCCGACCAGTGCCGGATTCCCAACGCGCTACCTTGAATTCCACACCGGCCTTGCCGCCAGCGCCGTCACCAATTGCGCCAGTCTGGTATGCGAAGGCGTATTCGCCAAATACCCCGACTTCAAATTTGTCCTGCTTGAGGGCGGCATCTCCTGGGTGCTGCCGCTGATGTGGGCGCTCGATGCCGACTGGAAACACTTCCGCGCGGAAATGCCCCAGCTACGCGAGTTGCCCAGTCATTACTTGAAGCGCCAGATGTTCTATACGACACAACCCATCGAGGAGCCGTCGTCGCCGCGCGATCTCATCGCGACCTACGAACAGATTGGTGCAGACACCCAGGTCATGTTCTCCAGCGACTACCCGCATTGGGATTTCGACAACCCGCTGGTGATTCTCCCCGGTGCGACGGCCGCCTCGCTCAAACGCCGCATCCTCCGTGAGAACGCGTTGGCTCTCTACAAACATCGCCTGCCCGTCCGATGAGCACCACAACCCCGACTAAAGCCGCCAAACGCTGGCCCGCCGGTCCGGCAGACCTTAAATCCGGCGAGCGCCGCATCGTGCAGGCTGGTGCGTTTTCCATCGGTATATTTTACGTCGACGGACGCTATCACGCCGTGCGCAACCACTGCCCGCACGAGGGCGCCGAGTTGTGCAAAGGCAGACTCACCGGCACCAACCTGCCCAACAATCAACCCGGCACCTACGAATGGGGCCGCGAAAACCTCATCATCCGCTGCCCCTGGCACCAGTGGGAATTCGATTTGGAAACCGGCCGTCACCTCGCCTCCGACAACTGCCGCGTGCGCATCTTTCAAGTGATCGAAGAAGCCGGTGAACTCTTCGTGGAGATTTAAACATCATGACAACCCCCACCCCGTTCCGCCGTATCGACACCGACATTCATGTGCGCTGGTCGCACGACAATGTTTTGCGTGACCGACTGCCCAAGTCCTGGCAGGACCGCTGGTCAAATGGAGGCGGTCACACCCAGGCCGGCCTGCGCATCCAGCCCAGATACTACAACCCGCTGGAAACCCACGTCGGATCCACGGTGACCACCGTCGGTTCGCAGGCGGTCGATGATCCCGCGACGTTGATCAAAGACTGGATTGTTCCCCAACAACTCGATGCGGCCGTGCTCGGTGTTTTCGACGCGCCCGCGTTGTCCACCTACGGCGATATTGATTACCCGATCGAAGTCTGCCGCGCGGTGAACAGCTGGCTGGCCGAGGAGTGGCTTGATGCCGACCCGCGACTGCACGGCTCCATCGTGGTCGCCACGCAGGACCCGCAGGCTGCTGCCGCGGAAATCCGCCGCGCCGCCAAACACCCACGCATGATTCAAGTTATGCTCCCCAACGGAACGCGCATGCCTTACGGGCACCGTCACTACCATCCGATCTACGAAGCCGCCGCCGAATGCGGTCTGGCCATCGCCATCCACACCGGCACCGAGGGTATCGGCACCAGTCATGCGCCCACGCCCTGCGGCTGGCCGGGCACGCTGGCGGAACTGCGCGTCACCCGCAGCACGACCTTCCTGGCGCACCTCACCAGCCTCATCACCGAGGGAACGTTTGTGCGTTTCCCCACGCTCAAGGTTATCGGTTTCGAATCCGGACTGGCATGGCTGCCAACCTACCTGTGGCGCTTCGACAAAAACTACAAAGGCCTGCGTTCCGAGTGTCCGTGGTTAAAGGAATTACCCAGCGAATACACGCGTCGATTCTTCCGCTTCGGCACGCAGGGAGCCGAGCCCGGTGAACCCGTATCCGAATTTTGGCGACTTCTTCAAAGCACCGGCATGGACGACCTGCTCATGTTCTCCAGCAATTACCCTCGCTGGGACCACGACATACCGGATTCGTCTTACGTCCTGTCCTCCGCGCCGGAAACCAAACGCGAGGCGATCTGGTCCGGCACCGCCCTGGATACTTACCCGCGCCTATCGCGGTAAACGACCTCAGACGCGGGCTCTGCGACCACGACGGGCAAACGCCACAAACAGCACGCCAACCCCGGCAAGCATCGACCAGGTTGCCGGTTCCGGAATCGGGGAGGACGTAACGTTCAGGCTGCCGTCGCCAAAAAACACTTCGCTGCCGGATCCGTATCCAAAAAAACTGTTGAGCTGTGTCGCCGTGTAGGTGCCCGCACTGATCGAACTGCCCTCGGCCAGCATGACGCTTCCCACCAATTCCGTGCCGGAAAAACTCAGGTTCACCACAGAAGTATCCGCAAAAGTGAGCGTGGCGGCATCATCGATCGACTCCGCATTGCCCAAGGTAAGCGATGCGCTCGCGGCCACATTCAGATCACCGTTGCCAAACGTGCCCGTCGCATCGGTGGCCAGCGTTCCTGCCGTGACCTTGGTCAGACCCGTGTAGGTGTTGACTCCGGTCAATGTCAGCGAACCTGCTCCGAGTTTCTCGAAGCCACCGTCAAGCCCGCCACCGATAATCGATTCATCATGGCTCAGCGCAGCCGCGATTTTGATGTCATTGCCATTACTGTCGACCTTCGCGCCACCAACCTTAACGACCGCATTGTCCAACGCGTCCATAAAATTGCCTGACGCCGCGAGGATGATTCCGTGGTCAGTCCCCGCCTTCAGCGTGCCACCGTTGAAATTGAAGGTCGAAATCGAGTCGTTGGTATCGGTCACACCGCTGGTCGTGAGAATGCCGCCATTAAGGTTAAACGTCGACGTAACCGTCGCATTATTCGCCGCGCCCATCAGCACACGACTGGAGGTGCCGGCCAAGGTGATCGTGCCGGAATTCAACGTAGCCTCGGACGAGGCGTTCGAAGCGCCACTGTTATTAATCAGCGCTAAATTACCTTGAGACGACGCATTCACATTAACGTCACCACCATCGACCACCAACGAAACGTGATCGCCGGTGCTATTACCGACAATGACCGTGCCTGCTGTTGAAATTAAACCGCCGGTTTTCACCTGAACCTCCGTCCCATTGCCCAAAAGACTCACAGTCCCACTCGACGAAATTTTCCCACCCGACTCAATTATGACCGTTCCGTTTGCGATTCCCGTAGCACCACCGATCGGGGCACTTTGCACCGTGACCTTGTTTCCAATCGTCACGGTCTTTCCCGCTGCGACTAAAAATTGGGTGCTATTCCTAAATTCAATAATCCGTTCGGTGCTACTGTCGGATTGCAGAGTATATCCTGAATTCAAAAAATTCAGCGAGTTACCATCCATCGCGATCGTCCTCTTGCCCGTAAGAGTAATGATACCTCCGGTGTCATCACCGGCAAAAATGGCACTACTCGCCACGTTGCTAACAACACCGTCAACCCAAGCCTCATTTGTATCACCACCATCGGTCGTCCACACGGTGTTGCCTCCTGATGTATCCCATGTGCCATCACCCGACTGAACACCGGTGGTCCCACTCGGGTCCCAGGTGAAAACCGTGGCACGAACATCCAAACACATAAGTGATGCCATCATCGCGGCACCAAAGACAAGGGACTGAATCCCTCGGAAACGAGATTCGTTGGGGTATCTGAAAGAAAGCAAATGTAGGGGCATGCATCACCCTGTTTTCCCGTCGCCTCACTCCCAAGAAATTAAGATTCACTAGATTGACTGAATAGTTTCATATTTTGCTCATATTTATGAGACCAACCACTCCCAAAACGGAAAATTGGCACAAACTGAATTGTCGGTTGTTTTGGGCCTATGGCGGACCGGTCCAACGCAAGTTTCAGCATGGCACCTACCGGCAGGAGGGCATTGTGGCTTGGTTGATTATTCGCGGGTCGGTCGAATTGACCTTCGCCGACTCCGTGGAACGCTGCGAAGCCGGTCAGTGGTATTTCCCCAAGGGCGAAGTGTGGTCCCAGAACTTCAGCCCCGATGCCGAGATTATCAGTCTGCGTTTTGCCGCCCAATGGCCTGACGAAACGCCCCTATTTGATCGCACTAACAGTATTCAAGTTCCCGCCGATACGGTGCCTCGTCTCACTTCTCTAGCTCGCCGAATGGCCAGTTACGCCCGCACGAATCACATCGCCGATGAAAGCCGGGTTGAACAGATCCCCAAGAGTCTGGACTGCTACATCGATATGCAGCGCCTCTTTCTTTCCTGGATGACGGCTTACGTGGACATGATGAGTGCGAACAATATTCAACCATCTACGTATCACCCCCTCGATGAACGCGTCTGGATCGCCATCAACCGAATGGACCGCGCCGAACTACACGAGCCTCTGCGTGAAGCCGAGCTCGCCGAACTGGCCAACGTCAGCAAGAGCCACCTAAACCGAATCTTTGTCATCAACACCGGCAAAACCCCGGCCGAGTATTGGGAAGCACGACGGGTCAAAGCCGCCCACAGCGCCTTGATGGATTCCCGGCGCAGCGTAAAAACCATTGCCTACGAACTGGGCTTCAGCTCGCTCTCCCACTTCTCTACCTGGGTGAGCAAAAAACTTGGCGCTTCACCTCGTGAGCTCCGTAAAACAGCCGCACCAACACCGGAAGCCAACGCAGATCTGAACGATGCGCCGATCAACCCCCATTACTCTTCACTTCCCCGCAAGCGCACCAAACGCACTCGGTGAAAAGCCTTTAACCCGGCGAAAGCAGGCGGAGAAGTAATTGGCGTCAGTAAACCCGCAGGCCCGGGCTACCTCAGCAACGCGTCGACTGCGGGTTTTCTCCCCCAACATTTCTGACGCCAGTCGCAGCCTCGCCTGCAAAACATACTCCACCGGCGCACAGCCCATGGTGTCGCGAAACGCCCGGTAGAACGACCGCTCGGAAAGTCCCGCCCGACGCGCCAGCTCCGCCACCCGGATCGGCTTGTCCAGGTTTTGCTCAATCCAACTCACCACGTTGCCTACGCCGCCCATCCACGCTTTCGCCACCGGTTTACTGCCGGCAAACCCGCCACGATAACGCCGCGCGATCAAACCGATGATCAACGTCAGATACGCCTCCGCGATCAACGCGTTCTCCGGCGTATCGTTTTGCGACTCGGCCTCCAGCTTGGTTATCCACTCTTCAGCCTGCACGCGTTCCGCCGGATTAAGGAGAATACGATCGCGACCATCCGGACGCTTCCAACGCGAGCTCTGCGTATTAAATAACGCATGATACCCCTCCACGTCGCTCAGCTGCCGCTCGATACGTGTGAACACTTCGTCGTGGATCAGGATGTTCACCAAATTTAACCCACGGGTGCGCTCATACGCGTGCGCGCGGCGACTGTTGATCACCAACACATCGCCCGCGCCAATTTCGCGGCGGAACTCCCCGGTCACGTGCACGGCCGAACCCGATAGGATGACCACAATTTCACAAAACTCATGCCGGTGCCGTTCCATCTCGGCGTGCCTCGGGATACGCAAGACAGCTACCCGTCCACGGCGTGGACCAAAGAATCGATTTTTATCCAACACCGTCAAAGCCATGGCGGGATATCACTAGTATTTGGCAGGATAATCAAGCCATGTGACGGAAGTATTTTGGTAGATTAAAAGGGATGCCCACCCCTTCCCTTGACCATGCTTTCTGGATCGCCGCCTCGCACGGTGGCGGCAAACATTCCTCAGCTCCCGCGCCGCACCTGCGCAAAGCCTTCACGATTCCCGGACCGGTCGCCTCGGCGCGTCTCTCGGTCACCGCGCTCGGTCTCTACGAATGTGAGCTCAACGGTCATCGTATCGGCGATCTGGTGTTTACTCCAGGTTGGACCGACTACCGCTTCCGCCTGCACTACCAGACCTACGACGTTTCATCCTTCCTCACCGAGGGGGAAAACGTTCTCGGTGCCATCCTGGGCGAAGGTTGGTATTCCGGCCGCATCGGCTGGCTGCTGCGCCAGAATTATGGCGACCGCCCCCGCTTGCTCGCCCAGCTCGAAATCACCCTGAAAGACGGTCGCACCCTGCAAATCACCAGCGACCCCACTTGGAAAGTCACGCAAGGCCCCATCCTCGAAAACGATTTCATGCAGGGCGAAACCTACGACGCCCGCCTCGAACTCGGCGCCTGGTCCCGTCCTGGCTACGATGACTCCTCGTGGCTCCCGGTCACTCCCGTCGAGGCACCATCCGCCTCACTCATCCTGGCCGAATCTCCCGGTCCGGGCGTAAAGCGCCACGAGGAAATCGTCCCCGTGCTCCTGAACGCCAAAACCCCCAATACGCGCCTCTACGACTTCGGCCAAAATTTCTCGGGCCGCGTCCGTCTCACCGTCGAGGCTCCCGCCGGCACCACGATCAAGCTACGTCACGCCGAAGTGCTTAACCCCGACGGCACGCCCTACTACGACAACCTCCGCGACGCCCCTTCGACCGATTACTACACCTGCAAGGGCGGCGCCGTCGAAACCTGGGAACCGCGCTTCACATTCCACGGTTTCCGCTACACCGAGGTCGCCTGGCTCGACGTAAAACATCCGCTCACGCTCACCGGCATCGCGCTCTATTCCGACATCCCGTCGACCGGCCACTTCGCCTGTTCGAACCCGCTCTTGAATCAACTCCAGAGCAACATCGTCTGGGGTCAAAAGGGCAACTTCCTCGAAATCCCCACCGACTGTCCGCAACGCAACGAGCGCCTCGGCTGGACCGGAGACGCCCAGGTGTTTGTCCGCACCGCCTGCTTCAACCGCGACGTGCAAGGCTTCTTCCACAAGTGGGTTCAGGATCTCCGCGACTCACAACTCCCCGGCGGCTCCATCCCGCCCTTTGCCCCCGATGCCTCGATGGGCACGGGCATGGTCGACGGCGGCCCCGCCTGGGCCGATGCCACCATCATTTGCCCGTGGACGATCTACCTCTGCTACGGCGACACCAAGATTCTCTCCGACCACTACGCCTCGATGAAGGCATGGATGGAGGACCAGAAAAAGGAACGCTGCATCGGCTACATCCGCGCCCACCCCGACCTCGATAAATGGGCGGGGTTCGGCGACTGGCTCGCGCTCGACGGCCACGACAACTGGAAAGGTTCAACACCTTCCGAAATCATCGGCACCGCCTTTCTCGCCTACGACCTCGACCTCATGACCCGCATCGCCGGCGTGCTCGGCCATGCTGACGACGCGAAGGTTTACTCCGCGTGGCGCAGCGAAGTCGTCGCCGCGTTCCAGCGCCGTTACCTCACCGCCGAAGGCCTGCTCTCGTCCGGCACCCAGACCGCACATGTGCTCGCGCTTCACTTCGACCTCGTGCCCGACGCTCATAAGGCAACCCTCGCCACGGCTCTCGTGCGCAGCCTCAAGGAACGCAATTTCCACCTCGCCACCGGCTTTGTCGGCACGCCCTACCTCCTCGACGTGCTTGAGCGCCACGGCCATCTCGACACCGCCTACAAGCTGCTCGAACAGGAGACCTATCCGTCGTGGCTCTTCCCCGTGAAAAACGGCGCCACCACCATCTGGGAACGCTGGGACGGCTGGTCTCCCGAAAAGGGATTCCAAAGTAAGGACATGAATTCCTTCAACCACTACGCCTACGGTGCGGTCGGAGCCTGGATGTATCAAACCGTCGCCGGCCTCGATCTCGATCCAGAAGACCCCGGTTATCGTCACATCGTCTTCCGCCCGCATCCCGGCGGTTCACTCACGTGGGCCGAAGCCAGCCTGCAAACTCCTCAAGGTGGCGCCGCGATTCGCTGGGATCTCGAAGCGGACAAACTTCGCGTGCAACTCACCGTGCCCACCGGCAGCCGCGCGACATTCATCCCGCCCGCCGGCTATACGTCATCAGCGCCCCAGTCGCTCGCCCCCGGCAACCATCGGTTCACGCTCATCAGATCCGTTTGATCGTGATGCCCGCTCTGCTATCATCAATATAGATATGCCCTCCCATCCCGCTTTCACGTCCTCTTCCTGGATCGCCGCCGCCCACGGCGGCGGCAAACACAGCTCGGCTCCCGCGCCTCACCTTCGCAAGACCTTCATCGTCCCGGGACCGGTCGCCTCGGCGCGCCTTTCGGTCACCGCCCTCGGCCTCTACGAATGCGAGCTCAACGGCCACCGCATCGGCGACCTCGTGCTCACCCCCGGTTGGACCGATTACCGCTTCCGCCTCCACTACCAAACCTACGACGTCTCCTCGTTCGTCAGCGAGGGTGCAAACGCCCTCGGCGCCATCCTCGGGGATGGTTGGTATTCCGGCCACATCGGCTGGTTCCCAAACCGACTCCTGCGCCAAAACTACGGCGACCGCCCCCGCCTGCTCGCCCAACTCGAAATCACCCTAAAAGACGGCGGCACGCTCCGCATCGCCACCGACTCCACATGGAAAGTCACCCAAGGCCCCACCTTGGAAAACGATTTTATGGAGGGCGAAACCTACGACGCCCGTCTCGAACTCGGCCCTTGGTCCTCCCCCGGCTATGACGATTCCGCCTGGCTCCCCGTCACGCCAGTCGAAGCTCCTTCCGCCGATCTCATCATCGCCGAATCACCCGGCCCCGGAGTGAAACGCCACGAGGAACTCGTCGCCACGCTCCTGCCCACAAAGAACGCCAACACACGTCTCTTCGACTTTGGTCAAAATTTCTCGGGACGCGTCCGCCTCACCGTCGAAGCCCCCGCCGGCACCACGATCAAGCTGGGTCACGCCGAAGTGCTTAACCCCGACGGCACGCCCTACTACGACAACCTCCGCGACGCCCCCTCCGTCGATTATTACACGTGCAAAGGCGGTGCCGTCGAAACATGGGAGCCGCGCTTCACGTTCCACGGCTTCCGCTACGCCGAGGTCTCTTGGCTCGCCGAAAAACATCCGCTCACCCTCACCGGCATCGCGCTCTATTCCGACATTCCTTCCACCGGCCACTTCGCCTGCTCGAACCCGCTCCTAAATCAACTCCAGAGCAACATCGTTTGGAGCCAAAAGGGTAACTTCCTCGAAGTCCCCACGGACTGTCCGCAACGCAACGAACGCCTAGGCTGGACCGGCGACGCCCAGTTCTTCGTTCGCACCGCCTGCTTCAACCGCGACGTGCGCGGCTTCTTCCATAAATGGATGCAGGACCTGCGCGACGCACAACTGCCCGGCGGTTCAATTCCGCCCTTCGCCCCCGACGCCTCGATGGGCACCGGAGTGGTCGACGGAGGCCCTGCATGGTCCGACGCCACGATCATCTGCCCGTGGACCATCTACCTTTGCTACGGCGACACCCAGATTCTCTCCGACCACTACGCCTCGATGAAGGCGTGGCTGAACGATCAGAAAAAAGAACGCTGCATCGGCTACATCCGCGCCCACCCCGACCTCGATAAATGGGCCGGCTTCGGAGACTGGCTCGGGCTCGACGGCCGCGACCACTGGAAAGGTTCCACGCCTTCCGAGATAATCGGAACCGCCTTCCTCGCCTACGACCTCGACCTCATGTCCCGCATCGCTGGCGTGCTCGGCCATGCCGGTGACGCCAAGGTTTACTCCGCTTGGCGCTCCGAGATTGTCGCCGCCTTCCAGCGTCGCTATCTCACCGCCGAAGGTTTGCTCGCCTCCGGCACGCAGACCAGCCACGTGCTCGCGCTTCATTTCGATCTCGTGCCCGAAACCCACAAGGCAACCCTCGCCATGGCTCTCGTGCGCAGCCTCAAAGAGCGCGGTTTTCACCTCGCTACCGGTCTCGTCGGCACGCCCTACCTCCTCGACGTGCTCCAACGCCACGGCCACCTCGACACCGCTTACAAACTCCTCGAACAGGAAACGCATCCGTCGTGGCTCTTCCCCGTGAAAAACGGCGCCACCACGATCTGGGAACGCTGGGACGGCTGGTCTCCCGAAAAGGGTTTTCAGGACAAGGAAATGAATTCATTTAACCACTACGTTTTCGGCGCGGTCGGCGCATGGATGTATCAAACCGTCGCGGGTCTCGATCTCGATCCAGAAGACCCCGGTTATCGTCACATCGTCTTCCGCCCGCATCCCGGAGGTTCGCTCACCTGGGCCGAAGCCTCACTGCAAACGCCGCAGGGTGAAGCCGCCATCCGCTGGGATTTGGAAGGCGATGCCCTCAAGGTGAAGTTCACCGTGCCCGTCGGCAGTCGAGCGTCTTTCCAGCCGCCGTCCGATTTTGCCGGCGAAGTAGCGGCCGCTTACGGGCCGGGCCAACACGAGCTCACTTTGTCTCGCTCACCAGCGACAACGTAAGCAACGGCGATCCCGCTTCGGTGCCCTCCACGTTCTTCGTGCGGGCGAAGACGCGCACGGCCTGTGTCTGTGCACGCACTTCGGCAGACAGCACAAGCGTGGTTGTATATGTTTGCGCGTCCGGCTCCGCCGAGGTCGCGACGAGTCTTTCCCACTTCCACTTTGACGGATCGCTGCGGCGGTCCTCACGCAGCGTCATGTCGTGCAGTGGTTCCACCGCATAGAAAAATTCCACCGGCGCGGTATTCGATTTCACAGAGAATTTCCACCCGTCCTGCTCTTTCGCCGAAAGCACCGACTCGATTTTTGGCTGCGTGCCCTTATGCTGAAGCTCACGGTCAAAAAACCGCACGGTCTGTGCGAAATTCCAGAACCCGTGCCCTTGGTTTGGCGCGATCAAAATTTGCTTCGGCTCGGGCAGCGCCTGATAATGCCGAGACGTCTTTGTGATCCAGAAGGCAGCGTCGCTGCTCCCTACCAGATAAAGAATGGGCAGCGCCACAGACCGTCGGTTAAGCAACACTTCCGGATCGAAGCGAGCTTTCCACTCCTGCGCCTGCGACGGTGTGAATTTTCCAAGTGCAAGATTATTGTAACTGGGTTCACCGATGCCGAAGCCACCCGAGTAGACCGTCGGCGCTACCGCCTTGATCCGCAAATCAATCGCCGCCAGCAGCGAAGAAAATATCCCGCCATATGAAGCACCCGTCGCACCGATGCGCGTCGCATCCACTTCGGGCCGCGCTTCCACCCAGGTGATCGCCCGCCGCCCCGCCATCATCGTCTGATAAAAAAGCCCGTCCCGCCAGTCGTTGCCCGACTGCATCCAATCCTTGGAAAAATCCAGCGTGCCGAATGTTGAATAAGACGGCTCCGGTGCATCAACCGCCAGCGGTCCGGCCTTGATCGCCGGGTCCGGATTCCACTCGAAATATATAACCGCATACCCCGCCGCTACCAAATCCCTCACCGCGTCCAAATACCGCGGATCGGTGCGGCGCGGAGGACCAAATCCACCGCCGCTGAATCCCGGGATCGCGGTCGGGTTGACCGGCTTGCCCGGTTCGTTTCCCGCCGGAAAACGCACATCGATTTTCATGATCTCTCCAAATTTCCCATGCGTCATCACGATCACCGGCACCTTGTGGGTTGCGCTCGCCGAATCGGGAACTGCATACACCGCATGAATGCGCATCGGCTGCCCCTCGTAAACGATGCTGGTGTAACGGAACTCCGTCCACTTCCAGCCCGTCTCCTTCTTCTCCTGCTGGATCGTCTCGGCGAATGGCAGCCCCGCAGGCTCCGCATAATAATCCACCGGCATCAACGGAGGTTCGGCGTAAACAACGCCAACAAAACCAAAGAAAAAACTGATCAATTTATTCAACTTCATGGGATAAGATTTAAAGGAATTGATACTACGGATTGGTGATCTTGGTTTTCACCTCAAGCTCAGGCGACCACATCCACTGCAGGGTGAAAACCCCGCGTGAAACCGGTTCCACTTTACCCGCTTCCCCGGCGGATTTTTGGACGAGCACATAATCAACACCCGCGCGCTGATTCCATGCACCACCATAGCCCGAATCATCCATCGCAGTCATCACTACGACATAGCGGCCGGCCGATTCCGGATTCGGATAAATCACACACGCTCCCGAGCCCGGACCAGTGACCGAAGTATCGCCAATGCTCAGCGCACCTTCGTTCCATTTGAGCGGCAGGCGATCCGCGATTGTGGCGAGCAGTGCATTCGTCTGTGGCGTGCCCACCAACACTAGATGCGCCTTCGCCTTATCCTCATCCGTGATATCCCGGTCCGCCTTCACCGAGAACTCCGTGCCGAGCCCGCGATTAGCCAGCTTGCGCGTGGCTTTCTCCAATGCAGCCGCTTCCTCGGGCGTGCCCGACGTCCCGTAAACATAGATAAAGCGCTCAAACTGAAAATCATCGATCGGACCGGACAGACCGTGACGTTTTTCATCCGACTTCGGCTGCCCCTTCATCCAGAGGCCGTCCGGTCCACGCACCAAGGGAACCGCGTCGAACATTTGCCCGTCGACTTCCCAAGTTTTGAAAGTCCCGTGCGCAAACACCGGAGAGATCGCCTCCACGCCGGCTGTTTTCATCATCGGAACTCCACCGGAAAAGGCCACCCGCACGCGACCCGGCTCGAGGGGCGAGGTCAGACGGTCGATCCGCGTAACCCAAGCGGTATTGTCGCGTAACCCCGTCGCCACGAATTCATAAAACCGCGGCGCGCTGCCACGGCGCTGGGCAAGCAACCACCGATAAAATCCAGGATCCGACAACTCGGGTGGAGAGCTGCCATGCTGGGCGCCGATCTCGTGCCGCACGGGCACATCGTCTCCGATCTTGGCGAGCGCCTCCAGCAGCGCCAATCGCTCGGCACCGGCATCGGGCTGGGCTTCTCCGCGCACCATACGCATCGGCAGACCGGAGATGTTCGGTGCCCGGGTAACCAATGACAACCGCTCCATGATCGCACGCTCCACCGGATCGGTGAGCGGCTCGGGCGGGGGCGATAGTTTGTAGACGGGAAACGGGATCAAGTTACCCTTGGCTGCCTCGTCGTAGAATTTCGGATACAGACGCAACGCATCGTAGGCTGGTCGCGTATCGACACCGGGAAACAGAGAGCCGAGGGCGGCAAATTGCTCTGGGCGGTCCATAGCCAGTTGCAGCACTCCACGTCCGCCAATGTGGTGACCTATCAGATAAATGCGGTCGGGATCCACCGGCTGCGTGGCGAGCACCTGATCCAGTCCGGCCCAGGTTTCGGCTGCGGAAATATCCGACCAGTCAAACTGACGGTAGGAAGCCGCTTGATAAACGATCGCCCCCAGATCACGCACCGAGTCGAGCCGCTGAAACAGGTGGCGATCATCGCCAAAAATGCCGTGCAACATCACGATCAACGGCCGCTTTTCGCCGTCCGGCTTTACATCGGCCGGAACGTAGAGCGAGTGAGGACGAAACTCACCGGTCAGCGGCGAACGGTAGGCCCGCATAAACGAACCGGTGCGTCCCGCGTAAGGGTCTTCGCCACGCTGCAATTGCGCCAGCGCACCTTCAATATCCCCGAGCTCCACCATCATCTGATCAAGCATGGGAGCCTCGAGTGATTCGGGGCGCGCCTCGTTGGCGGCGAGCGCATCGAGACGCCAGGCCCAGTAACCCAAACCGGCCAGCGCCTCGGGGTTGGCCGACAAGAGGTCCGCAGACTTGAGGCGCTCCTTCAAAGCCTTCAGCCGGTCTCGCAAATCGGTGTAGCGGCGTCCGGCGAGATCCGTGTGAAACGTGGTGGTCGCTAACACTTCGCCACTGGTAGAAAGCACCGCGACCGAGAAATCAACCGGACCATCCTCACGATCTGAAATCGGGAAATTACCACTGCCGGCCGTCAGACGTTCGCCAGACTTCTCCAGCGGAATATTCAGCGGTTCAGACCCGACCAAACTCACCCGCGCAACAGCCGCGCCGGGAATCTCGGCAACCACGGAGAGCCCAGCCTTGCTCGGATTGGAAATGGCTGCGGCGGTCGGTCCCGCCAATACGCGCGGTCCGGTGATGCCGGCTCCGTTCGCTGCGAGACTCAGGACGTTCATGTCGAGCGGATGCGCGTAGGTGATCGCCGATGCATACCAACAGAGCTGTGATTTTCGTCCGTTACTGTCGCGGTCGTTGAGCATGACTTGAAAGCCAACTTTAGCGGCTTCCTTCGGGGATACCTCGGGGAAATTGCTCCATGGGATACGGCATTCAAACGTGTAGCCATTGGGCCGGGCCAGCGCGGCGCCTTCGGCACCGATGATATCACCCTGTGGACAAATCGCGGCGAACTCAGCACCCGTTCCGAAGGGCGGCACGAGTCCGATCTGCCTAAAACCACTCTGGCGTTGCTCACCTGGGAAGGCGTTGAAAAAGATTTCGAGCGTATCGCCATGCCATGGTTCGGCGCCGGTTGCCGCGGCCTGCAGGGGCTTGTCGTCGACGACGTCGGCCGCGAGGTAGAAGTAGGTGTCGTCCCAAGCCAGCCGCACGGTGCCGGAGAGATCAGTCGCCCCGCCCCACTTGCCCGGACGCGGCAGGGTGTTGGCCGCCTCGCCGAGCAGTATCGTGGTGGTGTCGGCAGACCAGTCATCGAGCCGGCCATCCAGCTGCGGCGGCACGGCCAAACGACCGATGACGACGGTTTGCGGATCGGGACGGGCGGAAAGTGCGGCGGCGGAAAGCAGCACAAGACCGCAGGCGGCGAGGTAACGTTTCATCATAAGGGTAAAGGGGCGACTGACCCTACCTGTCCACCTGGAAACAGTATGGCGCGAGCCCGGACTGCTGTTTTTGTCCGGGCACACATTTCATACGCCGGTCGCCGGCCAAGACTGTGGCCAGCCGAGCTCACGCAGACGGCGTAAAATCGTTCCGGAGACCACAATTCCGCCGCCTGGATTCAAATGAATGCCATCGACCGGATTGGTGAGGGCGGTGAGCGGTTACGCTTGAGCCGCCTTGGCAAAATCGCGCGCGAGATTAAGCAACGCCGCACCCTGCGCGACGGCGACTTCAGCGATGATACCATTGCCCGCATCACCGTGGGTCCAGACCTTGTCCATGCACTCCGCGATCGTCTTGGGAACTGCATGAACAACACCTTGATGCCCGCCTGCTGCGCACGTTGCACGATGGCCGTTAGGTCGGCAAATTCAAGGGCTTCCTGATCGTCTTCACCGGCGATGTCCGCCAGGCCGGCGACTCCGCACTGACCCTGCGCATGGACAACCTCGCGCTGGATCTGCTCTGATCAATTCGCCCCCCCCTGGCCTGCCAAGCGAGCCCGGCGGTCACCGCAGCCAGAACCAGCGCAACGGCAACAAGGACCCGCGCATTCTGCGGCGCGGTCACCGCCAGACCCGCCACCACGACCGTCACCGCAACGACCGACCACGCGCACAACCTCAACGGCAAACCCGAAGCCTTCACCACCACCGCCGTGCGTTCGCGCTCGCGACAGTCCATCACGCGCTCCCACCCCGCGTTTGTGCGCCTCAGCCCCAATTCCGCGACCAGCAACAGGGCCATCGGCACAAATATGCCCACCACGATATCCGTTACCCGCGGGTTTACTTGCACCCTTGAAGCCGACCAGCTCCACACATCAAGTCCCGTCACCCAACTGTCTTACTGGAGGCCAAATTTCACCAGCACACCGATCACGGCACCACTGCGAGCACCGCGACAGTCAAAATAATACGCTCTGGACGGAGATCCGTTGACGGCGGACACCGACTGCCTGCCGATAACCGGCACAGTCTCCATCGACGGCTCACTCCACCTTACGCTCACCTTCTTGCGCGCGAGCGATTACGCCATTTATACTGTATTGGGATCAAATGATCTACTCGACTAGTCCCCCCTGCCTCCAGTTTCCGTGTTGGTCGGAACTGTCATTAACGTGATTGATCCGCAATCGATTTCAACGACAGCCCCGCGTCGCTTTCTTCAGCTTCGTGTGATCACATCGTGATGAGAATGCTCCGTCCTCAATTTCTCCCTGCGTGAATGCGCATAAAATCCACGCATTATAAAAACCAAGCAATCAACCTCATTTGGCATCCTAAAGCCCACCGTATTATGAACAAAAACCTCATATCCTTTTTAGCCGCGCCTCTCCTGCTCACATCGGCCGGAACCCTCCAGGCAACTTCGGTTCCCACTTCTGGCGTCTACGACTCCGTGAACAATGTAAACCAAGTGGACCGCAACGCTTCGGGCCATTCTCTCAATTCCACCCAAATCAATGACATCGCCGGTTTCACCCCAGCCGTGTTGATCGCTTACAATGCAAATAGCGGCGGCGTGATTACCTTTGATTCGATGACCATGCCTCTCAATATGACAGCACCAATTCTCGCGAAGTTTGGTGCCGACGGAAGCAAACAAATCCGCATCACATCGAGTCGTCCCTTCAACTTTCAAACCTCTTCCAATCTCTCGATCATTTCAGGCGAAAACGTTTTTCTGAACAGTCGGGCATACCACGGCTCCTTTACATTATCGTTTGGCGATATCTCCGACTCGGCTGAGAATCCAAAGGTCATCCCTGACGAAAAAGTCCTACATGTCGGCTTCACCATCACCGGTCGCCTCAACGGAACTGACTCCATTCCCGTGGTCACCGCCAACTTCAGTGATTCAACCACTGAGATTTTCTCGTCGACCACTTTCACCAGCGATGCGACCTACACCAAGCAGGATACGTTTTTCGCTTTCAGCGCACCGAACGGCACCTACATTCAGAGTATTGATATCCACTTCGGCGATGACAACGGCGCCGACTCCAGGCGATCAATCGACGACTTTGCAATTATCACCGGGACGGTCGCCAAGCACTCCCTCAACCAAACTGTCCGAGGTTTCAACACACCTGCCGGTGCGTTGTCACTGAACCAACAAAGTAATTAATCCCTCCGATGTCCTTCCTGCCAAAAGCACTTCTACTCGGCATACTCGCTATTTCCGGGACATGCACCTCATTACAATCGGCGGTGCTTCTAAACGACGCCGAGATCGTCGCTCTGCAGTCACGGTTAAATGCCTCCGAGCCGCGAGCGACCTCCTATTTCGAGGCCCTTGATTTTGCCGCCGCCACCTGGCGAAAAGACACTCCCCAGGCCCCCGCGCAGTTTCAAGTCCCCCGATTCTATCTCAATAAAGAAGCTCACCGCGACCAGAAGGCACGCCTCCTCCACGATGCCACCGCCGCCTACGGACTGGCGCTGCACTACCGCCTCGATGGCGACAACGCCGACGCCGCCCACGCCGTGCGGTTTCTACGCCCATGGTTTCGCGACGTGACTTACGTCAAAGACGCCGAGACCAGCCTGGTCGTCTCTTATACGTTTCCGCTTATGATTTTCGCAGCTGACCTGCTTCGGACTGCGCCGCTCTCAATCTGGACCCAGGAGGATCGAGACGGATTCGATACATTACTCGCCGGCACCATATTGGAGCTCAATACCGCAGACCGTCCAAATAATTGGGGGAATTGGGGCAACGTGCTTTGCATCAGCATCGCCACCTACCGTGACGACAAAGCACTCTTTAAAAAAGCAATCGCCCGCCATAAGGAGTTTATCGGCGAGCAGATTGATGCGAACAACGCGTTTATCCACGAGGTCACGCGCAACAATGGCGTTGGTGAACAGGGCATCAGTTATTCGCATTTCACGCTCGGTCCGCTCGCGCTAACCGCGCAAATCGCCCTCGGCCACAATGTGGATCTGTTCAACTACGTTGCACCCAACGGACGCTCGCTGGAACCGGCCTGGCGGCAACTGGTCGCGTGGACCGCCGCTCCGGAAACATTCCCCTATTTCAAGGGTTCCGATCTCTCGAAAATGGAGAATGTAACCACGACAAATTTCGATTTTTTCGACCGGGCACGCACCGGCCTCTTCCCGATTCGCATGGGCTACTTTGAACTGCTTCAAGCCCGCTGGCCGGAACCCGCCGCAAACGAAATCCTATCCAAAATCGGTTCGCACGGACTTGATCCCACCGGAACACAGTGGCTGGGGTTGACCCACTCCGCCCCCTGCACCGCTCCCATCCTCTAACGTTACCCAATCGCCCTGCGTCATTGAAACCGGATACATCAATCCGTATCTTTAGCCGTCCCCAACCCGCTCTTAGCCTGCTTTCTCCATGCGGCCTGGCGGAAAGCCCGTCGCACGCACAAAGGCCTCCGACAAGCGGGCCATTTCGCGGTAACCACAGTGGTCCGCGATTTCGGCAAGGGACATATCGGTTGACTCCATGAGACGTTGTGCGGTTCCCAAACGCACCGTCATCAACGCACTTTGAATTGTCCAACCGGTCGTCCGACGAAAACGAACCTCCAGGCTGCGGCGCGACACAGCGGCGGCCTTGACCACTTCTTCGACTCCTACGCCAGAGGTAGCCCGGTCTCGGATAAAACGTAATGCCCGCACGACGGCTTCGTCCTCTCCCGCAAAAACGTCGGACGATCCACGCTCGTGCAGAACAAATTTATCGATCACCACATCCTTAGGCTTCCCCCCCCCTGTTTAAGTAGTCCGTCTATCATGCGAGCGGCTTCCCAGCCCATTCGACGTCCGGGTAATACCACTGAACTCATCGGTGGAATCGCGATTTCACCCAGTAAGTCATCCGCCCCTACGCAAACGACCGCGACTTCATCGGGAACTCGAATTCCGTAAAACCGACAGGCCTGCAACAAATCGTATCCCGCGAGATCACGATCCGAAAAAACACCCACAGGCTTGAGCAAACCATGCAACCAGACTCCCAATCGGGTCTGCGCTTCAAATTCCATCCATTCGATATCCTCAACAGCCGCGCCTGGTTCAACTCCTACAAGCTGACTTTTGGTCATGTGATCTCGACCGCAGGCAATCCCGCGCTGAGCCCCAACGGAAAAGTGCTGCGGGTCGGATTCACCATCACCAGCCGCAAGAGCACGGCGCCCGATTTCCAGTATAGCACGCCGGTCGTGACTGCCAACTTCAGTGACTCCATCAGCGCAACCTATAGCTCCACCATGTTTTCCAAGGACCGGAAAACTTTCAGCGAGCAGGATACGTTCTACGGGTTTACCGCGCAGCAAGGTGCTTACATCCAAAGCATCTCCATCAGCTTTGGTCCGGATGCCGCGGCCAACGAAAGTTTGATCGATTACCGCCGCGGGATCGACGATTTCGCCATCATCACGAGTATGGTGAGGCCGCCCTAACTGGGCGCCCATAGCGGGCCAACTTCGGTTTCGCGGCCCTGTATGCCTCCAGGGCCCTGTTGTTTTTTATTTCAAGTCCGGCCACGCCACCGGCCAGCCAAGCATACGCAACTTTGCGAGGACGGTGCTGCCGACCACAATCTCCCCGCCAGGATTCAGATGAACACCATCAACCGGACTCACCAAACTTGCCAGTGAACAGGTCTTCGCCGCCTCTCCAAACGCCCGTCGTAAATCCAACAACGGCACACCCGTTTCAGCAGCCACTTCGGCGATCACCGGATTGCCCGCATCACCGTGGGTCCAGACCTTCTCCATGCACTCGGCGACCGGTTTGGGATACTGCATGAGCAGCACCTTGATGCCCGCCTGCTGTGCACGTTGAACAATGGTCGTGAGGTCGGTTTTGAAGGCTGCGAGTGCAGCGGGCAGATCAGTGCATTTCCCGAAATTATTGGCGCCGATCATCAGCACCACCACATCGGGCCGGTGGTCGATGAGGCGTTCATCCAGCGCGGCCAGCAGACCGGGGGACCCTTCACCGGCCTTGCCCTGGTTAAGCACCCGCACCGCACTACCGCCAAAGACCGCGTCGAAACCGATCTGCAGCAAGTTCGACCATTTTAGATATTTATCGAGATAGAGCTCACCGGGCGTGGGCCCGGTGAGCGAATCGCCAAGACAGACGAGCGTTTTCATCGGAGGGCGGCGGATAATCAAACGAAGGTGTAGACCGAACCGGCCTTGAGGGTGTCACCCGCGGCGGCACCGGTCTCGGCGTCGACGAGCTTGCCCACAGGTGCAGAAACATCCTTGAACGCCCAGACAACTGAAGGCTTGCCGGAGGCATCCTGCCAGATGACGTGCGTGCCACCTTCCTGCAAACGCAGGCGATCCATGGTCGGAACGAGACGGTTGTAGAGATGGTTGACGCGGGCATAGGCCTCGGCCTGATCGCCGCCGGGGAGGCGGGCTTTGGCCCCACCCAACTCCCACGGGTCTGCACTGATGCCGGGCACCGAACGGTGCGCCACCATCCAGAAGTATTTCTCGGGGCTGAGGCGGTCCGGGCCAACATGGCTCTTAGCGCCGCTGAAGAACGCCGGGCTGTTATCGATCAGCGCGAAGGCCTGATCGCCTTCAACAAAGTCGCTCCACAGACGGCGACGGAATTTGTCGTTATCAAATCCGAACGTAGCGACCTGACTGACGCCGAAAATCGTCACGATTTCCACGCGTTGTTTAAAGCCCTTACGCTGCAACTCGCCCTGCATGCGGAAGATTTCGTCGGCCTGCGGCGCCTTGTCCGGAGCGCTCCAGTCGACACAGGTGACGCCGAGATTTTGATAGGAGTCCCAAAAAATGCCGGCGATGCCGGTGTCGGTGTTGACGTCGAGGATCTGGTTTTTGAACCAGTCGCCAAAACCACTGCGCACGCGGCCGCTCCACAACGAGCCGTAGTTACCGTCCCACGGATCGCCGTTGGCTTCCTTCAGCACCCAATCCGGATGCTTTTTCCAGATGGGCGCGCACCGGGAGAGGTGAAACGAGAACCACTGCATCAGGCGAATGCCGCTCTTTTCCGCGGCGTCGTTGAGCTGCTTCATGCGCTTCGGACCGTTAAAAGTCTCGGCATACGTGAAGGTATAGGGGCAACAGATATTACCCGGGATTTCCGGACTCGGATCCGAGGTGATGCTGTCCCACACGCCGTGGATGAACGCCTGCTTGTATCCGAGCCGCGAATACTCCGGCATGTCGCGCTCAAGCGGATCGAGCCACTTGTTCATGCGCTCCTTCAGATCCTTGTCCCACAGATGGCCGCCGCTGCAGGGCTCGGGGATCTCCAGTTTGAAATCGTAGAAGGCGAGGATGCGACGGCGCACCTCCATAAAACAATCGAGCCAAAGATTACGGGCCTGGTGGCGCTTAAACACAGCCGGAGCCTGCAAAACGATGAGCTTGCGCTCCGGTGCCGATACCTTGGAGCCCAGTGCGAAGTAGGCACGGTCCAGATGATGGATAACCGGCTCGTCGGCGAACTTGTCGACGCGGGCACGAGTCAGACCGGGCTGTTCAGTAAACAAACAGAGTGCGATGTCGCCCTTGGTTTGGAAATCACAGATGCTGGCACCGGCAGCGCGGGGCAACATGTCCATCGGATAAGATCCGCCCCAACCATCGGTGAAGAACTTCTCAATGGTCGAGTAGGCGCTATCCAGTTTGGTTTCCTGCTCAAGCTGGATGGTTGAGACGTCCTGCTGGATCAGAGTGCAACCCTCGGCGTTGCCGCCGATTTCCCAAGTGGCGACCTCCATCAGCCAGTGAATGGGAGCCTCGGCGCATTCATACGAGATGCGCATGGAAAGTCCCTGCCAGTCGTTCTCGTAAAGCTTCTCGACGATTGGGCGAAAGCTCCAGGTGAACGTCGCCACCGGAGCATGCAGCCGGCGGCTCTTGATGCGGGCCTCGCCCATCGCATCCGCTTCCTGAATACGCGGCATCCAAGTGCTGCGGGAACTCAGAATCAAATCGGCACCGCCATCGACCTCGCGGATCTCGGCAAGGGTGAAATTCTCAAAACGCACGCCGCCTTCGGCGGTTTCGCTTTCAGTGTATACAGTCCAAGGCAGCTTATCGGAGCGCAGTTGCACGCCCTTGTAGCTGACATTGCCAATACCAAGGAAACGGTCACCTTCCGAGAGGGGGTCAAAAGCAAGACCGTTGGAGAATTCTATCCGGCGGGGTTTTGTCATAAAAACGACATAGTGCCCAAACCCCAGGCCTAAACGTAAGTCATACGGTATGCATTCAGTAAGGCATACGATTATACCAACCCGGACGGGTTTAAACGCCGCCCCGGACCAAATTAATTGGTAAACTGCGCTGACGCTGCTTTCGGCCCGCCCAACGATCTTCGAGACTATCCAAGAGGGAGCTCGCGATCGCCCCGACGCTGACCTCAATCCAATCGCACGGCATCGGCACCATGTAGGGCGATTCCGCATTGCGGTGGAGTATGAGCCGCAGGTCTTCCGGCACGCGGATTTGTTTTTCCAAGATCGCCGAAACCACGCCACGTGCGGTGCGGTCGGGATAAACCACCAGACCTTCCGGACGGTCCTTGAGTCGCCACAATGCACACATGTCGTTGTAGCCGCCTTCTTCCTGGCTCTGTCGGGTGGCCAATATCCACTCATATTTGACCTCGATGCCCAGACGCGCCGCCTCCTCGTCAATCAACTCCAGAATAGTGGATTGGGTTTTATTCACCGGCAATATCAAGCCCGCACTCCGACACCCCCGCTCCGCCAAACAGGCCAGCGAACTACGAATCATACCTCCGTAATCCAGGTCCACATAGTTATCACGCCCCCCCCCCATCAATGCGGTCCATGGCAGCCCGGTTTCGTCCATCCATTGACTGACCAACTCATAAATCATGAAGCTGACAATTCCATCCACCCGTCCCTGGGCCTGCACGCGGTCAAAATCAGACGGCCTAAGGACCGCCATGGCATTGGGGCGTTGCTCGATCAGGGGGACCATTTCATAGCCGCGACTCTGCCCCTGAGACATCAAAGCCCAGAGTAGATTCAGATAGAACATCGAGCTGTCTCGCTTCGGGTCAGAACCGACGTAGATCACCACCCGTCGCCCTCCTGCTTTGGCCGTCTGACCTTTCGTATTCGACGGCAAACCTGCAGTTAACGGCGCAAGCCTAGGGTTAAGGGGATCCATAAATGTAAGCTTTAGATAGTGGGAAAGCGCCTCAGGTCCAAACTATACAATATAAATACAAACGGAACTGAATGCATTCACCTTGCGCTCGGCTTGGTCTTTCTACGCTATTCACAACCCATGGCCCGCAAGCGTATCGCCAACGACCTACCTCCCGTCGCGGAAGCCTTTGCCGACTTCAAGGGCTTTGCCCCCGAGCAAAGTCGACAGCAAACCATCACCCACCTGCTGCGTGAATGCGCGCGCAAGCTCCAGCGCAAGGACACCCGCCCGTTCTACACGATGCGGGAGATCGCGGGGTTTTTCGGGGCCCCGTTGCGCACGGTTGCCATCAGCTACGAAACGCTGGATATGGAGGGGTTCCTGGCCCGCATCCGTGGATCCCAAACGATGCTGACAGGCAAACAGGCCAGCCCGCGCCAACCCGTCAACGCCATCGTCGGCCTGCCCATTTCACTGCAGGCCATGATTGCCTCTCCGTTTGAGTGTCAGCTGCAGATGGAGCTGGAGGAGCGCCTGCGGGCCCGTGGATTCGTGGCCGACTCCATTTTTTTCCGGGCCAACGAGGACTACGAGCCCGCCTTTGCCGAACGCCTCCTTCGCCATAATCTGGATATCATCATCTGGAACTCCCCCCACCCGCTCGCCTCGCACGTGTTACTCTCCCTGCGTGAACGCGGCGTGCGCCTCGTGTTATTGCAACCCTCCGAGTCCCCGCTGCGAATTCCCGCCCGCGCCCATCTGCTCGCTTGGCAAAACGCCTATCGCGACATGGCCGCCGAATGGGCGCGCCATGGCATCAACCGGGCGATATTCGTTGAACCGGCCCACTTGCTTTCCCGCCGGGCCATCAAACAACTCGGCCCCATCCTTCAGCAAAGAGGCATCACCATGGAAACCATCGATGCCTCCGAACAAGCCCTGCAAAAATACATCAACTCCCCTGATGCGGCCAAAAAACAGTCGGTGCTTGGCTTCATGGATTTCTTCACCGCCGACACCCTCTGCAACGGCTACCCCGAACTCATCGACCAAATTGCCGCCAATACACGCATAGCCTTCTGCCGTGGCGCCGTGCGCGTGCCTCGACTGGTTACCCGCCGCGTCTGCGTGGATGTGGTCGAACTCAACCCCGACTTTTTGGCCGAAGCCATTGTGACCGACCTGTGTGACGCCCAAAACAAACAGGAGGGAGTGCGCGACACCTTTCAGGCGGAATACTACTCACAGGTGATCCTGGGCACCACGGTCGCCAACGCCTGAACAATTCAAAGGGGTTCAAACGCCCTGAATCAGAACATCCCGGATCCGCAGTGACGTGATGAAGTAAGTTTTCGAATAAATAAGACAACCGGTTACCGTCGCGAATTCGGAACGACAGGGTCAGCGTAAGTCGAAATCGAGCCGCGCCCCGCCACGCACACCCCTATCTTATATCATGCCCAGCAGTTCCCATCTTACCATTCGTGACGCCGGCTCCTACGATGTCATCGTCATCGGTGGCGGCCCCACCGGCTGCACCGCCGCCGCCTCTGCGGCCCGTGAGGGTGCCCGCACCCTGCTAATTGAATCCACCGGCATGCTCGGTGGCAGCGGGACCGGCGCGTTAGTCCCCGCTTGGTGTCCGTTCACCGACAAAAAACAGGTCATCTACCGTGGCCTCGCCGAAAAGATTTTAATGAGCTGCAAGGAGAAGCAGCCCCTCGTCCCCGTCAACCAGCTGGACTGGGTTCCCATCGACCCCGAGTTGCTCAAACGCATCTACGACAACCTGCTCGAAGAACACGGCGCCGAGGTGCTTTTCCAGACCATGCTCAGCGCGGTCGAGCATGAGCACGGCGTCGTAAAATCCATCCTCGTCACCAATAAAAAAGGTCTGTCCCGCTACACCGCCAAGGTCTACATCGACTGCACCGGCGACGCCGACCTGAGCGCCTGGGCCGGAGCCGGTTTCCACAAGGGCGACGATCACGGCGACCTCATGCCATCGACCCACTGCTTCATTCTGAGCAACGTCAACGACGAGGCCTTTCACAACACCTGCGCCAGCGGCCGCCGCCTGATGGGGAACCATCCCGACACGCGCATCTATGACATCATCAATTCAGGCCGTTTTCCGCTGATCACCGACGCCCACGTCTGCGCCAACATCATCGGCCCCGGCACGGTCGGGTTCAACGCCGGCCACATCTGGCAGGTCGACAATACCGACACTGAATCCGTGTCGCGCGCGCTCGCACAAGGCCGCCGGCTGGCCGCGCAGTTCCGCGATGCCTTTGCCGAGTTTTACCCCGAGGCTTTTGGCAACAGCTTCCTCGTCTCCACCGGCAGCGTGCTCGGCATTCGCGAAAGCCGGCGCATCATCGGCGACTACGTGCTCACGCTCGACGACTACATCGATCGTCGTAGCTTCGAGGACGAGATCTGTCGCAACTCCTATTTTATCGATATTCACCACTCGCTGAAGGAAGCCTCCGAGCACACCAAAAAGCGCGCCGACTGCCTCTCGACTTCCGCCATGCATTATCAGCCGGGCGAGTCCCACGGTATTCCCTACCGCTGCCTCACACCCAAGGGCCTGAAAAACGTGCTCGTCGCCGGCCGCTCCATTTCCTGCGAGCGTCCGGTTCAAGGCAGCGTGCGCGTCATGCCCGTCTGTCTCGCCATGGGTGAAGCCGCCGGTCTCGCCGCCGCCTTGGCCCAAGCCAGCCCGTCACCGGACGTGCATGCCGTCGACATCGAACACCTGCGTCAGCGCCTCATCGAAGAAGGCGCCTGGTTGCCCAAGCCTGCCCCGAGCGAACTGGAGCAGGTTTCCGCACAACGCTAAGCCACGAGTCGTTTCGGCAGGCTCGCACGCGCCACCGCAAACTCGTTCCACGCCACCGCATGTGGCGCCAAGCCGGCACGAACCGCCACCGCCGCCAATGTGCCGGCAGCCTCGCCCGTGACCACCGAGTTACCGGTCACCCGGTAACTCGAATGGGCCAGAAAGTCGCC
Source organism: Opitutaceae bacterium (assembly GCA_037969015.1). GTDB lineage: Bacteria > Verrucomicrobiota > Verrucomicrobiia > Opitutales > Opitutaceae > JAUWBF01. The sequence continues at coordinate 55,052 of JBBKWO010000083.1, forward strand.
GCTCATGCAGCGCCCCGCCAGCAACAGGTTGTCCACATCCGCAGCCATTAAAGCCCTGAGCGGAATGCCGTAGGGCTGACTCTTGATCTTGTTTTCAGGATCAAATGCCTCCCCTCCATCCTTCTTCGTGGAATGGACATCAATTGGAAAGGTCACCGTGCAAATACTGTCTTCCGGCATGGTTCCAGCGACCAAATCATCAACCGTCACCGTTGCGCGGCCATGCACACGCCGTCCTTCGCGCACGCCGATTTGCGGGGCGGTCGCGACCACCTGCAGCCCCTCCCAATCACCACCGCGCTCACGCAAAGTGCGGACCGTTTCCATGATCTCGGTGCGAGCCTCGAAGGTCGCCCGGGTCAACTCCGCCGCGTCAAACGCACTGCCGTAACGGTGGTTCATCATAAACGCATAAAGATCGTCCCGCACACGGAACAACACCGGCGCGCCATAGCTCAACTTTACTCCGGCTTCCGCCAGTGACTTGTGAATCGATTTGCCGCCGCCAAACGACAAGGCCTGCAACCGTTCCAGATGCGGGCTCGCCACCAGACACAACAACGACAACGGCTGCACTTCGCCGCTGCCCGGCCGACCGACATCAAAACCACAGCCCGCCTGCGCCGCCACGTCACCGTCGCCGGTCGTATCAACCACCACCGCCGCCCGCCAGGCCTGCCGGCCCGATTTGGACTCGGTCACCACCGTCTGGATACAACGACTCCCCGCCTCGTCCGTCTTGGTTACCGCGCAAACCCGGGTGTGCAACTGCACCCTGATCCCCAGCCGCAGACACTCCCGTTCGAGAATCCACTTCATGGCCTCGGGGTCATACATAAAACTCCCCTTGGCCCAGGCATAGCCGACCTTGGTCACCAGTTCATCCCAACGCCGTTCCCCACCCAATCGTTCCAGCTCCGCAACCAGACGGGCCGTGACCGGACTGTCCGCCTTGGCGTCGAGGATGTAACCAAGCAAACCCGCGGTCCAGATGCCGCCCAGGCAGCCACCCGATTCCAACAGCACCGTGCGCGCGCCCGATGCCGCCGCGGCAAAAGCCGCCGCCACTCCCGCCGGACCCGCCCCGCAAACCACCACGTCAGCCGTTTCGACCACGGGAATATCGCGGGCGGATTCATTTACCAAGCCGTGCACAGGTTCATTCATTTAAACATCCAAAGGGGTTGAGGAGAACTGACTCAAAACACCCCGCACTCGGCGGCAAGTCCCGGTAGCGCGTATTGATACTGTCTTTAAGCACCACTGTAGGTCTGCCGTATTGTATCTGTTCCCAGTGGCCCGAAACGCAAAAGGCGATTCATACTTTTCCCATGTATCCCTACCCCGCGCCTGCACGGCGTAATCGGTCCATATTGTCCGCAGCCTTGGCTCTGCTCGCGACCAGCAGCCTTTTTTCCGCCGACACTCCCGCGGGCATTCCCGTCACCTTCTCGCTGAAAGAACCCGGCCAGGTCACCTTGGTGATCGAAGGGGCCGACGGAAAACGCGTGCGCAATCTCATCAGCGAAACCGCCTTCCCTGCCGGAGAAAACACCGTGTGGTGGGATGGCCTCGACGACCTCGGACGCGATCCCGAGGCGGCCAAGAACGCCATCTTTCACATCCCCGGCAAACTTGTGCCCCCCGGCGACTACACCGTGCGTGGCCTCGTTCACCCGCCGATCGACATCACCTACCTGCTCACCCCCTACACCGAGGGCAAGCCGCCGTGGAACAACGGCGACCACTCGGCCCAATGGCTGACCAACCACAGCGCGCCCAGCGACGTCATCTTTGTGCCCGCCGGCCAAGCTCCGCTACGCGACGGCAAACCCACCTCCGCCGGTGGACAGCTCCTCGTTTGCAGCCGTGTTGCCGAAGGCGGCAGCGGGCTCGCCTGGCTCGACACCAAAGGCCAAAAACTCTGGGGCCAACACTGGCTCGGTGGCGTCTGGACCGCCGCATCGCACCTCGCTGTCGATCAGGGCAACAGCCCCGTCGAAGGCGTCTACGCCTACGCCGCCGCATCGTGGCCCGGCGACAAATACAACGACTACCGCTCCGAACTACGCCTCCACAAACTCGTTGGCACCGACCACCGCGTGAAGGCACCCAAGGACAAACGTTTCGGCTCCGGCGAAGATCGCCCCGTGCTCGAACCGACCTACTCGGTTCCGCTCAACGCTCCCCTGCCCGACGACTTTGCCAAACGCCCCGAGCGCGAACAAAAGGCCCTCGCCCGCGAACGCTCCGCCGACCTCTCCGGCCTCGCCGTGCGCAACGGCATCGTCTACGCCGCCTTTGAACAGTTAAACCACGTCGTCGTCATCGACGTCCGCGCTGCCAAGACGCTCGGCACCGTCGTCATCCCCGGAGCGCGCGGCCTCGCCTTTGACAAATCCGGCAACCTCCACGCCCTCAGCCAGGGCCAGCTCCTGCGCTTCAAACTCGATGCCCAAAACCCACTTCAGCTGCCCAAGCCCAAAGTCATCACCAGCGACCTCGAAGATCCGCAAGACCTCATCATCGACGACAAGGGCGTGATCTACGTCAGCGACTGGGGCAACCGCCACCAGATCCTCCGCTTTAAGCCCGACGGCAAGGCCCTCGCCCCCATCGGCGAACCCGGCAAACCCAGCGTAGGCACCTACAACGTCCGCCACATGAATCAACCGGCCGGCATGGCCCTGGATGATCAGGGCAATCTCTGGGTCACCGAAAACAGCCACATCCCGAAGCGCGTCAGCGTTTGGAAATTATCCGACGGTTCGCTCGTTGACGCCCTCTACGGTCCGATGCGTTACGGCGGCTCCGGCGCAGTCGACCCACGGGACCCGACCCGCTTTTTCTACGACGACGACCATGGCGGCACCATTGAGTTCAAACTCGATTATCAGACCGGCCGCTCCACACCACTTTCCATACCCTACCTCGCGGCCGACGACCACACCGGCCTTGATGGACGCTACGTCGGCGGTGCTCCCAGTTATCCCATCCACAATGGTGGACGCCTGTATTTGACCAACGCCTACAGCGCCGCCACGACCGGCCGCCGCAGTGCCACCTTATGGCGACTCGACGACGACGGCATCGCGCGCATCGTCTCGGCCGCCGGCAGCACTATCGACTCCGCCGGCGAGGTCATGCCCGCCTTCCAGCGCTCCGAAATCGTCGCCAAAATGCCCGCCGGCTTCACCTCAGGAAAAGGCAAGGCGCTCTTTTTTGTCTGGTCCGATCTCAACGGCGACCAATTGCTCGATCCCGATGAAGTCCAGTTCACCCAGATGAAGGACTTGACCGACAAAAAGAGTTACCGCGATTCCATCGGTTTCCTATCCGTGACCGACGACCTCACCTGGACCGCCGCCGCCGTCGGCGACGTCATCCTCCAACTGCAACCCGTCTCCATCAACGCCGCCGGCGCGCCGGTTTACGACTTGTCCAAACCCACCATCCTCGCCCGCGGCGTGCAGTCGCCGGCTAGCAGCGGTGGCGGTCAGGCGTTGGCCGCCAAGGACGGCTGGACCGTCACCACCACGCCCATCGCGCCCCTGCCCCGCGAAGCCGTTGGCGGCGTGCGCAACGGCGAGGCCATGTGGTCTTACCCGAGCCTCTGGCCCGGCCTGCACGCGTCGCACAACGCGCCCGTGCCCACCGAACCCGGCCAGGTCATCGGCACCACCCGCGCCATCGGCAACGTCATCGACGCGCCCCCCGGCTCCGATGTCGGCCAGCTCTGGGGCATCAACTCCGACAAGGGCACCATCTACGTCTTCACGGTAGACGGCCTCTTTGTTACCCGCCTTTTCCAAGACAGCCGCACTACCTCGTGGAACGCCCCCGAAGCCATCCCCGGCATGTCCGTTGCCCACCTGAGTTTGAACCAGGAATGTTTCGGCCCCACCTGGACGCGCACTGACGCCGGCGAGGTCCTCCTGCAAGCTGGTGCCACGGGTAATATCCTTCGCGTCGATCACCTCGACAAGGTCCGCCGCCTGCCCGATCAAAAACTCAACGTCACCCGCGAGCAACTCGCCGCCGCCCAACTCGCCAACCTCCACGCCGAGGCCGCCCGCCAAGCTGCGAGCTCCGCCAAACGCGAACCGCTCATAGGCAAAATCCTAGCGCAAGCTCCCGTGATCGACGGCCAGCTCGACGACTGGTCTCAGGCCGACTGGGTCACCATCGACCAACGCACCCGCGGCGTCGGCAACTGGGGTTCGACCAAGGTCATCACTTCCGCCAGCCTGACCATCTCCGGCGACCGGCTCTACCTTGCCTGGAAAACCGCCGAGCCCGACCTCCTCCGCAGCAGCGGTGAATCCATGGTCAACCTGTTCAAAACCGGCGGCGCCCTCGACCTCATGATCGGCGTCGACGCCACCGCCGATGCCAAGCGCCGCGATCCGGCCAAGGGCGACCAACGCCTGCTCGTCACCCAGGTCAAGGGCAAGACCACTGCGGTGCTCTACGCACAGGTTTCGCCCGGCACCACCACCCAGCCCGTTCCGTTCGGATCGCCGTTGCGCACCATCCGATTCGACCGCGTCGATCTGGTCAGCGACGACGTGGTGCTCGCCAGCGAAAACACGACCAACCTCAAGAGGGATTCCTCGGGCAAGTTCATCGAGGCGAACTACGAGTTATCCGTCCCGCTCGCTCTGCTCGGCTTTGAGCCCCAGGCCGGCGAAACCTACAAGTTCGACATCGGCATCCTCCGCGGCGACGGCGCGCAGACCCTGCAACGCGCCTACTGGAGCAACAAGGCCTCCGGTCTCGTCGCCGACATCCCCAGCGAAGCCGAGCTCACCCCCGCGTTGTGGGGCGAACTCAAAATCGCCAAGTAACCTCGCTCGACTCCATTCCCGGATAACGACTATCTCCACCTCATGATTCGCGTCGGACTATATGGCATCAACGGCCACCAGATTCACAACAGCCTCCTCAACAATCCCCGGGCAAAACTCGTCGCGGTGTGCGGTATCCCGCGCGAGAAACTCGCGCCTGATCAACAGGCGGATACTTCGATTCGTTTCCACGATTCGTTCGAGGAGCTGATCGCTGATCCCGAAGTGGACTTCGTTTCACTCTGTTCCCCGTTGCGCTCGGAACAGGCCCGCCACGCCATGCTCGCCCTGCGCGCCGGCAAACACGTGCTCGCAGAAAAGCCCTGCGCGCTCACCGAGGCCGAGCTCGACGCCATCACCGCCACGGCACGAGAGACCGGCCGGTTCTTTCACGAGATGGCCGGCAGCGGATTTGGACAGCCCTACTACGCGCTCGGCGAAGTCGTGCGCAGCGGAGACATCGGCGAGGTCGTGCAGGTGATCTCCGAGAAGTCCTATCCCTACTATTCCGATCGTGCGCAGGACGAAGCCATCGACGGCGGACTCATTGCCCAAAACGCCATCCACGCACTGCGCTTTGTTGAACACACCGCCAACGTGGCCGTGTCCGGCATCGCCGCGGTCGAAACCGGCCTAGGCAATCCCGTGGAAGGTGGCGGACTGCGCATGGCCTCCTCGATGATACTCAAGCTCGCCAATGGCGGCGTCGCCACCATCTCGGCGAACTACCTCAACCAACCCGGCACCAAGGTTTGGGGTAACGAGTCGCTGAAAATTCTCGGGTCAAAGGGTTTTGTTGAATCCACCGCCGGCGGAAAGTTCACCCGCCTCGTGGTCGGCGACGAAGACCGCGGCCCGGTCGATACGAGCGGCCCCGACATTAACTGGCTGGAGTGCTTCTTCGACGAGATCGAGGGCACCGGTAATTTTCCCGTGACCTTGGCAGAAGAGCTCTCCCCCACCCGCTGGGTCCTCCGCGCCAACCTCGACGCGAAGACCCGCGGCTGACCAAACCCGTTGTTTCGGTGGCATAGTGATCGACGGCTTGGACGCAGCTGCCTCCAATCTATTTACCAGATCCAAACGTAAATCGTGCCTAAAGTATCGCGTGTCGTTTTGATCGGGACTCGCTGATGCAAGCACCGCATTTGCGCAGACATCAGATAACTTTATAGGTAGATCAGACAATGCTTACGGATCGCCAATCGTAGTGCTGGCTTCGTATCATTTCTGAATGGAAAGCTTTACCCCACGCTTCTTTTTAAATCCGCATGTCTTGTTAGGCTTGATACTGCTGCCGCTGGCTCCGGCCTTGGACGCCGCTCTGGTGGTGGACTGGGGAGGGAACTACGTGGGGACTAATACGAACTATGGCAACGCCACCGAGGACGGCCCCAGCAATATCATCCAACATGGCGGGTTTAGCGCCGGCGCCCCTCTCCTGTTGAGTCCCTCCAGTGGCTACAGCGGCACCAGTGCGACCTTCTATGGGGAAATTCTTCGTGGAGCCGGCACCGGCACGGGCACGATTGGTTACGTCTCGAATAGCGGGAGCGCGGACCGGATCGACATCAAACAGAACAACAGCGACGTATCCGCTCTGTTGCTTTGGAAGCAGACCGACTTTCTCAACAGCCTGAATACTGGCACGCTTAATTTTGGCGCCGGCAGCACAGTCACCACCACTTTGGATACCTACGTTCTGGGAGTGCCCGGACGCGCCGTCGTAAAGTCGGCCGGCGGCTATTATATCTCCAGTGCCATTTTTAGTGCCAGCGGCACCACGGCGGCGCTGGATCTGACCACTCTGGATTGGTTTTCCTATGACCCTGCTTCGAACTTAAATACCATCGGATCAGCACACAGCTTTAGCGGCGGTGTCATCGCCAACGTTACTGAGATCGGATTTTTTACCGGGGTAACAACTGGCGGCGCCAATGCCGTCCGTGTCTCATCGCTGGAGTTCAACTACGTGGCCGGAGTGGTCGCTCCTATTCCCGAGCCATCCTCCTATGCCCTGCTGGCCGGCGGACTGAGCATCCTGTTTGTCACCAGCCGCAGACGCCGGCAGTCCGTCAGCTGAACCGCGAAACTGTTATCGAGTGATCCTAGAACATGCGGATCACTCTCACCGGTAGTCGGGATTATTTTTCAGCCTGCGAGCGCAGATAAGCCTCGGCCATACCTTGGCCCAACGCCTTCTGCGAAGCGGTCGAAAAGTGAAGCTTGTCTCCCTTGGAAGCGAGCCCCTCAGCCGAAACAAAGTAGACGTTGGGCACCTTTTCGGCGACGGCACGTTGGGCACGGTCAACCTCGATTTGGTATTGATTCCACGTGCGTCCCTCGGATTCGAACTTGCCGAGCTGGGCGATGATAAACGGCAGGTTGGGCGCGTTGAGCTCCTTACGAAAACGGGCGACCAGCTCAGTCAATGCCTCTTCGTATTTGGGCGCGGAACGGGCATTCGCATCACTCTCACCTTGGTGCCAGAGAATCGCCTTAAGCGTTCCGTCCAGCATAGCGCGCTTCGCACGAGTCATGGAGTCGTCCCACGGGTTGGACTTGGTCTGATCCCAGTATTGTCCCGGCTGCCACGTGCTGATCGGCGACCCACCGCAAGCGGTCGGAATCAGACCGACGATCACGCCCGGTTCCTTGGCGGCAACGGCGCGCCCGAAAAACTTGCCCGGACCAACGCCGGCACCGTTCTTGTCCCAGTGCACCGGGTCCATCGCGGGCTGCCATGCGCCTTCCTTATTGAGTGCCCACACATGCGGATCGGCGGCAGCGTCCTCGGGGGCTAGCTCATTGACTGTTCCACGACCGGCCATGTTGGACTGACCGGCGAGCAGGAAGAGTTCGACCTTGCCGCCGGGCAAGCCGGACGGAGCTTCGGCATACACGGAAACAGCCAACGCAAGCGCGGCCACAAAACTAAAACAGGGGCGAAATAACGTCATGGGAGTAGCAATCCGTATGAGAATGAAACGCGGCGACGTCCAAACCATAAACATTGAACACATTCTCAGCCCGCCTGCGCCGCCTGATACGCCCTCGGCGACATGCCCTCATGGCGTTTGAACCAGGCGGAGAAGTGAGACAGCTGCAAAAACCCGAGTCCAAAGGCGATTTGCTTGATGGGTTGAGAGCCGGCCCTCAGCGCCAACCGCGCCCGCTTCAAGCGGTGACGTTCCCAATACTGATGCGTGGTAAATCCGTAAACTTGCGCACACAGACGGTTGATCCGTCCGATGCTCAGCCCGCTGACGCGCACCAACTCCGCTTCCGGATAGGCGGCTCCCGGCGCCTGCGTATCGATGGCTTGAAGTGCACGCGCCAACCGGGGATCGGTCGAATCGGGCACCGTGATCGTCCGTCCCGCGGCAATCAACGCAACCGCCAGCGCAACCTGCCAGGACTGCAAGTGACGCTGATGGTCCATGAACATGAGGTAGTCCATTTGGTTGCGCCAGTGAAAGACCGTGCGCATGTCGCGCTCGTAATCGTCGTTCCACTTTAACTTGTCGGTGAGCGCCAGAAGCCGCATCGCGTGACGTTCGAGCGCCGGGTGTTTACCCGCATCGAGCACCGTGACCACTCCGCCGCCAAATAATGGCGAGCCATCCGGCCAGCTTTGCAGAACGCGCAATGACAACAATTCCGTGTCCGGTGCGAAACGTTGGGTGACCCGCCGGCCGCAACAGATCATCCACTGGCCTTTTTTAGCCTGGGCCTTTTCACCGTCCGACTCGACCTCCACCCAGCCCTCTCGCACCAACCACGCACTGAATTCGCGTTCACGATCACCGGTGACATTGGCCTGACCACGCGGAATTTTACTGTCGTAGATGAAAGCCAACTCCGCTCTCACCCCCAGCCAATCGTGTAGACTGCATTGTTTATCCAGTTGAGAAACCGACTTAGCCATGACGTGGATAGATAAGTTTTAACATAAACCAAGCAACTCTATTTAGTCGGCCCCGTTCCGTCTGCTTTCTATGTTATAGGGTATTCCCCCTCCCCTCAACAGACTGGTGCCTGCCCCATCCGGCTGAATACCCGCCGTCAGCATTCTTTAACCCCTTAGTTTTCTCTCCATGAGCACACCCTCGATTTTGCGACTGCCTTCACTCGTCTCGATTTCCGCCGCGTTAATCCTCGGCTCCACTATTCATGCCGCCGATGGCACTTGGACACTGAATGGCGACGGCAGTTGGGATACTCTCGGCAATTGGGGCGGCACCATCGCCGACGGCGCTAGCTTTACTGCCACCTTTGGCCCGATTGCGGGTATTGGAGGCACTCTCACGACGACCCTCGATACTTCGCGAGACATCGGGCACCTGAGTTTCCAAGGCACATCTGGCAATCAGCACCATCACGTCCTCGCAGGACCGGCTACGCTGACCCTAACTGGAGTCTCCACGCCCACCATCACGGTCAATACGACTTCCGCCCGCTCCGTGAATATAAGCGCCACGCTGGCCGGCACACAGGGTGTCAATCTGTTCAACACTTCTAGCAGCGGCTTCACGCTTTCGGGTAACAACACCTACAGCGGTGTGACTGCGGTCACCGGCATCCTCACTATCAGCAGTAACTCGGCGCTAGGCGCGACCGGAACTGGTAACGAAACCACGGTTGCGTCTGCCAGCAATAGCGCACTCATACTGACCAATGGAGTTACCGTCACAGGCGAAACAGTTACCCTGAATGGTGCCGGATCCAATAATTTTGGTGCGCTGCAGGCAAATGGCACAGCGGAGTGGGCGGGAAACATAATTCTGGGCTCCGGCAGCGTGCGTATCGGCACCGAAAATTCATCTTCCCAGCTCACCGTTAGCGGAGTCATTAGCGGTAGTCAGCAGATTTTCTTCTCAGCCAACGGTGGCACGGTCGTCCTCGCGGGTGCCAACACCTATACCGGAGCCACCCAGATCTATCGCGGCACCGTCAAGCTCGACGGCGGCAACGACCGCCTCCCCACCGGCACAGCCGTCACCATGGGAGGCACCGCCGACGCATCCACCTTCAACCTGAACGGTCGCAATCAACAACTCGCTCGCATCATCGACGGCACCAACACGAGCAACCGGACCATCACCAACACCTCTGGCACCGCCTCCATTCTGACACTTAACGGCACGACCAACGCCTCTTTCTTTGCCACCGGCAACACCACCATCACCGGCAACCTCTCCATCGTGAAGGCCGGCACCTTTAACCAGACGCTTGCCAAGACCAACACCTACACCGGCAACACCACCATCAATGCAGGCACCGTCACTCTGGCCAGCGGAGCCACCATGTCGTTCTTCATCGGTGCCAACGGAGTGAACAACCAAATCCTCGGCACCGGCAATCTCGCTCTGGACGGCGTATTCATCTTCGACCTCACCGGTGCCGCCGCCACCAACGGCAACAGCTGGCTCATCGCCGACTTCACCAATCTGAACGAATCAATCGGCGGAACCTTCGCCGTGCAGAATTTCAGCAAATCCGGCTCAACCTGGAGCCTGGGCAACTACTCCTTTTCGGAAACCTCCGGCGTCCTCAGCTATTCCACCGGCGTCATCCCCGAGCCCTCCACCGCCGCCGCACTGTCCGGACTCGCGGTGCTCGGCCTGAGCTTCTGTCGCCGTCGCCGGGCACGCTGATTCTCCAGATAATGACCGACGTGCAGCCCCCCGTCTTGATGGCAGGCTGTCCGGTTGAGTCTTTTTTGTGAGCACGCGCCTCAATCAACGACGTAAACAGATAAGTTTAAGCATAAATCAAGAAAGCACTTCATATCGCAGGAGAGACCGACTTCCCACAGATTTTAAGCATAAGCCCCCCGCTCATTACTTCATTTGCACTGGTTCCCTCCAGTTTCCTGCGGCCCCCGACTCAAACCTATTTGATTTATTCGCGCACCTGCGACGCCTCCGGCAAGCGCCATAGCAAAGCCTGATCACACTCCCACTACTACCCCCTCCCCCCCATGTCTCACGTTATTCGCCTTCTATTAGGACTCACTACACTTGGTCTCGGCACCAGCATCGTCAGTGCCGCTGATACCGCAGGCACTTGGAATACCACCGCCTCAGGAAACTGGAGCGATTCCACCAAGTGGCTAGGTGGCACCATCGCCGACGGTGCAGGATTCACCGCCACATTTTCAGCCCCAGCACCAAACACATCATCACCGACCGTCACCATCGCACTCGATAGCGACCGCACCATTGGTAACCTGTCGTTTACCGGCACCGCCGGCACCGGCACGCATAATTTCACACTGAATGGCCCCGGCACCCTCACCCTCTCCGGTGGCACGCCGACCATCTCCAGCAGCCTCGAAGCCCGGACCGCCACGATCAACGTGACGCTGGCAGGCAGCTCAGGGCTCTCCTTGGCCAACACTGGCGTTGGTCTGATCATCGGAGGATCAAACACCTACACTGGACTAACACAGATCACCACCGGCATTATAACGGTAAACAATAATTTGGCTTTCGGCAGCACAACGGGGGCGACCAGTATCCTCAATGGCAACGGTGCTATTCTCCTTAACAACGGCATCGTTGTAACCGGTGAAACCCTCAACACCAGCGGCAACGGAACCGGCGCTAATTTGGGTGCCATTCATACCGCCTCAAACGCCACCGCCGAGTGGGCCGGCAACATCGCCCTGACTGGTAGCTCGAGATTTGGCGCCAACGGAGCTTCCTCAGAACTCATCCTCAGCGGCGTGATCTCTGATAGCGACACGATCGCCCGCAACGTATCTTTCAGCTACGGCGGCAACTCGGATATCAATGGCACCGTCACGCTAAAAGGCGCCAGCACCTACACTGGGGATACCAACGTATATCGGGGCACCCTCAAGCTTGACGCCGGCAACAACCGCCTCCCCACCGGAACTTCCCTGATCATCGGAGGCACGTCCGTCGATGCGACCGTCAACCTCAACGGATACAATCAAAGCGTTGCCGTTCTTAAAAGTTTGGCCGGAACGGGCGTTCGCACGCTCACCAACACCTCAGGCACCACCTCCACCTTTACCGTCAACCAAACCACCGGCACCCAAACATTCGACGGCATCGTCTCCGGTAAAATCGCCTTTGTGAAGTCCGGCGCTGGCACACTTAACCTCACCGGCACCGCCAACACCTTCACCGGCGGCATCACCGTCGATGGCGGCACGCTCGGTATCGTTACCGCCTTCATCGCCGACACCGCCGATGTCTCCATCGCATCCGGAGCCGTCTTCGCCCTCAATTTCTCCGGCACCGACACCATTAGCGGCCTCTACCTCGCGAGTATCGCCCAAACCACCGGCACCTATGGTTCCCTCACCAGCACCGCCACCAACAAGAGTGCCTTCTTCACCGGCACCGGCCTACTCGAAGTGACCAGCTACTCAGCACCCATTCCCGAGCCCGCCTCTGCCGCCATATTAGGTGGTCTGGCCGTTTTGAGCCTGACCCTCCTACGTCGGCGTCGGTCGGCCTGATAATGAGTTAATGGATACAATCTCACTACCCGTTCAACCCGCCGGCGATTATGACGTGATCGTCATCGGCGGCGGACTCAGCGGCTGCTGCGCCGCCATCGCCGCGGCCCGCACCGGAGCCCGCACCTTGCTCGCCGAATCGCTGCCCTATTTCGGCGGCAACGGCATCATCGGCCTCCCCATCAGCAGCTACAACGCCGCCTTCTCCCAAGATCGTATCGTCGGTGGCATTCCGTGGGAAATCCACCAGCGCCTTGCCGCCAAGGGTTCGATCGACACCTGGCACGGCAACCCCGAGGACTGGCAACTCGTCGACTGCGAACAACTGCAAATCGAGCTCACCCACCTGTTCGACGAAGCCGGGGTCGAACTCCTCGCCCACTCCCCGCTCCTCGCCGTTGAGAAAGAAGGCCGCCGACTCACCTCTGCCGTTTTCTACAACAAGGAGACCCTGCTGCGCTATACCGCGAAATTGTTCATCGACAGCACCGGAGACGCTCAAGTCGCCGCACTCGCAGGCCTGCCCGTGCCCATGGGACGTCAAAGCGACGGCAAGACCCAACCCATGACCATGACCTTCCAGCTTGGAGGCGTGGACGGTTCTCGCATACCTCATTGGCCCGAAGTGAACGCCCTCTGGAAAAGCCTCGGGGAAAAAAATCCGTGGATTAATCCGCGCGATGGCGGTTGCCCTGCATCGGCCATTCCCGGCAAGCCAGGTGTCTACTTTTTTAATGTCACCCGTATCCTCGTCGACAAGGGGACCGACCACCGTCAGCTCACCCAAGCCGAAAAAACCGGCCGGTATCAGGTTGAAGAATACATCGAACGCTTCCTGCGGCCACACGTGGCGGGATTCGAAAAGTGTTACCTCACCCAACTCGGCTGCCGTGTCGGCGTGCGAGAGACGCGTCGCATCGTCGGCCTCCACGAATTGACCGCCGAAGAGCTCCGCTCCCAAACCCGCTTCCCCGACGCCATCGCCTGCAACAGTTATCCCGTCGACATCCACAGTCCCGACGGTGGCAGCACTCATTTTGAGCACGGCAAATTCCAGCCCGGCGATTACTACACTATCCCTTACCGTAGCCTCGTCGCCCGCGACGCCGACAACCTGCTCGCCTCCGGCCGTTGCCTCTCCGCCAGCCACGAAGCTCTCGCCGCCGTGCGCGTGCTCAGCGCTGCCATGGCCACTGGCGAAGCCGCCGGCACCGCCGCCGCCCTCTGCATCCGCGAAAGGTGTGACCCAGTGAATCTTCAGCCGGATTTGCTCAGATCCGTTCTGACGGCCAACAACGCTTTCATCGGTCGGGAAAACTAACCGTGGAAACGCGCTGGATTTTGCAGGGCACACTGTTGAGCTGCGCCCTAGATCGATAACTAACTGCATAAATCAGACAACCCCATAGGCTCGACATGTCTGTGGCCTGAGAGCATTAAGTTATCAGTGAGAAGGAGTTTCTCACTTGGACCTGCTTATACCCCCATTCGTCCCATGATTAAGTTACCCCGTATTTTCATCACTTCGATCAGCCTGTTTGCCTCTCTTCAGGCAATGAACGCCGCTTCCACCTACAAATGGGATGCCGACGGCGACGGCAGCAGCGGCACGCCCACAACCGTGACCTCCGGCAGCGGCACCTGGGACACCACCTCGACGCTTTGGAATGTGAGTGGCTCAACCGATGTCGCTTGGGTCAATGGAAACGCCGCCCGCTTCGGCAGCCCTGCGGCTGACGTGGGAACCTACACCATCACCGTCGATGCATCTGTCACCACATTGGCAGCTCCCAGCGGCGGCGGCGACAGCCTCACCTTCCAGACCTCTGAATTCACCCTGACTGCCAACTCCGCCCGCACACTTGATCTCAGTAATGGAAGCATCAACGTAGCCGCAGGAATATCGGCCGTAATCGGGAACAACATCAACCTGACCAATGTAAGTGGGATTAACTCCGGCTCTATATCTGAGAGCACTCTCACACTAAAAAGCGGCAGTTCGCTAACCTCCTCCAACCAATCATTCGGGATATCCGATAACCTACGGGTCGTGGTCAACACCGGGGCCACGCTATCTGCTCCGCGAATTCTGCTCTCGGGCACGTCCACCTCCGACTTGATCGTCGACGGCGGCACCGTCAATGTAACGGGAGCCACCCTGTTTGTAGGACTCGGGAGCACCAGTAATGGCACCGGTCATCTTGAGATAAACAACGGCGCAGTCACCGCCACCTCGGCAACCACTTCGGACGGCTACCTGCAGTTTGGCCCCAGTAGTGGCACTCCATCCGCCTCTACGGGTGGCATTGTCGATCTTAATGGCGGCACCCTGACCATCGCCCAGATTCTGACCAAGGCCACCAACAACGCATTTCTGGAGGCCACCTTCAACTTCAACGGCGGCACTCTCAAGGCCAAGACAGCCACCAGCTACTCCACCACCTTCATGCAGGGCATCGACACCGCCAACGTCCGTAACGGCGGTGCCATCATCGATACCAACGGTCAAAGCATCACCATCGGTCAGGCCTTGGTCCACAGCGGCATCGGCGGCGACAACGCCATCGATGGCGGTCTCACCAAACGCGGCACCGGCACACTCACGCTCACCGCCGTCAACACCTTCACCGGTGGCATCTCCATCGAAGCCGGCACCCTCAGTATCAACAACGCCTTCATCAACGACTCCGCGGATGTCCGCCTGCTCACCGGAACGGTTTTTAACCTCAACTTCTCCGCAACCGACACCATCGGCGGCCTCTATATCGACGGCATCGCCCAGAACATCGGCACCTACGGTAGCATCAGCAGCACCGCCGATTTCAAAAGCGCACTCTTCACCGGCAGCGGCCTGCTCAACGTCACCAACTACGCCATCCCGGAACCGTCATCCACCGCCGCACTGGCCGGCTTGTTGGCCATCGGAGTCTGCACCCTGCGTCGCCGGCGCGGCTGACCCGTTTCGTATGCTAAGTGTCTATGTTGGCCGCCGGCACCTGCCGGCGGCTATTTTGTATCCTTTCCATGCAAAATCTCGCCCTGCGTTTCCCCACTAATCCCATCATCCGGCCCTCCGATGTGATCCCCAGCCGCGAAGGCATGGAGGTCGCCTGCGTGCTCAACCCCGGCGCCTTCCGCTATAATGGCCGCACCGGTCTGCTCCTGCGCATCGCCGAGCGTCCCGTGCAGGAACCGGGTTGGATCACCACGCCCGTGCTCGACCCGACCAAGGAAGGCGGCATCGACATCGTCAAATTCGCCGAATCCGAATGCAAATGGATCGAGGATGCCCGCATCTTTTCGCACAAGGGCCGCGGCTACCTCACCACCCTCTCCCACCTGCGCCTCGCCTGGTCCGATGATGGCGTGAACTTCACCATCGACGCCAAACCCACGCTGATGGGCGAAGGCGACTTGGAGGGCTTTGGTCTCGAAGACAGCCGCGTCACCCAGATCGGCGACACCTACCACCTTCATTTCACCGCCGTCTCCGACGCCGGCTTTGGTGTCGGCTACATCTCCACCAAGGACTGGAAAACCTTCCAACGCCACGGCCTCGTCATTGCTCCGCCCAACAAAGACTTTGCCCTCTTTCCTGAAAAAATCGGCGGCTACTACTACGCCCTGCATCGCCCGACTCACTCCGCGCTCGGCGGGCCCTACATCTGGATCGCACGTTCGCCCGACCTGATCTACTGGGGCGACCACCACTGCATCGCCCGTCCGCGTGCCGGCATGTGGGATTCGCAAAAACTCGGCGCCGGCGCCGAACCGATCAAGACCGCCAAGGGCTGGCTCGAGATCTACCACGGTGTCGCTGAGAACAGCCAATACTGCCTCGGCCTGCTCCTGTTTGACCTCAACGATCCTCGTAAGCTGCTCGCCCGCTCCGAGCTGCCGATCATGAAGCCCAGCGAGCAATACGAGCTCACCGGCTTCTTCGGCAACGTCGTCTTCACCAACGGCCACGTCGTCGATGGCGACAAGATCACCCTGTATTACGGCGCGTCCGATGAGGTCATCTGCGGAGCGACTCTCTCGATCAAGGCTCTGCTCGAAACCCTCGGTTAATCCCCGTCCGTATCCTTCCACCAAACCCGTCCGGCTTCCGGACGGGTTTTTTAGTGCCCGAACTGTAGCGTCCGGCTGTCCCCAGCCGATTCCGATCTCTCTGCGCCGGGGACGGCGCACTCTACATCAAACCCTGCTGCACCAAACCATCAGCCCGCGACCACCGGCGCCATGTATGGTAATTGTATTGAGCGCCTAAACCCCCGCGGCCCTATCCTGTGGAGTCTACCCATGAGCACCACCTTTACCTCGCAACGTCCGGCCGTCGCAGACCGCTGCTTTAAAAGCCAGTCTGTCGAAACCCTCATCAACACCGTCTCCCGCCAGATCGCCGACCCCGAGCTTGCCTGGCTTTTTGGCAACTGCCTCCCCAGCACACTGGACACCACCGTCGACTACCGCCTCGACGAAGCCTGCCGCCCCGACTCCTACGTCATCACCGGCGACATCGACGCCATGTGGTTGCGCGACTCCGCCGCCCAGGTCTGGCCCTGCCTGCCGCTCGCCCGTGAAGATGCCGCCATCCGCGATCTGCTCGCCGGTGTCGTCAACCGTCAGGCCCGCTGCATCCTCATCGATCCCTACGCCAACGCTTACTACCGCGACCTCGTTTTCGGCGAATGGAAAACCGACCACACCGAGATGCGCCTCGGCGTCCACGAGCGTAAATGGGAAATCGACAGCCTCGCCTACTTCATCCGCCTCTCCCACGCCTACTGGACCGCCACCGACGACACCTCGCCGTTTGACGCCAACTGGCAACTCGCGCTCCGCACCGTGTTCGACACCATCCGCGTCGAGCAAAATGTCGGCTCCGACCCCTCGCGCTCGCCCTACTCCTTCAAACGCTTTTACGGCACCCGCTTCGGCGGGGCCTCCGTTGATGCCAAGAGCCTCGACTGCGGCCTCGTCCGCTGCAGCTTCCGTCCGTCCGACGACATGATGAAGCTCCCCTTCCTCGTTCCGGCCAACGCCATGCTCGCGGTCGGCCTGCGCGGCCTCACCGATCTGCTCAACACCCTCGGGCTCACCGACCTCGCAACCGAAGCCGCCGCCATCGCCACCGAGATCACCACCGCGCTCGAGACCCATGCCGTCGTCAACCACCCCGTGCACGGCGAGATCTGGGCCTATGAAGTCGACGGGCTCGGCAACCACTTCCTGATGGACGACGCCAACGTTCCCTCATTGATCTCCCTGCCCTACCTCGGTTTTTGCGCCCACGACGATCCGCGCTACCTGCGCACCCGCGCCTTTTGCCTCAGCAAAGACAACCCCAGCTACGTCGAGGGCAAGTTCGCCACCGGCATCGGCAGCCCGCACACCGCGGACGGCACCATCTGGCCGATGGCACTCACCCTGCAGGCGCTCACGTCCACCAACGACGCCGAGATTCTCTCCTGCCTGCGCATGATCAAGGCCACCCACGCCGGCACCGGCTTCATGCACGAATCGTTCAACGCCGCCGACCCCGCCGACTTCACCCGCGTCTGGTTCGCCTGGGCCAATACCATCTTCGGCGAACTCATCGTCACCCTCGCCAAAACCCGCCCTCACCTGCTCGCCAGCAATCCGCTCTGATCAGCACCGGCCTCAGCCAAACACCATCGGGCTCGATACGGTGACCGAGTCTCCCTCGGAAACCATCGCAAACCAAGCGGCTCCGGGACCGCCGCATACCTCCGGCAAGGTCGCCCGATAAACACCCGATGCAGTCTGCTCAGCAGGCAACTTTTCCCACACCCGCTTGGGCCAGCCACCTTCCGTCGCGGGCGCACTATACCAGACCGCCGCGTCGCTCGGCGTCTTCGCTCCACGCACCCGAAAGACCACCGCCCGCGTGTCATCCGGCGCATCGATTTCCACCTCAGGAAACGGCGCACCACGTCCCTGCAAGTGCCAAGCAAACCACTCCGCGGCCATCGCCGCCGGACTGCCGCAGTCGGGCGTGCCGCCCGGAATAGGCAGCATGTGGTGGGCGTTGGGCGCATGCACCCGCCCCACCGGACCGCTGGCCGCGGCCAGGGTTTTCTCCACCGCGGGCGGTTGGAAAAATGTGTCGTTGCTGGCACCGGCGATAAAAAAGGGCGCGGTGATTCCGTTCGCCCGACAACCCGCGTCAAAGTGCTCGAACCAGATCGCCCGCGTGTGTTCCGGCAGCTTGTTCAGTTCCTTGACGAAGACCGTGTCTTCAAAAAATCCCGTGCCGTAATTCGAGAATCCGGCCTGAATCCTCGAGCCCATCAGACCGCAAACCATCGTCGTCATGTAACCACCCCAGGAGGTGCCCGTCACACCGATATGATTCACGTCCACGTCGGACTGCGTGCGCAGCAGGGCAAACGCCTGCAATGCCGCGACCACCGCTTGATAAATCGTCGCCGCGGTCACATCGGGCTCCAAGTCCCAGCGCCCCGTGCCGTATGGCTGGCCGGTCCACGTCCCTCGTGAATGCGGCACCTTTTCCGGGTTGGCGATACCGGGCAGGTCGGGCGTCACCACCACATAACCCCGTTGAGCCCAGACGAGCGCCGGCCCGACCTCCGCGCAACCGCCGCCGCCGTGCAGCAACAACAACCCGGGATAAGTGCCGCCACCCGCCGGACGCGCGATCACCGCATAGACCTCGTTGGTCGCACCATCGGGTGTCTGCACCGAAGCATAAACCACACGGCGGACACTGACTCCCGACGGGACCTCCAAGTCGTCCTCAATCTCGCGCAAAATAGTCACGGGAGGTTCCTGAAGATAGTCGGCAAGTGGGTCGCGCTCATGCACAGCGGTCGGAGTATCCATGCGAGCTAGCGTGGAAGTCCTCGCCACAAGGTCAGTTCGAAAACGCCGTCTCATTGATTTCTCCGGAGATGCTGTTAAGCCAAACTGAAAATCGACAGCCTTTGACGGGTAACCGTCCCAGAACAAACTCTCCCAGTTTAGCGCCTCCACACTCCTCCAGTTTTGAACGTTGGAATCAGCCCCACCCAAACCCCATGAAATCGCGCCATCTCTGCCTCATCCTCCCCCTGCTTCTGCTCCCGGCGACCTTTGGCTGCATCAATACACCCGAGACTGAATCCAAAGGCAAAAGAGTCCTCACCGAAAGCCCGCTCGACGCCAAACGGCTTCAAGACGCCATGGCGCTGACGAGCCCCAAATCCACTCGACCCCGGCCATCGTCCCCGCCGACGACCCCGGCCAAAAAACTCGAGGCCAAGGCACTCGATCTAATCTTTGCGGGTAAGTTCAGCGAAGCCCTGCCGCTATTGCAACAGGCTGCAAAAATCGGTCCCATCGACTACTCGATCGCGGCCAACCTTGGCACCACGTATGAGCTCACCGGCGACAACGCCCATGCCCTGCAATGGATCCAAGAGGCCATCCGCCTTAATCCCGATTCTCACCAGGGCACGGAATGGGTTCACGTCCTCGTGCTCAAAGCCAAACTGAGAGCCGCCGCCACCAGTTCGGGACTCAGCGAACCTCTTGTTTCGCTCCCTCAATCGTTCACCGAATCCACCCTGATCAAAGTCGATGGAGTCACCCGGCCGGTGGAGGAGGTGCGCCGTGCGATTTACTATCAACTCGCGGAGCGGATGGTGTATGTAAAACCCAAGGACGTTTATGTGGCCGACCTACTCTTCACCCTCGCATTGCTCAGCACCAACTTCACTACGCTCGATTTGCTTAAACTGGCCGAGGCCTACGGCTATGCGGACACCCAACGCATCCAAAAACTACGGCAATCGGCCGACCCCTTCTGGAGCGCAGAATCACCCGCCAGATAAAGCCCGACATCTGTGGCCATCTGATGCGCTCCTGAACGTTCTCCGGTGATGGGACCGCGAGGACTGTTACGTTCTATTCCCTGCTCGACGCAGGCACGCGGATCACAAAACCCCATGGCGCAAATTGCGATGTGACAGATCCGCCTCCGCCACTCACAGTCCGCCCGCGTCATGGCCCGATCTATCATTAGCAGAAGCCTCACCCGCCCGCTCGTCGGCACTCCCGTTCGTTGGATCTACTCCCGCTTGGGCCCGGTGGTCAATCGCGCCCGTGGCTGGACGCCCGTGCCCTTTGTGATCTTGGGCCAGCCCCGTTGCGGCACCAATGCCATGACGGCTTTTTTAAACGGTCTTCCCAGCGTCGTGTGTCATCGGGAAATAATCACCAACGGCCCCCTGGAGTTCAGTAAAAAGGAAACGGAAAACCGCCCGACTCCCTCGGCTGCCACCGACTACTGGAACTGGCTCTACCGCGCCGCCCCCGAACGTCGGGCAGTCGGTTGGAAATACCTGAATGTCCATGACCGGGCCTTTCTAAACTCCATGCTGGCCGATGGCTTTATCCGCAAACTTGTCCTCCTGCGGAAAAACAAATTCAGGCAAGTTCTCTCCAACCGTCTCTCCACCCAAGCCGGACTCTGGCGGGCAGAATCAAAGACCCTGCTGAAAACTTGGTTAGCCAAACGCCACCCCGTTCATTTGGAACCTCTTGGGTTTCTGGCCGAGATGGACTACTACGCGCAGGAGGACGCGAAATTACGTGATCTGGTTACCCACCGCCCCGCACCGTTTTTTCCACTGTGGTATGAAGACTGTTTCGGCCCGGCGGCTGATCGCATCAAAACTGAAATCCTCCGGTTTCTGAGCCTGCCGGACACCGTGTTTCCCGATTCTGTCGACGACCAAAAAATGAACCCAGAGCCTTGGCGGGAACTGGTATCCAACGTAGACGAAATCGAAAGCGCCCTGCGCGCCACTCCCTACAGCTGGATGCTCGATTA
Organism: Opitutaceae bacterium; assembly: GCA_037969015.1. Lineage (GTDB taxonomy): Bacteria > Verrucomicrobiota > Verrucomicrobiia > Opitutales > Opitutaceae > JAUWBF01. The sequence continues at coordinate 76,251 of JBBKWO010000083.1, forward strand.
AGCCGCCGCTCGCGCATCCCGTGACACAGGCATTCCTGCCTATGTTTTCAATCGGAGCAGGCTGGAAGCCCGCGCTACTTTTTCGGCTACAGCTCTATTTGAAATGCTCTCAGCCGTTGTTCCCGAAATAATCAGGAGGTGGAGGCCTGGTTCTCGTAGGCCGCCTACGGACCCAGACCGTAGTATGATTCGTTTCCGTCGAGTCTGCGTTTGTAGTGCGGTCGCGAGGCCGGCGCAGCCGGGATTAGACCGTCGCCCTGCCTCTCACCCAACCCACACGGCCGGGGCCGCCCGTGGCAACAACTCCGAATGTAGCCGCCCTCGTCCCAGAGGGCGCGTTATCGGTCATGCTAGTTCCAATCTCCATCGCGCCGACAAACAGGCCGCCTACGGACCCAGACCGTAGTATGATTCGTTTCCGTCGAGTCTGCGTTTGTAGTGCGGTCGCGAGCCCGGCACAGCCGGGATTAGACCGTCGCTCTGCCTCTCACCCAACCCACACGACCGGGGCCGCCCGTGGCAACTACTCCGAATGTAGCCGCCCTCGTCCCCGGGGGCGCGTTGGATACACAACTAACGGGAACGATCCTCGCGCCTGCTAGCAGGCTGCCGCCAGGGACGACGCACCCGACATCACGCCGGCTGCACCAAGCCGCAGCGGATCAGCAACGCCTCCGGATCGGGATCGCGTCCCATAAAACCGCGGAACAGCACCGCCGGATCCAACGAGTTGCCCTTGCTCAGGATGTTGTCGACCAAGGCCCGGCCGGTATCGCGATTAAAGATGCCTTCCTTTTGGAAACGGGTGAACGCGTCTGCCTCCAACACCTCCGCCCACTTGTAGGAATAATAACCGGCACCATAGCCGACCGGATCGGAAAAGAGATGCGTGAAACGGTTGACCGTGGGCCGCGCCGGCGGGTTGGTCGGGATCATCGTATCCGCGATGATCTCACGAACCTTGGCCTCCAAATCACCATCAACAAAATCCGGCGCACGCCGGTGCAAAATGAGATCCATCTTGGCGAACTGCACCTGACGCATGGTCGCGTTGGCCGAACGGAAATTACGCGCCGCCGTCATCTTGGTGAAGAGCACTTCCGGGATCGGCTCGCCGGTCTCATGGTGGCGCGCAAACAAATCAAGGCTGTCCCGCTCCCAACACCAGTTTTCCATGATCTGCGAAGGCAGCTCGACAAAATCCCAGGCAACGTTGACGCCGTTGAGCGACTTGACCGGCACCTCGCCGAGCAGGTGGTGCAACAGGTGGCCGAATTCGTGGAAGATCGTCTCGACCTCGCGATGGGTCAGCAGCGCAGGCTTGTCGCCGTGCGGCGGTGTGAGGTTGCCGCAGATATAGCCGAGATGCGGCGCACGGGAACCATCGGGACGCGGCCCGCCGGTGACGAGGTAGCCCATCCAGGCGCCCCCACGCTTCGACTCGCGCGGGTGCCAGTCGGCGTAGAACGAACCGACATGTCGACCGGCCTCGTCGTGGACATCATAGTAAGTGACCTCGGGATGCCAGACATCAACCGTGCCGGTGGCGTGCGCGGTGATCTTCAAACCAAAGATGCGCGAAGCCAGTTCGAACATGCCCGGGATGACCCGATCCATCGGCAGGTAAGGCCGCAGCGCCTCGTCGTCGAAATCGTAGCGGGCCTTGCGCATTTTCTCGGCCCAGTAGCCGAGCTCCCACGGCTTGAGCGGTCCGGCAGTCGTGCCGGTTTGCGCCGCTTGGTAGTCCTGGAGCTCGGTGCACTCCTCGGCGAAAGCCTCGGCGCAACGCGTCTGCATATCCTCGATAAACGCGAGCGCAGCACCACCGGTGCGCGCCATGCGACGCTGGATCACCAGATCGGCAAAGTCGGCCTTACCCAGCAACGCGGCCTTCTCCTGACGCAACGCAAGGATGCGTTGCACCAACGGTGCATTGGCATGCGGCTCGGCGGTGCCGACGGCAGAAGACGCGGTCCAGACCTCACGACGCAGCTCCTCGTCCTCCGCATAAAGCATGACCGGCTCGAGCGACGGATAATGAAGGGTAAAACGCCAGACGGGCTTCTCGTCGGTTCCGAGGTTTTTGGACGTGGCACTACGACGGGCCGCGACCACCGCATTGGCCGGCAGACCACGCAGGCGGGTCTCGTCTTCAATGAGCAACTGCCACGCATTGGTCGCATCGAGCACGTTCTCGGAATACTTTTGGGTAACCTCGGCCAGCTCACCTTGAATCGCCTCGAGGCGGGCGCGTTGCTCCGCGGGCAAGTCGGCACCGGCTTGGGTAAAGTCAGCCACCGTCTCGTCGATCAGCCGGCGATAAACACCGGAAATATCAGCGGCGGCGGGCGACTCGGCAAAAGTCTTGAGCCGCAGCCAGAGCTCGGGATTAAGCGGGATTCGCGCGGAGAAGGCGGAAACCTTCGGCAGCATGGCATTGTGCGCGGTGCGTAGCTCGGGGGAGTCGGCGACGGACTGCAAGTGCCCCACCCGACCCCAGGCGTGATTCAGGGATTCGCCGGCCTCTTCGAGCGCGAGAAAAGTGTTGGCGAACGTCACCTGATCGAGCGGCAACGAAGCGATGGCATCGATGGCCGCCTGCCCCTCGGTCAAAGCCGCCTCGATGGCTGACTCGATAAGGTCCGGGGTATGCAGCGACCAGTTGATATTGAAGGAGGAATCGAGAAAAGGATTAGCGGAAGACACGTTGCCCAAGATGACCCCCGCCACGACCAAAAGTGTCAAACGGAGAATGGCCCGGTGGCACAGGCATTCCTGCCTGTGGGTCTGTCGCTCCACCTCCGCCCACTTAAACTCTAACCTGGATACCTCACCACATTGAACAAACAGCTCACCAAAATATCCGTTTTGCCTTCGGCAAAAGCCCCGACAAGTCGGGCTAAACTTCAACCGGAGCATTTCAAATAGAACCGTAGCCGAAAAAGTAGCGCAGGCTTCCACCCTGCTCCGATTGAAAATGCAAACAGGCAGCCTACGGATCCCGACCGTAGTATGATTCGTTTCCGTCGAGTCTGCGTTTGTAGTGCGGTCGCGAGCCCGGCGCAGCCGGGATTAGACCGTCGCCCTGCCTCTCACCCACCCCACACGGGCGGTCCCGCCCGTGGCCACAACTCCGAATGTAGCCGCCCTCGTCCCCGGGGGCGCGTTATCGTCATGCTAGTTCCGATCTCCATCCCGCCTACAAACAGGCAACCTACGGATCCAGACCGTAGTATGATTCGTTTCCGCCGAGTCTGCGTTTGTAGTGCGGTCGCGAGCCCGGCGCAGCCGGGATTAGACCGTCGCTCTGCCTCTCACCCAACCCACACGGGATCCCCAACGGTGTCCGGCTCTTCGTGGGGATCCCAAAGGGGGGATCCCAAATGGGGTCGGGATCCCAAATGGGGTCGAGGCGTTGTTTATTGATTTTTGATTGAGTGCGCCCCGCTTGAGCCTCAATGGTGACGGTAGATGGCTAGAAAACTTCGGATTCAATATCAGGGCGCGATGTATCATGTGATTAATCGCGG